>DATJLU010000219.1:0-104620 GCA_035509275.1 Allostellaceae bacterium | reverse complement strand
GCGCTGCCGGCATTGGCGGCTGGTCGGGCGCAAGTAGGCTGCCGCCGGAATAGCCGACGGCGCGCGCCAGCCAACTCATCGGCGTCTTGAGCCCACTCGCCTCGGCGAAGGCGAGCGCCTCGCGCCGCACCGTCTCGTCGGGGTCGCGCACCCAAAGCACCGCGAGCCGCATTCCCTCGTCGGTCCCCGCGTCGCTCGACATCGCGCTGACGCATTGCGCGCCCCACCATATCGCTTCGCGGCGCGGCAGCAGATGCGCGACAAACGCCAGCGCGGCGGCTGGTCGTGGCGAAGCGATCAGCGCGCGCGCGTGGTCGAGCGGCGCAACAGCCGCGGCGGGTTTCGGCGCGATCAAATAGAGGCGTGGGAACGCCTCGAACACGTCGGCGGCGTCGGCGAAGCGGATGCGTGACGTCATGACTGGCCTCTTTAGATCGGAATGCCGCCGACGATGGCGCCGCCGGCGACCAGCGCCGGCGTATTGAGGGTCGCGGCCGCGGTCACGCCCGCCGGCGCGGTCATGGTGATGGCGGCGAGCGCCGTCTCACTGATCGTCGGCGCCATAGAGGCGATACCGGTCGGACTCCAGGCCTCGGTGGTCAATCCGCCCATCACCGAGAAGGTGATGCCGGACGCATTCATCACGATCTTGGCGAACAGCCCCTCCGGCCCGACGTTGAGCGTGATGTCCTGCTGCGTCATCACGATCTGCGTCAGCGGCATGCCCGGCGGGCCGACGTTGATCGTCGCGTTGGTGAAGGCGTTGAGCGTCCAGTTGCCGCCGCCCTTGGAGAGGTCGTCGGGACCCATGCCGACGTTGATCGTCTCGTTCTGGCCGATGTTCTCCGTCTGACTCATCAGGATGTCGCGCTGCTCGTTGTTGAGCGCCTTGAACATCAGATCCTTCTGCGAGCGCAGCTTGACGCGCTCGCTGCCGGCGGTGTCGTCGAACAGGAACATGTGGTAGCCGTCGCTGTTCTTGCTCGACTTGGTGAGAATGCCGGAATGGGTCTTGTAGTCCGGCAGCGTCGTCGGCACCGTGTTCTCGCCGTTGTAGACCGAGCCGACGCAGATCGGCCGGTCAGGATCGCCGTCCTCGTACTGCACCAGCACCTCGTCGCCGATGCGCGGGCAGAACCAGGCGCCGCGCGTCTTGCCGGCCCAGAACTGCACGACGCGGATGCGGCGCGAACTGTCCTTCTTGCGGTCCCAGTAGAACTGCACGAGGATGCGGCCTTCTTTGTCGACGTCGATCTCCTCGCCCTGCTTGCCGATCACCAGCGCCGATTGCCAGCCGATCACCACCGCGCGGCGCGTCGTCAACAGCGAGCGGAACTGGCGGCTCGAATCCATCATCTCATAGGTTCCGGCGTAGGCGACAGGCGCGCCGCCGCCGGAGATATAAGTCTGGTCGACATAGGAATGCGTGCAGCGCAGCACCACGTAGTCTTTGTTGTCGGCCTGCGCCGGGTTGTTTTCGTGCGTGAGCTTGCCGCCCGGAAACAGCGACGGCGCCGCGCCGATTGCGATGCGGTGATCGTCGAGCGCCTGCACGGCTTCGACGCGCACCTTGGCCCATTTCTCGCCGTCGGACTTGTTGTCGTAGCCGCCGGGATAATCGTAGGTCTCCAGCGTCGAATGCTCGTACTGGCCGTGCTTGTCGGCCTTGGCGAGCAGGTCCTGGCTCGGCTTCTCGTAGAAATAATCGTTGAGCGCGTCCTTGCCGGTCTGCAACGCGCGCGCACTCGACCAGGAATCGAACTGCTGGCGGTCGCGCCGCGTCTCCTGGGTTACAGGCAGCAGCGGCACCGGCTGGAGGCCCGGAATCTTGTCGTGGCAGCTCGGCGAGTCGCAGAGCACCATCGTGTGCTTCGAGGACGTGTGCTCGAAATAATAATAGATGCCGTACTTCTCCATCAGCCGGCACACGAAATTGAGGTCGGTCTCGCGATATTGCACGGTGTATTCGAGGGTCGGATAATCCTCCTTCAGGTTCTCGCGGAAGTCGTTGAAGCCGCGATCGGAAAACACCTGGGTGATGATCTTGTTGGGCTTCATGTTGGAGAAGATGCGGCAGTCCGAGGTGCGCGACAACAGATGCAGCCACGGCCTGAGCACGAGCTGATAGCCGAACAGCGCGTAAGTTCCGCCGGTGTAGTTGGCCTCCGTCAGCACGCCGTTGAAATGGCGCTCGAGCCCGTCGACCCCGGTGATCTTCACGTCGCAGTTCTGGCCGATCATGGAGTTGAGATCGTAGTTCTCCTTCAGCGACAGCGCGCCGATGCGATACTCGAACAACTGGCCGAGCCCTTCCGTGCCCTCGAAGCGGTTGAGCACGAAAGTGTCCGCGCCGGCCGGCGTGGTGAGCTGGCCGATACGGCCTTGCTGGGAAAGATCAGACATGAGACCCTCGGTCGTTGGCGAAGACATGAAAAACGGGCAGCGGCGGGAAGCAGGCGGTCAAAACACCCTCTTGATCGCGGGAATGGCTTTCAGCAGGTCGAACTTGACGCCGAAGCTCAGCGCCTGCGGTTGATGCGGATCGGGCGGCTTGGCGCCCAGCAGATACGGATCGGCCTTGCCGAAATCGTCGATATGCACGGAGAAGCCGGGAATGAACGGCACCGGCACGTCGGCGCCCTTGATCTTGTCGAAGGCGAAATGGCGCGCGTCGCTGACGCCGAGCACCGTCCCGACCACGCTCGCCGCCAGCGGGGTGGTGATCGTGATCGCGAAGATGCGGTCGAGCCAGGGCGATTTGTCCCAGTCGTTCTTGAGCAGCCGCGCCTGCTGCAAGCCGTAGTCGCTGAGTTTGTTCATGTTGGTCTTCACCGCCGGCAGGGCCATGAACGCCTTCAGCACGTCGCCGGCGGCGCCGACGCGGGGGGCGTCGGGCTCGCCGCGCAGCGCCACGGGATCGGGCAGTTTGTAGAACGGCGAGGGCGGCGGCGGCGCGATCACCGGCGGCGTCAGCAAGGGCGGCGGCGGGGCCGGCGCGCCCATCAGCGGCGCGGTGCGGCCCAGCCGCTGGTAGAAGGCCGCGTCCTCCCACGCCTTCATCTGCGCGAAGCTCGGCAGCAGATTGGGCGGCGCGGTCGGCGCCTCCAGGAACGCCTTGTCGAGAATGTCGAAGTTCGGATGGCTGAGGTCGAACAGCAGCCCGCCGTCGAGGATGTAGCGCTCGGCGTTAAGGACCGAAGCGAAGGGATCGGCGAGCTTGAGGAACGCCGGCTGGTCGCGCGGCTCGGGCGGCGAGGCGAGCACGGGTTGCCACTGCAGGCGCGGCGTGTCCCAATAGAGGTGCAGCCGGAATTTCGGCGACAGCGGTTTTGCCCCGGCGACGTCGCGCGTCGGGAGTTTAATGTCGCCGGTCGGCGTGTCGCCGGCGCCGCTGTCGTTCGGACCGCTCATCGAATCGCTCGCCGCTCTCCCTGCCGCGCCGAAGGGAACTATGATATCCGGCTCTTACGGTCCGCTGCGGGTTTTTTTCGCAAGCCGATCGCGGGGGGCGGCATGGCGGAGACTGACATCGAACTGGCGCCGATCTCGGACGATGCGCCGTGCGGCCCCGACCTCGACGCCGAGGGCGATCCCAAATTCATGAATTTCCTTGCGACCTATGAGGGGCTGCTGCCCGATTCGTATTTCAACTTCGACCGCGCGACGATCGATTTTCCCGCCGCCTTCGCCGTGGCGGCGGAGCTGAAGAAGCGCACCCAGGACTTGCGCCTCAACCTGCTCGTCGCCAAGCTCTCCATTCTCAATCGCGACTTCTACGGCTTCGCGCGCGAAGTCTCCGAGATCGCTTGGCTGCTCGCCAACCGCTGGGACGAGGCGCATCCGCAGGCCGAGCGCGGTCAATATTCCTCGCGGCTCGCCCAGCTCGCGACGCTCGGCGATTCCCCTGTGGTCGCGCTGCCGCTGCAATATGCGACGCTGCTCGAAACCCAGCGCGAAGGCCCGCTCGCCTATCGCGCGGTGATGATCACGCTCGGCGACGCCAAGCTGCGCGAAGGCGAGAAGCTCGCCTCCGCCGGCGCGATCGAGCGTATGCTGGCGACGATCGAGATGGAGGACCTGCTCAAGGCGCACGCCGCCTTGACCCGGCTCGGCGAAGACCTCGACCGGATGTACGTCATCACCGCCGAGCGCGTCGATTTCGAACATGCGGTGAAGTTCGAGGCGCTCACGTCGCTGGTGGCCAAGATGCGCGACTTCGCCCAGGACGCGCTGGCGCGCCGCGATCCGGCCTATGCGCGCGCGCCCGAGGGGGGCGAGCCCGGAGTCGTCGCGGAGGCGGCGGCCGGACCGGGGTCGTTCGACACGCTCGCCGACGTCGACTCGGCGCTGGCCTCGGCGCTCGGCTATTTCCAGGCCCGGGAGCCGTCGAGCCCGGCGCTGCTGCTGATCGCCCAGGCGCGCGCGACGCTCGGCAAGAATCTTTACGAAGTGATCCGCATGCTCGCTCCGCGCCACGCCGACAACGCGCGGGTGTTCGTCGGCCCGGCCGGGACTTTCGCCATTCCCGTGAGCAGCCTGCAAGACGCGCCGGCGCTCGATTTCTCGCCCGGCGAGGCGCCGCCCGCCGAGACGCGCAACCAAGCCTTCGCGCTGATCGAGCAGGTCGCCGCGCATTTGCGCACCGTCGAGCCCTCGAATCCGGCGCCGTACCTGCTCGACCGCGCCCGCTCACTGGCGACGCGCGACTTCCTGAGCCTGCTCGGCGAGGTGTTTCCGTCCGACGATCTCGATTCGATGAAGAACGGCAATTGAGTCCTATTTGCGCACATCGTTGAGGAACACTGTCCAGTCGCGCGAGCCGCCGGCGTCGATCTCGGCGAAATTGACCGCCTCGAGCCCGCGCCGCCAGCAGTCGGAAACGCCAAAGACCTTGAACTTGGCGCGGTCGACGCACATCGACACCCGGCCGGCGAGCACGTCGACCGCGTCGATGTCGATCGCGTAGAGATAGACGAAGCGGCCCGGCAGGGGGCCGCGCAGCGGCGTCGAGCAGGAGCCCGGCGTCATCGTCCACCAGCCTTCGGTGGCGAAGCGATCGCCGGCGTTGTAGCCGATGGCGAAGTTGATCAGCATATGCGCGTTGTTGCAGACGCGCAGGTTGGCGCGGGCAGGCCCCGCGGCCCCGAGCAGAAGCGCCGCGGCGAGGGCGGCGTTACGACACGTCGTAGGCAAAGGCGCCGTTTTCCACCAAGACCTTGGCCGCCTGGATCGGCTCACGCGCCAGCGTGCGCTTGAGGATTTCCCGCGACAGAGCCGGCAGGATCGTATTGGTGATGATGTTGTCAATCACCCGGCCGCCGGAATCGGGATCGTTGCACATCGAGACGATGAGCTCGATCGCGCTGTCGTCGGCGGTAAAGCTCGCCTTGTGGTGGTCGGCGATGCGCTGGGCGATGCGCTTCAGGTGCAGCTTGACGATACCGGTCAGCATGGCCGGCGACAGCGGATAATAGGGGATCGTCACCACGCGGCCGAGCAGCGCCGGCGGGAACACCTCCAGCAGCGCCGGCTTCAGCGCGACGGCGAGCGTCGCCGCGTCGGGCGGGGAAGAGCGCTTGGCGGCGTCCATGATCATTTCGGTGCCGACGTTGGAGGTCAGCAGGATCAGCGTGTTGCGGAAGTCGATGCGCCGCCCCGAGCCGTCCTCCATCACGCCCTTGTCGAACACCTGGAAGAAGATCTCGTGCACGTCGGGATGCGCCTTCTCGATCTCGTCGAGCAGCACGACGCTATAGGGCCGCCGCCGCACCGCCTCGGTGAGCCGGCCGCCCTCGCCATAGCCGACATAGCCCGGCGGCGCGCCTTTCAGCGTCGCGACGGTGTGCGCCTCCTGGAACTCCGACATGTTGATGGTGATGATGTTCTGCTCGCCGCCGTAGAGCGACTCGGCGAGCGCCAGCGCCGTCTCGGTCTTGCCGACGCCGGAGGGACCGCACAGCAGGAACACGCCGATCGGCTTCGACGGATTGTCAAGCCGCGCCCGGTTGGTCTCGATGCGGCGCGCGATCATTTCGAGGCCGTGGCTCTGGCCGACGATGCGCCGGTTGAGAATCTCGGCGAGGTTGAGCACCGTCTCGACTTCGTCGGCCATCATGCGGCCGACCGGGATGCCGGTCCAATCCGACACCACCGCCGCCACCGCCGCCTCGTCGACATGCGGATAGATCATGCGCTCCTCGGGCTTGATCGCCCCCAGCGCCTCGGCCTTCTCGCGCAGCGCGGCGCGATCGGCCTCGATGTCCGTCTCGCCTTTGGCCTCGGCGATCTTCTCGCGCATGTCGAGGATTTCCTTGACCAGCGCCTTTTCCTTGCCCCAGCTCTCGTCCAACGCGGCGCCGCGCTCCTTCTGCTTGGCGAGCTTTTCTTCGATCTCGGCGATCTTCGGCCCGTGCGCATCGCTGAGGTCGCTCTCCTTCAGCAAGGCCTGCCGCTCGCTCTCCAACGAGCGAAGCGCGACCTCGCTGTCCTCGACCGCCGCGGGCTTCGCCGTCTGCGAGATGGCGACGCGGGCGCAAGCCGTGTCGAGCAGGCTCACCGCCTTGTCAGGCAATTGCCGCGCCGGGATGTAGCGCTGCGAGAAATTGACCGCCGCGACGATCGCCTCGTCGGAGACTCGCACCTTGTGATGTTTCTCCATCGGCGCGACGAGGCCGCGCAACATGACGACGGCGGTGGCGACGTCTGGCTCGCCGATGTGGATCGGCTGGAAGCGGCGCGCCAGCGCCGGGTCCTTCTCGAAATATTGCCGGTACTCCGACCAGGTGGTGGCGGCGATCGTGCGCAGGGTCCCGCGCGCCAGCGCGGGCTTCAGCAGGTTGGCGGCGTCGCCGGTGCCGGCCTGGCCGCCCGCGCCGATCAAGGTATGCGCCTCGTCGATGAACAGGATCACCGGCTTCGGCGAGGACTGCGCTTCGTCGATCACTGAGCGCAGCCGCTGCTCGAACTCGCCCTTCATCGACGCGCCCGCCTGCATCAGCCCGACGTCGAGTACGCAGACGCGCACGTCGCGCAGCGGCGGCGGCACGTCGCCCGAGGCGATGCGCTGAGCGAACCCTTCAACCACGGCCGTCTTGCCGACGCCGGCCTCGCCGGTGAGGATCGGATTGTTCTGCCGCCGGCGCATCAGCACATCGACGATCTGGCGGATCTCGGCGTCGCGGCCGATGATCGGGTCGATGCGTCCGGCCGCGGCTTCGGCGCTGAGATCGATGGTATAGGCATCGAGCGCCGGCGTCGGCGTGGCAGTCGGTGCGGCGTGGCTGTGCGCGCTGCCGCTGCTCGAAGCGGCGGGCTGGGCCGCCGGGTCCTCGGCGCTGCCGTGCACCAGCTCGGGCAGATCCTCCGCCAGCCGGCCGCGCGGCACCATCGCGAGAAGCGGCACCGCTTCGAGCAGCAGCGCGCGCAGCGCGTCGTCCTCGAGCAGCGCGTGCAGCACGGCGCCGGAGCGGATCGCCGGTTGGCCGAGGCGCAGCGAGCTGGTGACCCACGCCCCCTCGAACAGCGCCAGCAGATGCGGCGACAGGCTCGGCGTGCGGCTATTGCCGCGCTTCAGCTTCTCGATGGCAGCGCTGAGCTGCTGGGCGACGGCGCCGGCATCGATCTCGTAATAACGCAACACGCGCGGCAGATCGCCGTCCGGCCTCTCCACCAGCTTCAACAGGAAATGCTCGATCTCGACCGAGAAATGGGTTTGTGCCAGGCACAGCTCGGCCGCGGATTCGAGAGCGCGCTTGCAGGTCGGGTTGAGCTTGGAAATGAGCGCTTTGACGTCGGACATGGCTAAGGTGAGCAGTTGCCGGCGGCGCTTCAGCCGCGCCGCAGTTTAGCACGCCGCCGGCTAAGACCCGTAACCAATATGGGCATCTCAGCCGCGTCGGAGCGTGCCGCCGCGGGCGGTGTCGGCGCGGAAGCGGCGGATGGTGACGTCGAGGATACCGTTGACGATATAGCGCGACGCGCGGCGCAGGCGACTCGGCCGCGACGGCGAGGCGGCACCTGATTGCGCCGGTTCGACCGCCGGGCGCTGAGGCGCCGCTACGGCTGGCGTTTCGCTCGGCACGGCCGGGGCGGATGTTGCCGCGGGGCGGTTTGCGGGCGGAACCGCCGTGACGCGACTGCCGCGCCTGCGCAAGAGCGCGCGGAACGGCGTCGCCAGCCGGCTCGAGCCGCGCGTGCGGGCGGGATCGCCGCCGATCGCGACGCTGACTTCGGCGAGGCTTGGCACGGCCCGCAGCCCGCGCGCCAACAGCGCAGCCGCTGGCCGAACGGCGGGCGTAGCGGTCTCGCTCTTTGCCGGGCTGCCAAGCTCGCCCAGGAAGACGCTCAACCCGGGAAGTCCGGCAGCGCCCGAAAGCGGCGCTGTCGGCAGAGTGGCGACCAGCTTACGAAGGTCCGCTCCGCCGCCACCGTTCGCAGCCTCCGCCGGCATTGCCGCGCGCGAGTCTTCGCCGGCTGTGGACGCTGTGGCCCTAGGCGCCCGGCGCGGCGCCTTTGCGCGCGCCTCGCCCGCCGGGCCCAGCTCGCCCGGGCTGCGGCGCTGCATCCGCTGTTTCCCCGGCTCCAGAGGGGCGCAGCCGCCGATCGCGCCGGAGCGCGGCGCGGCGCCGGCGCGGTGATCTTCCGCCGCAAGATCGACGCGCAGGCTCGCCGTGACGCGTGGATAGGCGCCGCTGTGCCGGCCTGCGGTGCGGCCGCGCGCTGCTTTCGTGTCGCGACCGTTCACGACCGGCGCTCAATCTTCATCATCGCCGGCGATGGCGCGGCGCCGTGCGGCAAGCGCATCGCGCAGCGGGTCTGGCGCCGGCGCGGGCCGGGGCGCCGCCGGGCCGGGCGGACGCAGCTTGCTGCGGTCGAATCGCGCTGCTTGATTGGCCAGGCTGCGCGCGGTGTCGAATTGCTGCCCGGCGCCGACGGCGCCGAGCTGCGCGCCCGCGAGGCTGCGGCGGGTTTCGACGGCGGCAAGATACTCCTGCATCTTCCTTAGCTCGTTGCCGAGCATCTCCGAGAAACGCCGATAATGCAGCTCCGCTTCGTTGGCGCGCTGCAGGAGCAGCGCGCGGGTATTGCGCTCGGCGACTTCGACCTTGAGCAGCTCGGATGGCTTGATCACGCCGGCATCCTCGTCATCGCCGCGGCGCAGCGACGCGAGCCGGTCCTTGAGCTCGCTGATGAAAGGCGGCTCCGCGAGCTCGCGTTTGATCTCGGCGAGATCCTTGACGAAGGTGTCCATCCAGAACTTCGCGTGGCGGATCTCGCGCCCGAGCGTCACCAACGTCTCTTCGGTGAGGTCGGCGCCGCGCTGCAGGCGATGGGCGCCGCGATCAAGCTGCTCACCCAGCGCTTCCTGGTCCTTGTCGCGCAACCGGCGGATCAGCCGGTCCACCCCCTGCTCGACGCCGAGCCGCGCGGTCAAGCGGCGGTAATCCGCTTCGCGGCCGCGCGCGAGGTCGACGAGCCCGCCGAGCAGCCCGCCCAGCGAATTGAGCGCCGCAAACGAGCTCTGGACGACGGATTTCACCGCGCTGAAATCGGCACCGAAGCTGACGATGGCGCGGCCGAGAGTGACGCCGGACTTGATCAGCTTGTAGAGGCCGCCCGCCGCCAGAATTTTGCGCTGCATGTCGTTGGCGGCGCCGTCATCCTGCGCCCGCTCGTAGATCGTCGAGGCGGTGCTGTAGTAGCTGGCGTAGACACCGAAAACCGGGCTTTGGTGGATGGCGTCGTCGAGCTTCGTCGCCAGCGCTTTCAGCTTATCGACGCTGGCACCGACGAAGCTCTTGACCTTCTCCTTGGCCAGCGTGCGATAGCGATCCTTAATCGCCTGCAGATCCTTCCACATCTGCGGCGTGCCCGGACCATCGACGAGGCGCTGCCGATCCGGCAAAGCGATGCGTCCCGTCCCCGCTCCCCCGCCGCGAAGCGCCACCTGCAGCACCAGCCGCCAGCCATTGTGCATGGTGCGGAATTCATCGTCGGCGAGCGCGGTGAGCCAGCTGAAATCGAACTTGCCGTAGCTGAATTTCTGCGGGTTCTGGCTCGGATTGAGCCGCGCCGGCGTCGCGTCATAGCCTTGCTGCTCGATCTCGCGCAGCAGCTTGTCGAGCGCGCGCAGATTCTCGACATTGGCGCCGGTGAAGGGCTTCGAGATATTGCGGCTGAAATGCTTCCAGCCGCGCTCGAGGGCGTGCATCGTCATGGCGAGTTCAGCCGCTTCGCTATGGCATCATCGCCGCGCGCTGACCCATGCGATCGGCTTCGGCTTCGAGGGCGGGATCCTGCACCACGGCGACGCCGGTGCCGAGCGGATTTTGGACCCTGCCCTGCCGCTGTTGGACGACATGAGCCAGCTCGTGGCCGATGAGCTGCTGCCCGCGCGAGCTCGCCGGATCGTATTGCCCGGGCGCGAAATAGATATCGGAGCCCTTGGTGAAGGCGAGTGCGCCGATCGATGGGGCTTCCGGTCCGACATGAACGCGCACATCCTCGAAGCTCGTGCCGAAGAGCGACTCCATTTTTTGTTGCAGCGGCTCCGGCAGCGGCCGACTCACGCCCCCGCCGCCGATATGCTGGAGAGTGTCGGGTAAGGGCACTGCCGTGCTCCGCGGCTGCGGCTGCACTGCCTGGCGCTGCATCGCCCCCATGAAGCGCGGCCGGCCGCCGCGGAAATACCCCTGAATCACTTTGGCGGAGCTCATCGATCCTCCTCTCTTGGGCGCAGACTGAGGGCGGTCATGCGTTCGCCCGCGCGATGCCGCGGCCGAAGCGCACCTCGGCCGGCAGCTTGCGCCGCCGCGTCGTCAAAAAACTGGTCCAGCCGAGCTTGGCGCCATGGGCGCGGCCGAGACGCGTTCTGGGCACCTCTGCCGGATGCAGCACGAGGTGAAACTCCGGCTCGAGCGGGCTCTCGGCGTAAAAGCCGACGAGCGCGATCAGCCGTCGATGCGCGTTGCCGTCGGGCAGCAGCGTGCGGAATCGCGCATAGGACAGCGGGCCGAGGACGAGGCGGATGCCGGCCTGCTGATCCCAGGCGCGGCGGCCGAGCACGACGCCTTGGCCCAGCCTCGTGTTGCGGCCGGAGCGGCCGAGCCGCGTCTGCTCGCTCTCGTCGATGGCAAGCCAGCGGCCTTCGAGCGCCCTCCCCTTCACCGGCACGCCGAGATAATCCGCCAGCAGCCGCTCGAGCCCGTGCAGGCTGCGCGGCCGTTCGGCCAGCAGCCCGGCATAGTGCAGCAATGCCCGATCCGGGAACGCCATGCGCCCGCGCAGCTCCGGCAGCGCCAGGCCGAGCAGCGCGAAGAGATAGAGCGCGAAATTACTGTCCGCCGGCGTGCCGCGCGCGAGGTTCGGACGGTGCTTGGCGCGGGCGCGATAGAACAGCGAGACGAGCCGGTGATTGAAGATGTCGAGGAAGTCCCGCCCGGCGGTATCGCCGCGCCGCGCCCGCGCCAGCACCTGCTCGGCGAGCGGCGGCGGCAACGGACCGAAACCGCCGGCGAGCCCCATGAAGTTCACCGTCATCTCCGGCGGCTCGCCCGGCCGGGTGCCGAGCGCGAGCCGGTCGATCTCGCTCGCCGGAAAGGCGGCCATCAGGCTCGAGCGGAAGCGGACCGGCTCCGGCCGCATGCCGCCGGTGTCGCCGACGCGCGGCGCGCGCGGCATGAGACGCTCGAGGAGGTGCACCGCCTGGAAGAAATCGAAGCGGTAGGCCTCGGCGAAAAGCTGCTCGGCTACAGGACGATCCGTTCGCCAGCCAAAGGCGGCCATGTCTTCCAAATCCCGTCGCGTTGAGCGCTCGTAAGCACGAGCTGGGCGAAGCTGTTGGCGGCGGCGTAGAGGCCAAGGAAACGGCTCAACACCGCGCCGAGGAGAAAGGCGCTGGCGCCGACATAGAGCGTCTCGTCGACGCCGAGCTTTACTTCGAGGCCGCGGCAGAAGCCGCGCCAGCCATCGCTGCCGATGCGGCGCACCACCGGACGGCTCTCGAGCGAGCGCAGACCCTGAATCTGCTTTTCCACCGTGCCGTCGTCGAGGCTGGCATAGAGCCGCAGGATCTCGCGCAACGCGGCGAGGCCCTGCTCGCCGCCGCCGAGCGAGAGCTGGTTCAGCGAGAGATGCGAGATGAGCCGCCACAGCGTGTCGCCGGCCAAAGGCGGCGTCAACTGACGCGTCGGCTTGGTCAAAGCGGCGATGCCGGAGACCGGCGCGTCGATCTCGATCTCGAGCCGCGTCTGTGGCGCGATATGCTCGGCCAGCGCACGGTTGGTCGCCAGCGCATGCGCGAACACGGTCTGCGCGGGCGGCCGCGTCGGGGTGAAATCGAGATCGAGGAAAGACAGCAGCATGTCGGTGCCGGGCATGTCGGCGCGTCCGGTCGGCTGGCGCCGCGCCGTCCAGAACGCCCCCTGGCGGCTCATCGAGGAGTGATGATCGTAGGAGAAATAAGGCTGGAACGTGCGGCTGTCATCGGCGACGTCCGATGTGGCCGAGACCTTGAGGATCGAGTGGATCTCGGTGCTGCGCTCCCATCGATTGTCCGGGACCAGCAGATATTCGGTCCTGGTCTGGTCGATGCGGATCGGCTCGGTCGTCTTCGGAAAGAGATTGACGATCGGCGTCGCGCCCAGCGCGAAGCTGCGCCGATTGATGCCGAGCCGCCGCTGCGGGCTGGTGCGCAGCAGGAACAGCAGATCGACCGACCGGCACGGGCCGAGCGGCGGCAGCCGCTTCAGATCGAAGAAATGAAATTTCTGCGGAAAGGCGAAATATTCCTGGATCAGGCGGTAGCCGAGATGGGCGTTGCCGGGATAAGGCAAGAGGCCGTCCTCGACGGCAAAGCCGACGGGCTCGACAGCCTCGGCCGGCAGCATGGTGGTTGGCGCCTTCTTGCCTTCCGGAATGACGGCGATGCCCAGCAACTCGTTAAACAGCAGCTCATAAACCGTGCCGGCGACGCCGGGCTCGGCATGGATGAAACAGCGCAGGCTCTTCGGCACCACATCGGCGAAGCTCCATTGCCCCTGGCATTGCAGGCGCAGGCGCAGCACCGCGGCGGCGTCCGGCATGGTGTCGAGAAACCCATAATCAGCCGCCGGCGCGAGATCGGCATTGGCGATCTCGATCGGCCAGAGCGTCACGGGATAGCCGGTGCGGAAGCGGCAGGTGAGCCGGTCGCGTTGCGGGCCCGCGGTCTCGGCGAAGATCGCCGTCTGCCGTGGGATGAGGAAGCCTTGCGCCGCGCGCGCCTGCGCGGCATCGACCGCGAACTGCGCGATCGCCATCGACGGCACGGGCGCCACCAGATGCGGGTAGAGCACCGACAGCAGCGCGGTCGGAATTTCGGGAAACTCGCTGTCGATGTTGCGCTGGAGGCGGGCGGTGAGGAAGGCGAAGGATTCGATCAGCCGTTCGACATGCGGATCCTGCGATTCCGTGCCGCCATATTCGAGGCGGTTCGCGACCTTGGGGTAGCGCCGCGCGAAGTCGAGGCCGCGATGGCGGAGATAGGCGAGCTCGCGCTGATAATAGCCGAGGATGTCGTCGAGCCCGTCACTCGCCATGGCTCTCGCCGGTGCCTTGCACCGAGACGGCAAAGGAGATCGGCTCGATCAACGAGCCCAGATGCAGCTCGCCGTCGACATGGATGATGAGCGCGCCGTTCTGCCGCGTGCTGCGCTCGATACGCACCTGCGGCTGCGACAGGCGCGGCTCATAGGTCTCGATCGCCTGGCGGAGCACTTCGGCGAGCTGCGTCTCGCTGTCGAAATCGCGCCGACCGAACAGCGACAAATCCGGTATGCCGTAATCGATGGTGCTGCGCGCACGAGCGGCGAGGATGTCGGCCGCAACCGGCGCTCTGGTATTGAGCAGCCGGTCGAGCTCGCGTGCGACCGACTGGCGCAACGCGGCGGGCGACAGCATGCGCAGCGGTTGCGCCTCCGTGTCGACCTCCGGATCGAGATCGGTAAGCCGCTCGAACAGCGGCGCCGCGGCGCCGGGGACGTAGCGCGGCTCGCTCATGGCGTCCCCAGCGCCCCGGTGTCGGCCGCCCGCGACGACGCGGCGTCTGCTACGACACCTCTTGCTTGATCAGATCGTGCTTCACCGGCTGGGCACCGTCAGCCGTGCCGTCGTCTTTCTTCTGCGGGATGTATTTGTATTCGACGGCACCGTAGCTGAGCGCCACCGTCTCGGTCGGGATGTCGCCCGTGCCGCCGCCAAAGCTGACATTCGAGATGACGATGTTCGACATGACGATCTCGAGGTACTTCACCGCCTTGTTGTCGCCATCGGCGCGAAACGCGGTGAACGTGCCCTTGCCGATCATCTTGCCGCTCCAACACTGCTTGAGCAGATCGTCGGTGGCGCTGTCGATATATTTGGTGAAGCTGAAATCGGAATGGTTCGCCTGCTCGACCGTGCCGCCACCGGCCGAGCTGCGTGTCGGAGAGGTCGGCTGATTGAAGGAATGGCTCCAGGACAGGATCTGGATCTCGCCGGTGTGATCGCTGTCCGAGGACTCGCCGGTAATGTCGGGAGTCTCGAGCTTCAGGAACATATTGCCAGACATGAAGAGTCTCCTTTATCTCCCTGCCTATCCTGGGCTCAGGCCGCGGCTGGCGGCGGCAGCTCCGCCACCAGGCGGATCGACGCCGTCAGCTCCTCGAGCTGGAAATGCGGCCGCAGGAACACGGTGGCGCGATAGACGCCGGGCTTGCCCGGCACATCGAAGACGTCGACGCGCGCTTCGCGCAGCGGGTATTTCGCCTTCAGATCCTGGCCGGCATCGTCCTTGCCGAGGACGTAATCGATGATCCAGGTGTTGAGATAGGTCTGCACGTTCTCCTTGGTCATGAACGAGCCGATCTTGTCGCGCATGATCACTTTGATGTAATGCGCGAAGCGCGACGCGTTGAGCATGTAAGGCAGCCGTGCCGAGAGCGCGGCGTTGGCGTTCGCCGTGGCGAGATTGTAGATCTTCGGCTTGTTGGTGGTCTGGGCGCCGAAGAAAGCGGCATAGTCCGTGCCCTTGCAATGCACCAGCGTGATGAAGCCGAGATCGCTGAGCTCCTTCTCGCGGCGGTCGGTGATGGCGATCTCGGTCGGGCATTTCAGCGCGACATCGCCTTCATCGGTCAGGAAGGTGTGTGCCGGCAGGCCTTCGACCTTGCCGCCGCCCTCGACGCCGCGGATCGCCGCGGTCCAGCCATGCTTGGCGAAGGCGTCGGTGATGCGCGTGGTGAGCGCCCAGGCGGCGTTGCCCCAGAGATATTTGGCGTGGTCGCGGCCGTCGGTGTCCTCGACGAAGTTCATGCCTTCGACCGGCACCGTGTTGGGGCCGTAGGGAAGGCGCAGCAGGATGTGCGGCAGCGCCAGCGTCACATAGCGCGAATCCTCGCTCTCCCGGAACGAGCGCCAAGCGACGAGCTCGAGGCTCTCGAATATCTTCGCGAGATCACGGGGTATGCCGAGCTCGGTGAAGCTGTCCATGTCGAAGAGGCGTGCGCTCGCGGCGGCGATGAAGGGCGCATGCGCCGCTGACGCCACGCTGGCGATCTTTTGCAGCAGCTGGGTGTCCTGCGGATGCCGGCCGAACTCGTAATCGGCCACCAGCATGCTATAGGGATGACCGCCGAAGGTGCCGTATTCCTCCTCGTACACTTTCTTGAACAGCGCGCTCTGATCGAACTCGACGGCCTTATCGAGGTCCTTGAACACCTCCGCCTTGGTGATGTTGAGCAGGCGAAGCTTGAGCCCCGTGCCGGTCTCGGTGTTCATGACGAGGTAGTTGAGGCCCCGCCACGAGGCTTCCATCCGCTGCAGATCGGGATGGTGCAGGATCTCGTTGAGCTGCGCGCTCAGGAGATCGTCGATCTCGGCGATGCGGTCGTTGATTGCTTCGGCGACATCGGCCTTGACGGTGCCGCCCTCGGCGAGCACGTCGTGAACGAATTCGCCGACGAGATCGCGGGCGTATTCGCGCTGCGATTCGTCACGCGCAAGCTTGCCTTCGACGATGATCTTGTCGAGCAGGGTCGCCGGGGCCGCGCCGTTGCCGCCCTGCGCCTGGGTTTCCTCAGCCATGTGCTTGTCTCTCCTCGCTGAGCCGGTTTACGAGGTGGGGGTCTATTTGCCGCCCTCGCCCAGATCCTTCTTGAGCGCGGCCTGGCTTTCGGTGCTGCTGATGACGTCCTTGAGGAGGGCGTCGAGATTGTCGTTGCCGTCGAGCTTGGTCAGCAGATCGCGCAACCGCTGGCGCCCGTCGAACAGCTTCTTCAGGGCCGGGATCTGGTTGATGATCTCGACCGGGCCGAAATCGTCCATGTTCTTGAAGGTGAGTTCGATATTGAGCTGATCCTTGCTGTCCTTGACCAGCTTGTTGGGCACGCGGAATGC
Organism: Allostellaceae bacterium; assembly: GCA_035509275.1. GTDB lineage: Bacteria > Pseudomonadota > Alphaproteobacteria > ATCC43930 > CGMCC-115725 > DAHUYF01. Next base: position 88,207 of record DATJLU010000219.1, on the reverse strand, counting down.
GAGTCGCGGCTCGATCGCAGCCAGCACGTCGTTGAAATTGTCGCGGTCGATCTCGACGAATTTGCGGTCCTTGACCGGCGGCAGCGCCTCGGCCGGCTTGCCCGAGAGGTCGGCGAGGATGCCGACGATGAAAGGAAGCTCCTTCTTCTCGATCGCGGTGCCGATCTCGACGTCATACGTGATCTGCACCCGCGGCGGACGGACGCGGTCGAGCTTGTGTTGCGTGCTTTCGGCCATGTGCGAAGTGCCCTCTCGTACCTGTCTCCAGCGCCTAGCGAGTTAAAATGATTCGCTCTACTCAATCAAGCGGATTGTGGCGAACTCGATGATTATGTTGTCGCAGCGTTTTCATTCATCGTCTCAATATCGTCATCCCGTAACGCCGCAGTAAACCTAACGGTGCTGCATGCCGAGCAGCTCGAACAGCGCGGCAAGGTCGTTTCGCCCGCGAGTCATCTCGCTCAGCAGCTCGTGCAGCGGCATCATCCCCCAGGAATAGGCGCGTCGCAGCAGATACGGAGTCGGACTGTGCGGCTCGGTGCGCGCGAGGAATTCGGCGACCTCAAGGATCAAGTGATAGGCCTGCTCGCGATCGCGGATGATGCCGTCATCGGCGACCGGTGGCGGCGGCTCTTCCTCCGCCACCGCCAAGGCCGGCGCCGGTTTGCTCTGTTCCGCCATGGCCGGCACTTCTCCTCTGTTGCGCAGCACGGTCTGCAGCAGGCCCCGGATACTGACGAGCGCGCCGCGCAAGCCGGCGAGACTCGGCGCCTCTTTGCCGCAATGCTCGCCGAGCACATGATCGAGATCGCCCAGCAGGGCCAGTGCCGCGTCGAGTCGGCGCAGGACGCCACGGTAGAAGGCTGACGGCGTCGCCGCCATCGCGGCCTCGACCTCGGCCAGCCGGATGCCGGCCGGCGGCTTGGCGCTGGGATGCGCCTTCTGGATCTGCTCGAGGCGCAGCGCGTTGGCGTAGTGCTCCCAGGCGTAGACGTCGGGCGTGACGATCCCAGGCTGGGTAAGCGCCAGCCGATAGATCACCGGCGGGAGATGCGCATTGGCCCATTCGAACGGCGCGATGCGATAGGCGAGATCCCCGCCTTCGATCTCGGGATGGAGACTCGGCCAGAAGGCATTGCAGAGGCCGATGATGACGCCGAGGCCGACGGGAATGCCGGCGAATCCATCGCGATGGATCAGCGCTTCGAGCAGCCAGCAGGCGATCTGAACGTCCTTCGAGCGCTGCGCCAGCGCCTCGGCGCATAGGCGCACCGCTTCGTCCCAATTGGCGCGCTTCAGCTCGCTCTGCCAGACGCCTTGCGGCAGGCTCGCATCCTCCTCGCGCCGCGCCTCGCGAATCCAGTCGTAATCGCCGGCAAAGCGCAGCGACGCGCCGGCCGGCTGCTCGCCCGAGAGCGGCGCCAGGATCGCATCGATGTCGATGCCGTCGAGCAGCGCCGCGTCCTCCGACGGCATGGCCGGCTCGGTGCGGTGCAGCGCCTCGGCGGTCATCGCGCCGCCTCGCCCAGCAGCAAGGGCGCGCGCGTCGGGAAATCGGGCAGCGCCATCGCCACCGGCGCTTTGCCGCCGGCCGGCACGGCGGCGAGGCGGACGCGGATGAACGCCCGCGCCCGTCCCACCGGTCCCGGCGACCGCGTCGCCGGCCCGATCACCTCTACGGTTTGCGCGCCGAATCTCAGCACCTCCGGCGACAGCGCCGCGTTGCGGTCGAGCTCCTCGGCCGGCGTGCGGTGATCGATGAGCAGCCGCAGCAGCGCCCAGCGATCGTCGTAGCTCCAGCTCACGACGCGAGTCTTCAGCTCCTCGGCGTCGGCGACACCCTGCAACACCGGCGAGATCGGCCCGTCCTTGGCCCAGCGCAGACTCACCGTCACGGGATCGCCGAGATGCCAGCGCACGGGCTTGCCCGGCTGGCCGCGCCGGAACACCTGATCGCCGATCGCGAGCTGCCAATCGATGATCTGATCGGCACCCTGCTCGTAGCGGCGGTTGACGCGAAAATCGACATCGACATCGAAGCCCGGCGGATCGGGGCTGCTCTGGTCGAGGAACGGCGCGAGGAAGGTGCTCACCTTCTCCATCTCGTCGAGGAAGGCGAGCGCCTCCTGCTGCCCCAAGGTGCTGCCCTTGGCCAGATCGTGACGCACCGCCGGCTCAGTGGCGTTGAAATAGCGGAGATAGTCGACGACATCGCCGAGCGGCGCTTCCGCCGCGTCGCTGGCGGGATCCTCCGTCGCGAACGGGAATCGGCCGGCGAGCGTGCGGTTGAAGCGGTCGGCGATCTCGGCATAGCCGGCGGCGCCGGCGCTGCTGGCGATCTGGCTGCATTGTCCCAGGAGGCTCTGGCGCAGCGCGTCGCGCCGCTCGAGAAAGTAATCGCCGGTGGCGGCGAAGCGGTCGCCCGAGAGCTGGTCGACGCAATTGTCGCGCGTCACCTGGGCGAGGTCGAAGCGAATGAAATTCTCCAGCGCCGAGATCGAGTTGCGCGGGTTGTTGTCGCGGTATTTCTGCAACTCCAGCAGGATGCGCTGCCACTTCGCCACCAGCGGCACCGGCCGCCAATTGAAGGCGAAATCGCTGCGGGTGAGAAAGTCGAGCAGCGGCTGCGCACCGTCGCCGGCGAGGCGCGCTACCCAATTGCGCTCGGTGTCGAGATACTGCGCCACCTCGACATCGTCCCTGAGCCCGAACGCGGCAAGCGTCGCCGGCAGCGACGGGCTCCAGGGGTGGATGTCGCTGCGCACGGCGTAGAGCTGCTCGCGCTCCAAGAGGTTGTCGACCTCCTGCAGCAGGCCATAGGATTGCCGTCCCGTCGCTTCGCGCAATCGGCTGTAGGTCTGATCGAAGCCCATTTGCGACAGCACCGTCAGCAAGTCGCCGAGCGGCCGCGCGGCACGGCCGAAGGCATGCGCCGCAAGAAAGACCGAGCTCTCCGCCGATTGCGCCCCGTCGGCAGGGTCTTCCGCGATCTGCGCCGTGGCGATCGCCGCGGTCATGCCGGCATCGAGGCGTTGGCGCGCCGCGGCATCGACGGCGCGACGGAAGTCGAGCGGCACCGCCTGAAGATCGGCATCGAGGAACAGCTCGTAGCTCTGATAGAGCGCCATCGCCTGCGCGAGCCGGTCGGGGTCCCAGCCGGTCGCGGCGCCGCTGCCGGGAAATGCGATGCTGCGCGCTTCGGGCGCCGCCATGAAGGGCCGCGCCATCATCTTCGGCAACGCCGCTGCGAGGCTTGCCGCCGGCGCCGAGAGGCGCAAGGTGACACGGCCATCGCTGCGGTCGAGCAGCGGCACCGTCTGGCGCAGCTTCACATCGGCGAGATCATTTTGCAGCTGGCGCAAGCTGACATCGGCCTGGTCCTGCAGCGCCTGCTGCACGTCGGGCCCGAAGAATGCCGAGCCGCGAATGTTGTCGAGCAGCCGGGCAAAACCGGGATCGGCTTCGGCGCGCTCGCGCATCAGCCAGGCAAAGTCGGGATCGGCCAGCATGGTCTGAACCGTGACCAGCCCGTCGCTCAACCAGCGCAGCTGCGCCGCGGCATCGCCATGCGTTGCGACCGCGCGGTCGAGCGCATCCACCGCGGCGGCGACCTCGGTGAAGCGCTCGGTGACGGGACCGTCATACGCCATCTCCCGCTCGAAGGGCCCCAGCAGCGCCTTCAGACCCAGGGTGGCGCGGTCGCGAAAGGCGGCGGGGTCGAAACGCCGGATGACGACGTGCGTCAGCGCTGCCGAATAGAGATCGCTGTCGATGAAGAAATCATGCGGCAGCTTGACGCCGAGCAAATAGGTGGTCAGCCTCTCGATATCGGAAAGCGATCCCTCGGGCGTGCTCAGCCGATTGTAGATCGCCGCATTCGCCTCGATCTGCCGCAAGCCGTCGACGTAAGCCACGACCTGTTTTCCCGCCGGGCTGTCGACCAGCGCATAAGGCTTGCCGGGAAGCACCGCGCCGCGCCCGGCGAGCGCGTCGTCGATCAGCTTTTGCGTCCGGCGATCGAACTCATGGCGCATGGCGTCGAGGATCACCGCGTCGAAGCCGAGCGAGAAATGCTGCGTGATGCGGTCATCGATGCCGCTGAACCACGAGGACGGCATCCACACCGAGCGCAGGCGCTTGACGTCGAGCTTGGCGAACATGCCGAGCAGCTCGGTCGCATCGCCGGCGCTCATCGGGCCTTGCGTCTCCCCGCTCGCCTCCTCCCGGCTCACGCTGTGCACGATGAAGGTAATCGGCTGCATCAGCGTCCGCGCTTCGCGGTCGAGCCGAAGCCCGGCGTAGGTGAGGCCGAGCACGCCGACGAGGATCAAAGCGGCGAGGCTCGCCGCCGCGATCCGCACCGGCCGCGAGCGCGGCAGCGCGCCTGACCGTGCCATGGCGGCAAGGCCGCGCTCGCGCAGGATCTTCTTGGCGAAGAGGTCGCGCGTGAACAGCGGCCAGCGGCGCAGCGGCTCTGCCGCCGGCCTCAGCCGATCGCGCGCGGCATCGGCGACGAGAGCACCGCTGCGCGGCGGCGGGCCGCCATCGCCGGTGAAATAAAGGCCGCGGAAGAAGAAGAGGTCGTGATAGACGCTCGGGCGGAAAAGGCTGGCGCAATAGAGCTTCAACGGCTCGCGCAAGCGCTCGAACTCGGTCGGGAACAGCAACGCGCCTTCGGGATCGGCGAGCTCCTGCTCCTTGCCGGCAAGGTCGAGGTGCAGCCGGAACAGCGTCTCGGTCAGCGTGCCGAAGGCTTGATGGAGCGTCGCCGGCGTCACCTCGGCATCGATGTCCCGCCCGTTCGACCAGCCGAAGATCTCGTCGCGGCGATTGGCCGGCGCTTCCCGCCAGAAGCTCTGAAAGCCCGGGATCCAGTCGCATTTGGTGACCAGCACATAGACCGGCAGCTGCAGCCCGAGGCGCTGCTGCAGATCGAGCAGATGGCGGTGCATCTGATCCGCCTTGGCCAGCAGCGCATCGACGTCGAGCCGGTCCGGGCCGATGAAATCGCCGCACGGCAAGGTGACGACGACGCCGTCGATCGGCCGGATCGGGCGCTGCTCGATCAGCTGCCGCAGCAGCTGACGCCAGGCGCGATCATCGCCATGCTGGCGCTCGGGGTCGAGCACGAGCTGGCCGGCGACGTCGAGCACGACGCCGCCATCGAAGAAGTGCCAGGTGAGAGCCCGTCCGGGCAGCGGTGGCTCGGCCTTGATCGCGCCCGCCGGCCGCCCCGCCTCGAGCGCGCTGAGCATCGCCGTTTTGCCCGATCCCTTCTCGCCGAGCACGAGATACCATGGGATCGCATAGCGCCAGCGATAGCCCGGCGTCACCTCGCGCAGGTAGCGCATCGCTGCGGCGAAGGAATGCTGCAGCTCCTGCGGCGGGATCGGCGCGTTGGCGGCATCCTCGACCAGCTTGCCCGGCGGCGGCGCGGCGCGCGCCGGCGGCAGCGCCGGAGCCTCCTTGCTCGACGCGGCGCGGCGCAGCAGCAGAAACAGCACCACCAGCAGCGCCAGCCCGAGCAGCGCCAGCACGATGCCGATGACGAGGGCGTAGGGCACGATGTGATTGACCACGTCGAGCATCGCCTCAGCGCCGCTCCTGCTGCACCACCGGGCTGTTCAGCACGCTCTCGATGTCGCGGGTGCCGCGCGTCCAGACCACGTGCTGTGCCGCGACATAGGCGGCGAGCGCGACGGCGATGGCGACCAGCCAGGGCCTCAGATGCGGCAACCGGGCCGGAGCGGCGTCATCGAGCGTATGCGCGTAGGCGTCGGCAAAGATCGGCAGATCGCGGTCGAGCCGCAACGGCGCATGGCGCTCGACGATCTGCCGCAAGGTGCGGCGATATTGGCGGAGCGCCGTCTGGTCGCGGATGGCGCGGTACTTGCCGCGGAAGCCGAGCGACAGCGCCACGAGATAGACGGCGGCGAGATCGGGGTTGGCGGCGGTGCCGCGCGCGATCAGCGCGTCCATGTGGTCGAAGACGCGCTCGCCGGCAAGGCGCGTCTGAAACAGCGCCACCTCGATGAGGTTGTCCGTCCACTGCGCGCGCCCGGCCCATTCCGTCATGTAGAGCAGGACTTCGTCGGCCAGGGCCGCCATGACGTATTGCGTCTCGCGATAGAGCTCGGGGCTGTAGACCCCGCCCGAGCGCGTCGCGAGGACATAAAGCCGCTCAAGATGCGCCTTCAAATGCTGATGCACCAGCACGACGGGATCTTGCTGGCGCTCATCGGCCTCCGCGCCGGTGAGATTCTTGAGCCCGGCATGGAGTGCGTATTTGACGCGCATCAGCTCGCGGTAGAACTGGCGGAACTGGGCGACCAGCGAATGCTCCGCCTCTTCTCCCGTCTGCGGCGAGAGGAAGGATCGCGGTTGCAGCGTCACCTCGTTCACCGCCGTCAATCCGCGACCGGCGCACGGACATAGAGCACGATCTCGAGCGGCCGTCGCGCGCCGGCGAGGTCGCGCGGGTTGGAGACTTCGAGGGTGCGATTGGCGGCGATGAAGTTGCGATCGATGGCAACGCGGTAGACGACCGTGCCGCGCGTCGGCACGACATCGAGCCCTTCGGTGGCGATGACGCGGCTGCGCGCGGCGCCGCGGATGCGCGCCTCGATCATCGGCGCGATCTGCTCGCCGTCGCCGATCAGCGCCTCTTCCATCCATTGCGCGACGTCGCCTTCGCTCGCGCCGCTGCGTCCGCGCAAGCCGAGCAGCAACTCACCCTCATCGAGCCACGCCGGCTCGAGCTTCAAGCGGAAGGCGTTGCCCTCGAGCGCGAAGGCGATGGTGCGGTGCAGCTCGCTGATCGTCTCGATCACGCGCTCGACGAAGGTGAGCAGCGGGCGGAAGGATTGGGCGATGTCCTCATGGTCGTAGCGCTCGAAGATGGGCGGCACCATGCCTGGTCCGAGCGGCGCGATCTGGCCGGCGATGCCGGCGGCCAAGGTAAAGAGCGCGAAGGGGTGAGCGAGCCCGGTGTTGAGCGCCGCCTCGAACGCCGGCAAACCTCCGACCAGGCACTGGATCGCGTGCCGCGTCTCCAGCAGCGAGGCCTGGTGCCCTGCCCCGCTCGCGCCCTGGGCGCGGTCGGCCAGGAAGGACGCTTTTTGCCGGAGGCTCTGTGCCAGCTTCAGGCAGAGCTGGCCCAGGCTGCCATCGAGCGACACCGCGAGGTGCGGCGGCAGATAGCGCTGCGTCAGCTGCAAGGTGTCGTTCTCGAACGAGACCTCGGCGATCGGCATCGCGTCGTATTTGACGGAAGGCGCATCGCCCGCGAGCAGCACGAGATTGGGCCGCAGCCGCGGCAGGCGCATCGGATTGTCGCCGGTGTTCTCGTCGATGACCTCCTCGCCCTCGACCGAGCGGAACCGCGGCGCCTCGCCGGTGCCGGAGACGATATCCGGCCGCCGCGCCGGCACGGCGAGGTAGATCTTGCCCGGCCGGTCGCGCAGCTGCTCGGCCACGGGCAGGAGATCGAGCTCGAGCGGCGCTGCGTCGTCTTGCGGATAGCGCACGGCGATGCCGTCGGGCAGGACCGCCTGCAGCGACAAGACGCGAAACGTCCCCATGGCAAGCCGGGCCTGATCGATCTGCAAGGCCAGCACACCCCAGCGGAACGGCATGGCCTGCGACAGGTGGAACTGCAGCAGCAGGTCCGAGCGCAAGCCCGCCTGCTGGAAATGCTGCGGCGAGAGCAGCATGCCCTCATGCCACTGCACCGCGTCGGGAATGGAGCGGAGGTCGGTCATGGCGCCGCGCTCATTGCTTCGCCTCTTTGGCCGACTGCATGACGAAGTCCTTGTCGCCGAGCGCGATCAGGCAATGTTCGAGCGCGTCGATCCGCGCGCGATGCGTCCCCTCGCTGGCATAGTTGGCGAAGACGAAGGCGGCGATGGCGTCCCGCGATTTCGACGGTACCGATTCGATCGGCCCTTTTTGCCCCGGAACGACCTCGAAGGAGGCGACGTCGAAACCGGTCGGGAACGCTTGGCGGACCTGGCTCTTCTTCTGGAACCAGTCGCGCGCCGTCATCTGCGTCAGTTGCGGCACGAGCTGGGGGTCAAAGACATAGACGATGTCGATGGCGATCGGGCTGTCCTGGTTGGCGCCCTGTGCCACTTCGAATTCGATCAGACGACTTTGGATGGTTTTGTCGCCGCCACCGCAACCGGCAAGCAGGCCAAGAACGAGGATCGCAGCGAGCCGCGCGGTTGCTGCCGGCTTGCGTCCGATCCTGGCCCCCTCGCCCGCGGCGACCCTCGCCAAGCTGCCCCCCGAAACAGAAACTGGTAAAGGCCCGAATTCAACGGGCAATTGCTTACCTTGTCAACGACAGTAACTTTTTGGAAAAGCACGAAAATAGGGTTTCAGGCAGCATTCGCCAGTCAGCGTTTGTAATACCGGCGCGCAAAAACCCTGTCGCGCGAAACATCGCCGCACTCGGCAAAGAGCGCGGCCGCGGCCGAAAAGCGCCGATTCTTCACGCCGTTGATTGCCGTTTTAGTTGCAGTACAAGAGCACCGCTTGCGCATTGCGCGGGTCGCGGACGCGCACCGTGCCGGCGCCGCGGTGACTCGGCCGGTTAGAGATCGATGACCAGCCCGTCATAGCCGGGCTCGACGCCGGCCGGCAGCTCTCGGCGCAAGCTGTCGTAGTCAAGGCTCTCATCCATATGCGTCAGCACGGCGCGGCGCGGCTTCACCCGCGCGATCCAGGACAGCGTCTTCTCGAGATGCGCATGGGTTAGATGCGGCTGGTGGCGGATGCAGTCGACGATCCACACCTCGGTGCCGCCTAGTGTGGCGAAGGCGGCATCGTTGAGCTCGACCACATCGGTCGAATAGGCAAAGCCGCCGATACGGAAGCCGAGGGTCGTGGAGAAGCCGTGATCCTGCACGAAGGGCGTGACCGCAAAGCCCGCGGCTTCGAAGGGGCCGGTGATCGCCCGCGGCTCCAGAACCGGCTTGTACCAGGCGGATTGCCGGCCCGGCTTGGCGCGATCGAAGACATAGCCGAACCGCCGGCTGATTTCCGCCAAAGTGCCGGGGCTGGCGAAGACGGGGATGCCGCTCTGCATCAGGCGATTGACGATACGGAGATCGTCGATCCCGTGCAGATGATCGGCATGGGCATGGGTGAAGAGCACCGCATCGATCCGCACCACACGCGCATCGAGCAGCTGCTCGCGCAGATCGGGCGAGGTGTCGATGAGGAGACTCGAGCCGTTTTCCTCGACCAGCACCGAGCAGCGCCGGCGCCGGTTGCGGGGGTTCTGCGGGTCGCAAACGCCCCACTCCCCGCCGATCCGCGGCACGCCCCAGGAGGGACCGCAGCCCAGCATCGTTACGCGCACGAAACGACCTCGGGCGGACGGGCTTTGGTGAAGAGGCGGAAGAAATTCTCGCTGGTGACGCGGGCGAGCTCCGCCAGCGAAACGCCCTTGAGCTCGGCCAGCGTCGCCGCGGTGTGCACGACAAACGCCGGCTCGTTGCGTTTGCCGCGCATCGGCACCGGTGCGAGATAGGGCGCGTCGGTCTCGATCAGCAGCCTATCCAGCGGAATGTCGCGCGCGATCGCCCGCAGCTCTTCGGCATTCTTGAAGGTGAGGATGCCGGCCAGCGAGATGTAAAAACCCAGCGCCAGCGCCGCTTCTGCCAAGGCGCGGCCGGTGCTGAAGCAATGAATGACGCCATGCGTAACGTTTTCTTCAACAAGAACCGCCGCGGTTTCAGCGTCGGCATCCCGGCTGTGGATAATCAGGGGATAATTTGTTTCACGTGAAGCACTGCAATGAGCCCGGAAAACCTGGGTTTGGCGCGCGCGCGGGCTGTGATCATAGTAAAAATCGAGCCCGGTCTCGCCGATTCCGACGACTTTCTCGTGCTGCGCCAGTGTCGCGAGTTGAGTTACCGCGTCGCCTTCGGCTTCGGCCTCATGGGGGTGGATGCCGACGGAGCACCAGATGTTGGGGTCGCTTTCCGCGATCGCGCGCACGGACGCGAACTCGCTGAGCTTGGTCGAGATGGTGAGCACGGTGCGCACGCCCGCTTGCCGCGCCCGCGCCAGGATTTCCGGGCGCTCCGCAGCCGTTGCGTAATCGAGATGGCAGTGGCTGTCGACGAACATGCGAGCGGCTCAGCGCTCCTCATCGACATAACGCGGGAAAATCCCCTCGGGCTTGGGTAGTTGCGTGCCCGGAGCGATCGGCTGGGCGAGTGCGGCGAAGGCGCGGCGGTCGGCCGGCACGGCGAGTTGATCCAGCAGCTTCGCCGCGGCTTGCGGCACCACGGGTTGGACCAGGATCGCGAGATGACGCAACACCTCCGCCAGCACATAGAGCACGGTTCCCATGCGCGCCGGATCGCTCTTGCGCAGCGCCCAGGGGGCCTGTTCGTCGACGTAACGGTTCGCCTCGCCAACGACCTGCCAAAGCGCTTCCAGCGCACGGTGGAAGGATTGCTCGGCGAATTCGGTACGGAGCCGGTCCAAAAGCCCGCGCGCCGCCGCCAACAAGCCCTCGTCGGCCGCGGAAAATGGGCCGGGTTGAGGCACTTGCGCCTCGCAGTTGCGGTTGATCATCGACAGCACCCGCTGCGCCAGGTTGCCGAAATCATTGGCGAGGTCGGCATTGATGCGGTTGACCGCGGCGCGATGGGAGAAATCCCCGTCGCTGCCGAACGGCAGTTCGCGCAACATGAAATAACGCACGGCGTCGAGCCCGTACTGGTCGACGAGCTGTCGCGGGGGTATGAAATTGCCAAGCGATTTGGACATCTTCTGCCCTTCGACGGTCCACCAACCATGGGCGAAGACGCGCTTTGGCGGCGCAAGATCCGCCGCCGCCAGAAAGGCGGGCCAGTAGACGCTATGGAAGCGGACGATGTCCTTGCCGACCATGTGCAGATCAGCCGGCCAGAACGTCCCGAAGAGAGCATGTTCCTGGTCGGGATAGCCGACCGCCGTGATGTAATTGATCAGCGCGTCGAACCAGACGTACATGATGTGCTGTGGGTCGCCCGGCACGGGAACGCCCCAGGTGAAGCTGGTACGAGAGATCGAGAGATCGTGCAGGCCGCCTTTGACGAAACTGATCACCTCGTTGCGCCGAGCGCCGGGGCCGATCAGCTCCGGGTGTTGCTCGAAATAAGCAATAAGCCAATCGGCCCAATCAGATAGACGAAAGAAATAACTCGGCTCCTCAACCCATTCGACCTCAGCGCCGGAAGGCGCTCGCCGCTTTCCATCGGCACCGACGGTGAGCTCGTCCTCACCGTAAAATGCCTCGTCGCGAACGGCATACCAGCCGGCGTATTTGCCGAGGTAGATATTGTCGCGCCCCTGTGGCGTCTTGCGCGCCGCAATCGCCGTCCAAAGCGCCTGGCACGACCGAATGTGGCGCGGCTCGGTCGTCCGGATGAAGTCGTCGTTGCTGATATTCATCAGCGTCGTCATCTCGCGGAAATTCTGCGAGACGCGATCGCAAAAGGCCTGGGGGTCGACCGCGGCGGCCTGGGCCGCCTTCTCGACCTTTTGGCCGTGCTCATCGGTGCCGGTGAGGAAATGAACCCGGCGACCGTCCAGTCGCATGAAGCGCGCAAGGACGTCGGAAGCGACGCTGGTGTAGGCGTGGCCGAGATGCGGCGCGTCGTTGACGTAATAGATCGGTGTCGTCAGGTAATAGGTTGGAGCGCCGCTCATATTCTCTCCTGGGGAGGCACCGGAGCGGGTCAGCGCGCGGCATCCTCGAGCGCGAAAAAGGCGTTCAGCACGACCTGTTTGCGGTCGAGGTTGACGCTGTCCGCCTGGGCGAAAAGATGGGTGAGCTTTTCCCATACCTCAACCCACTGATCAAGGCCGCGCCTTTCCGCGAGGCGGCGCATCGCCTGGGATTCGCCGGGAAGCGCGCCCTCGCCGCCCGCGCCGGCCGCCAGCGCTACCATGCGCGCCAGCCAGCCCGGCAGCAGCTCCGCCAACAGCCGGAACCCATCCTCGCCCTCGCCGCGCTGCAGCCGCTCGGCAAAGGCGTGGAGCGCGGCGCCGTCGAGCTCAGGCAGCTGCTCCAGCAGCTTGACGAGGCTGCGGTAGAGCGCGAGGCCGCCGGCGGCGGCGAGCTCGAGGGCGCGGCCAATGCTGCCCTCGGCGAGCAGCGTCAGCACGGCGCGATCGCCGGCGGCGAGGTCGGGGCGATAGCGCTCCAGCGCCTCCAGCACGACCGACCGCGGCAAGGGCTTCAGCGCCAGGAGGCGGCAGCGGGAGCGGATCGTCGGCAGCAGCCGGCCGGGATTGTCGCTGATAAGCAGCAAGACAGCTCGCTGAGGCGGTTCCTCAAGAATCTTGAGCAAGGCATTGGCCGCATTTCGATTCATCATGTCGGCGCCGTCCAGGATGACGACCCGCCAGCGCCCTTCCGCGGGCGTCAGGCGCAAAAATCCGGCAATCGTCCTGGTATCGTCGACGACGATCTCGCTGCGCAGCTTCTTGCGCTTGGGATCGAGGCCGCGCTCCACCACCAGCAGATCGGCATGGCCGCCGGAGGCGACGCGGCGGAAGATCGGATGCTCCGGCGCCAGCGCGAGCCCGCTCGGCGGCGCGGCGAAGAGCCCACCCTCTTGCCCCTCCGCGAGGAGGAAGCGCGCGAAGCGGAAGGCGAGCGTCGCCTTGCCGATGCCGCGCGGGCCGCTGATCAGCCAGGCATGCGGCAGCCGGCCCGAACGATAGGCCCGAAGCAGCGCCTCTTCCGCCGCTTCATGGCCCAAAACCAGCGCGTTCTCGCGCGGGCCCGGCGCCTCGACCGGCGCCGCACCGATCTCCTCTTCGGGCTCGAGCGCGTCATCCTCGCTCATCGCGCGGCGATCCCTGCGGCGCCGCCGATGCTTCGATTCTGGAACGATAATGGAGAGAAATTATTCTTCATGTCCTGATCGTTACCAGTTTTTTCTAATCTTAAAACGAAACATTCCGGGTGATCATCAGGTAACGGAGAGATCCGGCTCCAAACCCAGCAACGATTGGCCGACGGTCTCGTAATGTTGCAGGCGCGCCTGAAGATGTTGTGAGACCGTTATGATGTCGCGCATGCGGCGCTCGAGCGGGTGGCTCTCATAGATCGCCGTCGCCCCCGCGGCGTGGAAGACGATATCGGCGACCTCGCGCGCCTGATGGATGGCGTAGGTGCTGCTGAGGCGGTTGGCGAGGCGGTGCTCGACGGTAAGCCGGCCGGCCGCGGCGGCGCGCCAGCTCTCTTCCAATGTCTGCTGCAGAAAGGCGCGGGCAGCGCGCAGCCGGGCTTCGCATTGCGCCACCTGCGCCTGAATCAACGCATCATCGCGCAAGGCGCTCTTGATGAGCCGCGGCGTCTTGGCCCCGGCAAGCGCGATGAAATCCGCCAGCATGGCGCGTGCAATGCCCATCGCGACGCCGGGGAAGCCCGCCATGTAGACCGAGTTGATGGTGAAGCGGTAGAGCGGATAGTCGGTGCGCTGCGGCGCATTGCGCAGAAAACTCAACCGCGCAGGAACCTCGAGCGCGCTCACGGTATAAGCATCGCTCGCCGTGCCGCGGAGCCCGATCACCTGCCAGACATCGGTGATCTCCGCGCTCGCCGCCGGGAAGACGAAAGTGCGCAGCATCGGCGTCCCGTCCGGCGCGAGCCTTGGCTTCCCCGCCTCGTCCGGCACGGGCACATAGCAGCCAAGCCAGGTCGCCTGGCGGCAGCCGCTGGCAAAGCCCCATTTCCCGGAAATGCGCCAGCCGCCCGGCAGCTCCGCCACCTGCGCCGAGCCCGGCCCCCACGCCAGCACCGCCCGCGCGCCGCCGAAGACCTCGCGCGCCGCATCAGCCGCGAGAAAGCCGGCGGATTGCGCGCAACCATTCCCCTGGCAGACGCACCAGGCGGTACTGCCATCCGCCTGGGCAATGGCTTCGATCACCAGCGAAAACTCGGCGAGATCGAGCTCGGCGCCGCCCAGATCGCGCGGCAGCAGCAGCCGGTAGAGCCCGGCCGCGTGCAACGCGTCGACCACATCGGGCGTGAGCCGCCGCGCCGCCTCGATGGCATCGCCCGCAGCGGCGATCATCGGCGCGAGCCGACGGGCGGCCTCGAGCGGTTGTAGCGAGGATGCGGCGATGTTCATGGCGAGCCTTCGACGAATGACGTGAGGGACCTCTCGGATTTGTAGCATGCGACGCGGCGACTCAGGCGTCAGATCGACCGCGCATCGAGGTATGCGGGAAGGATCCCTCACCTTCCCGGCGCTTTGCGCCGGGCCCCTTCCTCTCCCGCAAGCGGGAGAGGGTTGGGGTGAGGGTCGTTACGGACACGCCCGCAGCCGGGCTTACACCTTCACTTTCAACCGCTCGCGCACCGCCGCCAGCACCGCCTCGTGGACGATATCGACATCCAGCGCAGCATCGATCACGACGCAGCGCTGCGTCTCGCGCCGCGCGATCTCGAGAAAGCCCTGGCGAAGCTGTTCGTGGAAGGCGCGATCCTTGCGCTCGAATCGCGTTTCGCCGCCGGAACGGCGCTGTGCCCGCGACAAGCCTTCCTCGACGGGCAGATCGAGGATCAAGGTCAGATCGGGAGCGAAATCACCGGCGATGAGGCGGTGCAGCGCTTCGAGGTCTTCCCGCTTCACGCCGCCGGCAGAGCCCTGATAGGCCATGGTTGAATCGGCGAAACGATCGGAGACCACCCAGTCGCCGCGCGCCAGCGCCGGCCAGATCGTTGTCGTCAGATGGGCGCGGCGCGCTGCCACCATCAGCAGCGCTTCGCTGACGGCGTCCCAGCGCTCAGGCGCACCCTCGACCAGCAGCTTGCGGATCTCTTCGGCGCCGGGTGCGCCGCCGGGCTCGCGTGTCGCCAGCGCGCTGATGCCGCCAGCTTGCAGTTTTTCGACGAGGCGGCGGAGCTGAGTCGATTTGCCGGCGCCCTCGCCGCCCTCGAAGGTTATGAAGCGGCCGCGCCTCAGCGCTTTCCGCCCCACAGCAGATATCCCGCCGTCTCTGCCATGCGCTGCAGCGGGCCGAGCCGATCGACGGCTTCGGTCGTCTGCAGCGGGATATCGATGGGGTCGTTGTCGGGCGCGGTGATGACGAGCTTGCCGATCGTCTGGCCCTTTTCCACCGGCGCCTTGACCGTGCCGTCATAAACCGCGGTCACTTTCAGGTCTTTGCGCGCGCCCCGCGCCAACGTCAGCACCGCGTCCTTGGTCGGAGCCACAGGCACCGTCTGCGCGACGCCCATCCAGACCGGCGCCTGGTCGATCGGCTCGCCGGCTTTGACGATGGTATAGTCGTTGAAATTGCGGAACGCCCAGTCGAGCACGCGCTCGCCCTCTTGCGCCCGCTCCTTCATGCTCTGCATGCCCGCGAGCACGAAGATGATGCGGCGGCCATTGCGCACCGCGGAGCCGACAAGGCCATAGCCCGCCTCGTCGGTATGGCCGGTCTTGATGCCGTCGGCGCCGAGATCCTTGTAGAGCAGCGGGTTGCGATTGCCCTGCTTGATGCCGTTGTAGGTGTACTCCTTCTCGGCCTCGTATTTATAGAATTGCGGATAGTCATGGATGAGGTCGCGCGACAAGGTCGCGAGGTCACGCACCGACATGTAATGGTCGGGCGTCGGCAAGCCGTCGACATCGCCGAAATGGCTGTTCGTGAGCCCGAGCTTCTTGGCGTTCTCGTTCATCTTCTCGACGAAGGCCTGCTGACTGCCGGCAAGGCCTTCGGCCAGCACGATACACGCATCGTTGCCGGATTGGATGATCATGCCTTGGAGCAGATCCTCGACCTTCACCTCGCCCGGGTAAGGCACGAACATCTTGGAACCGCCGGTGCGCCAGGCCGCCTCGCTCACCGGCAGCATGTCGTCGAGCTTGGCCTTGCCCGAGGTGAGATAGCCATAGACGGTGTAAGCCGTCATGATCTTGCTCATCGACGCCGTCGGAATGCGCTGATCGGCATTCTTGTCGAGCATTACGGCGCCCGTCGTGTAGTCGATGACGATGGCGTTGCGCGCCGTGGTATCGAAGGCGGGCTCGTCGGCGGTGGCCGGCACCGCCAGAGAGAGAGTGGCGACAAACAACGCCGGCAACAACAGGTTCTTCATGAGAGTCACACTCGCTAACATCGGCGCCACTGGCGCCACCACTCGGCCAATTCCGCTCTACCGAGGGAATGCGCCGAAATTATGATCTGGGGCCCACGCATCAATCGACGATGATACGCGCCTCGCTGATCCCGGTGGCGAGCACGCGGTCGAGCAGCTTGTCGGCCTCGTCGACGCTGCCGATGGGGCCGAGCCGGACGCGATAGATCTGAATGCCGTTGATTGTGGCGCCGGTCACATTGACGGTGCCAAGCCGGTCGAGGCGGCTCTTCACCTTCTGCGCGTTACCAGGCACGGCGAAGGCGCCGGCCTGGATGTAGATCTGGCTCGGCTTGACCGGCACGACCGTGACCAGCGCCGCGGGCATCGGCGCGGCGGCCGGGACAGGCACCGGCGCCGGGAGCGGTGCCGGCGCCGCAGCGACAGGCGCGGGTTGCGGTGCGGGCGCGGGCGGCGGGGCCGGTTGCGGCTCGGCCGCGGCGAGGCGCGTGTCGGGTGCCGGCTGCAGCGTCTGCGCCAGCACGGGCGCCACCGGCGCGGCATAGGCCGGATTGGGCGGCGAGGCGCCGCCGCCATGGCGCGCCAGGCTCGCCACCTGGATGCTCTGCGGCACCAGGATCTTGACTTCCACCTTGGCCGTGCCCTGCGCCTCGAAGCCGAGGAGCTGTGCCGCGCGGCGCGAGACGTCGATGATCCGACCGGCAACATAGGGGCCGCGGTCGTTGACGCGAAGCTGGATCGAGCGGCCATTCTCGAGATTGGTCACCTGGACGACGCACGGCATCGGCAAGGTCTTGTGGGCCGCGGTCAAGGCATTGAGATCGAAGATCTCGCCATTGGCGGTGTATTTGCCGTGGAAATCCTCGCCATACCAGGAGGCGATGCCGGTCTGGTCGTAGCTCCAATCCTCATGCGGGTAGTACCAGACGCCGTCGATCTCATAGGGATCGCCGACCTTGTAGGTGCCTTGCCCGCGGTTCGCAGCCGAGGGCGTTGGACTGTGCCCGGCGCAAGCCGCCAGCCCCGCCATGAGGCCGATGATGACAAGGTGCTGAACGAGGCGGCGGCTCATGGCTCGATAGGGTGCATCCTACATCTTGTGTAGATTACTATCGTCCCATACTATCGGCAAGCAGCCCAACCGCGCTGGCGAAGTAATTCGAGCTGTTCCATTTGAGCAGCACGCGGTAATTACCGTAGACCAGGATCGCTGGCCCGTCGCCGCCGCCCGGCCGCAGGATCGACGCTTCGGTCGGGCTCTGTGGCAAGGGGCCGCCATCGGCGCGGCGAACCCCGAGGCGGCGCCACTCGGCGAGCGACCGCTTGACGCCAATGCCGAGGAGTGCCGCATTGAAGCGCTTGGGCAGGCTCACCCGCCGGCCCCAGGTCTCGTCGCCGCGCCAGCCCGATTGAGCGAGGTAGTTGGCGATCGAGGCGAAGACATCCGCCCGGCGATGCCAGATATCGCGCCTTCCGTCGCCGCTGTAGCTCACCGCATAAAGCAGGAAGCTCGAGGGCATGAACTGGCTCTGACCCATGGCGCCGGCCCACGAGCCCAGCATCTCCTTGGGGTCGACATCGTCCTCATCCACGATGCGCAGAGCGTTGATCAACTCCGTGCGGAAGAAGGCGCTGCGCCTGCCATCATAGGCCAGCGTCGCCAACGCGGCGATGACCGGAAACCGGCCGGTGGCCTGGCCGAAGCTGGTCTCGATGCCCCACAGCGCGACGATGAAGCGAGGCTGCACCCCATAGCGCTGGCCGATCGCGTCCAACAGCGCGCGGTTCTGCTCGAGCTTGTCCCGCGCTGCGCGGCGCCGCTCGGGGCTCACCACGTGGCTCAGGTAATCCTGATAGGTGATTGTCGTCTCGGGTTGCTGGCGGTCGAGCTCGATGACCCGCGGC
Source organism: Allostellaceae bacterium (assembly GCA_035509275.1). Taxonomy (GTDB): domain Bacteria; phylum Pseudomonadota; class Alphaproteobacteria; order ATCC43930; family CGMCC-115725; genus DAHUYF01. The sequence goes on along the minus strand of DATJLU010000219.1, from coordinate 70,182 downwards.
AGCGGCGTGATCCCGGCAAGCGCGCGGTCGAGCGTGACCGGGCGAATGCCATCGGCCAGCGCTTCCTGGCGCAGTCCGGCGAGCCAAACGGCAAAATCCTCGTCGGCCGCCTGCGCCGGAGCGGTGGCGGCGGCGCCGGCGAGAAGCACCAGGGCGACGATCAGACGGCGAGCGAACACGGCACTCTCTTCAGCAATTCGGTACCGAAACGATCCGCGAGCGTTCTGGCAAACGCTCCGCGCAACATTCTGCCAGATTGCGGCCGCTTTGGTTAAATTTTAGTCAAATCCTCGTCGTCTCGCACGTGAAATCAACGTGCTAGACCCCGGCCCTGCCTTCAGCCCCAGGCATTGCACGGGATACGCGAACGCCGGCCGCTCCATGTTCGTTTCAATCGAGGCGATCAGCGTGCGCCTCCGGTCCGAGTCGTGATTTTCCCCTCCCCCCTTGAGGGGGAGGTCGGCGGCGCGCCAGCGCCGCCGGGTGGGGGGTGCCGCAGGCTCCGCCGCCTGCCGCGGGCGCTCCAATATCCCTACTTGCGGTTCCTTGTTTGCGCTTCGCGCGTCCCCCCTCCAACCCTCCCCCTCAAGGGGGGAGGGGCTTCTTACAGCGGCGAGATTTCAGCCCAACAGTGCCAGCGCGCGTTCGCGCAGGGCGGGCGGCAGGGGTGCCGAGCGGCGCGCTTCGAGGTCGAAATGGACGCCCGACTGATAGAAGCGCGCAACGCGGTCGCCCGACTTGGCGAGGCGCAGCTCATGCAGCATGCGCAGCGACGAATTGCCGGCCGCGATCAACCGGCTCGTCAGCGCCAGGCCATCGCCCGCGCCCGGCGGCGGCGCGAGCAGATGGAGCCGCGTTTCGAAGGTGGAAAAGCCGCGGCGATGCTCGCGCATGTAGGCGGGTGTCATGCCGAAGGCGCCGCAGACGTGGAGGCAGGCATGGGCGAAACGATGGACATAGCCGGAGAGCGCAAGCTCACCCCGCTCGTCCACTTCGGAGGCTTTCACCCGGTCGCGGCCGCTGTCGATCATGCGCGCGCCGGCCGAGGGCTCCGGCAGCGGGTCGAAGCCGGGGCTCGTCCAGGGCGTCACCGCTTCGGCGAGCGCCCGCCGCGCCTCGCTCGGCCCGCCATAAGGCAGGGCCCGTGCCGCAAGGCGATGCTCAACCAGGGTCGTCACCTCGCCGCTCGCGGCATCGACGAACTCATGTCCCAGCGTGAGGCTATCGCCCTCGCCGCCGATGACGCCGCTGCGCCCGACGAGACCGTCGCCGGCGCGCAGCTCCTTCTGGTAGCGGACGAGCACATCGCTGCTGCGCCAGGCGGCGCCCGGCGGCATGCCCGGCGCCAAGCTCTCGATGAGGTTGAAGGCAGCATCGGCGAAGCGGTCGAAGTAGTAGGCGATGGTGAGATGCCCCATCACATCGCATTCCCAGGCCGCGACGACGCTGCGATAGGTCTCGGCGCGGATGCCTGCTTCGGCCATGCTGTCTCCTTCCGGGCTGCGGCGACTATGCCATGGCGGTGGCGGCGAGGTAAGCGCGCACGAAAGGCGAGATCTCGCCGGCGAGCACCGCGGCGGGCGCCATGAATTCGGCGGCGACGATTTCGCGGCGATCGGGACGCAACCGCGGGCTCGCGGCCAGGCGAAGCTCGAAGATCGCGACATGGTCGTACCGCCAATCCCAGAGCGCCGTCATCTCGTGCGCGAGCTGCAGCGCCTCGGGCGCGATGTCGAGGCCGACTTCCTCGGCCAATTCGCGGCAGGCGCCGGCGCGCGGCGCCTCGCCGGTGCCGAGCCCGCCGCCGGGAAAATCCAGCGTGCGGCGATAGGATTGGCGCAGCATCAGCACGCGCCCCTCATGCCATACCGCCACGAGCGCGCCGCGGTGAGCGGGGCGCCACAGAAACCACCACAGCCGCATGACGCGGTAGCCCAAGCGAAAGGCGAGCCGATAGCAGGCATCGACCAGGGTGCGCATCGGGCTTTCATGACGGCTCCGCACCGAAACCGCAACCGGCGCCCGCCGCCGCAAGGGCCCGGCAAGGGCCTACACCCCTAAAGTATTGCGCGCTCGCCCCGAAGGAGCCCCCTCAAGATGAAATTGCCGCAGTGCAACACGCGCCCTGGGCGAATACTTCCTGAAACGTAAAATTTTACGCAATTCCCTCGCGAATGCACTTGTGATTAACGCCTGTTTAAGCTTTTGTCTTGGCCGACCGTAATCGGGAGGAGACAACAATGACCGAAGGGTCACACTATCACCTCGGCGACCGTCTGCCCGCGGGCACCGCCCGGCCCGCGAAAAAGCCGATTTTGCGCGCGCATATGACGGCGCTGGCCCGACGCTTTTACGGGCCGGAGCTGCCGGGGGGACAATACCGCAGCCTCGCCGCCGATATCCTGCGGGTTCGCCGGCGCGCTTCCGGGCGCTAGCAGGCGGAGACAATGCCGATCGACAACGTCCGCAGGCTGAGACGGCCCGAGGGCGAGGACGCGGCGCCCGGCCGCCGCTGGAAGACCAACTGGCCGGCCGAGCTGGTCTCGTCCGCCGGCCGCATCTCCTGCACGATCCTCGATATTTCGACCGGCGGCGCCCGCGTTCATCTCAGCGGCGCGCTCGCGGCCTCGGGCCGGGTCTGGCTCCATATCGAATGCGTCGGCACGATCGGCGCCGACATCGTCTGGCGGCGCGACGATGCCATCGGCGTGCAGTTCCTCGAGCCGCAAGCCTGGATCCGCCGGCTGCACACGCATCGGCTCGATCCCAGCACCTGGCATCCCGCGGCCGGCTATCAGCCGCTGTCCTGATGCGACCCGCGCCGGCGGTCAGAGCCGGCCGATCTCGAAATCCTCGCAGGAAAAGCCCAGCAGGCTCAGCCCTTCCTCGAGAAAATCGCCAAGCGTCGGCATGCCCGTAAGATAGGCGGAAGAGCGCAAGCGGTGCCGCTCGGAGGCGAGCGCGCGCGCCTCCTCCCACTCCTCGACATCGAAATCGCCGCGACCGACCCAGGCCATCGCGATCACATCGATCGCCTCGTCCTCGTTGAGGGCGTCGATCGCGTCGCGCAGCTCCTGCAAGGTCAGATCGTCCGCGTAATCCTCGAGCACGATGCGCTCCCCATCATCGCCTGGATTCGAGCCGGCATCGGGCTCGACGGCATCGACCTTGGCATCGAACTCGCGCGCCTTGATGATGATGTAGCAGACCTTCTCGACGCTGACGTCCAGTTCGATGCCGTCTGCTTCGTTTTCGTCTTCGGCCATGGCATTTCCCTGCGGATGACGCGAACAGTTTCGGACGGATTGCGCGAGCCGCGCGTTGATCCAAGTCAACGAGCAGCAGTAGCATCAGGTTAGCATTCATCGGCAGCGACCGCGACAGGAGACCCAAAGCGAGCGCGCAACCCGCACCTTCAGCGCCGCGATCGAACACAGGGAGCGCGTCATTGATGATGCGATTGACCGGCAGCGCCTTCGCGCAGGGGACGCGGCGCTTTCGCGGGAGACCGCTCGGCGTTTTTCTTGCGCTCTTCTATCTCGCTCTGAGCGGCGCGCTGGCGGGCTGCGACGACGCGCCGGCCGCGCAATCACCGTTGCCGAGCTTCGCGCCGCTCGTCGACAAAGTGATGCCGGCGGTGGTGAGCATCGCCGTGCGCGAGAAATCAGGCGCGGCGAGTGACGAGCAAGACGATGAGGACCAAGGCGCGCCGATGCCGTTTGACGAATTCCTGCGCCGCTTTTTCGGTCAACACGCGCCCGGCGCCGCCCCGACGCCGCCGGCGTTGCGCCGCATCGCGCTCGGTTCCGGCTTCATCATCGACCCTGCCGGCTACATCGTGACCGACGAGCACGTCATTGCCGATGCCGAGCGCGTCACCGTGCTGTTTCAGGACCAGAGCGCGCATCCCGCGCGGATCGTCGGCCGCGACGAGTTGACGGATCTCGCACTGCTCAAGATCGAGAGCTCGACACCCCTGCCCTATGTCGGCTGGGGCGACAGCGAAGCGGTTCGCGTCGGCGACTGGGTGATGCCGATCGGCAATCCCTTCGGTCTGGGCGGCACGGTCGGTTTCGGCATCGTCTCGGCGCGCGGCCGCGACATTCATGCCGGACCCTATGATGATTTCCTGCAGATCGACGCGTCGATCAACCGCGGCAATTCCGGCGGTCCGACGTTCAATCTCGCCGGCAACGTGATCGGCATCAACACCGCCATCTATTCGCCGAGCGGCGGCTCCGTCGGCGTCGGCTTCGCCATCCCCTCCAACCGCGCCAAGCCGATCATCGACGAGCTGAGGGCGCATGGGCATATCGAGCGCGGCTGGCTCGGCGTCCATATTCAAGAGGTGACGCCCGAACTCGCCAAAGCGCTCCACCTGCCCGAGCCAACCGGAGCGCTCGTCGCCGATGTCAGCCCCGGCGGCCCGGCGGCCAAGGCGGGCATCCGCGGCGGCGACGTCATCCGTGCCTTCAACGGCCACGCGATCGAGAGGGTGCACGACCTGCCGCTGCTCACCGCCGCGGCGCCGATCGGGAGCAGCGCCACGGTCGATCTCTGGCGCAACGGCAAGCCGCTGTCGCTATCGGTGACCGTCGAGCGCTTGCCCGAGCAAAGCGCCGCGGCGACGCGTACGACCGAGCCGCAGGAGCCGCAAGAAGTGACGGCGCTGGGGCTCAGCCTCGCGCCGCTCACCGACGCGCTGCGCCGGCGTCTCCAGCTGTCGCCAGGGGTAAAGGGCGTTCTGGTGACCGGCATCGACACCGACAGCCCGTTTGCCGAGCTCGATCTGGTCCCCGGCGACGTGATTCAGTCGATCGGCCGTCAGCCGGTGACGACGCCCGAGCAAGTGGCGCGCAAGCTGGCGGAGGCGCGCGATACGGCGCTGCTCCTGGTCAACCGCCAAGGCACCCCCCATTACCTGGTGCTGACGCGCAAGAAGCCGGACGGCGCGGGCTGATCAGACCGGCCGGGATCAGCGCCCGGCAACCGTCAGCGGCACGACATTGCGCTCATAGGCGGGGCGGCCGGCGAGGTCGGCGAGGTGCTTTTCGACGAAGGCGCGGCGCGCGGCGTCGCTGGCGCGAAGCCACGCCCGTTCCAAAGCGCGCAGCTGCCGCCGCACTGGAACGCAATTGCCGGCCGGGTCCGCGGCAGCGGCTGCGCCGCCCTTCTCCAGCTTGCGCGCGGCGCGGTAGAGGCCCGCCGCGGTCAATTCCTCGCCGCTGCGTTTGATGCCGATGAGATAGGTTTCGAACTCCGCCGCCGGCATGCGTGCCAAGGTCTGCCAGCGCTGGGACCATTTCTTGTGGATGCCGAGCTCGCTCAGCGTCGGCGGCGAAACCGGGGACACGCCGTCACCGGTTCTTGGCGGACGGCCGCCGACATTCAAGGTGAAGCTGGCGATCTCCCTCCCCATCCGCCGCTCGGCGCGGAGCTTGATTTCGGCAATGGAATTGAGCGCCGATTGGGCCGCGCCGATGGACTTGGCATAGCCGCGCAGCGCTTCGGCCTGGTCGCGGATGGCTTTGACGCTGTCGAATTTGACGGCGCGCTCGAGCTCGGTCCGCAAATGCGACATCGCTTCGGCGAGAGACGCTCCCGGCGCTGCCGAGACGAGATCCTGAGCCATCGGGCCGCCTCCGAAACAGTTCGGAGCAAGAATGAAGGATCAAGGTAAACTTAGGGTTAAATCGAGTCGCGATCGGGCCAACCCGCGGCGGAGACGGGTCCCAACACAACCGTTTCCGTGCCGGAACCGTAGCGCGATTTTTCTGTTAGCCGATGCCGCCCTAGGTTGCCTGGCGGCATGTATCGGAGTTCCAACCTTTCCCCGCTCGGCCCGTACTAGGGGTGCCGAGCGGGGATTTCTTTGCCTGCGCCCGCCGCGCCGTAGTGTCGTCTCGGCGCGACGGGTGAAGCATCGCGTGGGCCAGGTTGGAAAGCGAGCTCAGCCGCCGAAGCCGCCCATCATGCTGCCGTTGGAGGTCGACCCTGTCGCCTCCGGCCCATTGGCGCCGGGCGGGTAGTTCTCCGTGCCGGAACCGTCGGTGCCGACGGCGCCGCCCAGCGAGCCGCCCTTGAGATCGGGGTCGACGGTGAAATCGGGATTCGACAGGACCGTCGGATTGCTCGTCGCCAATGCGCGGGTCATGGCGGAGGTCGCCGCTTCATCGGGAATGTCGCCGGCCGCGAGCGCTGGGCGGCTGACGAGCGGCAGCGCCAGTGCGGCAACGAGCGACAGGGGGAGAACGAAATTCGTAAGCGGACGCAACATACCAAATCTCCTGGGTCATGAACTTGATGGCGGCAATGCTGCGCCACGGAGCGCGCCGCGGGGCGCGCCAATTTCGAATGCCACAGGGCGGCAACATGGCGGGGATAAGGGGTGCCCCTACTTCGTAAGATGCGCGCCGCGCCGACCGGCACGAGTTTGCCAAGGAAAATCGAAGCAAACGGCGGTCACGCCAGTATCACGGCGGCGTGACAAGGATGCGCGCCGGCGCAACGCTGATTTGCGCGCATGGCTGCAAAGCCCGTCGAGCAGATCGCAGCCCGCCGAATCGCATTTTCCCGACATCGATTGCAGCAACGAGAAACGCCGCGCCGCACCCTGCGCGCTCTCGTTCGGGTGTTGGTACTAAGGATTAAGTGAGCAGTGATATCGCAGGAGCTTGAAGCGGTTCCCTTGGGGCGATACCGCCCCGATGACGGCTGTCGCTCCGACGTCCGCGCAGGCTCGCGAAGCGATGCTGTGTACCGATGCCTCCGGTTCCCAGCTGTCGAACAGCACCGCACCCGAGATGTCAGCGCCCGCCGAAGCAGGCGAAGCGGGAGGAACAGAGCTCCCGGAAAGCGCCGGAGGACCAGCCGACGAGCATGCGCCCGCTGCCATCGTCGCGACGATGATCGCGCGCCTCCGGACCATTCGCGTCAACTGCGCCACATGCACACCCCTGCGCGGATCAGGGTCTTTCTCTGCGCCGCTTCCCAGCTTGCCGGACAGGTGACAAGGCGCCGATGTCGCCTTTATCAAACCGCGCCAGCAAACTCCCTAAGCGTGAGCCGTGGGGGCGTGGTAGCCGAGGGCTCGCGCCGCCGCTTCGCAGGCATAGCCGCCATGGGTGTGCCCATAGTGCTTGTCGCCGGGCAAATACAGCCGATGGGTCGACGTACTCGCCCAGACGACGGTGTCCTTGCCGCAGTGCCGCCGTGCATCATGTTCAGTTCTAAAGAGATGAAGGTGCTTTGGCGGGGTCTGAGCGGCAGCGACCGAGGCTATCAGGCTGAGCGACAGCGCGCAGGCAACCAATCGCGTCATGTTTTCCCCTTCACCGACAACCAATGCCACGCCCTCCCTTCGGATAAGCTCGCTGCGGATCCAACGGCGCCGGTATCAGTTCGGTAGCGCCATCTTAGCCTTCGGCATGGTCGACGCGGAAGCGGCTCACCACGCCGGCGAACCGTCATCGGTCGGCGACAGCCCGTGGCAACGGTGCTGCGGAGGGATCGACGGCATAAAGCACGTGGCCGGGCTGACCGGCGCAAGGATCATGGGCCGAGATCGCGACTTCCGGCGAATTCGCCGGCACATACTTCACCCAGTACGGATTGTAGGGAAGCATGACCTGCTGCGAGAGATCGGCGTTGTCGCCCCAACCGCCGAACGACTGGTAACGGCAAGTGTCGCCGCCGGCGCTGTTGGGGGCGAGCTCGGCGCAACCGCCGAGCGTGGTCGCGATGAGAAATGGCAAGATCGTGTACCAGGGCCGCATGATCGAGCCCTCCCGGTTGGAGAACTATTCTTTGAGCCGCAACAGAGCACGACCAGTACGCAGCTTGCGCCGGATATCGGTCGAGCAGGCGCCGCAGCGCTGACGACTACTTCGACGCAGCGTCGTTCTTGGCAAACTCTTTGGTCGCGCCAGAAGCGGTCGTCGCCGGTGCGGCCGACTTCGCCGTCGCTGTCACGGGCGTGGTCGCAGCACCCGCATAGACCGCTGAACCGGAGTCAAGGATCTCCCACTCGGCATGAGCGGAGGTGAACGATGCAAATCCAACCAGCAGGGTCGCAGCGAGCAGCATTTTCATGGTGGTCCTCCCTCGTCGATACGAAGAAGGTAGGCAGAAAACGCATAGCTGCCCCGTGACCGCGATCACCATGGGAAGCGGCCTCAGAATGACATGTGACGAGCCTCACGCCCGGCTATGGCGTGCCCATTCGGCGGACAGAAGAAAGCCCCGCTCGGCGGGAGCGCCGGGCGGGGCGAGGTTTGGCTTATCAAGGTTCAGGCAGGTCAACCCAGAGTGGCTATCCGGTGGCCTACGCGCCAGGTCCCCCTTCCGCAATCACGGCGCGACGGTTGCGCGGCTCTTTGACCCCGTCGGCGGTCGGAACCGCGAGCTCGGTTTTGCCGACGCCTCTTGCGGTGACCTCGCCCGCCGGCACGCCGGCGGCAATGAGCGCCCGGCGTACGGTGTCGGCGCGGCGTTCGGAGAGACGCTGATTGAACTCGGCAGACCCGACTGTATCGGTGTGGCCGGTGACGGTGATGTGGGCGATCGACCCCTGCTGCGCCGCGGCCGCAGCGTGCTTGATGACCTCGCGCCCCGCGGAGGTCAGCGTCGACTTGTTAAAATCGAAATACACCGTGAACTCACGCGCCGGCGCTGGCCCGGCCGCCGCGGGCGGCATCGCTTGCTGAGTCGCCGGTGGTACATTGGTGGCCGGAACGAGCGGGCCACCCGCCTGCCCGCCGGCATTGAGAGTAGATTGCGCGGCTCCCGGCTGCGCGGCCCGGCTCTCGGGTGTCGGGCCGGGCATCGGCTGCGACAACTTGTTGCCGCAGCCCGTAATCGCAAGCGCGAGCAGAGCAATGCTTGTTAACGTGAGGCCGCGTTTCATGGTCCCCTCCCCATTGAGGTTGCCAAGGTGCGCGGTGCTGCCTACTGGCTCCTGAGGTTTTATCAGGAGAGAGAGCCGGCCCGTGGCGATTGCCCGGGCCGGAGTATGACGATGAGAAATATGGAGAAACGTACACCCGATCGGCGGCCGATGCAATTTCCTCGCACGTTCGATCTCGATGAAATCGTGCGGTAGGCGCTCGCTAACGGGTATCGATGGCCTGTCCGCAGTGCCGCACGACACGACAGACAGGCCGCGCGGCTCGGACTGGCAAATCGACGCGACCTTCCGAGACGGTGACGCGGATCACATTGAAGCGGCATCCGTCTCGCCCACGTGCCGCCTGTTGTTGATCACGAGGTGGACCGCCGTGGAGCAGAGGCGCCTGCGCACTGCACTCAAAATCGCCGGGCTTGCGCTGTTTGCCAGCGGCAGCTTGCTGATCGCCCGCACCGGCGCGGTACAGCATTTCGCCCCGGCTCTGCTCGATTTGTCGCGTGCGCTACACGCCTCGCCGCAGGATCTTGCCATGTCGGGCCGCCGAACCGGGGTCATGCTCGCCATTACCGGCGTCGTGGTCGCGGCGATCGGATATTTCCTGCCGGTGGAGTCCGGCCAACGCCGCATGGAACGGAACCGGCGCTACACTGATTAGCCGCCGCGCAAGCCAAGGGTCCCGAAAATTGAGCCGAGAGGCGACCGTAGCGGGTTCAAGCGTCTCAAGCTTGCGAGGGAACCGCCATGCTTCGAATGATCCTAGCGTCGGCGATCGCGCTGCTCTTCGCCGGGACGGCAACCGCACAGCCGAACACCGACGCGCAATTGAAGCGCTCGGCCGAGCTCGTCTTTTCCGAATATCTGGAGGCGTTCAACAACGCTGACGCACGCGCGCTCAAGAGCCTTTATTCGCTGCAGGCGGTTACGCTCGACCGCTTTGGCGTGAGCCCGTCGGACCAGATCGAGCAGCAGATCGACCGGATCAAGATGATGGGGACTAAACTTCAGGGCCAGGTGCAATACGTACAGCAGATCGATGCCGACACCGTGCTCTCCTACGGCAGCTATCGCTTTACCTACGAGAGCCCGCGCGAGAGCGGCGAAGGCACCTGGATGCAAGTGCTCAAGCGGCCGGGCCATGATTGGAAAATCCGTGCGACGGCTCTGGATATCACGTCAGAGCCCGGCGGCATCGCCAGCGGCAGCAGCGTCAAATAGGAAGCCGAGGGCCGCAGCCCGCTGCCGCGCTCCGTTTCCCCGGGCGCTTTTTGGCCTCATGTCGCCCGATTGAGCGGGGCGAGATGGCGACACTGAGCATCGAGGTGCTATGACGGTGCTCAGCGACCGCAAGTGAGCGGCTTCGGGTAGCGCAAGCAAGAGCCTTCGGGCTGATGGCGATGAGTCGGAAAGCTCTTTGCTATCAAGGCGTTGGATGGGTGGCCGAGCGGTTTAAGGCACCGGTCTTGAAAACCGGCGTGGGTGCAAGCTCACCGTGAGTTCGAATCTCACCCCATCCGCCACTTATATGTCCGCTTGCGCCATGCCGCGCCTCGCCCGGTCGGCGCATTCTGCCATTCGTGCGAGATCAGCCCTCAGCGCGAAGGCGTGACCGGAGTGCCAACCGGCGGCATCGAGCGCAGCCGTCGTCGACTGAGAGAGTTCATCAATTATGACAATGACTTGGCGTGCGACATCGGCAAGTTCGTTGAGCTGGGCTGCGACGCTTGCAGGCGTCGCCGACGCGGGTTTTCCCTCCATCCGCCCCCGCAATGATTCGCCTTGCTAGGGCCAATCAATTGCTCAATGACTTAGCAATTGCTCGATAGCATGTCAGCTCCGGGGCGGATTGCAATACCCAATTCACGCGAAAACATGGTTGTGCCGCTCGACCCATCTCGCCGGGCCGCGCTGGGCGCGGACGCTGCGGCCGGAGAGGATCGGTTGAACGGCCGTCGCGAAGCGACCAGATGCTTCCCCAGCGCCACAAGACGAAGGGCGTGACGATGACCATCGGAATCAATGGAATGGCCCACGTCATACTGACGGTGAGCCGCTTTGATCTTGCCCGCGCGTTCTATCGTCGCCTCTTGCCGGAATTCGGGATGACGGTGGTGTCCGACAGCGACCGGTTCTTTTACTGCGTCGGGGCACGGACTGCGATTGGCATCGAACCATGCGATCCGGCGCGGGCGGGCGAGCGCTTCGTGCAGCAGCGGGTCGGCCTGCACCATCTCTGCCTCCGCGCCCGCTCGCGTGAGGATGTGGACAAATGCGCTGCCCTGCTCCGCGAGATGCGCGCGACCATCGTTCGCGGCCCCGCCGAAGACACCTGGGCGCCGGGCTACTACTCCGTTTTATTCGAGGATCCGGACGGCATCAGACTGGAGGTAAACTTCGTTCCGGGCGCCGGACTGCTTGTCGAGGGGACGCAATTTCGCCCCGGCGCCGAATATAGCTGACTATATCTGAGTAGCGTCGCCCATATGGTCCGCGCCGCCGAGCCGCGGCTCTAGATGCGCGTGCCGACACTGCGGGCGTGCAGCCGCCCCGAAGCCGAAGTTGCGGCGAGGCTCATTACTTTCTCAGCCGCACGCCCGCGCCGCCACCGTTCTCATCGAAGAACGCGACGCCCGCTGCCTCGAAGGCGCGCCGCAATGCCGAGAGATTATCGGGAGTCGGCTGACGGTGCCCTCTCTCAAAGTGAGCGATCGTGCTCAGGCTGACGCCGCTCTCGATCGCCAACTGCACCTGGGTCATGCCGAGCAGCCCGCGAGCTGCACGCGACTGCGCCGCCGTAATTGTCATACCTTATTGTTAACGGGGATTGATCATAAGCGTGCTTGCAAAAATCGACGTGCTGGCCGGATGAAACTAGGGGTGATCGGTGCAAGCGGCGGTGAGCGGGCGGCTGCGGTTATCAAACCCTCGAGGACTGTTATCTAACACGCCCAGGCACGAACGCCGATGCTAGGCTCCGGGCATGGCGTTGGTCCGTTGCACGCGATGTGGGGAAGCGGGGCACGTTCGGTGGAATTGCCCGAACGCTCAGCGCCGAACCCCTCCGCCTCCGCCGTCGAGCACTCCGCTACCTCCGACGGAGCGGCCCGAGGTGACCGAAATCGGGGCATCACCCAAAAGGAGGGGACGGCATCGACCGGCCGAGCTGCTTGCTCCCCCTGGACAGTGCGCGTTCTGCGATCGCCGGCGCGAGCGTAGCCGGACGGGCATGGCGTCGCTGAGGGCGGTAAGGAGAACGAAGCGCGATCAAGCGGCGGAGTGACGCCTCCGGGCGCCGGGATCGCCGGATCGGAACCGGCTCGCCGGCCGCTCTGTTGCCATCTAATGAGCGGCGATGACGACCAGGACGTTCGGCAGTTTGCGCGCGCCATGATTTACGCGAACGGCGCCCCTGACGCCCTATCGATCGCGCGGCGCGCGGCTGAGTTCCAGCGTGAGCGCGGCCGGTCCGACCGCGTTGCCTGGTGGCTGCGTATTGTCGATGCGATCGAGAGGTTTCGCTAAGCCGCGCACAGGCCTGCCCAGACCGTGAGTTGGTTCCCGTCCAACGCCCGCAGCCAATCGGGCACAGCGCCGCTCCAGGCCGCCACAACCACGACCGCGCAACGGCTCGCCATCGGAACGTTCCGGCTCGCGGTGATCGTCGTCACACGCCGTTTTCAGATGGCGGACACCGTGTGATCCCACTCACGGGTCAGCCATGCATTTTCTGCGTACCCTCCTCCTGTCGACGAGTTCCACTGAGGGAGGACCACCATGAAATTCCTGCTCGCCATCGCCCTGCTGTTCGGTTTCGCATCGTTCACGGCCGCCCATGCCGAGTGGGAAATCCTCGACACCGGTTCGGCGGTCTATGCAGGTGCGGCGACCACGCCCGCAACCGAGACGGCGAAGTCTACCGCACCGGCGACGACGGCGCCGACCACGTCCAGTACGACCAAAGAGGTTGCCAAGAACAACGCGCCGTCGAAGTAGCGCTGTTCAGCGTCTGATCCCGTAAGCCCCGTCGCCGCCGACGGGGCTTTCGTTTTTACCAAGCGGCTGCACCCCATCCATCGGAATGGTAACGATATCAGCCGCCAGCCATCGTTCCGCGGATGGAACAAACCGAGCAATTGCCCCGTTTGCGCCGGGCATCATTTTGAGGGGAACATCATGAGATCGATCGCTCTCACATTGTCTGCCATCAGCCTGACGGCGATTGCCATCGCCGGTTGTGCGAACAAATTGGATCAGCCGCTGCCCGGCCCGACGCCCACCGCCGCCACCAGTCCCGCCCCCGGTACCGCAGGCTCCGCGCTCGTGCCGGGCACCACGCCGGGCGCCGCCAGTACGACGCCGGTCGAGCCGGCCAATCAGCCGGGAGGCGAGCCGCTGACGTCGCCCACGAGCAACGTACGCTGACGGCATCGCCAATCTCCGCGGTCGCATCGCCGCACGCTCGGCTCGACGTCAGCCGCGCGGCATCGCTGCGCGGCTGGGCGTTTTTGCTGTGCTGCCTGGCGCTCATCACGGCCGCGGCGCCGGCGCGCGCCGACCCGCAATGGCTGACGCTGCCGCCGACCCCGACTCTGCCGAAGCCTGAGCGCTCGGGCTATGCGCCGGTGAATGGCGTCCGCCTCTGGTACGCCGTGTTCGGCCGCGGCGAGCCCGTCATCCTCCTGCATGGCGGGCTCGCCAACGCGAATTACTGGGGCAATCAGGTACCGGCTCTGGCGCAGCGCTACCGCGTCATCGTCATGGACAGCCGCGGCCACGGCCGCAGCACCCGCAACGCTGAGCCCTATGGCTATGACCTCATGGCCGACGACGTGCTCGGCCTCATGGATTTTCTCAAGCTCCGCAAGGCGGCGATCGTCGGCTGGAGCGACGGCGCGATCCTCGGCCTCGACATCGCGCTGCGCCATCCCGAGCGGCTGACGAAGCTCTTCGCCTTCGCCGCCAATTCCGACCCGAGCGGCGTCGCCGATATCAGCAAGAGCCCGGTCTTCACCGCCTTCATCGCCCGGGCCGAGAAGGAGTATCGGGCGCTGTCGCCGACGCCGACGGAATACCAGGCGTTCCTCGCGCAGATCGAGAAGATGTGGGCGACGCAGCCGAATTGGACGCAAGCGCAGCTGCAGCAGATCACGGTGCCGGTGTGGATCGTCGACGCCGACCATGACGAGGCGATCAAGCGCGAGAACACCGAGTTCATGGCCAGAGCGATCCCCGGCGCCGGCTTGCTGATTCAGCCGGAGGTCAGCCACTTCTCCTTCCTGCAGGATCCCCAGCAATTCACCAACGACGTGCTTCACTTCCTCGAGCACGTCAAAGCCCAGTAAGTGCGCGCGCTCGTGCCCGCGAAGGCGGAAAAAAGCTTCACCACGGAGGCACGAAGAATCTCCGTGTCCTCCGGGCCTCTGTGGTGAATCGATATTTGATCGCCCTGTCGCTGGCGCGGCGGGCGCTAGTGCCACTCCGACAGCTCGACCACCACACCCTCGGGACCGTCGAGAAAAACCAGCTTCCGTTCATGGAAGTCCAGTATCCCGCTGCGCGCCTCGAAGCCGTTCGCGCGCATGGTGCGAAGCTCGGCTTCGAGGTCATCGGTCGCGAAGCAGATGTGGTTGAGGCCGATCTTGTCGAGGTCGCGGATATGCGGATCGGACAAGGCCTCGGGATGGCGGTAGTGGAGCAGCTGGATTTCGGTGCGCGGGCTCGCATTCTCCAGCACCAAGGTCACGTGATCGGCCTCGATCTCCGGTACGCCCATATAGGAGGCAAAAGGCTCGCCGGCGATGACCACGGACATCGCCTCGGTGAAGCCCAGCAGCCCGAAGAAGCGGCGCGCTCTGTCGAGATCGCGCACCGCGATGGTCAGGTGGTCAAAACGCCGTACGGTCATCGCCCTCCCCTTCCATTGATCCGTTTCTCCGTTCGCTCTCCGGTTGACATTCGATCAAGACAGCGATTGAGTGTGATGTCACGCAACTGTCATCTCTGCACCTTCGGCATAGCCCGTTCCTTGACCGTGGAGCTTATCCCCTCTCCGCCAGGGATGCTCCGCGTCGCTTCCTGCAACCGCGAGGGACGGTATGATGCGCTCACGACACACGGCCCTGGCCATTCTCCTCGTCGCGACACTCGGCGGCTGCGCCGAGAACCCCACGCCGACCGACGCCAGGTCGAGCTGCTATTACCGGCCGACCGCGGGCAGCTGGGGCGACAATATCGATCTCTCGCAGGTCTCGATGCTGCCGCACAATCCCTATTGGGTAACCTATGTGCCGGCCAATTCGGCCGATCTCTCGGTCTCCACGGACAATCCCTGCGCCGGGCAGCCCGGTCATGTGCTGTTCGCGGTCGATCGCTCGGCGGCGCCATTGCCCATCGCCGTCGCCGACTACTGAACTCCCGCTCCCGGTTGCGGCGGCGTTCGTCAAACCGCGAGCGCCGCTGGCGCGGCCCCGACATGAAAGCGCATAATGGGGCGCGCGGGAGGTCGTAACCATGGCCCAGGGACAGACGGGAGGACCGGGATCGGACAGCAAGAGCAGCGCCGCCGCGTCCGAGAAGAAAGCGTCGGCTCAAGTCGAAGCGGCGCCCACGGGGCTGGTTCCGCGTTTGCCGCCGGGCGAGTACAGCGACGGTCATCCGTTGGACGAGGTCAACTACCTCGAATGCAAGCTGATCCTGAAGCCTGATCGCTTCACCGCCGCTCAGGCTTTTCTCGAGTATGGCGCGCTGATGCGCAGCGTGGCGAAGAAATGCGGCATTGCCTTGGACGGCGCGAGCGTACCCCTGAAGCCGCAGATCCGGGAAGTGCTGTTCCTCGATACGCCCGATTTCCAGCTCTACAAGAATGCCTTCATCCTGCGCCGACGGATCCGTTATGACCTGGGCTTTCCCGCCGGCGAGCCGGAGATCGTCTTCAAGTTCCGACATCCCGAAGCTCAGACGGCCGCAACGCTCGACGTGCGGCCGAACATCGCCGGCAAGTACCGGGTCAAGTTCAAGTCCGAGGCACTGCCGCTCAAAGGCGAGGTCGGCGGCTACCGGCTGCTGTTCTCGCACAATGTTCAGCTGGGACTGAGCCAGCTGCCGGACGGCGAACGGACGTCGCTGGCGAGCTTGGCGAAAATCTTTCCGTGCCTCGCGCCACTGAAGAAGTCGCGGGACTACGTCCAGCTGGTCAATCAGACCATCGTCGAAGAGGTGCTGCAGGATCTCGGCACGCTCGATTTCGGCAAGGGCGTCACGGCGAATGCGAACATCGCCCTGTGGCGCGAGCGCGGCATGCATCGCCCGCTCTGCGGCGAGTTTGCTTTCCAGGCGAAGTTCAAGCGCCGCGACGATCTGCACGACAAGGCCCAGGAGCGGGTGCGCGCATTCTTCGTCGCGCTGCAGCAAGCCGATCGCAACGGCCTCGATCTCACCACCACCAAGACCGGCATGGTGTATCGCCTGCACGGCGAGCCGCACCAGGCGCTCGAATAGGGAGCCAACCCGTGCCCGACCGGCGGCGATGAAGCTGCTCGCACGTTTTCACGAGGACAATCTGCTCGGCGTGCGCTTCGCTCTCAATGTCTTCGTCGGCGCGAGCCTGTTGTGGATGCTGCTGCGCTTGCTCGCCGACGCGAACCCGATCTGGGCGATCGCATCGATGATCGCGGCGAGCGAGCCGGTGGTGAGGAATGCCGTGCGGATGTTCCGTGCCCGCATCATCAACGTGCTGGTCGGCTGCGCGGTCGGTCTGGCGGTTCTCGCCATCGGCGGCACGAACGAATGGAAAGTGCCGCTCGCCATCTCGATTGCCGTGCTCGTCTCGTCCTATGTCGTGCGCATCCAGACCATGTGGCGGCAGGCACCGATCAATGCCGCTCTCGTCATCGCCTCGGGCCTCGCCCAGCACTCGAAGCTGAGCGGCATCGAGGATGGCCTGCAGAAGGTCGGCGAGGTCATCTTGGGCTGCGTCGTCGGCCTGCTCGTCACCTGGCTCTTCTCGCTGCTCTGGCCGGTGCGCGAGCTGCCGGCGAAGCCGGAGGCGCAATCAGCAAAGGCGTGACTCAGGCCTTCGGGGCAGGGCTCTCGCCTCTGGATTCACCACAGAGACACAGAGGCACAGAGAACAATAGAATGGCGCGCGACGCGCGCCGATACCTCTTTCCTCACTGCCTCAGTGTCTCTGTGGTGAAATCCTTTTCGGCCGCAGATGCGGCGACAAATCCGCTCTAAGCGCTCCCTGCCCCTAGCTTGGTCGAGCTGCCGAGCAGGCGGATGATCTCTTCGGCGACGGATGCGGCGGTTGCTTGCACGTCGACCGTCAGCGGATCTTCGTCCGGACCCGGCTCCTCGAGTGTGTCGATCTGGCTCTGCAACAGGCTTGCCGGCATGAAGTGCCCGTGGCGGCCCGCGAGGTGCTGTGCGATGATATCCCGGCCGCCGCGAATATAGACGAGCCGCGCTTCCGGCCGGTCGCCGATGATGATCTGCCGGTAGGATCGCTTGAGCGCCGAGCAGGTGATGATCCCCGGCTGCTTCGCGGCGCGTTGACGATCGATCCACGCCGCGACCGCTTCGAGCCAAGGCAGGCGATCGGCGTCGGTCAAGGGAATGCCGGCCTGCATCTTGGCGACATTCGCCTCGGGATGAAGCGCGTCGCCCTCCTGGAAGGGCCAGCCGAGGCGCCCCGCCAGCTCTTCCGCCACCGTCGTCTTGCCGGCACCGGAGACCCCCATGATCACCAGGACGGGCGGATGGCCGCGATGGGCGCGCGCGCTGTCGAGGCGATGGACGCCGCTCTCATCGGCGACGAAGACCGGATCGGCACGGCTGATGAAGAGGCCGCTTTCGACCACGCCGACGATGCCTCCGATGCGCTGCTCGAGCCGCGCCGGGTCGGCGATCGGACCGAACTTGCAGTCAAGAATGCGGTTGCCGCTGTCGGTGATGAACGGCCCTCCCGCCGGCGCGAGGCGCAATTTTGCGCTGGCGCCGGCCGCCTCGAGCGCCGCCCAGGTCGCTTCGAGGCCGAAGGCGACGACCTCGACGGGCACCGGCACATGCGTGCCGAGCCGATCCACCAGCTTCACGCCGTCGACGATGATGGCGAGGCGCCTGGTGGCGGCGGCAACGATCTTCTCGTGCAGCAAAGCGCCGCCCAGCCCCTTGACCAGGTTGAGCGTGCCGCGCTCCACCTCGTCCGCGCCGTCGATCGTGAGATCGATGTGCCGATGCTCGGCGAAGGACGTCAGCGGAATCCCCGCTTCCCGCGCCTGAGCGGCGGTGCGGTCGGACGTGGGAATGCCGAGAAAGCGCAAGCCCTGCCCGTGACGACGGGCCAGCGCCTCGACGGCGAAGGCGGCCGTCGAGCCGGTGCCAAGCCCGACCACCATGTCGTCCTCGACCAGAGCGACCGCCGCCTCGGCGGCCATGCGCTTCAGGGCGTCCCGGTCTGGTGCGCCCGGCGCGCTCATCGTTCGGCCGCGGCGGCGGCGCTGGCGCGGATCGCCGCGATCGCCGCCCGATAGTCTTTGGCGCCGAAGATCGCCGAGCCGGCCACGATCGCCGTGGCGCCCGCCGCAGCGGCCTCTCCGGCTGTCGTCACGTTCTCGCCGCCATCGACCTCGATCACCGGCGCGAGGCCGCGCTCCCGGCAGATCGCCCGAAGGCGCCGGACCTTGGGCAGCATCTCCGGCAGAAAGGCCTGCCCGCCGAAGCCGGGATTGACCGTCATCACCAGAATGATGTCGCAGAGATGGAGGACATACTCGATGAGCTCCGGCGGGCTTGCCGGATCGAGCACGACGCCCGCTTTCTTGCCGAGCTCGCGGATCCCGGTCAGCACGCGATGCAGATGGATCGTCGAACCGGGCTCCGCCTGCACCAGCAGATGATCGGCACCCGCCTTGGCAAAGTCGGCGAGATAGCGTTCCGGCTCGACGATCATCAGATGCACGTTGAGCGGCTTTGCCGTCGAACGGCGGATGGCCTCGACCACGACGGGACCGATGGTGATGTTGGGGACGAAGCGGCCATCCATCACATCGACGTGGATCCAATCGGCGCCGGCCGCATCGACGGCGCGGACCTCCTCGCCCAGGCGCGCGAAATCGGCCGACAACACCGAAGGTGCCACAAGGACCGCCGGCATGGTCATACCCTCCCCGTCACGCGGCGCCGCCGCCAGCGGCGTCGGTGGAAAAGCGAAACACCGTGGTCGAGCGAAAGCGCTCGCCCGGCCGCAGCACCGCGGAGGGAAAGCTCGGCTGATTGGGCGCGTCGGGGAAGCCCTGGGTCTCGAAGCAGAGCGCGTCACTCTGCCGATAGGTCCGGCCGGAGGGGCCGGCCAGCGCTCCGTTGAGGCTGTTGCCGGTATAGAATTGCAGGCCCGGCCGGTCGGTCAGGACCTCGAGAATACGCCCCGTCGCGGGGTCGAAGGCGCGCGCCGCCAACCTCACCCCGCCCGCTTCCGCCCGGCGCAGGACCCAATGGTGATCGTATCCCCGGGCGAAGCGAAGCTGCTCCTCGGCAAGCCGGATGCGCTCGCCGACGGCTCTGGGCTCGCGGAAGTCGAACGGCGTGCCGCGAACCGGGCGGATTTCACCCGTCGGAATTTGCGTCGCATCGGTCGGGGTGAAGCCATCGGCTTCGATCGAGACGAGATGGCCGAGGATGTCTCCCGCCCCTTCGCCGGCGAGATTGAAATAGCTGTGATTGGTCAGGTTCAGGATCGTCGGCTTGTCGGTCCCGGCCTCATAGTCGATGCGCAATTCGTTGGTGCGGCCGAGGCTGTAGCGGACATCCACCGCGAGGTTGCCGGGATAGCCTTCCTCGCCATCGCGGCTGAGATAGCTGAGCCGCAGCGCTTCGCCCGCCCCGCCGGCCGCGCGCCATACGACCTTGTCGAACCCCTTCCGGCCGCCATGGAGCGCGTTCGGACCGTTGTTGGTTTCCAGGCGATATTCGCTGCCGTCGAGGGCAAAGCGCCCGCGCGCGATGCGATTGGCGAAACGGCCCACGACGGCGCCGAAATGCGGGCTGCGGTGCTCATAATCCGCAAGGGAGTCGAGGCCGAGCACGACATTGGCGCCGCGGCCCTGCCGGTCCGGCACCTCGATGCGGGCGATGATGCAGCCGAGCGTCAGCACCTCGACCCGCATCCCGGCATCATTCGCCAGGACGTAACGCGCGACGGTCTGGCCGTCTTCGGTCACGCCATAGGGACTCTGCTCCATCGCCGCGACCCTAGCTTTCGCCGGCGGCGGCTCGGTCGACGAACCAGAGGAGCTCGCCCACCGGCTTGACGCGCGCCGCCGGCACGTCACTGCCGCCGGCACGGATGGTGCGCAGGATGGCTGCCTTCTCCCTTCCGGCGACGAGAAAGCCGACAAAGCGGCTGCTGTCGATGACGGGATAGGTCATGGTGATGCGCACTTCCGGGCGGCCATGGGAGACGGCGGCGACCCAGCGGCGGCGCTCCTCGAGCACCGGCTCTCCCGGCAGCAGCGAGGCGGTATGGCCATCGCCGCCCAGGCCGAGCAGCGTGATATCGAAGAGCGGCCTCGCCGGATCGAGCGTTGCCGCGCCATAAGCCTGCTGCAGGGTCAGCTCGTAGCGCCGCGCCGCGTCCTCGGGCGTTCCGTCGGCCGGGACGGGATGGATATTCTCCGGCGGCACCGGCGCCTTGGCCAGCATCGCCTCGCGCGTCATGCGATAGTTGCTCTCGGGATGATCATAGGGCACGAAACGCTCATCGCCCCAATACCAATGGACGCGCGGCCAGGGAAAGCGGCTCTTGAAGCCCTCGGACGCCAGCAGCCCATAGAGCGTCTTGGGCGTCGACCCGCCCGAGAGCGAGACCCGGAACGTGCCGGCGGTCGCCACAGCGGTTGCCGTCATCCATTCCGCCACATGCCGCGCCAGTGCCAGCGGATCTGGAAATATGTCGACGCGCCCGATCGCCTTGCTCATGGTGCCGGCTAGCCCCCATAGCCGAGAACGAAACGCTCCATCGCCTTGGCGAAGCCCTCGTCATTGTAGGAATCCGTGGTGGCGGTCGCTTGCGCCTTGACCTCGTCGGAGGCATTGCCCATGGCGATGCTCAAGCCCGAGCGCTTGAACATCAGCACGTCGTTGGGCTGATCACCGATGGTGGCGATCTCGTCGGCCGGCACTTCGAGATGTTCGGAAAGATACGCCACCACCGCGCCCTTGTTGGCATCCTTGTTGGTGATGTCGAGGTAATAGGGTTGCGACCGGTTCGCCGTCGCGCGCTGCCCGAAAGCGGCCTGGGCGTCGGCTTCGGCGCGCTGGACACGGTCGTGATCGTCGCTGACCCCGACGATCTTCGCGACATGGTCGAGCCGGTCGTCGAAATTGGCGACAAGCTTGGGCTCGAACTTGACCGTCCATGCCTCGCGCGCGACATGGGGCGCACCGGGCTTGGTGATCAGCCAGTCATTGCCGCTATAGACCCAGGCGTCGAGACCATGCTCGCGAATGAGATCGATCGCCTGACGCGCGATGTCGGGCGGCACCGTATTCTGCTTCAAGATCGCGAGATCGCGCTTCACAAACAGCCCGCCATTGAAGCCGGCGATCGGGGTCAGGAGCTCGAGCGCGTCGAACAGCATCGCCATGCCCAGCGGCGGGCGGCCGCTGGTGATGGCGAAACGGATGCCCCTCTCGTGCAGCGCCCGGACCGCGGCCTGCGCGCGCTTCGTCAGCACCTTCTCCTCGGTGACGAGCGTCCCGTCGACATCGGCCAGCACCAGCGAAATCTTGCGCTTTTCCGCCATCGCAACCTCGCCCTCCCGCGTCATGCCAGCGGCCGCCAGGCGCGGCCATCGCGCGTCAACAGCTCGTCGGCCGCGGCGGGCCCGTTCCCGCCCGCGACATAGTTCGGAAAGTCCTTGGGCGCGGTTTCCGCCCAGGCGTCCAGGATGGGCTGCACCGCCTGCCAGCCGCCCTCGACATTGTCGGCGCGCTGGAACAAGGTCGCATCGCCGATCATGCAGTCATAGAGCAGCGTCTCATACCCCGTGTTGGGCGCTGTCTTGAAAAAGCTCTCATAGGCGAAATCCATGCTGACCGTGTTGAGGCGCACGGTCGGCCCCGGATGCTTGGCGGCGAATTCAAGCGCGATGCCCTCATCCGGCTGGATGCGCAAGATCATCCAGTTGGGGCTCATCCGCTCGAGATGCACGTCGCGGAACAGGGCAATGGGCGCCTGGTGGAAACGGATGGCGATCTCGGTCCAGCGGCTCTTCAGGTATTTGCCGGTGCGCAGATAGAACGGAACACCCGCCCAGCGCCAATTGTCGATCCTGAGCTTGCAGGCGATGTAGGTCTCGGTGTTGGAAGTCGGAGAGACGTCGGGCTCCTGGCGATAGGCGCGCACCGGCTTGCCCAAAACGGTGCCGGCGCCGTATTGGCCGCGCACCGCGTCGCGCAGCGCCTGCGCCGGAGTGAGCGGATGGATCGCCTGGATGACCTCAGCCTTCTTCGAGCGCACCGCATCGGCATCGAACGAAGTCGGCGGCTCCATCGCCGTCATCGCCAAGAGCTGGAAGACATGGTTGGGCACCATGTCGCGCAACGCGCCGGTCTTCTCGTAGAACTTGCCGCGGCGCTCGACGCCGACCGTCTCGGCCGCGGTGATCTGGATGTGGTCGATATGCTCGCGGTTCCACAGCGGCTCGAAGAGGCCGTTGGCGAAGCGCAGCACCATGATGTTCTGCACCGTCTCCTTGCCGAGGAAATGATCGATCCGATAGATCTGATGCTCCTGCAGCGTCTTCAGGATTTCGGCATTGAGCGCCTTGGCGGAAGCCAGATCGTGGCCGAACGGCTTTTCGATCACCACCCGGCGCCAATGCCCGTTGTCTTCTTTCACCAGGCCGGCGGCGCCCAGGGCGGCAACCACGGTGCCGAAGAAGCGATCGGCGATGGCGAGATAGAAGAGGTGGTTGCCGTTGGTGCCGGCCGTCCGATCCAAGGCGGCGAGGTGCTCACCCAGCCGGCGATACATCCCCGCATCGGTGAGATCGCCGCGCAGATAGGTCATGCGGTCGGTCAGCCAACGCCAGGCGGTCTGATCAATGTGATCGGCCTCGAATTCGCCGCCGCCTTGCGTCACGAATTCGTTCATCATGTCGGTCAGGCCTTGCCGCCAGCTTTCCGCCGTCTTGTCGGCAAGATCGACGCCGACGAGCTGAAAGCCTTGCGGCAGCCGTTTGGCATTGACCAGGTTGTACAGCGCCGGCACGACCAGGCGCTTGGTGAGATCGCCGGCAGCGCCGAAGATCACCATCGCGCAAGGCGGCGCCATGACGGCACTGTCGGACTCGGTTGCGCTTCCGCGCTTCAGCTGCTCTTGTCGCCCCGCCATGGCCGCTTTACTCCCTCTCCTTAGCGCTTGCCGCTCGCGCCCGCTTTGACCCGCTCCAGAACTTCCTTCGCGACCGCGACCACCCGCTCAGGCTCGAAGCCGAATTTGCGCTGCAGCTCCTTGAGCGGCGCCGAGGCGCCGAAGGTCTTCATGCCGATGACCTCTCCGGCGGCGCCGACATAACGGTCCCAACCCAGCACGGATCCCTGCTCGATGGCGACGCGCGCCGCGACGGCGGGCGGCAGCACCTTCTCGCGATAGGCCTGCGGCTGATGCTCGAAGATCTCCCAGGACGGCATCGAGACGACGCGCGCGCGGATGCCTTCCGCGCTCAGCGCCTCATGCGCTTCGATCGCCAGTACGACCTCGCTGCCCGAGGCGATGAGAATGACCTCGGGCGTGCCGCGCGGCGGATCCGCCATGATATAGGCACCCTGAGCGACGCCGGCGGCCGAGGCGTATCGGCTGCGATCGAAGGTCGGCAGCGGCTGGCGTGACAGCGTGATCACCGCCGGCTCATGGCGCAGCTGCAGGATATAGCGATAAGCTTCGACCACCTCATTGGCATCGGCCGGCCGCAGCACGACGAGACCCGGCACCGCGCGCAGCGAGACCAGCTGCTCCACCGGCTGATGCGTCGGACCGTCCTCGCCATCCCCCATGGCGTCATGGCTGAAGATCCAGATGCACGGAATCTCCATGATCGCCGACAGGCGGATCGCCGGCCGCGCATAGTCGCTGAAGATGAAGAAGGTGGCGCCGAACGCACGCAGCTTCGAGAGCGTCAGGCCATTGACGATCGCCGCCATGGCATGCTCGCGAATGCCGAAATGGAGATTTCGGCCGCCCGGTGTTGCCGCTTCGAAATCGCCGGCGCCGGCGAATTTGAGCGCCGTCCGGTTCGAGGGAGCGAGATCCGCCGAGCCGCCCAGGAACCAGGGAATATTCTGGGCGAGCACGTTGAGCACCTGCCCCGACGCATCGCGCCCGGCAATGCCCTTGGGATTGGCGGGGAAGCTGGGCAGGTTGCGGTCCCAGCCCGCGGGCAGCTCGCGGCGCTGCATCTGCTCGATCTCGGTGGCAAGATCGGGGAACTGTGCGCGATAGGCGGCGAACAGCGTCTCCCAACGGTCGCGCGCCTCGGCGCCGCGCCGGCCGATACCGGCGGCAAAATGCTCGCGCACGCCGTCGGGCACGAGGAACTTGGCGTCCTCCGGCCAGCCATAGGCGCGTTTCGTGAGACGGACTTCCTCTTCGCCCAGGGGCTCGCCATGGGCGTCGGCCGTATCGATCTTGTGCGGCGAGCCGTAGCCGATATGGCTGTCCAGGATGATCAGGGTCGGCCGGCCCTCGGTCTTGCGGAAGACGGCGAGCGCTTCCTCGATGAAGTGCAGATCATTGGCATCGCCGACGCGCAGCACGTTCCAGTGATAGCCGAGGAAGCGCGCCGCGACATCCTCGGTGAAGGTGATGTGCGTATTACCTTCGATGGTGATGTGGTTGTTGTCGTAGATCCAGCAGAGATCGTCGAGGCCGAGATGCCCGGCGAGCGAGGCCGCTTCGGAGCCGACGCCTTCCATCAGGCAGCCATCGCCGCAGATCGCATAGATGTTGTAATCGAACAGCTCGAAGCCGGGCCGGTTGTAGCGGCTGGCAAGCCATTTCCGCGCGATCGCCATGCCGACGCTGTTGGCGATCCCCTGCCCCAGCGGACCGGTCGTCGTCTCGACCCCCGAGACCCAATGATATTCGGGGTGTCCCGGTGCTTTGCTCTCGAGCTGGCGGAAGTGGCGGATATCGTCGAGCGTGACCGCGGGCTTGCCGAGGCGCTCATATTCGGCATCGACCGCGACGGTCCCGGTCAGATGCAGCACCGACCAGAGCAGCATCGAGGCGTGGCCGTTGGAGAGCACGAAACGGTCGCGGTCGGGCCAGATCGGATCCTTCGGGTCGAAGCGCATGACCCGGTTCCAGATCGTGTAAACCAGCGGCGCCAGCGCCATGGGCGTGCCGGGATGCCCCGACTTCGCCTGCTGCACCGCGTCGATGGAGAGCGTGCGGATCGTGTTGATCGCCAGCTGGTCGAGCTCTTGCTCTGTCATGACTGCGACTTCTCGATATGGCCGCCGAACTCGTAGCGCATGGCCGAAAGCAGCTTGTTGGCGAAATCCGCCTCGCCGCGCGAGCTGAAGCGCTCGTACAGCGCCGCGGACAGGACGTGGGCCGGAACGCCCTCGTCGATCGCAGCCTTGATGGTCCAGCGCCCTTCGCCGGAATCGGAGACGCGGCCTTGAAAGGCCTTGAGCGCCGGATCCTGCGCCAGCGCCGCGGCCGACAGATCGAGCAGCCACGAGGCGATGACGCTGCCGCGCCGCCAGACTTCGGTCACGTCGCCTAGATCGAAATCGTAGCGATAATGCTCGGGATCGCGCAGCGGCGTCGTTTCCGCATCGACGGCACCGGCGGATTTGCCGATATTGGCCGCCTTGAGCACGGCCAAGCCCTCGGCATAAGCGGCCATCACGCCGTATTCGATGCCGTTATGCACCATCTTGACGAAATGGCCGCCGCCGTTCGGGCCGCAATGGAGATAGCCTTGCTCGGCGGTGCCGCCGGCTTTCTCGCGTCCCGGCGTGCGCGGAATGTCGCCGCGGCCGGGCGCGAGCGTGGCGAAGATCGGGTCGAGATGCGTCACCGCTTCCTTGTCGCCGCCGATCATCATGCAATAGCCGCGCTCCAACCCCCAGACGCCGCCGCTGGTGCCGACATCGACATAGTGGATGCCTTTGGGCGCCAGCTCCTTGGCGCGGCGGATATCGTCGATGTAATAGGAATTGCCGCCGTCGATCAGGATATCGCCGCGTTCGAGATGCGGCAGGAGATCGGCGATCGTCTCGTCCACCACGCCGGCCGGCACCATCAGCCAGACCGCGCGCGGCTTGGTCAGGCCCTTCGCGAATTCCGCCAGCGAGGCGGCGCCGACGGCCTTCTCCTTCGCCAGGTCCGCCACCGCCTTGGCAGACCTGTCGAACACCACGCATTGGTGGCCGCCGCGCAACAGCCGGCGCACCATATTCGCTCCCATCCGGCCAAGGCCGATCATTCCCAATTGCAAGACCCTATCCTCCTCTGAAGGCCGACGCTGCGGCCGGACTGGTTCACGACTTCGCGTGGACAGCCTCGAACATGTTCACGAGCGGGCGGTCATATCCGCGTGGCATCAGCGGGCTCCCTTGAGCTTGCGATACCGCCGGATCAGCGCGTTGGTCGAGCTGTCATGCTCGAGCCTGGGCTCGGCCGCGCTTTCGAGCTGCGGAATGATGCGCTGCGCCAGCGCCTTGCCGAGCTCGACCCCCCATTGGTCGAAGGAATCGATCTGCCAAATGACGCCCTGGGTAAAGACGCTGTGCTCGTAGAGCGCGACCAGCTTGCCCAGCGCCGCCGGCGTCAAGCGCTCCAGCAGCAGCGTGTTCGACGGCCGATTGCCGGCGAAGAGCCGATGCGGCACCAGCCAGTCGGGCGTCCCTTCCGCCTTGACCTGCTCCGCCGTCTTGCCGAAGGCCAGCGCCTCGGTCTGGGCGAAGACATTGGCGAGCAGCATGTCGTGATGCCGGCCGAGCGGGTTCAGCGTCTCGGTAAAAGCGATGAAATCGCAGGGAATCAGCCGCGTCCCCTGATGGATGAGCTGATAGAAGGAGTGCTGGCCGTTGGTGCCCGGCTCGCCCCAATAGATCGGCCCGGTATCGTAATCGACCGGGACGCCGTCGCGGGTCACATGCTTGCCGTTGCTCTCCATGGTGAGCTGCTGGAGGTAGGCGGGAAAGCGTTTCAGATACTGCTCATAAGGCAGCACCGCGACCGTCTGCGCGCCGAAGAAGTCGTTGTACCAGACCGCCATGAGGCCCATCAGCACCGGCAAGTTGCGCTCGAACGGCGCGGTGCGGAAATGCTCGTCCATCTCATGGAAGCCGGCGAGCATGGCGCGGAAATTGTCCGCGCCGACGGCCAGCATGGTCGAGAGGCCGATGGCCGAATCCATCGAGTAGCGCCCGCCGACCCAGTCCCAGAAGCCGAACATGTTGGCGGTGTCGATGCCGAACTTCGCCACCTCCTCGGCATTGGTCGAGACCGCGACGAAATGCTTGGCGATGGCGGCCTCGTTGCCCTTCAATCCGGCGAGGAGCCAATCGCGGGCGGAATGCGCGTTGGTCATCGTCTCCAAGGTGGTGAAGGTCTTGGAGGAAACGATGAACAGCGTCTCGGCCGGATCGAGATCCACCACCGCTTCGGCGAAATCGGTGCCATCGACATTGGAGACGAAGCGGAAGGTCATGCTCCGCTCGCTGTAATGCTTCAGCGCCTCATAGGCCATGACCGGCCCGAGATCGGAGCCGCCGATGCCGATGTTGATCACGTTGCGGATGCGCTTGCCGGTATGGCCCGTCCAGGCGCCGTTGCGCAGCCGCCGCGTGAACTCGGCCATCTTGTCCAGCACCGCCTGAACATCCGGCACCACGTTGCGGCCTTGATGCATGATGGTGGCGCCACGCGGCGCGCGCAGCGCCACATGCAGGACGGCGCGGCGCTCCGAGACGTTGATGGCCTCGCCGCCGAACATGGCGTCGATGCTGTCCCGCAGCTTCGAGTCCTGTGCCAGCTGCAGCAGCAGTTTCACCGTCTCGGCGGTGATCCGGTTCTTGGAATAGTCGAGATAGACGCCGGCGGCTTCGAGCGACAGCGCTTCGCCGCGCTTCGCATCCTCGGCAAAGAGCTGTCGCAGGTGGACGCCCTTCAGCTTCTGGAAATGACGCTCAAGCAAAGCCCAGGCCGGCCGCTCCCGCAAGGTTGGTACGCTCATCGACTGTCCCCTCGTGCGCTTATTGCACGCTTTGCGCCTTGATCTCGGCCCTCAGCTCGCCTTGCGGATCGCGGCGCTCTTGGAATTGATGCAGGCGATCAGATCGTGCCAGGACTTGACGAAGGATGCAGCCCCTTCCTCCTGGAGCTGCGCGGCCAAGGCGTCGATATTGATGCCCGCTTTGGCGAAATCGGCCAGAACCCGTTCGGCATCGCCGCCGTCCGGCGCCAGGATGTCGCCGGCCGCACCATGATCGCCAAACGCCTTGAGCGTACCCTCCGGCATGGTGTTGATGGTGAAGGGCGCGGCGAGCGCCTTGACATAGAGCGTGTCGGCGGCTTTCGGGTCCTTGGTGCCGGTGCTGGCCCAGAGCAGCCGCTGAGCCCGGGCGCCGGCATTGGCGAGGCGCTGGAAGCGCGCCGAGGCGAGCAGCTCGCGATAGGCCTTATAGGCGCGCTGGGCGATGGCGATGCCGAGCCGATTGGTCAACTCGGCGGGGACCTTGCCGGCCACCGCGACGTCCCAGCGGCTGATGAAGAGCGAGGCGACCGATGCGACGGCGGGGTTCAGCCCCGCCGCAATGCGCCGCTCGACGCCGCGCAGATAGGCGTCCGCCGCCGCCAGATATTGCTCGCGCGAGAAGAGCAGCGTCACATTGACGGGAACGCCGGCGAAGATCGCCGCTTCGATCGCCGGCAATCCTTCCGGCGTGCCGGGAATCTTGATGAAGAGGTTGGGCTTGCCGGCCGCGCGATGGAGATCGCGCGCGGCCGCGAGCGTGCTGTTGGTGTCATGCGCGAGCAACGGCGACACCTCCAACGACACCCAGCCATCGACCCCGTCGGTCCGGGCGAAGATCGGCTGGAACAGCGCCGCAGCCCGGGTCAGATCCGCCAGCGCCAGCTGGAAGAACAGCTCCTCCGCCGATTTCGCCGCGTGCGACTTGCGCGCAATCTCTTCGTCATAGGTTGTGCTGTTCCGGACCGCGTGGTCGAAGATCGTCGGGTTCGAGGTGAGCCCCGTCACCGAGAGCTCGTTGATGTAGCGCTCGAGCGTGCCGCTGTTCAGCAGATCACGGGTGATATTGTCCAGCCAGAGGCTCTGGCCGAGATCGTGGAGCGTCCGGGTCGCGTTCATGGCATCACCTTTCGTTGGACGCAGGGGACTTTGCGGCGGCTTGCAGCCGGGACAGGTCGCATTCGAGGAGGTCGCGAATGTGTTCGATGGTCATATCCGCCGGGGGGAGAGCGCCAACCGTCTTCAGGTCGTGCGCAAACACTCCCTGGCGCGCGAATACCGTGGTCACGCGCTCTCGCCAGAATTGTTTGACCGCGGCCAGAATCCGCATCTTGTCGTCCACAAGGACGTAGTGATCGGCAGGGTAGCGTCGCTCGACGTCATCCAGTGCCGCCTCCTTATGGATATAGATAAGCACATGCCCGTCGACTACCTCGGAGATGCCGGCATGCTCGACCTTGCGCGGCTGGAAGACGACGTCCCCGTCCGACAGGATGACCGTGGGGGCGACGCTCCTCAATCGCTGCAGCACCTCGAGCGCGCCGGGAAACAGGCGGTCGGCGAAGGGATAATCCATGAGGAAGGAGGACATCGACAGCAGCTCGACCTCGCGGGGGTGCTCGACGCGAAAGCGCTGCAATGCGCCGATATAGTCCCGGTAGCCGAGGGTCGCGAAGAGGTCTTCGAGGATGGCCCAATAGCGCTCGCGGGCGGAAACGCCGAAGCTGCGCTCGAGATGATCCTTCAGATCCTGCTGGATCTGGTCATTGTCGAGCAGGGTGTTGTCCACATCGACAAGGAAGACAATTGGCTGCGGTCGCGTCATAGGGCAGTTCCAGCGCGGATATGCCCAAACCGGCGGGACCGCCAATTGGTTCCAAGCGGCGGTGCAATTGCCCCCCGCCCGTCGCGTCGCGTGCGGAGCGGCCGGCCTGGTTGCGCCTTGGTTGCAGAGGCGCCGTCGGGCTCGATGAGAGACGTGATCGCGGCCGCCGGCATGGCATACTCGCCGGAGAAGGCGCGCGCCCGCCGCAAACCACAGGGGAGCACCTCATGGCGTTCAAGGTCCAGGTCGGTCCGCAGCAGATCTCCATCCACCAGGGCCAAACCGTTCTGGTCACCGAGCCGGATGGACAGATCAACTGGCCCAGCGACAAAGGCCTCTACTTCCTCGATACGCGCATCCTCAGCAGTTGGCACGTCTATGCGAACGGCGAGCCCTGGCAGCTGCTGAATGGCGGCGCGCTCAGCTACTACACCTGTCGCATCTTCCTCACCAATCGCGCGCTCCTCACCGAAGACGGCGCGATCCCGGAACGCTCGCTGGGCCTGACGATCAGCCGGGCGATCGCCGGCGGCCTGCACGAAGATCTCGACATCACCAATCACGGCATGAAGCGTGTGCGCTTCCAGCTCGAGATGGCTCTGCGCGCCGATTTTGCCGATGTCTTCGAGGTGAAATCGGGTCGCATCGTGCGCCGCGGGCGCATCACCACGGAGTGGTCCGAGGCGCGCCAGCAGTTGCGCACCACCTATCGCAACCGCGATTTCAGCCGCGCCATGACGATTAGCGCGGAGCAGGCGCCGGCGAAGGCGGTCTACGCCAACGGCCGGCTCAGCTTCGAAGTGGCGCTGGAGCCGGGCGCGGCATGGCATTGCTGCCTGCTCTAT
Organism: Allostellaceae bacterium; assembly: GCA_035509275.1. Classification (GTDB taxonomy): domain Bacteria; phylum Pseudomonadota; class Alphaproteobacteria; order ATCC43930; family CGMCC-115725; genus DAHUYF01. Next base: position 39,342 of record DATJLU010000219.1, on the reverse strand, counting down.
GCGCTGGCGGACGGCGAGCAGGAGTTTTCCGCCCCGCCTCACGCCATGGACGACAATGCCAAGTCGGAACATGCCTTGAGCCTCGCCGAGTGGCTGCAGAACGTGGTCAAGATAGAGACCAGCAACGAGGAATTTTACCGTCTGTTTCGCCAGGCGCTCGAGGACATGGCCGCGCTCCGCCTGCCGATCGCCGGGACGGATCACATGGTCTTTCTCCCGGCCGCGGGGCTGCCTTGGTTCGTCGCCCCGTTCGGGCGCGACAGCCTGATCGTTTCGCTGCAGAACACGCTCATCTATCCCGAGTTCGCGCGCGGCGCGTTGGAGATTCTCGGATCGCTTCAGGCAAAGACGGTCGACAATTATCGCGACGCCGAGCCGGGCAAGATACTGCATGAAAAGCGCTATGGCGAGCTCGCGCATTTCAAGCTGATCCCGCATACGCCCTATTACGGCACCGCCGATGCGACGCCGCTCTACCTCATCACCTTGCACGCCGCCTGGCGCGCGACCGGCGATGCGGCGCTGCTCGAACGGCATCTCGAAACCGCCGAGGGATGCCTCTCCTGGATCGACGACTATGGCGACCGCGACGGTGACGGCTTCCAGGAGTATCAGACCCGCTCGCGGGTCGGTTATGAGAACATGGGCTGGAAGGATTCAGGCGACGCCGTCGTTTATCCCGACGGCTCGCTGGTCAAAGGACCAAAGGCGCTCTGCGAGCTGCAAGGCTACGTCCATCGCGCCTGGCTCGGCATGGCCGAGATCTTCGATGCCCTCGGCAAGCCGGATCGCGCGCAAGCATTGCGCGCGAAGGCGCGCACGCTGTTCGACCGCTTCAACGAGGCCTTCTGGGACGAAGAGCTCGGCTTCTACGCCTATGCTCTGGACGGCGAGAAAAAGAAGGTGCTGAGCATCGCCTCCAATGCCGGACATTGCCTCTGGTCGTGCATCGTCCCGCGCGAGCGTGCCGCCAAAGTGGTGGCGCGCCTCATGGCGCCGGATATGTGGACGGGGTGGGGCATTCGCACGCTGTCCTCGGCTCATCCGGCATTCAATCCCTACAACTATCAGACCGGCTCCGTCTGGCCGCACGACAATGCGCTCATCGCCATGGGCTTCAAACTTTACGGCTTTGGCGCCGAGGCGGCGCGCGTCGCGCACGATATCAGCGTTGCGGCGGGCCATTTCTGGTTCAACCAGCTGCCCGAGCTCTACACCGCGCTCGAGGGCGACCACGCCTTCCCGATCCAGTACATCGGCGCCAACGTGCCACAGGCCTGGGCGGCGGGTTCGGCTTTCATGCTGACCCAGGCGATCCTGGGCTTCCTGCCGCATGCGCCGCGCGACAAGCTCTATATCGATCCCGCGTTGCCGTATTGGCTGCCCGACATAACCGTGCGCGACCTACGCCTCGGCAAGCACAAGCTCGACATCCGGTTTTGGCGCGAGGGCGAAGCGACCGCCTTCGAGGTGATCAAAGGCGACCCCCAGCTCGTCGAACGCTGCGACCTCACCCAGCGAATTTTCGCGGGCGAAGGGCTCCGTTGACGTACGGCGTGCTGCACATCCCGAAAAACGCTGCGATCCCAACCTCTTTTTTCGCCTTTCCCGCGACAGCGGGAAACCAGAGTCAAACGCCCCACTCATCGGGGCCGAGGCTCCTGGATGCCCGCTTTCGCGGGCAAGGCGGAAATTGGGAGATGGCGTCGGCGCGCGGTTTGCAATCCAATCGGACCCCGCTTTCTAGCTAAGAGCGCGTGCGTTTGCGCGGCGAACGAGGCGGGTGCCGCGCCGCGTCTGCGGGCTTCGTCTCCGGCATGAGCGTCAACAGGATCACGACCGCGGCCAGCGCCACGGCGGCAACGCCGAGGAAACCGACGGTATGACCAAATTTCTGGACCGCAAACCCCGATAGGGACGTGCTGAGCGACGCGCCGATCCCGGAGAGCGTGCCGATGAGACCCTGGAGCAGATTGAACCGACCGGTCCCGTTCGTGATGTCCGCTGCGACCAGCGCGGTCAGCACGCCCAAGGTCGCGCCGGTAATGCCGTCGAGCGCCTGCACCGCGACGAGAAGCGCCGGGTCCGTCACCGTCCCGAAAAACAGCGCACGGATCGGCACCATGCCAAGTCCGAGCAGGAGAAGCGGCCGGCGGCCCCAGCTATTGGCGGTTCGCCCCGCCCAAGGCGCCAACAGGGCGACGATGATCTGAGGCGCGATGATCAACGCTGACAGCACGAGCGAGGATTGCCGTCCTTCCGCATGCGCCAGCGTCTCCCCGGCCAGCGGCAGAATGGAGGCATTGGCGAGTTGAAACAGAAAGAGGCAACTGGCGAAGACCAGCACGCGCCGATCCCGGAAGAGGGATTTGCGATGGACCCTTGAGGGACGCCTCGTCTCGCAATCGGGAGCGCCGCAGGATCGCCCGAAATGGATGTCGCCGGCATGGATCGCGACCAGCGCCAGCAGCACCGGCAGACACAATATGGCGGCCGCAAAAAAGATGTCCCGGGTTGGCAGGAAGTAACCGATGACGCCCATCAGGCCGGCCGCGCAGAGGCTGCCGATCGAAGAAAATCGCTGATTGCGGCCGAACCGGTCGGCTGCCGCCTTGTGTCCGACCAACCCCAAGCTGATGGCGGCGACGCCGAGACCGAGAACGCCCCCGGTCGACCCTTGGAGGATGCTCGCGGCCAGCACGGCCGGGAAGTAGGGCCAGAGCGCGAGGATCAATGCCCCCAAGGCGACGGCAACGCTCCCCACGCCCACCAGCATCCGCTTCGATTGGACGACATCGAGGAGCTCGCCGGTGGGAACTTGGGCCAGGAGACCGGCGATGCCACCGGCACTGAGGACAACGCCGATGCGTTCGGGCGACCAGCCCTGATCGGCGAGATGGATGGCGACGAACGGCCCGAACCCCGCCTGCATGGCCGCCAGAAAGAAGGTCAGCCGATCCAGCGCGCGCAGGCTGTCGAGGCGCGGGGAGGCGTCTTGGATGGTCAGAACGCTCGCCATGGCGCAAATGCCCCTCGCCTGTGTCGCCGGACACCTTCAACCTGCCTTGAAACGAAGCGAGCTTGAAGGCGTTCGTCAACCTCCGCCGTCGACGGGGACGAGCTCGAGAAAGGAGCCGTCGGGCGCCAGCTCGGCCGAGCCCCAGGCGCCGGCGACCGGTGCGATGGTGCCGAAGTCGAAGGTCAAAACACCGAGGATCATATTGACCTCGTGCCCATCCTCTGACAGCGGCAGATAGAGGCGGTTGGCCGCGAAATCGAGATTCTTTGCGGTGATGTAGCGGCTGCGCAGGAACATCGGCTGCCGCGCCTCGCGCACCTTGTCGAACACCTGGCAGATGAACGGTCCACGGTTGTCCGAAAACATCTCGTCCGGGAACTGCCCGGTGTAGTCGCGGCCGAAGACTTGAACCAGCTCCGTACCGACGAGCCGGTAACGATAGCGGCCGGCCACGCGATCGATCAGCTGCACATGCGGCAGGAGCGCCGGCACCTCCGCCGGATCGAAGTCGCGCCGCGCCGGCATGGGCCGTGCCCCACGCATCTTTTGCCAATGCGCGAGCGCCTGTCGAAGAATCGGAAGGTTGCGATAGTCAGCCACACATCACCGTGAAAAGCGGGGCACGGATCATGCGCCGGCATGGTAAACGAAGGGTAAAGCTATGGAGAATCGCTATTCATTGTTGTCGCTCGCGGCGACATAACCGTCGCGCGTCTGCGGCAGCTTGCGGCCGAGGAGGCGCGAGGCCACCACCGTGCGCAGGATCTGCGCCGTGCCGCCGCCGATGGTGAACATGCGCGCGTCGCGTACCATGCGCTCGAGCGGAAGATTGCGCGAATATCCTGCAGCGCCGAAGAGCTGCAGCGCGTCGTTGGTCACCTTGATCGCCATCTCCGACGCGAAGATCTTCGCCTGCGCCGCCTCGCAAGCATCGGGGAAAGCCGAGCCGGCCGGCGCCGCTGCCTTGTAGATGAGCGCTTGAGCGGCGGCGAGCTGGGTCGCCATGTCGGCAAGCATCCACTGCAGCCCCTGGAATTCGGCGATCGGCCGGCCGAACTGCTCGCGCTCTTGTGCGTAGGCGAGCGCCAGCGCGTAGGCGCCTTCGGCGAGGCCGAGCGCCACGGTCGCAGCGCCGATGCGCTGGCCGTTATAGGCGGTCATCAGATCGGCAAACCCTTTCCGCAGGCCGCGCGGCGGCAGGATCAGCGCATCCGCCGGCACCGCCATATCCTCGAAGAGGATCTCGGCCTCGGGGATGCCGCGCAGCCCCATGGCAGGCTCGCGCTTGCCGATGCGCAGCCCCGGGGTCTCGTCGCGCAGAGCGATGAAGCCGCCGATCCCCTCCTCCCGCCCGGCCTCGTCGAAGACGCGGGCGAAGACGAGATGCAGCCGCGAGACGCCGCCGCCGGTGATCCAATGCTTGCGGCCATTGATGACGAAGCCGTTGCCGCGGCGGTCGGCGCGCGTCGTCATCTCGCTCGCCGCGCTGCCAGCCGCCGGCTCAGTGATGCAGATCGCCGGCTTGTCGCCGGCGAGCACGAGCTCCGCGGCCAGGCGCTTTTGCGGCTCGCTGCCATAGGCCATGATCGCGCCGAGGGCGCCCATATTCGCTTCGACGACAATGCGTGCGGTGACGCCGCAGCATTGCGCCATTTCCTCGATCACCAGCACCGCATCGAAATAGCTCGCACCCTGCCCGCCATAGGCGGCGGGGATCGTCATCCCGAAGAAACCCGCCTCGCGCAGCAGCGCCACATTCTCCCAGGGATATTGCTCGGACCGGTCGATTTCGGCGGCCCGTCTCGCGATCTCGCCGCGCGCGAGCGCCCGCGCCTTCTGCTGCAGGGCTTGTTGCGCGGGGGTAAGGTTGAAGGGCATCAGCGGCTCCGCCAGTAGCCGCGTCAGTATGGGGAGCGCCCGGCGCTCCGCACAAGGCCGCGGGCGGCCCGGCTATTCGGCACTCCGCGGCGGGCGGTCGAGCACCTCACGGATCTTTGCCGCCAGGGCGGCATAGGTGAAGGGCTTCAGCACGAGATCGACCCCGGGCTCGAGCTTGCCCTGGTTCAGGAGAGCGTTTCGCGCATAGGCGGTGGTGAAGAGCAGCTTCAGCGCCGGGTAGCGGCGGCACGCCTCTTCGGCGAGATGGCGGCCGTTGAACCCGCCGGGCAGCCCGATATCGGTGAACAGCAACCTTACCTCCGGCTCGCTCTCGAGGACACGGAGCGCGCTCGCCCCGTCCGGCGCTGCAATCACGCGATAGCCGAGCTCGCGCAGGATATCGACGCTGTGCGCGCGCACATCATCGTCATCCTCCACCACCAGGATGGTCTCGCCGCGCCGTCCCATCGGCACGGAAGCGACGCTCTCGTCGCTCTCCCCCTGCCCCGGCGCCGTGGCGAGGCGCGGCAGGTAGAGCTTCACCGCCGTCCCTTCCCCGGGCTCGCTGTAGATCTGCACATGTCCGCCCGATTGCTTGATGAAGCCCCAGACCTGCGACAGGCCGAGCCCGGTGCCCTCCCCTGGCGCCTTGGTGGTGAAGAACGGCTCGAAGGCGCGGGCAATGACCTCCTTGGGCATGCCGGTGCCGGTATCGCTCACCGCCAGGAGCACGTAATGCCCGGCAGCAAGATCGTCCTGCGCGGCGGCATAGGCGTCGTCGAGATAGGTATTGGTGGTTTCGATGGTAAGCTTGCCGCCTCCCGGCATGGCGTCGCGGGAGTTCACCGCGAGATTGAGCAGCGCGCTTTCGAGCTGACTGGGATCGACCTGCACCCACCAGAGACCGGCGCCGAGCACGGTCTCGACCGCGACGCGCTCGCCCAGGGTGCGCTGCAGCAGCTCGGAGGCGCCGGCGACGAGGCGGTTCAAATTGACCGGCTTCGGCTCCAGCGGCTGGCGGCGCGAGAACGCGAGAAGCCGCTGCGTCAGCTGCGCCGCCCGCGTCGCACCACGGATCGCGCCGTCGACGAGCCGGCGCAGATCGTCCTCGTCCTTTTCCGGCAACCGGCGCAGCAAGGTCTCGAGATTGCCGAAGATAACGGTCAGCAGGTTGTTGAAATCATGCGCGACGCCGCCGGTGAGCTGGCCGATCGCTTCCATCTTCTGCGCCTGCCGCAGCCGCTCCTCCACCGCCCGGCGCTCGGTCATGTCGCGCGTGATCTTGGCAAAGCCGATCAGCTCTCCGGCGTCGTCGCGGATTGCGTCGATCAGCACATTGGCCCAGAAGCGCGTGCCGTCCTTGCGCACGCGCCAGCCTTCCGCCTCGAACTTGCCGGTGCGCGCCGCCGTCGCGAGCGCCCGCTGCGGCACACCCTCGGCGCGATCCTCCTCCGTATAGAAGCGCGAGAAATGCTGGCCGACGATCTCGCTCGCGGCGTAGCCCTTGATGCGCGCGGCACCGGTGTTCCAGTTGGTGACGCGGCCTTCCGGGTCGAGCATGAAGATCGCATAGTCGACGACGCCTTCCACCAGCAGGCGGAAGCGGCGCTCGCTTTCGCCGAGTGCCGCCGAGCGCTGGGCGATGCGCTCTTCCAGGTAATCGTTGAGGCGGCGCAGCGTGTCTTCGACGTCGCGCTGCCCGGTAATGTCCGTGTTGGTGCCGAACCAGCGCATGATGCTGCCTTGCGCATCACGCACCGGCGTCACCCGCGTCAGGAACGAGCGAAAGCTGCCATCCGCGGCGCGCAGCGGGAAGACCATCTCGAACGGGGCGCCGGTGGCGATCGAGCGGCGCCAGCCTTCCAACACTTTCGGCAAAGTCGCGGGGTCGTGGACGGCTTGCCAGCCCCAGCCCTCCATCTCGGCCGGCGTCGTCCCCGTGTATTCGTACCAACCTTTGTTGAACCAGAACACCCAGCCGTCGGGCCGTGCCATCCAGGCAAGCTGCGGCATGGAATTGGCGAGATCGCGAAACTGCCGCTCGCTCAGCGGCGTCTCCGCCGCCCGCAAATCGTTCTCGTTGGTCAGACCGCTAATCGATCAGTCCTTTCCCAACAGCGATGCTTCAGCGCGAGACGGTTGCAGTGCGCCGCAAGACGCACGCCTCGCGCCATTCGCGCTACGCGGAGCGCAGCGGCACGACATTCGCCTTGCCCGCTCGCCGCTCCGCCAGCAGCTCCCGTATCCTCGCCTCGAGCTCGACGGGCAGGAACGGCTTGCGCAGCATCGCCTGCGGCAGCGCATCGTCCTTCAAGGCGGGCGTATCGGCATGACCGGTCACGAACAGGATCGGCACGCCCGGGCGGCGCGCGCGGATGAGCCGGCCGGCCTCGACGCCGTGCATTCCCGGCATGGCGAAATCCATCACCACCAAGTCGAAGGAGCGGCTCTCGAGCCGCTCGAGGGCCGCGCTGCCGGAGCGCGCCGCCTCGACGCCATAACCGAGCTCTTTCAGATATTCGACCACGGCGTCGCGCACATCGTCATCATCGTCCACGACCAGGATGCATTCACGCCGCCGTGGCGGCTTGGTCGACGAGGCATAGCTCTCGGCGCCCAACCGCTCCTGCTGCGCAGCGCTGCGCGGCAGATAGATGCACACGGTCGTGCCACGCCCGAGCGTCGTGTCGATCTCGGCGAGGCCACCCGACTGCAGCGCGATGCCGTAAACCTGAGACAGGCCCAGACCTGACCCCCGCCCGACATCCTTCGTGGTGAAGAAGGGCTCGAACGCTCTTGCCTTCACGTTCTCGCTCATGCCGGTGCCGGTGTCGGCGACGGCAACCATCACGTAGTCGCCGGGCCCGAGCTGGCCGGTGCGGTTGAGCTGGCCGACCCGGACATTGGCGGTCTCGAGGGTGACCGTGCCGCCTTCGGGCATGGCGTCGCGCGCATTGATGGCAAGATTGAGGATCGCGCTCTCGATCTGGCTGGGATCGATGAGCGCCGACCAGAGATTGTCGGCCAGTGCCAGCTCGACGTGGATCGTGCCGCCGAGCGTGCGCAGCAACATCTCGCCCAGGCCCGTCACCAGCTCATTGATGTCGGTCGGGCGCGGCCGCAGGAATTGTTTGCGCGAGAAGGCGAGGAGTTGATGCGTCAGCAGCGCGCCGCGCTTGGCGGCGCGGATCGCCGCCGCCGCCTGGCGGCGAATGGTTTCCTCTTTCGTGCGAATCTCGATCAGATCGAGATTGCTCATGATCGCCGTCAGCAGATTGTTGAAATCATGCGCCACGCCGCCGGTGAGCTGCCCGACCGCCTCCATCTTCTGCGACTGGTGCAGCTGGGCCTCGACCCGGCGACGCTCGTCCACCTGCGCCGCCAGCGCCTGGCGCCGCTCCTCGACCCGCTCCTCGAGGTGTTCGTTGAGCCGGCGCAGCTCCGCTTCGGTCCGCTGCTGCGCGCTGACATCGACCAGCATGTTGACGGCGCCGATCAGCTTGCCGGTCTCATCGCGCAGCGGCGTCGGATAGGGAATGAACGGCACGCGCGTCCCGTCCGGCCGCTCGGCCAGCGCTTGAACGCCGCGCACCGGCCGGTTCTCCCGCAGCGCGACCGCCATCGGACATTCCTCAAGCGGTATCGGCCGGCCATCCGGCGAATAAAGACGCCAGGTGACGCACCATTGGTCGGCGCCGAGCTCCGGCTGCCGACCGGCCAGCTCCACCGCGGCGCGGTTGAAGAAAGTGATGCGGCCCTTGGCATCGGTGGTATAGATCGCCACCGGCAGCGCCTCGAGCAGCTCGCGCATGCGCCGCTCATTGTCGAGCAGCGCGCGCTCGTAATTCTGTCGCATCGTAACGTCGCGGGTCACCGCAAGCTGCGCGACACTGCCATCGGGCAAGCACAACGGTGCGGCATGGGTCTCCATCGGCCGCCGTGTCCCGTTGAGGCCGATGATGTCGAAGCTCCAGCTGAGCTTCTCGCCGTCACAGACGCGCCGGTGATGGATGCGCCAGCGCTCGCGATGCTCGGGCGCAATCAGCTCCAGCACCGAACCGCCTTCGACATCGCTGGCAGCGCCTGCCTCCACCATCCGCAGCCCGGCCGGGTTCATATGCAGCAGCGTGCCGTCGCCAGTGACGATCGTGATGCATTCCGGTGTCGTCTCGATGATCGCCCGCAGCTGCTCGCGGCTTTGGCGGACCTCTTCGGCGGCGCGCCGCGCTTCGGTGACGTCCTCGAGGCAGCTCACCGCGCCGGTGATCGCGCCGTGCTCGTCGAACAGCGGCTCGATGTTGAGGCGGCACATGAGCCGCTGCCCGTCGGGGCGCTCGATCTGCGCCTCGAAGCCGCGGATGGGAAGCCCGCGGCGCAGCACCTCCGCCATCGGACTCTCATTGAGCGGCAGCTCACCGCCATCGCCGCGGAACATCTTGTAAGCGCCGCAGAACCGCGGCTCGGCCGCCTTCAGATCCGGCGCGCAGCCCCAGATCTCGACCGCTCGGCGGTTGTACTTCACGATTCTTCCGTCCCGGTCGCAGACATAAAGTGCCACTGGCAGAACATCGGCCAGCGCCCATTCCAGCGCGCCGCGGTTCATCTTTTCTGATCCTCCCACACTGGCGCCTTCGGGCATCGCCACCCGCTTGCCGAGGTGTTCGCGACGGTCCATCCAGCGCCGAGCCGTTCACTGCGTCCCAATGCCGCTAAACTGCAGAGCAAAGACAAGCTTCCGCAACTCTCTCTTTAGGATGGATCGGCCGCTCTTCCGGCTGTGTCACTCGACGACGTGAACAGCACGAGGTGGCTGGTCGTTCAGCGGAGATGAACAGCCTTTGCGCCGGCCAAGTCAGGGGTTGCCGCCGGTTTCGGATTCGGCGCGCTTGGCGAGGGTCTCGTATTGCTCAGCGAGGGACAGCAGCTCCTGATGCACGACCGGATCGCGGGCGCCTTTTGCCTTCTCACGCAACTGCGCCGCTTTTCTTCGATAAGTCGCCGCTGCGTCCACGCCGCTCCTTCCCCTGCTGGCAGCGAAAATAGATGAGCGCTGACAGCACGCAAGCTGTACCAACGGACAGCATCATTTGACGGCTCAATTGTAACGGAGCGCGCGCGGCGTCGCGGTGGCTACTTCGACCGGATGACGATCCACGTCGTCATGTCCCACGCATTGCGGATGCCGATCAACAGCAGCAACAACAGGGTCACGGCGAACAGCTCGAGAGCGGGCCCGATGTCGCGCTGCAGCTCGATGCCGGCAACCACCATCAGGAGATAGGCAAGGAACGGTGCGAACACATACCAGCTGCGATCTTCGAGATCGATCGTGCTGACGAAGCCGCGGCGCCACATGTGCAGCCAGAGCCAGCTTGCATAGCCGACGCCGAGGATGCCCTCGACCCCAAGTAGAATTCCCAGGGACATGACCGTGTGTGCCGGCGCCGTCGCCAACAGGCAGGCGGTCAACACCGCGGTGAAATGGAGCACCGTCGGCGTGAGGAAGGCCTTCAGCCCGGCTTCGCGCTCGGGGGTGAAGTAGCTGATGCCGACCGACGCCGCGACGAACAGGAGCCCGATCAGCGTCGCCGAAGCGGTGCCGATCAGCATATAGAAATCGTGCCAGCCCTGGAGCGTCTCTGCCAAACTTCCGCTCATCGCCGAACCCTCTCGCCTGCCCGCTTGCCGCCGCGGCGCACCCTCCATAGCAAATCGGCGGCCGGCCTTGACCAGAGCGCCGCCCGCCCCAAGATTGGCGCGATGTGCGGCCGTTTTCTGAACAAGCTGCCCGCGGCCGAGATCGCCCGCATCTTCGCCACGCGGAACCCGTTGCCGAACTATCCCGCGCGCTACAATCTGGCGCCGACCGATCCCGTGCTCGCCGTGCGCTTCAATGCCGAGACGCGGGAGCGCGCGCTCGACCCGCTGCGCTGGGGCCTGGTGCCGCATTGGGCCGAGGAGCTTTCCTTCGGCGCCCGCTGCATCAACGCCCGGGCCGAGACCTTGGCCACGACGCGCGCCTTTCGCGACGCCTTCCGCGCGCGGCGCTGCCTCATCCCGGCCAGCGGCTTCTACGAATGGCGCAAGGACGGAAAGACCAAGACGCCTTACGCGGTGCTGCCCAAGGACGAGCCGCTCTTCGCCTTTGCCGGGCTCTGGGAGAATTGGCGCGACCGGCGCCTGCCGAGCGATGCGGCGCCCTGGATCAGGAGCTGCACCATCGTCACCTGCAATGCCAACGATCTGCTGCAGCCGATCCATGAGCGGATGCCGGTGATCCTCGACCGCGGCGACTGGGCGCGTTGGCTCGGCGAAGAGCCGGCGGCGCCGGAGGCGCTCCGCGCACTGCTGCAACCCTTCCCGGCCGAGCGCCTGCGCGCCTACCCCGTCGCGCCGCGCGTCAACAGCGTCAAGAATGACGATCCCGGCCTCATCGATCCCCTGATGGCGGAAGGCGGGATCGCGGTCTGAGCGGCAAGGCAGGTTGATCGTTCGCGCCGGGTGCGATCGGCACGACGCAGCGCAGCGCCGCGTCACGCGCCGCTTCAGCCAGCTCCCGCGCTTCGGGGTCGCCTTCCGGGCTCTCCAGCAGCAAATCGAGATTGCCGATGATGACGCCGAGCAGATTGTTCAAGTCATGCGCAACGACGCCGGTGAGCTGTGTCTGAGTGTGGGGGAGCCGCTCCTCGGCGCGGCTGAGCGCCTCGATCGCCAAGCGGTGGCTGCGCTCGCGCTGAGCGATGACCGCCAGCAAGAGGCCGAGCAACAGGATCAGCGCCGGCAAACCCGTGGAAATGGCGCCTGCCCCAACCTCGGCGAGGACCAGCAGAACGAGCGCGGCAAGGGCGATGCCGATCCCCGCGACGGTCAACACCGGCAGCCGGCGCCGCAGCCCCCCAGCCCGACCCAATTCCCCTGTTCTCATCGACGCCGACGACCCCAAGAACGTGCCCGCAGGCAGCTTAAGTCCGGGGGTTTCAAGGATTCCTTAAGCAAAAAACCCTACGGAAAAGGGGCGATGACGATGCGCCGGCAACAATCGAGCCCGGAGGCCTTCACCGAGGCGCTTACCCTCCACCGCGAGGGCAGGCTCGAGGAAGCGGCCAGCCGCTATGAGGCGGCGCTCGGACAGGCCCCCAAGCATTTCGACGCGCTGCATTTTCTTGGCCTGGTGCGGATCCGGCAAGGGCGCCACGAGGAGGCGCAAAAGCTGCTGCGCAAAGCGCTCAACCAGAACCCGGGATCGGCCGAGGCCAACAACAGCCTCGGCTTCACGCTGGCGGCGCAGGGCCGCCATGACGAGGCGACGGCGCGCTATGTGAAGGCGCTGGCGCTCAAGCCGGACTTCCCGCAGGCACGCAACAATCTCGGCATCGCGCTTGCCGATCTCGGACGGCACGAGGAGGCGATGGCGCACTATCGCCAGGCGATCGCCCTCGAGCCCGGCTATGCCGAGGCGCTTGCCAATCTCGGCGTATCGCTCGCCGTGCTCGGCCGCCCGGACGAGGCGATCCCCTTCTTCGAGACGGCTTTGGCGCGGCGCCCGGGCTTTGCCGAAGCCGCGCTCAATCTCGGCAATGCGCAGTTCGCCCTCGGCGCCTTCGCCGCGGCGATCGGCAGCTATGAGCGCGCAATCGCCGCGGCGCCGGGCTCGGCCCGCGCCTACAACAATCTCGGCCGCGCGCTCGAGGCGCTGAACCGCCACGAGGAGGCGATCCTTTGCTACGCCAAGGCTGCTGCGCTGGCGCCGGACTACGCCGGGGCACAGTGGAACCTGGCGCTGGCCCATCTGGCGCTCGGCGACTTTGCCGAGGGCTGGCCGCGTTACGAGTGGCGCTGGCGGAACGGCGACCTGACGCCGCGCGCCTTCGCGCGTCCGCTCTGGCGCGGCGAGGATATCGGCGGCCGGACCATCCTCGTCCATGCCGAGCAAGGGCTCGGCGACACGCTGCACTTCGTGCGCTATCTCCCGCTGCTGGCGCGGCGCGGTGCGCGCGTCCTGCTCGAAGCGCCGCCGCCGCTGCTGCCTTTGCTGGCCGGGTTGGACGGGCTCGCCGGGCTTTTCGCCGCCGGCGAGGAACTGCCCGATTTCGACTGCCACCTGCCGCTGCTGAGCCTGCCCGGCGCTTTCGCGACGACGCTCGACACGATCCCGCGGCAGGTGCCCTATCTGGCGCCGCCGGCCGACCGCGTGGCCCGCTGGCGCGCTGCGCTGGCGTCGCTTGCCGGGTTGCGTATCGGCATCGCCTGGGCGGGCAGCGCGACCAACAGCAACGACCGGAACCGCTCGCTGCCGCTCGAGCGGCTGCGGCCACTGCTCGGGCGGCCGGGCATCGGCTTCGTCAGCCTGCAAAAGGAGCTCCGCCCGGGTGATGCGGATGTGCTCGCCTCCTGTCCCGGGCTGCTCTCGTTCGGCGACCGACTCGAGGATTTCGCCGATACCGCGGCCGTGGCCAGCCTTCTCGACCTCGTCATCACCGTCGACACCGCGGTCGCGCATCTTGCCGGCGCGCTCGGCCGGCCGGTCTGGATCATGCTGCCCTTTGCCGCGGAGTGGCGCTGGCTCCGCGGACGCACGGACAGCCCGTGGTACCCGACGGCGCAGCTCTTCCGCCAAAGCGCGCCCGGCGACTGGGATGGGCTGGTGGCCCGTCTTGTCGACGCGGTGCAGGGGCTGCCATCGCAGCCTTAGCCGCTTGGTGATTTCCGCCCCGCCGATCTAGCATGGCGCCAGAGCGCGGCCGAACCGCAGCCGAAAGTGATACCGGGCTGAAGCGCGATCGTCGGTGTTCGTGCCCGCCGGCAAGGAGGGAACCATGGATGGCGTGCTGCTGGAGACGCTCGAAGACGGCGTCCTCACTTTGACCATGAACCGGCCCGACCGGCTCAATGCGCTCAGCCGCGAGATGCTGCAGGCGCTCCAGGAGAGCCTGACCCGCGCCGCGGCCGATAGCGGGGTCGGCGTCATTGTCCTGACCGGCGCCGGCCGCGGCTTCTGCGCCGGCGGCGACGTCAAGGCGATGGCCGAGCGCAACGCCGCGGCCCGGCCAAGCTTCGACGAGCGCGCCCAGGATCTGCGCCGGCGGATGGAGACGGCGCGCCTCCTGCACGAGATCGCCAAGCCGACCATCGCCATGCTGCGCGGACCGGTCGCCGGCGCCGGGCTCGCGCTGGCGCTGGCCTGCGATCTGCGCATCGCCAGCGACACCCTGCGCCTCACCACCGCCTTCGCCAAGGTGGCGCTGTCCGGCGATTTCGGCGGCAGCTGGTTCCTGACCCGGCTCGTCGGCCCGGCCAAGGCGCGCGAGCTCTATTTCACCGCGCCGGTGCTCGGCGCCGCCGAAGCGCACGCGCTCGGTCTCGTCAACCGAATCGTCGCCGAAGGCGAGCTCGACAGCGCGACGCGCAGCCTGGCGCTGTCGCTGGCGCAAGGGCCGCGCGTCACGCTCGGCTATATGAAGCAGAACATGAACCTCGCCCAAGATGCCGGCCTCGCCGAGCTCATGGATGCGGAAGCGCTGCGCCACACCCGCTGCACCGAGACCGAGGATCACCGCGAGGCCGCTGCCGCCTTCGTCGAAAAGCGCGCGCCGGTCTTCAAGGGCCGCTGACATGGCCGGCTATCTGCGGCTGCGCCAGATTTGCCTCGTCGCGGAGCAGCTCGAGCCAAGGCTTGCCGAGCTTGCCGACATTCTCGGCCTTGCGCTCTGCTATCGCGACGGCAATGTCGCGCGCTACGGCCTGGTCAACGGCCTGCTGCCGATCGGCCGCGGCTTCCTCGAGGTGGTGGCGCCGACCCGGCCCGGCACCGCGGCCGGGCGCTACCTCGAGCGGCGCGGCGGCGATGGCGGCTATATGGTCATCCTCGATTGCGACGATATCGAGCGCCGGCGCCGGCATATGGACGAGATCGGCGTCCGCATCGCCAATCCGATCCGCCATGACGCCTATACCGGGCTGCAGCTTCATCCGCGCGACACCGGCGGCGCCATGTTGGAGCTCAATCACACCGAGGGCGGCGACAGCCTCGACGGCCCCTACGTTCCGGCCGGCCCGCGCTGGCAGAGTGCCATCCGCACCGAGGTCACCCGCGCGCTGCTGGCCGCCGAGCTGCAAAGCCCCGACCCGGAGGCGCTCGCCCGGCGCTGGAGCCAGATCTTGCAGCGCCCGCTCGGCCAGGACGCTGCCGGCACCCCCGAGATCGCGCTCGATCTCGGCCGGCTGCGCTTCCTCCCCGCGAGCGATGGCCGCGGCGAAGGTCTTGGCGGCCTCGCTATCGCCGTTGCCGACCGCGCCGCTATCCACGCCGCCGCAGCGCGCCGCGGCGCCATCGTGAATGGGGATCAGATCACAGTGTGCGGCACGCGCTTCCGCCTTGTCTAGCGATCAGGCGGCAGAAAATTGCCCCTCCCCCCTTGAGGGGGAGGGTTGGGAGGGGGTACGCGCGCGCAGCGCGCAAAGACAAATGGCCCTTTGCTGAGCGCTGCGGCAATCGCAGCGTAGAGCGGGGCGCGGCACCCCCCACCCGGCGCTTCGCGCCGACCTCCCCCTCAAGGGGGGAGGGGATTAGCGTTCGATTCCGTCTGATCGCGCTGCGCCTTAGCTCTCCGACGCGACGCCGTTTTCGATCGAGATGCGGATCAGCTCGGCGGTTCGTTGCACGCCGAGCTTGGTCTTCATCCCGCCGCAGGTATTGGCGATGGTCTTGTAGCTGAGCCCGACCGTCTCGGCGATCTGGCGCAGGCTGCGCCCTTCGCCCAGCAGCCGCAGGATCTCGAGCTCGCGCCGCGACAATTCGGCGAGGGGATGCGTCGGCGTGCTCAAGGCGAAGAAAGCGAGATCCTGCGCCAGAGACGGCGCCAGATAGCGCTGCCCCGCCCCGACGCGGCGGATGGCCTCGAGGATATCGTCCGGCGCGGCATTCTTGGCGACATAGCCGGTGGCGCCCGCTTGCAGCGCCCGCATCGCATAAAGCGGGTCGTCATGCATGCTGAGGACGAGGATGCGTTGGGCGGGATGTTCGAGCTTGAGGCGCTTGATCACCTCGAGCCCGCCGAGCCCCGGCAGGTTGAGATCGAGAATCACCAGGTCGGGCCGCTCGTCGCGGCACAGCACAAGCGCCTCTTTGCCGCTGGCCACCTCGCGCAGTGCCATGCCGGGCTCGCCCGCGAGCAGCCGCCGCAGGCCGGCGCGCACGATCGGATGATCGTCGACGATGAGGAGCTTCATGCCGCCGCCTGCAGCGCCAGCGGCAGCTCCGCCGTCACGACCAGACCGGTGCCGCCGGGACCGCCGGCGACGCTGAGCCTGCCGCCCATCGCCCGCACCCGCTCGCCCATGCCGAGCAGGCCATAGCCAAGCCCGGCACCGCTCGGCATGCCCTCGCCGTCATCGCTGACAGTGACGCGCAGCCGGCCGGCTTCCCCGGCGTCCGCCTCATGCGCAATCCTGATCTCGACCGTGCCGGGCCGGCCATGGCGCAGCGCGTTGCTGAGGCATTCCTGCACGATGCGATAGATCGTTGTGTCCATCAGCTCGCCGCCGCGTTCTGCTTCGGGCGCGATCCGCAGTCTGAACTCGACGGCCGGATGGCGCCGCTGCCAGAAATCGACGAGATGGGTGATCGCCTCGATCAACCCGAACTCGGCAAGGCCGATCGGGCGCAGCCGGCCCAGCATGCTCTTCACCTGCCGCTGCAGATGGGCGACCGCTTCGCCGATCGCCTCGACATGCCCGGCGATCAGGGACACGCGACCCGCTTCGGCATGGCGGCGGATATTGGCGGTATCGAGGTTGATGGCGAAGAGGAACGGGCCGACCTCGTCGTGGAGATCGCGGGCGAGCTCGCTGCGCTCCTGCTCCTGCAGGCCCAGCAGCTGCTGATTCAACCGGCGGTTCTCGGCGCTCATCTCGGCGAGCTGCGCGGCCATGCGGTTGAAGCTGTCGCGCAGCCGCGACAGCTCCGGCGGCAGCGCGCCCTCGAGGCGAACGCTGTAATCGCCGCCGCCGACGCGCGCGAGCCCTCCGGCCATGCGGTCGAGCGGGCGCAGCGCGCGGCCGATGAAGACATAGATCAGCAGCATGGTGGGCAGCGAGAACAAGGCGAGGATGAGCAGACTGTCGCCGAACTCGTTCCAGACCTCCAAGATCTCGTTGTGCGGCACCGTCTCCAGCGTGATCGCGCCGTAATCGCGGCCGCCGATCTGCAGGGGCACGCGCGCGCTGCTCGGCGGCACCGCCAGCAGGCGAACGAACCAGGATGGCGCGCGGGAGAGCGGCGCCGCATCCGCCGCCGGCAGCGTCACCTCGTTCCCCCTGCCCTCGAGCGAGACGCGCAGATGGCGATTGCCGCGGAACGACGCGACGAGGCGCTGCAGCTCGCGCTCGGGATGCTGGTCGGGATCGAGACCGGCCACTGACGCGGCGATCGTCTGCTGCGCCACCGCGAGCGCCGCCTGCATCTCGCGCTCGATCGAGCGCGACGCGTTGAGACAGGCGACCGTCCCGCCCAGGCCCAGGCTCACGGCGAAGATCAGCGCCACCAGCGCGATGAGCCTGAGGCGCAGGGAGAGCGCGCTCCCCCACGGATGGCGTCCGGCGCCGCGCAAGCTTCCTCCCCTGCTCTTGTCGTTTCTGGCGACCAGGATGCCACGGCGCGGGCCGGTTGCCGAATGGGAAAAATTCCCGGGAAATTCGGGACCTCCTGCCATGGTCACCCCGCTTGAACTGGCTTCTAATGGAAGCCGGGGACAGAAGAAAAACGGCGTGGGCGGAGATGTCTGGATTGAGGCGCATCGGGCTCGCGGCGCTGGCTGGCAGTCTCGTGCCATGGGCAGCGCTGGCGCAATCGCAGCCGGCGGAACCCCCGGCGCCGAGCGCGCCGGCCACCGGCAATTTGCCCGAAGTTACCGTGATCGGCACGACGCCGCTGCCCGGCACGGGGATCGACATCGACAAAGTACCGGCCAATGTCCAGACGCTGACCTCGTCCGATCTGTCGCGCGAAGGCGCCCCCAGCCTGATCAACGCGCTCAACAGCCAGGCCGCCAGCGTGACCACCAACGGCGTGCAGGACGAGCCTTTCCAGCCGGACATTCTCTTTCGCGGCTTCGAGGCGTCACCGGTAGTCGGCACGCCGCAAGGGCTGGCGGTTTATCAAAATGGCGTTCGCGTCAACGAGGCCTTCGGCGACGCCGTCAATTGGGACCTCATTCCCTCGATCGCCATCGATCGCGTCGATCTCGTCAGCGCCAACCCGGTCTATGGGCTGAACGCGCTGGGCGGTTCCGTCCTCGTCACCATGAAGAACGGTTTCACCTATCAGGGCTTCGAGAACGAACTCGCCGGCGGCTCCTTCGACCAGTTCAGCAACTCCTTGCAGTATGGCAAGCAGGTCGGCGGCATCGCCGCCTATCTCGGCGGGACCTATTATCAGCAAGAAGGCTGGCGGCAGTTCTCCGGCGATCGGGTGCAGCAGCTTTACACCGATGTCGGCGCGCGCGGCCACGGCGTCACCGTCGACATCAGCTTCTCCGGCGCCAATAATTTTCTCGAGGGCCAGGGCCCGACCCCGGTGCAGGAGCTGGCCGTCGGCCGCTCGCTGGTCTTCACCAGCCCCCAGAACAACATCAACCAGCTCGAATTCGTCACCCTCAGCGCCTCATACCAGGCCACCGACGCGCTGTCTTTCCAGGGCAATGTCTATCGCCGCGAGTTCCATCAGACGGTCTCGAACGGCAACACCACCAACTTCATCGCCTGCACCAGCGGCAATGGTCTGCTGTGCCAGCCTGATGGCGTAACTCCGCTGACCTCGACGACGAACGGCACGATCCCTGATCTGTCGAATGGCGGCACCGTTCCGATCGGCGAGAACGATTTCGAGACCATCCATGCGATCACCTATGGCGGCTCGGCGCAGACGACTTATACTGGCGGGTTGTTCGGCCACGAGAACAACTTCGTGATCGGCGGCAGCATCGACAATTCGACGATCGACTTTCAAACGGCGAACCAAGTCGGTCAGATCAATCCCTCGCTTCAGGTCGAAGCCTCCGGCTTCTACGTCTTCACGCCGGAGAATTCCGGCTTTACCCCGGTCCCGGTCGGCTTGCGCACCATCAGCACCTATTACGGCGCGTTCTTCAGCGACACGTTCAATGTGACGCCGGCGCTCGCGGTCACCGCCAGCGGCCGCTACAACTTTGCGACGATCGATCTCAATGATTACGAAGGATCGAATCTTACGGGGTACAACACTTATGCCCGCTTCAATCCGGCGATCGGCGCCACCTACAAGATCCTCCCGGGCCTCACCGCTTATGTCGGCTATTCCGAGGGCAATCGGACGCCGTCGCCGAGCGAGCTCGAATGCGCCAATCCCGCCCTCCCCTGCGTCCTCCCCTCGGCACTCGCCTCCGACCCGCCGCTGAAGCAGGTGGTCTCGCATACCTACGAAGCGGGACTGCGTGGCAAATTCACCCTGCCCGATCTCGCCCCCGGCCGGTTCGGTTGGAATTTCGGGCTATTCCGCACCGATCTCAACAACGACATCTACGGCGTCGCCACTTCGATCAGCACCACCTTCTTCGAGAATATCGGCTCGACGCGGCGCCAGGGCATCGAGACGGGCCTCGCCTACAACGACGATAAATGGTCGGTTTATGGCAATTACAGCCTCGTCGACGCCACGTTCCGATCACCGCTCACGCTGCCCTCGCCCAGCAATCCCTTCGCCGACGCCGCCGGCAACATCCAGGTAGCGCCTGGCGACCGCTTGCCCGGCATCCCGGAGCACCAGCTCAAGCTCGGCGCGGACTATCACGTGACGCCGCACTGGACAGTGGGCGGCACGTTCATCTTCAACAGCGACCAGTTTTTCCGCGGCGATGAATCGAACCAGAACAAACCGCTGCCGGGCTATGAGGTGGTCAACCTGCACAGCTCCTACGAGGTCACCAAGAACTTCGAGCTGTTTGCCGATATCTCCAACCTGTTCGATACGCGCTATGCCACCTTCGGCGAGTACGGCGATCCGACCGGCGCCGGCGCGCCCGGCGTGCCCACCAACGGGATCGGCGTCGATAACCGGTTCATCAGCCCGGCACCGCCGATCGCCGTCTTCGGCGGCGTCAGGGTGACGTTCTGATCTTAGCCCTTTGCGCGGCGGCTCAGCCGTGCAATGCGCCGCGATCGGAGCCGGTCGGCACCGCCGGCAGCTTGACGGTGACGATGGTGCCGCGCCGCGGGATGCTCTCGATCTCGAGCGTGCCGCCGAGCATCTCGACATAGCGCCGCGTCAGCGGCAAACCGATGCCGGTGCCGATGGCGCCGGAGGCTTTCGCCTCGGGCGTGCGGCCAAACGGGCGCATGGCCAGATCGATCTGCTCGGGCGCGATGCCGATGCCGGTGTCGCGCACGATGAGGACGATGACGCCGCCAGCGACGTCGCGCCTCGCTTCGATCGTCACCTGGCCCTTGGCCGGCGTGTATTTCACCGCGTTCGCGCCCAGGTTCAAGATGATCTGGCGGAGCCGCGTCGCATCGGTGCGCACCGACATGACGCCGGGATCGATGCGCATCTGCAGGCTCACGCCGGCGGCTTGCGCCTGGATTTCCAGCAGGCTCGCCGTTTGCCGCACGATCGAACCGACATCGGCGATGGCGAAGTCGAGCCGTGCCTCGCCCAGCTCCGTCCGCGAGAGGTCGAGAAGATCGTCGACCAGCTTCATCAGGTGCAGCCCGGCCTCGTGAATGTGGCCGGCATAGTCGAGGTATCGGGCATTCGCGATCGAGCCGATGAGCTGATCTTTGATCGCTTCGGAATAGCCGAGAATGGCGCCGAGCGGCGTGCGGATCTCATGCATGGTCTCGGCCAAAAGTCCGGATTTCGACCGGCTCTCCGCCTCCGAGCGCTCGAGCTGCCGCGCCAGCTGGCGCTCGGCAAGGCGAAGCAGCTCGACCGCCTCGGCCAGCTTCGCCGTTCGCTCGGAGACGGCGGCTTCGAGCCGGCGGGTAAGGCGCACCGATTCGACGGCGTTTGCTACCCGAACCAGCAGCTCTTTGCGATCGAAGGGCTTGGTGACGTAGTCGCGCGCGCCATGCTCATAGGCCATGGTGCGCACGGCGGCATCGCTCTCGCCGGTGATCATGACCACCGCCGGCTTCGCCTCGATGTCGCTCTCCTGCACCGCCGCCATCACCGCGAAACCGTCAAGCCGCGGCATGTGAAAATCCAGCAGCATCACGTCGGGATGGCAGGTTCGACAGAGATCGACCGCCCGGCCGGCATCGGTCGTCGCCTCGACCTGGTGATAGCCGGCGCGCTGCAGCGTTCGCGACGCCAGATCGACCATGGTCGCATCGTCATCGACGATGAGAATGGAGCCGGATTGAACCGCAGGACTGCTCATCGACACCCCTCGCCAACAGACATCAGCCACGCACGCCGAACCGCCGCCAGGAGGCCACGGGAAGCTCGGAACCGCCCGCGTCCGCGGAGCATTCAAGGGGAATAAAGGATCGCAGATATCGGTTACCAAGCGGTGAGCGACACCCACTCTGCGCGCCGCTTTGGCGGCCCGCTCTTAACCAAGCGCGCCGGCAAATCCGTCTAACCAATAAGTTGAGTATGGCCTCGCAAAAGCGCAATACGACAATGAATTCAAGCCGCAGCCGGAGCCTCGATTGCTGTTCCGCCTGGCACGACGCAAGCGGCATCCGCAGGCATGTCCGGCCGCACAAAATATTGTGGCGTGTTTTCGCAAAATATTAAGGACGTTCGTGCTGCTCTGACGCGCTACGGAGCAGCCCTGCGTGGCGGAGAGCCTCATGGATAGCGCTGTCTCGCGGTTGAACGTTCTGGTCGTTGACGATGACGACAGCATGCGCCATCTGCTGTGCCGGATGCTGAAGCGCATGAATGCCGCCGGCGTCGTCGCCAGCGCGAGCGGCGAGCAGGCGCTGCATCAGCTCGAGCGCGGGCGCGATCCCGTGGATATCGTGATCGCCGACTGGAACATGCCGGGGATGTCGGGGCTGGAGCTGTTCAAGCGCGTTCGCTCCGCCAGACCGCGAATGCCGTTCCTGATGCTGACCGGTCGTGACGACGCGGCATCGATCGTCGCCGCGCGGACAAACGGCATCCCCGCCTATGTCGTGAAGCCGGTGAGTCCGCAAGAGCTCAACGCGAAGATCGCCTTTCTTCGCAAAAACCCGGGTTAGCGGTTCCGCTTCCTCACGATCGACAGCAGGTCAGGGATGCCCACCCAAACCATCAACGCCGCCCCCAAGGGTCCGCCGACAGAGAATATTCTGATGGCCTATGTCGATGAGCTCGCCGGCAAGCGCGCGGGATATCGGGCCGTCTGCTTTCACCTCTCGCGGCTGAGCCCGCTCCATCGCGCCGAGAAGCATGTCCAGGCGGCCACGAACCTGCTCATGGAAGTGGTTGACCGGTTCGGCGGTCGGCTGTTCCTGCTCCGCGGCCTGGACGTCATCGTCGTCTGCAAGGGGATCACGGCCAAGGCGATCGAAGAGACGGTGGACACCGTGCGCTATCTCTTTGTCGGCGAGGAGCTTGCGGAAAAGGAGGCGGAAGGCGATTTCTGCTCGGTGTTCGATCTCGAAATCGGCTATCCCCAGTTTCGCGCGGCGATCCGGCGGATTCACGACAGCGAAGCGAAGAAGCTGGCGGCCGAGACGCGGCCGCCTGCGCGCGCCCAGTCGCTGCATTCGCGCGTCGGCGAGCTCATCGACGCCCTGAGCAGCCTCGACCTTTCCAACGCGGTGCAGCGGCAAACCGTCTGGGCGATCTATCCCGGCAAGAAGCCGAAGCCGAAATTCGACGAGCTCTTCATCTCGATCGATCGCCTGCAAAAGATCCTGGACGGCGAGTTCGACCTGCGCAAGGACAAGCAGCTCTTCCAATATCTGACGCAGTCGCTCGACAAGTATTTGCTGACGCGGCTCGTCTGGGAGCAGGTCGGCCTCGCCCGGCCGGTCAGCATCAACATCAACATGGCAACCCTGCACACGCCTGAATTCCTCAAATTCGAGAATGAGCGCGGCCGCGGCTGGCGCGGCCGCACCATCCTCGAGCTGCAGATGGCCGATCTCTGGTCCGACATCGCCGAATACCAGGCGGTCGCCGATCTGGTGAAGCAGCGCGGCTATCTGCGCTGCCTCGACGGCGTGAAGCACCAGGCCCTGCCCTGCCTCAACTTCGAACATCTCAAGATCGATCTCGTCAAACTGATCTGGGACGAGGCCATGCTGCAGCTCGACCAAAGCGCCTTGCGCATCCTCGGCAAGGCGATCGCGGCCTGCGGTCCGCGGCGCATCGTGCTGACGCGCTGTGGCCGGCAGGAGGCCATCCGCTTCGGCCATGCCGTCGGCATCCACCTGTTCCAGGGCTGGCATCTCGACCGGCTGATCGCGATCGAGTGATCCGCCCCGAGCGCCGGGGCTATCGCCTATGGATTCACCACGGAGGCACGGAGAGCACGGAGGATAGCGGAGAATAAATGTTTGGCGCGCTAAGCGCGCCGTTCTTCTCTCTTCTCCGTGACCTCCGTGCCTCCGTGGTGCATCTTTCCTTGCCACAGGCGCGGCGAGAAATGCGATTGCGACTTGCGACGTCAGCCAAAGGCCGCCCGCGACTGCCCTTTACACGTAGGCGCGCTCGGCGCGGCGGATGGCTTGGAAACGCCGGAAGGCCTTGCGCTCGTCTTCGAGGCCGAGGAATGAGCGTATCGTGCTGCCGCGGAAGGTGTGCGCGAACATCTTCGGCGCGTTGCGCAGCACGAAGCGCGGGCTGTGGGCGAACGCGGCCGGCATGTGGCGCAGCTTCATCCAACGCTCCGCCTGCCAGCGCAGGAACTCCACCTCGTCTGCCGAAAGATGTTCGGTCCTGACCACCGCCGTGGTGCCGTCATATTCCTCGAGACGCTCGTTGATGATCAGCCCGCGATCCCGGAAATCTTTGGTCATCGGCGTGCCCGGGTAAGGCGTCGGGTGCTGGATATAGGGCCAGTCCACGTATTTTCTGGCGAATTCAAGATTGGCCTCGACCGATTGACGAGTATCGCCGGGGCTGCCGACGATGAGCCCCCCGACCACGATCATCTTGTTGCGGTGCAAATGGCCGATGGCGGTCAGCGTCGCATTCCCGGTTTTCCGTCCGTGCTCGCGCTCGCGGTTCTTGGATTCGGCCCTGAGGAATTGCAGGTCCGCTTCAAGGATGTTCTCGATGCCGAGGAAGACGTAGCGGAAGCCGGCCTCGCGCATCAGCGGGGCGAGCCGCTCGCCATGGTTGGCAATCGCCGAGGTCGTGGCCTGGACGGTGTATTCGAGATCGTTCAGCTTCGCGTCGATGATCGCCTGGCAGAGCGCTTCGAACCGGCGCACGTTAAGCGTGATGTTGTCGTCCACGATGAACAGCGACCGGGCGCCGCGGTCCCGCGCATCGCGGATATCGGCCAAGACGCGCTCAAAGGAATAGGTGAAGAAGTTGCGCCCGCGCATCTCGATGATCGAGCAGAAGCTGCAGTCGAAGGTGCAGCCCCGCGACGTCTCGATCACGTCGACCTGGCGGCCGAGAAGCGTGTAGCCGCTCAGCACGCGCGCGTCGCGCCGAGGCGGCCGGATCTCGCCGTCATCGAGGCTGCTCACCCCGCGCGCGGGGTTGTGCCGGAAGCTGTCGCCGCTGCGGTATGACAGGCCCGCAATCTGGTCGTGCCCGCGCTGTGCCTCGAGCGCACGCAGCAGCTCGCGGAAGGTGATCTCGCCCTCGCCGCGCACGATGAAGTCAACACCGCTGTCGGGATCCAGGGTGTAGGCCTCGGGAGCGAGGCTTGGATCATAGCCGCCGACGACGATCCGCGCGCCGGGGCGCCGCGCGTGGACGAGGTCGATGATGCCTTTGGCCGTCCGGCGCTGGAAGGTCATGACCGAGAGCCCGACGATGTCGGGCTCGTGTTCGGCCAGCAGCCGCTCGACCGTTTCCCGCACCCGGTCTTGAACCAGCAGCAAGTCCGCCGCGGCGACCTTGTGATGGGGATCGACATTTCCGGCGAGGGAGGTCAGCGCCCCGTTCGGCATCCGGATGGCGATCGTCGGCATGTGCTCGAAGGAGTCCGGCATCGAGAACAGCAGGATGTTCATCGGCGCCCCCCGCATTCGTTCGACCGGGCCACGCGGGACGCCCGCCTGGGATCAGCCGTGCCCCCGTGCCATGGCCATCATGCGCCCATGGCCGAAGGCGTACAAGGATCGTCCGCCGCCGGCGCCGGCCCGTTGCTCTGACAGATTTAGTGCCGTGTGGACGCTCGAAGCGGCGCATCGGGGCTATCGCATATGTCGCATATAGAGAGCGGACGGCACTGTTAAAGAGAGACCACCGAGGCAATGAGGCGGAGAGAGGAACGGCATTGGCGCGCGAAGCGCGCCGGGACTTCTTTTCTCGCTGCCTCATCGCCTCGGTGGTGAATCCCTTCGTGCCTTACGCGTGGTGACAAATGCGATTGCGGCGGGAAGCGGCGGTGGATGAGACGCCGCCAAGCGGGTTCCGGGACATCGAAAAGACTGCTACCTTTTCCATTGATCGAGGGTCGTCTGGAGAATGTCCGATGAAGGCCCTAACCCCGGAACAGGTGGCTGCCTTTCGTTATGACGGCTTCCTGTTTCCCGTTCCGGCCCTGACGCCGGAGGAAGTCGCGACCTGCCTCGCCGGCCTCGACCGGCTCGAACGGGAATTGGGCGCTCCCGTGGCCGAGGCCGAGATCAAGTGGCGCTCCCACGCCTATGCCCATTCACCGTGGTTCAATGCGCTTATCCGCCACCCCCGCATCCTGGACGCCGTGGAGGACCTGATCGGTCCTGACATCCTGGTCTGGACCAGCACGTTTTTCATCAAGGAGCCGCACGCGCCGACCTTCGCCGCCTGGCACCAGGACAGCACCTATTTCGGCCTCGACCCGCATGAGCAGGTTTGCGCCTGGGTCGCGTTGACGGATGCCAGCGCCGAAGCCGGTTGCATGGAACAGGTTTCGAGCCGGGGCGCCCCGCGCCAGCTGCGTCATACCCCTTTGGGCTTGGCGAACAGCATCAATCGCGCCGGCCAGACGATTGCGGAGGCGTTCGATGCGTCGAACCCGGTGGCGATGGCGCTGCCCGTCGGGTCTTTCTCGCTTCATCACGAATTCGCTGTTCACCGATCGGCGCCGAACCGAACCGCGCATCGGAGAATCGGCATCGGCTTGAACTACATCCCAACCCATGTTCAGGTGAACGGGTCGGTGCGCCTATGCGCGATGCTGGTTCGGGGCGAGGACCGCTTCGGCCATTTCGACCTCATCGACCCGCCGGCGGCGGAGCGCGACCCCGCTGCACTTGCTGTCCACCAGCAGGTCAGCGATCGCTATCGCGCGAACTACAACGAGCAGCTCCGCCGCCACGAGCAACACTTCGCCGGCGCGCCCGCGTGAGGTTTCCGCCCGGCGGAGCGCTCCTCGTCGCATCGACGGTTCAGGACGCCGGCTTCACGATGACCGTGCCGGTCATTCCTTCGGCTTCATGGTGTGTGCAGAAATACTGGTAGGTTCCAACGACGGTGAACGTCTGCAGGTAGACTTGCCCCGCGGCGATGTCTCCGGAATCGAAGGGTTGCGCGCCGGGCGGCAGGCCCGCGTCAGAAGCAGCGATGGCTTTCTTGGGGTCGTCGGTCACGGTATGGGTGATCAGCGACGTGTTGCGCCATTCAACCGTATCGCCGGCTCGGATCGTCACATCTGTCGGGCTGAAGCTCTCGAATCCCATTTCGACGACCGCGGCGGCATTCGCGGCGGGCGGCCCATGCGCAGGCCCGCTCAACCCGCATCCCGAGAGGACGATCGTCAACGACACCGCTGCAGCGATGTGCCCACCCCTCGCCCGATAACCGATCGCTTTGTCCACCTGTCTTCTCCCTGGCCTTAGCGCTGCGGCAAGCACGGATCGACCGGCCGGAGTCGTCTGCTCCCCGCGGAGGATCGATCACCTATTCGGAAGCAAGGTGAGCGCCTTTCTGCGCCACCGAGCGCTTCATGAACGGAACCAGGAACAGCAGCAGGAAGGTCACTGCGGCGAACAGCCAGAAGCTGTCGAAGTAGGCGAGCGACGACGCCTGCTGCTGGCGCAGGTTTGCGAGCTCCTGCAAAGCGAATTGGCGCGACGCCATAGGATCAGCCGTCTGTTGGAGGAAAAACGCCTGAGCATGGCCGAGGAAGGCATGCGCGGCCGCGTTGAAGGGATCGAGGTACTCGCCGAGGCGCAAGGTGTGGAACTGATCGCGGCGCTCGTTGAAGGTCTGCGCCATCGACGTCCCGACGCTGCCACCCTCGTTGCGCAACAGGCTCAGCAGGCCGACCGCCGCGCCACGCAACTCCTTCGGTGTATAGAGGTAGGCTGCCACATTGGCGGGCGCAAAACAGATCGCCAGCCCCGCAACCAGGACCAGGCGCGGCCAGACGACTTCGCCCGGGCTGATGAACAAATTCATTTGGGACATCCAGTAGTTCCCGACGGTCATGCCCAACAGTCCCAGGGCAATCAGCCATCGCGCATCCGCTCCGCGACCGAGCGTGAAGCCGATGATGGGCATCGCCAGCAGCGCCGCGGCCCCAGCCGGCGACATGACCACGCCGGCGTCCAGCGCGTCATAGCCGAAGAGCGACTGCAGCAGCGCGGGCAAGGACGTGCTCGCGCCGTAGAGCGCCGCATAAGCGCAAAAGATGATGACGCAGCACGCCGCGAAGTTGCGTTCACGCAACGGCCGGAAATTGACCACCGGGCTGCGGTGACGCAACTCCCAAACAACGAGCGCCACCAGACCCAGGGTGAAGCAAACGGCCAAGGTCTGCACCCGCCAGAACGGATCGCCCAGCCAGTCCCACTCCTGGCCCTTGCTGAGCATCACCTCCCAGCAGACCATGACGATGACCAGCAGCGACAAACCGATCGAATCAAAATGGAACGGCTGCTTCCGCAACTCCGCACGCTCGGCGATGAGATAGTCTGGCTCGCGAAGCAGGGCATAACATCCGGCGAGTGCCAGGAGACCGACCGGCACGTTGATCAAAAAGACCCAGCGCCACGAATAAGCGTCCGTTATCCAGCCGCCCAGGGTCGGGCCGACGATCGGCGCAATCAAGGCGGCGAAGCCGAACAAGGTCATTGCCATGCCTTGCTTTTCGGTCGGGAAGGCATCGAGCAACACCCCCTGGCTGCTCGGCTGCAGACCGCCACCCGCCAGGCCCTGGATCACGCGAAATAGGATGAGCTGACCCAGACTACCGGCGAGGCCGCACAGCAGCGAGCTCAGGGTGAATATCGCGATCGACGCCAGAAAGTAGTTGCGGCGACCGAGATGCGCGCTCAGCCAACCCGTAATCGGCAGGATAACGGCATTGGCGGCAAGGTAACTGGTGATGACCCACTCGCCGTCATCGGCCGTCGCCGACAGTCCGCCCGCGATATAGCGCAACGCGACCAGCGCGATCGTGGTGTCGAGCACTTCCATGAAGGTCGGCACGACAACGACGGCGGCCACGAGCCAGGGGTTTGCCGCGGCACGAGACCCGGCAAGAGAGAGCGCCTCGACAGTCACTCGGTTACGCTCGGCGAGTTGCCGGTCGAACCGCCGGTTTGCGCGTCAGGCGCACGCGTCTGTAAGAACTTTCCGGCATCGGGTCCGGTCGGTGGCTTGTCGATGTAGACATAAGGGACGACCGACGTGCCGATGAACAGCGGGTTCTTATCCGGATCATAGCCTTCGAGGTCGATCCGGACCGGCAACCGCTGCACCACTTTGACGAAATTGCCCGTTGCATTTTCCGCCGGCAGCAGGGCAAGCGTCGAACCCGTCCCCATCGTAAAGCCGGACACCCGACCCTTGAAGACGCGCCGGCCGCCGTACATGTCGACATACAGATCGGCCGCCAGACCGATGCGCAGGTCGCGCAGCTCCGTCTCTTTGAAATTAGCATCCACCCAGATATCGTGGAGCGAGCGGATCGCCATCAGATTCTGGCCAATTTGAACGTAATCGCCCGGATTGACATTGCGGCGCGTAACGACGCCATCGATCTCTGCGACGATGTCGCAATAGTGCAGGTTCAGTTCGGCTTCCGCAAGTTCTCGCTTGGCGACCTCGATCTTGGCCTCGGCCTGCCTGACGGCCGGAGCCTCGGCCGTGAGCTTGGCGAAGACGCGGTCGACATCGCCCTCTTTTTCGAAGTCGTCGAGCATTTGCTTTGGGCTCTGGTCATAAGAATGATTGACGCCGAGCTGCGCCGCGCTCTCGATCAGGTCCGCTTGAGCCTCAAGCACGGAGGAAAAGGTCTGATCGAGATTGGGCGGCACCTGGCCTAAATCTTCTTCGCGATCGGGTTGAATCGGTAAGCCTAAAGAGGCGCGGACTTGGCGGACGGCAGCCATTGCCTGGGTGACTTGCGCGCTGGCTGTCGAAAATTTCTCCTGGTACCGGTCGTATACTTGGCGGCTCTCGGCCGGTGTCCCGAGCAGTTGCTTTGCCCGGTCGAAGTCGGCTTGCGCCAGTGCCAACGTGGCTTTGGCCTTATCGACGGCGGCGACCCGATCATGCAAAAGAGCGACTTGATTCTCGAGCTCCTCCTCGGCGCTCTGCAGTTTCCAGCGTCGGCTTCTGGCCTCTGCTTCGATACCGCGCGTGCTGGCGATGGCCGCCTGCAAATCCGCGTTCGCGGTGTCGACGGCCGCTCGCTTCTGAGAGACCGCGATCTCAAAGGGCTCCTTGTCCAGTGCGGCGAGAAGCTCTCCCTTCCGAACACGGTAATTGTCATCCACCAGAACACGTAAAATCTGCCCGGCGACGCGGGGGGCCACAAACGTCACATGGCCGTTCACGTACGCGTCGTCTGTCGAAACGGTGGTGATGGCCAACCGAACCTGGGGGATGCCCCATACACAAGCGGCTATCAAAATTAGGGCGCCCAGCGCCCCCATCAGCAATCTTCGTCTCCGCTTAGACTGACGGCCCAGCGGAATCACCGGCGGCGATTTGATTACGTTCTCAACAGAAACGTCTTCGCTTGGCGAGCGCGTCTCCAACCAACCCGACTCGTCCCTATTCCCAGCCTGTGTCTCGGTTATCTCAACGGGCATGGCAGCCAACCCCGTACTTATGAAGACATTCCCCTGATTTCCGGGGGGTTGTCGGGCAATGTGCCACTTGGAGCGTCTCGGGCAACCGGCAGGGGGCGCACCGCGCGAGCTGCAAAGTACCGGACGCGCCCCATCCTGTTGCCATCGAAGCTAAGGGGAGCGCCGGCGCATTTTGTCGAGGATCAGCCCGGCTCAACCTACCGATTTGAGGTCACCAAAGATAGTCGGCAGTAGCTCGCTGACCGTCGGATGAATGTGCATCGCGCGTTGCATGACCGTGTACGGGGCTTTGGCATACATCATATCGAGGATCGCGTGGACAGCCTCGTCGCATCCTATACCGAGCAATGAGGCGCCGAGGATTTCTTTGCTATCGCCATCGACGAGAATGCGCATAAAGCCTTGCGTCTCGCCCTTTTCGACGGCGCGGGCAACGCGCGTCATCGGCCGCTCGCCGGCCAACACCCGCCGCCCACTGTTGCGTGCCTCGGCCAAACTCATGCCGACGCGGCCCAATGGCGGGTCGATGTAAAGGGCATATGCGGTCACACGATCGCTGACCCGCCGGCTCGGGTCGTGGCCGAGCAAATTCGCGGCGACGATCTCGAAATCGTTGTACGCGGTGTGGGTGAAGGCGCCCTTGCGGTTGCAGTCCCCGAGAGCCCAGATGCCCGGTGCAGTGGTCTGCAATTGATCATCGACGATGATGTAGCCACGCTCATCGCAGCGCACCCCGGCTTTGTCGAGATCCAGATCGTCGGTATTCGGCTGACGGCCGACTGCCAGCAACAGATGCGAGCCAGCGACTTCGGGGGCGCCGGTGGCGCAATCGACCTTGGCGACGATCTCGTCGCCGCGTTTCGCGAGGCTGATGCATTTGGCATTCAGCCTGACTTCGACGCCCTCGCGCTCAACGATGTACTTGATCGCCGCCGACACGTCCTCGTCCTCATGACGAACGAGCCGCGGCGCCATTTCGATGATCGTTACCTGGCTGCCAAAGCGGCGGTACATTTGGCCGAATTCGAGGCCGATATAGCTGCCGCCGACAATGACGAGATGGTGGGGCAGAAAATCGACCTCCATCATCGACGAATTCGTTAGGTAGGGCACTTTGTTTATGCCAGGCATTGGCGGCACCACCGCCCGCCCGCCGACATTGATAAAGATCCGT
Source organism: Allostellaceae bacterium (assembly GCA_035509275.1). GTDB lineage: Bacteria > Pseudomonadota > Alphaproteobacteria > ATCC43930 > CGMCC-115725 > DAHUYF01. The sequence goes on along the minus strand of DATJLU010000219.1, from coordinate 8,092 downwards.
CCAGCGCGCAGCCGCTCGCCGCCGATTTCCACTGCTTGCGGCGACGCGAACCGGGCGTGGCCGCGGTAGAGCGTGATGTTTGCGGCGTTCTCGAGGGCCGAGGTGAGGCCGTTTCGTGACGCCGCCACAATCGCATCCGTGCGCGCTTTAACCCGCCACATGTCGATGCCGATGTCACCCCCGATCACCACGCCAAACTCGGCGGCGCGCCGCGCGATCCGGATGGCATAGGCACTCGCTACCAAGGCCTTGGTTGGGGTGCAGCCGGTATTGACGCAAGTGCCGCCGACGAGATCGCGCTCGACGACGGCCACCTTCATCCCGGCGCCGGCTAGGCGGAATGCCAAAGATGGTCCGGCCTGGCCGGTGCCGATGATGATCGCGTCAAAGTCGGGCATGACAAGCCTCTCCAGCAGTGAGAGCCATCATTGTAGTAACTAGTTGCTCACATCGCTTTATGTACCGGCTAGGCACGAGGGGCCGCTTCAACCGTGTCAAAGATCGAGAGCAATGTCACCTTGGGGCTGGCTGCAGCAGATCAACAGATTGCCCTCGGCCGGCGGCTCGACTGGGTCCGGCCGGTAGATGACGGAGCCGGAAATCAGCCCCGTCTCGCAGTTATGACAAACGCCGGTGCGGCACGACCAGCGTACCGGCACATCGTATGCTTCGGCTAGTTCGAGCAGACTACGGAATGCGGAACCCCAGTGGACAGTGAGATTGCTGCGCGTAAAGGATACCAGCGGCCCGACCTCTGCGGCTTCCGCCGGCAGATGCGGCGGGCGCCGCGGGACCGCGGCGATGCCCGGCGTCTTCGACTGGCCTGCCCCGAAATTCTCGGTGTGTAGGCAGTTACGGGCGACCCCCCAGCCTGCAAGACCATCGACCAGACCGCTCATAAACGCGGCTGGACCGCACAGGTAGAAGTCCGCATCGGGTGGGACGCCCATTTCCTCGAACACGGGCACGCCCACGCGCCCCACCTTGTCGAAATCGACAGTCGGCCGATCGGTTGGCTGTGGCGCACTGTAACGAATGTGGCTGCGGCTTCCGGGCAAGGTCTTGAGGAGCTCGCGCACCTCCGCCGCAAATGGATGCTCGCTGCTGTTGCGGGCACCGTGAATCCACCAAATCTTTCGCCGAGTTTCCTCGACGGCCAGTGCGTGCAGCATAGCGAGAACTGGGGTGGCGCCGATGCCGGCGCTGACAAGGACCACGGGACGCTCGCCCTGCCGCAACGTAAAACTGCCGCGCGGGGCGCTCGCGTCGAGAATATCGCCGACCTGAACCCGCGTATCGATGTAAGCCCCAGCGGCGCCATGCGGCTCGCGCTTGACGCTGACGCGATAGCGATCCTCGCTCGGCGCGTCCGACAGCGAATAGCTGCGCAGGAGAGCGCTCTCGTCAGGCGGCGGCCTGAGCCGCAATACGATAAACTGCCCCGCCAGGGCGGCCGTCAGCGGCTTACCGTCCGCCGGCTCCAGGACGAGCGAAGTGACATCGCTGCTTTCGTGCAGCTTGCGCGACACCCGCAATGGGCGAAAGCCTTGCCACCCGGGGGGCGGGCCGATCGGTGGGCCAAGCCCGGGGTTGCCCGTTGTTTCGCTGCCTTTCCGTTCGCGGTCGAGCAGCGCCTCCAACGAGGTTCTCCAACCGGCGCTCAATGCCGGGATACGCAACGCTCGTTCCAGCCCGCTCGCCGGGTGACCCGGCAAATATAACAGCGCATTGACCTCGGCGACGGTCACCCGCTCGGGAGCGGCCGCGACCTTCACGATTTCGTCGCCGGCGCCGACTTCGCCTTCCTCCAGGACCCGGAAATAGAAGCCGGGCCGGCCGTGTGAGACGAGCAGTGCCGCCATCTGCGGCTCGTTCATGCGGATGCCGACCCGATAGCAGGTCACGCGCGGCTGCGTCACCTCGAACAAGGCATCGCCGATCCGGTAATGATCGCCAATGCACACTTCAATGTCCGCCAGTCCGTCGACTGTAAAATTCTCTCCGAACTGGCCATAGGTAAAGTCGTTTCGACTGAGCTGGTTTTGCCAATAACGATAAGAGTCGATCTGGTAGACGAAAACTGCCCGGTGTTCGCCGCCGTGCCCCGCCAGATCTCCTTGGCCGTCGCCATCGACGTTGAGCCGTCGTGTCATCCTGCGCCCTTGAACCGGCGTCTTCCAGACGGCGGTATGGACGGTTTTCCCTTGCCACTCGATATCGCGTGGCAGACCCACATTTACCGAGAGCAACCGCGCCATCGTCCGGATCTCCTCTCAAGAGAGGTACAAGAGTAAGCACATTTCCGGCGACGCTGATAATCCTGCCTTGATCGAGCGCCAAATCGAGAGCGCCAGACTCAAGCCGAGATACGGCGCAGCACTAAGTACCCAGTCGAGGCACTGGGCACACCCCATCTGTCGCGTTTTTTTAGCAGAAGTCTGGTGGCTCCGGAAAATTAAGGAAGAGCGTCGGTAATCTCGAACCACGGCGCCTTGCTTGCGACAAAGCGATGGAGCGTCGGCCGCGCGCTCGGGTCGTGGTCGAGTATGCCCATCAAGACACCAAACTCGGGCTCGCTCGATTTGTTGATGATCGGCGACACGCAGGGGCCGCGAAACCCTCGGTAACAGCCGCCCATCGGGGCCGAGGAACCGGTCGGGCTGGTGAGTGCGGTAATCAGGCCAGCGCGCCGGTTAACATCGAGTTGGCGAGCGTCAATTGTCGGCGCCTCTTGCCCGTTTGCCCCGCGCCCCGGCCAGGTCTCCTGTCTGATCATTAGCGGCCGCTTAGCCCTGGAGGCGAGCGCGGTGCTTCGTGTTAAGGTTCTCCGGACGCCCGGGACGCTCGGGCGGTAGAGAACGGGGAGGCAGGCGTCCAGAAAGTTCACGCAATCGGCATCGCATGTGCCCGCCAATAGACCGCCGTTCAACGCCCAGGACTACCTTCTTGCGGCGTTTCACGAACAGTAATTTCGCATCGCATCTGCCGCGCTCGGTTAACGGCAACGGGCCGATTGCTGTGCGCTGGTTACAGGCCGCATGGGCAGCAACGCGATCACCGCTGGTTTTCGGGATTCGTTTATGGGTTTCGGTCTGTCTTTCGCTTTATATCGCCTTCTGGCTTGAGCTCGACAATCCGTACTGGGCAGGAACGACGGCGGCTTTGGTTTGTCAGCCCCATCTTGGCGCCTCGTTGCGCAAGGGCTGGTATCGCATGATCGGCACGATCGTGGGCGGAATAGCGATCGTGGTGCTGACCGCCTGTTTCCCACAGGACCGCATCGCATTTCTCGCTGGCCTGGCTTTGTGGGGTGCTGCATGCGCCCTTATCGCGACAATACTGCGCAATTTCTTGGCCCATGCGGCGCAACTCGCCGGGGTTACGGCAGCAATTATCGCGGGCAACCAGCTCGGAGCGACCGGGGGTGTGAACGGTGAGGCTTTTACCCTGGCAGTAACGCGCTGCACCGAGATTTGCATCGGCATCGTATGTGCCGGCATCGTCCTCGCGGGGACCGATTTCGGCAGCGCGGATCGCCGGCTGGCCGCCCGGATTGCATCCATCGCGACCGAGACCATCGGTAGGTTCGCGGCCGTCTTGGCAGTGGCTGGGCCGGAAATTTCGCAGACGCAACCGATACGGCAAGAGCTAGCCCGGCGTGTCATCGAACTCGATACGATTATCGAAGAGGCGATCGGAGAATCTTCCCAGCTGCGTCAAAACTCGCCGGTATTAAGGGCAGCGGTGGATGGTTTGCTCAAGGCGCTTGCCGCTTGGCGCGTCCTTGCGGTTCACCTCGCCCAGCTAACGCATGACGAAGCTTTGCAACTGGCGGCGATCGTGTCGCAAGCCGTACCGAACGAGCTGAGACCTGAGTTGCAGAGCGGAGATCCGGGGCGATGGCTCACCAACCCCGTCGGTCTGGGTCCTATTTATGAGCAGGGCGTGGCGGCGCTGAACGCCCTATCGGCAGACACACCGTCGCTGCGGTTGCTTGTCGATCAGACGGCTGACGTGCTGGCCGGTGTCTCGTGCGCGCTCAATGGGCTGGCACTCCTCGTTGGGGATTTTGTGCGGCCGGTGCTGCGTCGCGGGGGTGTTCGGCTGCATGTGCCAGACTGGCTCCCCCCTTTGATCGATGCCGCGCGCGTCTCGGTTGCGATTGGTGCCGTCGAGCTGTTCTGGATCGTCACCGCATGGCCGAATGGGGCCTTCGCTATAACCTTCGCGGCGATTGGGACGATTCTGTTCGCATCAAGAGGCGACCAGGCCTATCCGGCAACCATGAGTTTCACGATAGGCACCTTTCTCGTAGCGGCTCTTGCGGCAATCATCGGCTTCGCGGTGCTGCCGAAATTGACGAGCTTCGTCGGTTTTAGCCTCGCGATCGGCCTTGTTCTGGTGCCCGCTGGCGCAGGGGTGGCCCAGTCGTGGCGGACGCCAATGTTTACCGCTATAGCAGCGTTCTTTTGTTTTCTCCTCGCGCCGACAAACCAAATGACGTACGACACTCAGCAATTCTATAATGGGGCAGCGGCAGCAGTCGCAGGATTGGGCAGCGCGGCGCTGTCGTTTCGCCTGCTGCCGCTATTGCCTCCGGCAGCGCGGGCCCATCGGCTGCTCAGTCTCACTCTACGGGATCTCCGCCGCCTCGCGAGAGGCAAACTTCCCCAGACACCGGAGGACTGGGAGGATCGCGTCTATGGCCGCCTCTCCGTCCTGCCGGACCCGGCCACGCCGCTGCAACGCTCGCAGCTCCTGGCGGCGCTGTCGGTCGGTTGCGAGATCATCCGCCTCCGAAACATTTGTAGCGACGTCGATTTGGGCTCAGGCCTTGATGAAGCGCTCGCGGCGCTTGCGGGCGGCAACAGCGCAGCGGCGGTGGCCAAACTTGCCGATCTTGACGCCGCTCTCACGGCTCGGCCGGGCACGGCTATTCTGCGGGCGCGTGCCGGGCTGCTCGCGATCTCGGAGGCGTTTATCGAGCACGCCGCGTATTTCGACGCGGCAGCGCGCGGATGATGAAGATTACGGCCCTATTCCGCAGGCCCTATGACGGCCATTGCTGACGTCCTGGACAGATCAGGACATGGTGCACCGGGTGGAGTTTCATTTCAATTATCGAGTAATCTGACGATAGATCAGTATTGTGAAAGCATGACGGCGCGAGGGCCGATCGCCAGCCTAATGACATCTACGCCGACCGAGCCCACTTTGGGCGTCGGCTTCGCCCGAAGACGTGAAAACGCCGTCATAGATTGGGGTGGACGCGAAGGCGTCGCCGCGGTCAATCCCACGGCGGAGACCCCCGCAAAACGGTGCCGAGATTGTGAACTGGCCCAGATTCTTGTCGCGCCAACGGGCTTCGTCGCGCGCCAAGCGTGTTGCCATATACGACCAAAACCTCGACGATGGCGCTCGCTTGCGAGTCAAATCTAGGGAATGTTGGCTGATAGAGGAAGGGTAAGCGCAAGTGACGCTCGATCCGCTCCTTATTTCGCGAATCCAGTTCGCTTGGGTCATCGGCTGGCACATCCTATTGCCCGCCTTCACTGTCGGCGCCGCATCCTACATCGCTCTGCTTGAAGGGCTGCACCTCACCACCGCACGTTCAGTGTACCTCCGCGTCTCGAATTTCTGGATTCGGATTTTCGCGGTCGCGTTCGGCATGGGGGTGGTGACTGGAATAGTGATGCCATTCCAGTTCGGCACCAATTGGAGCGGCTTGTCCGATGCCGCAGGAAATATCATTGGCCCGCTCATGGCTTATGAGGGGTTGACGGCTTTCTTTCTCGAGGCAGCGTTCCTCGGCGTGCTGTTGTTCGGCCGGACCTTGGTGCCGCCCTGGGCGCATTTTATTGCTGCTGTAATGGTCGCGCTTGGCTCGCTCTTTTCCTCATTCTGGATCCTCGCGGCAAACAGCTGGATGCAGACGCCGGCCGGGTACACCATCATCAACGGCCGGTTCTATCCGACAGATTGGTTCCAGATCATCTTCAGCCCGTCCTTCCCTTACAGACTCGCCCACACTGTTGTTGCCTTCTATGTAACCACCGGATTCGTCGTGCTCGGCGTCGGAGCCTATACGATCAGGCGCGGCCTGTTTCGGGACGAGGGACGGGTCATGATGACGACGGCTCTCTCGCTGCTGATCGTGCTCGTGCCGTTGCAGATGTTTATCGGCGATCAGCAAGGCCTTAATACCCGCCGGTATCAGCCGGCCAAGCTCGCCGGGATCGAAGCACTCTGGAACACCGGTTCCGAACTGCCGCTCACTCTGTTCGCGCTACCCGATCCGAGTGGCGAGCAAAACAATTATGCGATCGAGGCGCCCTATCTCGGCAGTCTGATCCTGACGCATTCGCTCTCTGGCACCGTGCGGGGCCTCAAGGATTTTCCCGCCGACCAGCGGCCGCCGGTCGCGATCATCTTTTTCGCCTTCCGCATCATGGTCGGGCTGGCAATCCTGATGCTGATCCAGGTGGTCGCCGGCTGGTGGTTGCGCCTTCGCGGCCGTCTGTTCGACCGCGGGTGGTACCTTCGCGCCTGCCAGCTGGCGATCCCGATCGGCTTTCTCGCGGTCCTCGCCGGCTGGACCACCACGGAAGTGGGCCGACAGCCTTGGACCGTCTATGGCCTGCTGCGAACCGCGAAGTCGGGGACGCCGTCGCTCGCCGGGCACGACGTTCTCGTGTCGCTGCTCTGCTACGCCATTGCCTATCTCTTTGTCTACCCGACCGGCGTGATCTTCATGCTCGGCCTGGTGCGCAGAGGCCCCGGAGAAGCGGCGCCGGCGCCGGTGGAGGCGGGGCGTCCGCAGATGCCGGTGCGTAGACTACCCTCGCCGCCGCAACCCGAGGATGTCCGATGACCGAGCCCGCTCTCAGTTTCGTCGGTGTGTGGACGCTGCTCATTGCGTTGGGCGTGCTCCTCTACGTCCTGCTCGATGGGTTCGACCTGGGGGTCGGAATGCTGCACGGCTTTGCCCATGACGCGGCCGATCGGGAGATTATCATGAACTCGATCGCGCCGATCTGGGACGGCAACGAGACCTGGCTGGTGTTTTGCGGCGTCGCCCTCCTCTCAGCGTTTCCGCTGGCTTTTGCCATAATCATACCGGCTGTATACTTTCCGATCCTGGTGATGCTGATCGCGCTCGTCTTCCGCGGCGTCGCCTTCGAGTTTCGCTTCGAGGATCGCGGCCGGCGCGTCTTTTGGGATCGTGCCTTTCAGTTCGGTTCGTTTGTCGCGGTTTTCGCGCAGGGCGTGGTGCTCGGCGCCTTTATTCAGGGGTTCCGGGTCGAGGGGCGGGTGTTCAGCGGCACCCCAGTCGATTTCCTGACGCCGTTCTCGATCCTGATTGGGGTGGCGCTGCTCTTTGGCTACGGGCTGCTCGGCGCCGGATGGCTGATCATCAAAACCGAGGGCACGCTGCAGGATTGGGCGCGACGCCAGGGCCGGACATGCCTGATCGGTGTCGTCATCGGCATCGCCGTCGTTAGCCTGTGGACGCCGCTAATGGAGTCACGAATTGCGGAGCGCTGGTTCTCGCTGCCCAATATCCTGTTTCTTTGGCCCGTGCCGATCGCCACTCTGGCGGTGATCGTCTGGGCCTGGCGCGCGCTCTCCGGGGCGGTTGACGCCGCACCCTTTATCGCGGCGATCTTGCTGTTCCTGCTGGCCTATCTTGGCGTCGCGATCAGCTTGTGGCCGATGATAGTCCCGTACCATTTCACACTATGGGAGGCAGCGTCATCATCCAGCACTCAAGCTTTCCTACTGGTGGGCGCGTTGCCCTTGCTCCCGATCATACTGATGTATTCGGGCTGGTCGTATTGGGTGTTCCGCGGCAAAGCGCGTCGGGATATCGGTTATCACTGAGGTCTCCTCCACCGCCGCATTCTCATTGACGAGCTGGCGGGCGGTTATTGTACGGCAAATCTTCGGACAGCGTGTGCGCCGTAGCTGCTCACCCTGGCTGTCGAGCGTCCGGCCCACGGTGCTCACGCGGAAATGACGGATGCGGCGGTTTTGCGTGAATTCCGGTCATATCTTGCGGTAAGTGTAGGTCATTGATCGGATTAGCTTAAGG
>DATJLU010000218.1:0-39211 GCA_035509275.1 Allostellaceae bacterium | reverse complement strand
CCGGGGCGCGCCATCGTTCCCGGCGGAGGGATCATCCTTAGCTGTTCGCTTGTTTGGGCCATCAGAATTGTCGAGCCAGCGCATCGTTGAGTTGGACCAAGTGTCCGCTGGCGATATTGCAGTCTCTTTGACAGTCATTGCCACGTCCTCCGTTGAGCAACATGGGGGAACCATCATGACCGAGTCCGAAACGGCACCCGGCGGATTTAGTTTCGAGGGATCGTCGGTTCAAGAGGGAACGGCAGCGGGCCCCTATATCGCCTTGACGGCGGAGGCGAGGTCGGCAATCGACGCCTTGACCTTGCCTCCGGCGGTTGCTCGTGCCCGCGAAAGCTCCGGACCAGCGACGCCGAGAAGCTATGCCGCGAGGCGCTCAACCCGCTCGCCGCCGCGGCGGTGCGGGCGCGGGCGCCTGCGGACGCCGCTTCATGCTCGTTCGCCGCCGCCCTCATGGTGGGGCGGAGGGCTTGGCCATCGATGGGCTGGGGGGAGCGGGTCACCAATCTGTCGAGCGACATACGAATTACCGGTCGGCCACCCCCCTTGAACGGTGGTTGAGCCGTGACTAATTCGAATGGCACTCGATGTCAGGGAGTGCTAACCGCCGAGCGAGCAGCTTGCCGGCGCGCGGGGACCTGCTTTGAGCGGCGCACCCCCTGGCTTTGGTTAAGTTGCCTAAAGCGACAAGGATGGGGATGCCAATGCTGTCATTCGATCCCTTCGAGACCCTGCTCGACCTGCAGCAGGCGTTGGATGCGTTCCGGCAAAGCCGTTGGCTCGAAGCGAGCCCGAGCGGCGGCGGACCGTATCCGCCGATCAACGTCTTCCGCAAAGGCGATGACGTTTTGATCATCGCCGAGGTGCCCGGCATCAGTAAGGCGAACCTCGATGTCCAGGTCCAAGGCGACAGGGTGCGCATTGCCGGGACCAAGGCAATCGGGTACCCGAAACAGACGAGCCTGCATCGCCGCGAGCGCCTCGCCGGCCGCTTCGACCGGACGGTCGCGCTCCCGATCGAGATCGACCCCGATCGGATCAAGGCGGAATGCCGCGATGGGGTTCTGGCCTTGTACCTCGCTCGAGCAGAGCGAGACAAGCCGAAATCGATCACGATCAGCTAATCGCTTTCCGGAGGCCACCATGGCTGATTCACGTGCGCTCGAAGTTCAGGAAAAGAAGGAACTCTCAACCAAGGAAGAGAAGACAGTGCCGGCGCGGTATTACGTTCCCAATACCGACATCTTTGAGAGCGACGACGCGCTGACCGTCGTGATGGAGATGCCGGGCGTCGAGCGGAAGGACGTCGACATCAGGCTCGAAAACGATCTGCTGCGCGTCGAAGGCCGGATCGACTTCGCGAAATATGAGGGGCTGGAGCCGGTCTACACCGAATACAACGTCGGCCACTACGCCCGCGCTTTCACGCTTTCTGGCAAGATCGACCAGGACAACATCAGCGCCGACCTCGCCGACGGGGTACTGACACTGACGCTCAAGAAGGCAAAGGAGGCAGTGCCGCGGCGCATCGCGATCACTTGATGCTCTAAGAACTCGCTCTTCGTCTCATCGCAAGAAAGGAGATCCGCATGCAATTCCGTCCGCTGCACGACCGCGTGGTCGTTCGCCGCATCGAATCGGAGGAGAAGACCTCCGGCGGCATCATCATTCCCGACACCGCCAAGGAAAAGCCGCAGGAAGGCGAAGTCATCGCCGTCGGCCCGGGCGCTCGGGGCGACGACGGCAAGCTTCATCCGCTCGACGTCAAGGCCGGCGACCGCGTGCTGTTCGGCAAATGGTCGGGCACCGAGGTCAAGCTCGACGGCGAAGAGCTCATCATCATGAAGGAAAGCGATATCATGGGCATCATCGAGGGCAAGCCCTCGAAGGCCAAGAAAGTCGCCTGATCCCCTTCCCCACCACCCCCAGAAGCAAGAGGAAATGAAGGACCATGGCTGCTAAGGAAGTCAAATTCCATGGCGATGCGCGCGAGCGGATGCTGCGCGGCGTCGACATCCTGGCCAACGCGGTCAAGGTGACGCTCGGCCCCAAGGGCCGCAACGTCGTCCTCGACAAGTCGTTCGGCGCGCCGCGCATCACCAAGGACGGCGTCACCGTCGCCAAGGAGATCGAGCTCGCCGACAAGTTCGAGAATATGGGCGCGCAGATGCTGCGCGAAGTCGCCCAGAAGACCAACGACACCGCCGGTGACGGCACCACCACGGCGACCGTGTTGGCGCAGGCGATCGTGCGCGAGGGCGTCAAGGCCGTCGCGGCGGGCCTCAACCCGATGGACCTGAAGCGCGGCATCGATATCGCCGTCGAAGCGGTGGTCGAGGACGTGAAGAAGCGCTCGAAGAAGGTCTCGACCAATGACGAGATCGAGCAGATCGGCACGATCTCGGCCAATGGCGAGCGCGAGATCGGCGAGAAGATCGCCGAGGCGATGAAGAAGGTCGGCAATGAGGGCGTGATCACGGTCGAGGAGTCGAAGAGCCTCGAGACCGAGCTCGACGTCGTCGAAGGCATGCAGTTCGACCGCGGCTATCTCTCGCCGTACTTCGTCACCAACGCCGAGAAGATGGTGTGCGAGCTGGAGAACCCGTTCATCCTGCTGCACGAGAAGAAGCTCTCGGGCCTGCAGGCGATGCTGCCGGTGCTCGAGGCGGTGGTGCAGTCGGGCCGGCCGCTGCTGATCGTCGCCGAGGATGTCGAGGGCGAAGCGCTCGCGACCCTCGTCGTCAACAAGCTGCGCGGCGGCCTCAAGGTCGCGGCGGTGAAAGCGCCGGGCTTCGGCGATCGCCGCAAGGCGATGCTCGAGGACATCGCCATCCTGACCGGCGGCCAGCTGATCAGCGAGGATCTCGGCATCAAGCTCGAGAATGTCACGCTCGACATGCTCGGCAAGGCCAAGAAGGTGCGCGTCGAGAAGGAAAACACCACCGTCATCGACGGCTCCGGCAAGAAGAACGACATCCAGGGCCGGGTGGCGCAAATCCGCGCCCAGATCGAGGAGACCACCTCCGACTACGATCGCGAGAAGCTGCAGGAGCGTTTGGCGAAGCTGGCGGGCGGCGTCGCGGTGATCCGCGTCGGCGGCGCCACCGAGGTCGAGGTGAAGGAGCGCAAGGATCGCGTTGACGATGCGATGCATGCGACCCGCGCCGCGGTCGAGGAAGGCGTCGTCCCCGGCGGCGGCCTGGCGCTGCTGCTCGCGACCAAGGCCCTCGCGAAGCTCAAGCCCGCGAACGACGACCAGCGCGTCGGCATCGATATCGTCCGCCGCGCCTTGCAGTCGCCGGTGCGGCTCATCGCCGAGAACTCGGGCGTCGACGGCTCGATCGTCGTCGGCAAGCTGCTCGAGAGCACGAGCGCCAACCAGGGCTTCGACGCGCAGAGCGGCGAGTATGTCGATATGCTGAAGGCCGGCATCATCGACCCGACCAAGGTCGTGCGTACCGCGCTGCAGGATGCGGCCTCGGTCGCCGGCTTGCTGGTGACCACCGAGGCGATGGTCGCCGAGAAGCCGGAGAAGAAGCCGCCGATGCCCGCCCCGCATGGCGGCGGCATGGGCGACATGGACTTCTAAGCCAGCGTCCAGGCAGAGACGTCACAGAAACGCTGAAGGGCCGGGGATTTCCCCGGCCCTTTTTTTGCGCCCGAGCTGCGGGTTTACGCCAGGCGGGCGGGTCCTCTACGCCCCGGCCGTTCCGCCGCGTGCGGATCCAGCGCCATCTCGCGCCCGTGCGTCTCGATGCCGAGGAAGAGATAGGCCAGAGCCACCGGCACCATCGTGATCGCGAGCAAGACGAAGGCCGGGAACACGGCCGCGCTGGTCGCCTGCGGCGCGATGATGTTGCTGCTGCCGGCGAGCAAGGCCAGGGCAAGCGGGCCGAGGATCTTGCCGAAGCCATTGGCCGCTTGCCCGAGACCGGACGCGCGGGAGCCGCAGCGCACGCCATATTGCTCGACCGTATAAGGCGCGAGGTTCGAGAAGCCGCCTTCGACGAAGAAGGCCGCGGCGGCGGTCAAGATGATGAACAGGGGGAAGCCGTTGGCAAGCAGCACGGCGTTGAAGTAGCCGGCCAAGCAGAGGCAGGCCGCCGCCAGGAAGCCGAAGACGACGCCGAGGCTGCGCCGCCCCATCTGCGGTGCGATGAGCGAGACGATGAGCTTGCCGATGACCCCGGTGCCGGCGACATAGATGAAATACTTCGCCGCTACCGCAGGGGTCACGTGGAGCGCCAGCGAAACGATCGTCGGTCCCCAGAGGTAATAGCCATAGGCGGCTGCGGAGGAGCCGAACCAGATCAGGATCGTCTGCCAGAACAGCCGCGGATTGACCGAGTAGAGCTCGGAGAGGCTGCCGCGCGGCTCGGCACGCGGCGGCGTCACGGGCAGCGGCACGTGGTCAAGCGGCAGGCCCAGCTGCCGCGCCACGGCTTCGCGCGCCTCGGCAAAACGCCCCTTGGCGGTGAGCCAGCGCACCGATTCCGGCACGAAGGCCCAGGCGAGCCCCGCGACGATGAGTGCCAGGAACCCGGTCAGCGCGACGCCGCGCCAGCCGAAGGCATGGAGCAGAATCGCGGCCGTGAAGGAGGCCAGCAGGGTTCCAGCACTGGCGAACACGACGTAGAAGCTGGTCAACCCCGTGCGCCAGCGCGTCGGCGTCTGCTCGACGATGATGGTCAAAGACGGGGTGACCCCGGCGGCGAGACCAAATCCCACAAAGAAGCGCAGGATCGCGAGCGGCATCCAGGCGCCCGTCGGCAGCAACCCGATGGCACCGGCAGAGAGGCCACAGATGACTGTCCCGATCACCGTCAGCATCTTGCGCCCGAAGATATCGCCGAGGGCGCCCCAGGCGAGCGAACCGACGATCGCGCCGACGCCCGCGCCATAAAGGATCAGCGCACCCTGGCCATAGGTGAGGTGCCATTCCGGCCCGATCACCGCCATGACGAAGGCGATCAGGAAGAAGTCGAAGAAATCGAGCAGCCAGACCCCCGCCATAATCACAAAGCTCAGCCAAAACCGTGGGTTGAGCGGCGCCGTGTCGAACAATGCCAAGAGTTCTTCCGAGGTTTGCTCTGCCATGGTCTCCTCCCTGATCGCTTTCGGCTGTAACGCAGCCGGTTTTGGGATTTGTGCGACGGCAGATCGCATGTTCGGGGTCGTGGCGCGTTTTCGACCGCTTCCGACCTTCCTCAAAAGGTTCGTACGCAACGCTTGCCGCTGGCGGGAAACCCGCGGATGGGCGATCTGTCGATCCGTCGCGCGAAAGGGGCCGCGATGCAGAGGTGCGTCCCCGGCTCGCTGTGGCTTAGGGTCGGTTCACTCGCATGCCGGCGCAAGTGAAATGTGCGTTAGGGCGGATACCCGATGGTTGGACGATTATCTGCGGTCCTTACGCCCGAAAGGGCAGGATCACGCCGCCGCCATAAGCTTTGCCGCACGCGGGCCAAGCTCGACCGTGACCGTCCAGAAGCGATCCAACCGGCGCAATACGGCGGCGGCATTGGCAAGGTTCTGCTCGGTGAGCGGACCCTTCGACAAGGTCGCGACATGGCGCTCATGCATTGCCGCAATCTTCTCGCGCACCGCGCGTCCTTTGTCAGAGAGTCGGACATGGACCGAGCGACGGTCATGCATGGATCGCTCCTGCAGAAGGTACCCGCCCTCGACCAGCTTCTTGAGGTTGTGAGAGACGTTCGAGCCGAGATAGCAGCCCCGGAGCATGAGCTCGGTGCAGGTCATCTCGAGGTCGCCGACGTTAAACAGAATCAGCGCTTGTACGTTGGTGATGTCGCTCACGCCCTGTGTGTCGAGCTCGAGCTTCACGAGCTCCAGGAACTGGCGGTGAAGACGCTGGACGAGCGCGACGACGTCGAGATAAGCGGTCTGCATGGCATCCTCTACTGAGGCGATTGTGCGCAGAGACCGAATGTAAAATGGCTAGGTTAAATGCAAATTGATTTGAGCGCTTCTTCTTGCCAAAAACGGCAAGTATAAATCGGGATTTGTCGCAAATTTATCTTAAATTTTGACCGGTCTTATTCTCTAAAGTGGTGTATTCAGCAGAGCCGGCCGGTTAGCGGCAGAGGCACGCTCCGGTACCGGAGCGTGAGCCCGGGTGAAGTCCCCGGCTTTCTCCGACCCTACGAGAAGTCACCCGTGAAGGGGCTGCGGAGAAGATGCGGTTTCTGTGCATCGGGAGTATCGAACACCCATGGTTGCTTCGGCTTGATGAGCCCGTAGCCCATCAAGGCCGCGCAAGCGATGAAGAGCAGCAGGACAAGAATGCGCGCGCCCATGCCGGAATGAACCTGCCGCATGGCCGACGGCTTCGGCTTGCCGATCGCTTGGGGCCGCCCGGCTTTCGCCGCGAGCGCTCTCGAGACCTTGCGGTTGTAGACGACTTGTTCCTTGAAGCCTTCCGCATCCTCTTCGAGCGCCATCACGCGCACCGCCGCGATCATGTAATTGCGATTGGCGAGCGCTTGCGCATGTTCGACGGCTGCGTTCTGGCTATCCAAGATGCCGCGAGCCGTCCAGCGGCCGCTTTGGCACGTGAGGACCTCGTAGCGAACCATGACGCGCTCCTAGACTTGTACCGGCCAAAGTCTGCGCGCATATGGCTTGCATTTCGTTAAAGGTTGCGCGGATATCGCGTGGTATTCGCGTAAAATCCAACGTAATTATGTTTGCTTGTCGCTTCTCACGCTCGGCGAGCGATGAGATCGCGCGGAACCAGGCCCTTGTGAGCAACGTCCGTCGCCCGGCGCGGAGATCAGCCCCCGCTTCGGCGCTCGGCCTTACAAAGGCAGGCGACGGTGCGGACTAACGTTGGTGGCGGGAGTAGCTCAGCTTGTGCTCGAGGCCAAAGCAGGGGCGTCATCCTCGAACCCGTAGCGCCATCGATTGAGAGAGATGATCGCTCTTCGGCTCTCGATTTTTCGCGCGAGGAGCAGCAGCCCCAGGCGGTGGCGTTCACGCCATGCCGATCTCAATTTGGTCCAGTTGCTTTGATCAAGCGGAGACGCCTCCGATTCGAGCGATGCGATCGAGCGGCCCATGCGCTCGATCAAGCGTTCGATCTCTTCCGTCGGCATCGATGCTGAATCGAATGTTCCTGGATCCATGGCCATTCTCACTTTGAGCGGGCTTGTGCAAGGGGTAGCTGCCGAGCACTGGTGGAAAGACGCGCCCGCGGGGGCTTCGTGCCCTACTCTACGATGTAAGGGCCGCTCTCTTCACGAAAGACCACACAGAGTAGAGCCAGTTACGGCATTAATGATAAGAAGAGTCGCAGCAAATTTTAATCAAATCCGCGCCGCCGCTCGCCGTGCTTACGGCGAGCGCTGCACCGGCGGCGGATTCCACTGACCCAGCAGCACCTCTGCTTTTGGGGCGTAGATGCGCATGGTCAGGCTGAACGCGCCGTTCGGCGTCGGAAGCCAATTCGCATCCTTCTCGGCGCCGGGGTTTCCGTTCTGGAGATAGAGATCGAGCGACCCGTCCGCGTTGTACTTGAACGGCATCCAACTGCTGAGGGCAAAGCGGTTGAGGGGGTTTGCGACCGGAAAGCCCTCGGCGTCGTAAAGCGTGATCGACCAGAAGGCGAGTGCTGGCGGCGTGGCCTCCCGGCCGAAGTGGAGGGTGTATCGTTCGGCGCCGTCGAGCGCCTTGCCGGTGTCATCGACCAGATCGAGCGGGTGTATGGCGTCTGCGGGAAGGTTCGCGCCGAGACCCTGTTGCGCGATAAGGGCGCGCTTCAGGTAGTCGTTGCCGTAGACGCCCACCGTGTCGGTGTTCATGAGCCAGCCATTGGCCATGCGTCCCATCGTCTTCAGTTTCCATTCCATCAAATCCAATGCTTCCTCGGGGGCGCGGGACAGGGCGTCGCGAATGTCAGGATCGAGCTTGTCCATTTGAAAGCTCTTGCCCGGCTCGATGCCGATCTTCTTAAGCAGCGCGATCATCGGCTGATCCGTCAGGTGCGGCGGGATGACCTTCAAAAGTTCGGCGGCGTAAGCGAAAAATTGCGCCGCCGGCATGCGCTCGACCTGGGCCTTGGGCGGCGTCTTCATGTCCAGGGTCGGATCGATCGGTGCCGCGACCGGCTTTGACGCTTTCCCCCATTGCGAAAGCGGCGTGACCTTATAGCCCGCCTGTATCTTGTGAACCGCAGCATAGTCCTGCGGACCATCCGTCCGCGTGCGGCCGATGATCCAAACGAAAGGCGTTGGCGCGTCGATGCGCGTCATCCCCGGAGGCACAGTCCCGGTCCATCCCGGCGGCGTCACCAGAAAATCGGCGGCCGCAGTCCCCGTCGTTCGCCAACCCGGCGAGGCGAAGACGTCGGTCCACATGTCGAGCATCGGCAAGAGATAATACCGGCCCGCCGTGTCTGGCGCCGACACGACCACCGGCCCCGAGGTGAGGTCGAGCCACGCGCTGGAACAAAGCGTGTCGAAATTAACGCGCACCACGCTTTTGTCGTCGGCGGACGGGTATGCCGGAAAGCTGGCAAAGGTGTTCATGGGCGCCTTGCCGATCTCTTTGCCGGGCGCAACGTTCGTTGCTTGCCGGCGCGTCAGATCCATCGAGAGCAGCGGGTAGAAATAGAGATAAGCTTCGTTGGCGATCCCCTGCGCCTCCGGTTCGGTGATGGCGGGTTGCTGCGCCCGTGCCATGGGTGCAGCGATGGTCAAAGCGAGCGCGAGGCCAAGTGCGATTGCGCCACCAACACTGTTCCGCGAACGCGCCATCTTCTCCTCCCAGAGCGGATCGCCCTCCGAACGGATGGTAAAGCTCATGCCTGCGGTAGGGCGAACACAGCGCAGGGCGCGGCGATACCGCGCAAGCAATGCTCGCCCAGAGGGACCAGTGCCGTTGTCGTCGCCGCCGCGACCGCGGCGCTGACCAGCACGGTGCGGCCGAGAGGGCGGCACAGACCTTCGAGCCGGCTGACCAGGTTGACCGCCGGGCCGATCGCCGTGAAGTCGAGCCGGTCGGCGGTGCCGACGTTGCCCCAGAGCATGTCGCCGAGATGGAGCGCCAGGCCGAAGTGCAGGGACGGCAGGCCTTGCCGGCGGCGCGCCTGGTCGAGATGGGCCATGCCGGCCTGGGCCGCGCGGACGGCGCTGAGCGCTGCGTCGCAGGCGACCGACGAAGGCCGCTCGCCGATCGGGAAGATCGCCAGCACGCCGTCGCCGATGAATTTTAACACCTCGCCGCCAAAGGCGTGAACCGCGCCGGCGATGCGGTCGAACCAAGCGTCCAGCGCCGCCACGACGGCCTCAGGGGCCTGGGACTCCGACAATTCGGTGAAACCGCGCAGGTCACCAAACAGCAGGACCGCGCGGATGGTCTCGCCGGTCTCGCGCCGCGACCGCCCTGCCAGCACCTGTGCCGCGCTGCGGCGGCCGAGATAGGCCTCGAGCAACGCCGCCGAGGTCGCCCGCGAGCGAAGCTCGGCAAGCGGTGCCGCGGCGAAGCGCGCCGCCTGACGCAACAGCTCGGCTTCGGGCTCGGTCAGCCGCCGGGAGACCGCCCAGGCGAGCACCGGGCCAACGGAAGCCGGGCTGTTTGCTGCCGGGCCGGCAACGTCCTCCTGTACCAGCCCCGAGCCGAGGCCGGCGAGCCAATCGCGGCCGACCTTGCTCTGTTCGGGGCGCTCCGCCGAGCCGGCCGAACCCATCGACCCGAAGCCCAGCGCCTCGATCACCGCTCCGGAATCCGCCCGCCACAACCAGGTACGGCGGGCAATGATCGGATGAGCCGCCGTCAATGTCAGAGCACCGCCGGCGAGCGGCAAGCCATCGCCGATCAATTTCGCGCCGAGAGTCGCGAGGAAGTGGTCGGCACCACGCGCGACGCTGGCTTCGTCGACTAGCCAGGCGAGGACAGAGGGCAACCGCATCGGCGAGATCATAGGGCTGCAACCCTTGCAAGAGAATATGATTTCCCTAGAAAGAGAGGACCGTCTCGCCCGTCTCAGACGGTCGGTCGACGCGGTGCATGGTCCTGCGTTCTTGCGATAAAGGTCTCCGATGGCTGATCCGTTCATCGTCCGGCGTGAGGTCCAGATCGCAGCACCACAGGCGACCATCTTCGCCTTCCTGACGGATCCGGAAAAGATTCTGCGCTGGATGGGCACGGAGGCGACCGTGGAGCCGCATCTCGACGGTCTCTATCTCGTCAATGTCACGGGCCAGCACATCGCTCAAGGCCGGTTCACCGAGGTCATACCAGTCCACCGCCTCGCCTACAGCTTCGGTTGGCAAGGGGGGCACCAAAGGACGCCGCCGGAGTCGAGCCTGGTCGAGATCGACCTGATCGAGCGGGACGGCGGGACGCTGCTGCGTCTGACCCATAGCCGTCTGCCGGATGCGGAAGCCGCCGCCGCGCACGAGCAGGGCTGGATGCACTACCTCGCGAGGCTGGCCGTGGCCGCCGCCGGCGGTGATCCCGGACGCGATCCTAACCGCAAGGCGTGATCAGTTGGGAGCCCCCTTCTGGTCCAACAGCTTCGCCACGCGACCTTGCAGTTCGCTCAGCTTGAAAGGCTTCTTCAGCCGATCGTCCACAATCGGGTGGAGGTCCTCGGGAGAGAACTGATCCACGTCTGCGCCGACGATCATCACTTTGACATCGGGCCAATGTTTTTTCACAGCTCGGGAAAAGGCGATGCCATCCATACCCCCGGGCAAGCGAACATCGGTAATAACCAGATCGATTGGGGAGTGAGGCAGCAGCTGTAACGCCAGGTTTGCGTTTACGGCGGTGAGCACATCGTAGCCGCAGCTGGCCAGCGCCTCGGCCTCGGACTTGCGGATGCGGTCATTGTCCTCGACGACCAGAACCCTGAACCCCGACCGCGCTATGCTTGAACCAACCACGGCTGCTCCACACGCATGCTTGCTGTTACGATGTCCGCTGGTCAGGGCAGCTCTTGCTAGAGCCTGCGCTTTGCGACGCTCTGGGACGTTCGCGCAGGCTCGCAAGCAGCTGCTCGATCATGCGCTGCCCCTCGATCAGAGCGTCTTCCGCCTGCTCGGCGCGCTGTCGAACGGTATCGGCGTCGTGCGCATTCTTGCGAATGGCCCATAGGTCGCCCAGAAAAGCGCCGACAAGATTGCTGAACTCATGGGCGATGCCAACAGCCGTTCGATCGAGCGCGTCCAGCGCGATGTCTCGGCCTGCCGCAGCATCTGTGAGATCCAACTCGATCTTTCTGGTCGCGTCGATATCGATGCAAGTGCCAACGTGCCTACCCAAAATGCGAGCTCGGCGCCGGCGTAATAGGCGACACCCACGGCCAGCGCCATCACCATCTTGCCACGCGGCGGGAGCACTCGCCTGACGCTGATCACCAGCGCGACTAGCCAATGAAACAGCGATGCGGTCGCCGCCAGTGAGAAGACGGCATGCGCCGCCGTCACCGCCGACGGCGTGATCGCAACACCGTTGCGTGCAGGGAGGATCCTCATTGCGGTGGCCCCCCGCGCCCAGCATTGCTTGCCAAGCGCCATGCTATACCAATTGAGGGGCACGCCAAACCGCATATTCAAAATCGGTTATTCGGCCGCCCGATGCCGTGCGCATGCCGTCGCTCAGATCGTGCGCAGGTCACCCGGCTCGAGCGCGCGTCGAACTTGCTCGATGAACTCCGACATGCGGATCGGCTTGGCAAGGACGGGGGCACCGGCGAGCTCGAGCTCCGCTTCAGAAAGCGCATCACGGTAGCCGCTGACAAAGAGAAGACGTTGGCCGGGGCGCCGTTGCCGGGCCATTCGCCCGAGCAGGAAGCCGCTCAATGATGGCATGACGAGGTCGATGATGAGGAGATCGAATTCGGTACCTTCATCCAGAAGCTTGAGGCACTCGAGCGAGGTCGCAACCCCGTCGGCCCTGTAGTCTCGAGCGCGAAGCATTTGCACCAGAGCTTCGCGGGTGGCGGCGTGATCCTCGATAACCAAGATGGAGGATTGCGGCATCGCGCGACTCCTTCCGATCCAGAACGAGGTCAGTCCATCAGGGCAGCGAGGTCCAAGTAAGCGCGCTTGGCGCAGGTCTCGAGCGGAAAAACTAAGGGCAGCAGCGACCGGGTGCAAGCTGGTCAGCGGCAGGGCCGATCGGCTTTGGAATTGGCTGCGCAGACCGGAAGGCCCAGGGTCGACCTCCGGGTGAGCGGCGAGATGTCTGGCGCACCGGCCGCGAACCATCCTCCCTGCCCGGCTGGTTCGATGGTGGTATTTGGCGCATAGCAACCCTCCCCTGCGCGGCAAGCCCTTTCGCGCCCTGCCGTCAATGCGTAATCTTGCGGCTGAAACCACTAAGCCACCGGGAGGAAAGCATGAGCGAAGTCGACGGCGCGACCCTGATAGCGCGGAGCCTGAAACAGCAGGGCATTAACCACCTGTTCGGGGTCGTCGGGTTCCCGGTCGGCCCGATCGCCACCGCCGCGCAGACGGAAGGCGTCGCCTATATCGGCATGCGCAACGAACAGGCCGCCTCCTACGCGGCGCAGGCCTATGGCTATCTGACCGGCCGCCCCGGCGCCTGCCTTACCGTGACCGGCCCTGGCGTGGTGCACGGTCTCGCCGGCCTCGCCAATGCTCAGCAGAATTGCTGGCCGATGATCCTGATCGGCGGCGCCTCGGAGACCTATCGCGGCGGCATGGGGGCTTTCCAGGAGGAGCGCCAAGTGCTGATCGCCTCGCCGTTCTGCAAGTTCGCGCACGGCATCGAGAGCGTTCACCGCATCCCCTATTACGTCGAAATGGCAACCCGGAACGCGGTCTACGGCCGCCCCGGCGCCACCTACCTCGACGTGCCCGACGACATCATCACCGGCACATGCGACCTCGACAAAGTCGTTCAGGTCGAGCGCACGCCCGACCCGCCGCGGATGGTGGCGCCGGCGGAGAACATCGACGCGGCGCTGAACCTGCTCGAGAGGGCTGAGCGTCCGCTCGTTCTCATCGGCAAGGGCATGGCCTGGTCGCGCGCCGAGGACGAAGTCCGCGCTTTCATTGAGCGCACGCAAGTACCGTTCCTGCGGTCGCCGATGGGCAAGGGCGTGCTGCCCGACGACCACCCGCTGTCGGTCGCCGCAGCGCGCACGCTGGCACTGCAGAACGCCGACGTCGTCTTCCTGATGGGCGCCCGGTTCAACTGGATCTTTCACTTCGGCCTGGCGCCGCGCTTTGCCAAAGACCTCAAGGTCATCCAACTCGACATCGCGCCGGAGGAGATCGGCCATAACAAGGCGACGGAAGTGGCGCTGGTCGGTGATGGCAAAGCCATCATCCGGCAGCTCAACCAGGCGCTCGCCGGCCGCCAGTGGTTCCATCCGAAGGACACGCCGTGGCGGCGGATGATCACCCAGAAGGCGACCGAGAACGCGGCCCAGATCCGGCCGCAGATCGACGACGACGCGGCGCCCGCCAATTATTACCGCGCCTTGCGCGACGTCGCCGCCTGGATGCCGAGGAACGCGATCCTCAGCGCCGAGGGCGCCGGGACGATGGATATCGGCCTCACGCAATTGCCGAGCTTCAACGCCCGCTCCTGCCTCAACGCCGGCACCTACGGCACGATGGGCGTCGGCCTCGGCCAGGCCATCGCCGCCGCTATCGTGCATCCCGACCGGCCGGTCATCCACCTCTCGGGTGACTCGGCGATCGGGTTTTCGGGCATGGAGATGGAGACGCTCGCCCGCTACGGCTTCCCGGTCAAGATCGTCGTCTTGAACAATGGCGGCATCGGCCCCGGCATGCCGGAGATCCCGGAAAATCCGATGTTCAACTTGAAGCCCAACGCGCTGATTTACGGCGCCCGGTATGACCGGATGATGGAGGCCTTCGGCGGCAAGGGCTTCTTTGTCGAGAACCCGAAGGACATACGCGGCGCCCTCGACGAGGCGATGAACTTCCGCGGTCCCGCCCTCGTCAACGTCGTGCTCTCGCAGGGCTCCGCGCGCAAGCCGCAGCAGTTCCGCTGGCACAGCTGATGCGGTAACGGATCGAAGGGCCGCGCCACTCCCGTGCGGCCCTTCCTTCGCTCAGGCCGCCAGAGACCGCGCGATCGCGTCGGAGCCCTTTTCTGCAATCATGATGGTGGCGGGGTGGATATTGGGCGATGGGATCGCCGGTATCACCGAGGCGTCGACCACGCGCAAGCCCTCGAGGCCGCGCACCCGCAATTCGGTATCGACGACGGCATGGTCGTCCTGCCCCATGCGGCAGGTGCCGCAGGGATGATAGACTGTACCGGCGACCTGACGGATGAAGCTCCTGATATCGTCCTCCGCGACGACGTGGGCGCCCGGCCTCACCTCCGCGAAGATCAGCGAGCGATAGGGCTCGGTGGCAATGATCTGGCGGCCGATGTGGAATGCCGCCACGGACCGGCGCATGTCGTCGTCTTCGCGATCGCTGAAATAGTTGGCGAAGATTCGCGGCTTCGAGCGCCCGGTGCCATCGGCAAGCTTGATCTCGCCCCGGCTCTTCGGCCGGCAGACGCAGAAGTTGAAGCCAAATCCAGGCCAGCGGTCCAAGCCCAAGGTCAGATGCTCGCTTGAGAAGTTGGTCGCCTGGAACTGCAGATCGGGCACCGGCTCGGCCGGATTGGACTTGGCAAAGAGGGTGCCCTCCGTCGCACCGACGGCCAGCTGACCCGAGGCCGACATCAGCCATTCGAACGCCATGCGCAGCTGCTGACGGGTCGAGGTCAGAATCTCGTTCAGCGTCCCAGGCTCCCGCGTGAGAAACGTGAATCGCCCCTGTACGTGGTCTTGCAAGTTCTTGCCGACACCCGGCAAATCATGGTGGACCTCGATCCCGACCTGCTTGAGTTCGGCCGCGGATCCCACTCCCGAATTCATCAGCAGCACGGGCGAATTGATCGCCCCGCCCGAGACGATCACTTCGCGCCGCGCCGCGATCCGCGTAATGGCGCCGCCGCGCTCCACCTCGACACCGACCGCACGCCGACCCTCGAACAGAATCCGCCGCACCGTCGCGCGCGTCATCAAGGTGAGATTCTTGCGTCTGAGATTGGGCTTGAGATAGCCGGCTGCCGTCGAGCAGCGCCAGCCATTGCGCACGTTGAGCTGAACCGTGCCCACGCCGTCGATCCGCTCACCATTGAAATCGGGATTGAGCGGATATTGCAGCCTTGTGCACGCCTCCACGAATGCCCGCGAGGTTGCCGAGGGCTTCTTGATGTCGGAAATCGTCATCGGGCCGCCTTGGCCGCGATAGGCGTCGGCGCCGCGGAGATTGTGCTCCATGCGCTTGAAATAGGGCAGCACGTCCTTGTAGCCCCATCCCTTGGCGCCCAAGGCTTCCCACCCGTCATAGTCGCTCGGCGCGCCGCGCAGGAAGACGAGGCCATTGATCGAGCCGGAACCGCCCAGCACCTTGCCGCGCGGCCAGCTCAGGCGTCGACCGTTGAGATGCGGCTCCGGTTCCGTCTCGTAGCCCCAGTTAACCTTGGGATTTGGGACCAACTTGCCGAAGCCCAGGGGAACATGGATCCATGGATTGCGGTCGCGCCCGCCCGCCTCGATGAGGCACAAACTGATCGCCGGGTTTTCCGTCAGCCGCGTCGCCAGCACGCATCCGGCCGAGCCGCCACCGGCGACCACGACATCGAATTCGACATCGAACTTCGCCACCAAGCCCCCCTCCCCTGCCGCTTCTGCCGCTATCCTAACTTAGCCGGCCGTTTGCAGGGGCGCGATAGCGGCGATTGGCGCGGCCCGGAAGCGATCGCCGGAACACCTGATGTCCGGGATTCCGCGCGTGTTCCGCTCAAAAAAATTCGGGATAGTCCTCGGCGAGCTGCGTTTCGAGGTCGTCGACGGAAGCGAGCGGATCATGCGGGTCGCGGCCGGGCAAGGCGCGGCCGAGATCATAGCAGACCCAGGCGAGGTCGCTGCGCGAGGCGCGCAGGTAATGGTCGCCAAGCTCCTTGTAGACGCCGGCGAGATAGGGGTTGCCCCGCAGCGCGCGCGCGAAGGCGCCCATCGCGTCCTCGCGATGACCCGCGGCGCTGAGCCGGCTGGCGAGGAAGGCATCGATGACATAGCCGTTCGGCACGTCGTCGCGTTTGATCGACTCCCAGAGCTGCACCGCCGCTTGCGGATCCTTGGGCTCGGCGGTCCGCGCCTCATAGAGCTTTGCCGCGCGCGGATCGGCGGCAAAGCGCCGACCGAGCTCCGCGGGAGCGTGACAGGGAACATTGCTCGCGCCGATGCTGCAATCGACGGCATCGATGCCGTATTGCATGACCGCTTCGGCGAGCGTCAGCTCCGCGGCAAAGGCGTGCCCCTCGCGCAGCGCGCGGTCCGCCTCGCGGCGATAATCGGCGAGCGCGCGCGGTCCGCCGTTCGCCTTGCCCGCCACCGCCTGAAGCATGAGCGGAAGAAGGCCGCGCAGCGGCAGCGCCTCCTCATCCTGCGCCTGGCCGGCGAGCGGCCGCGGCTCGAAATTGGCGGGAAGCGGATAGTCGGCCTGACGATGGAGGGCGCGGCGCAGAACGAGTCCGACGGGATGGCGCGCCCCGCCGGCATCGCTGACATAGACGAGGCGCTGCGGCAGCCGGCCATCAAGAGCGATGACCGAGAGGATCTGAGGATGGATCGGCAGATAGAGGCGCAGGAAATGAGCGAAGCTCTTGTCGAGCTCCGCCGGCACCGCCTCACTCGCCGGTGCGAAGAGCGCCGCCTCCTGCTTGGCGACGCGGAAGGCGGTCGCGCCGTCGGGCAGTTTCTGCTGCTCGATCACCGGCTCGTTCTTGCCGCCGAGGGTGAAGCCGACATCGCTTTCGATCCAGAAGGGCCGGAGCGGCAGCGGCAGCTCGTCCGCCGTGGCGGAATCGCCGAACATCGACGCCATCGCACGGCGCTTGCCAAGCTCGAAGCGCCGGAACGCTACGTCGCCATAGAGCGAAAAATTGGCAAAGACGCTGGCGGCGCGGTCGATCTGCAGCCGCCGCCGCAGCTGAAAATCGTAGAGCGTCTCGCTGCCGCCCTCGATGATATCGAGATAGTCCGTGCCAAGGATCACGACGAGCGGTACGGGCGGCGCATCGCCACGCCTGAGATCGAAAGCGAGGTAGAGCTGCGGTCCGGGCGCCGCGTGCCGCGCGGCGCGCAAGGCCGCTGCGTCGAGCGCCGGGCCCGCAATCTCCGCGGCGCCGGCACCCGCCGCAAGCGGCACCAGCGCCAGGATAAGCGCGACCGACAGGCGAAGGAAGCGCCGCACCTCGACCGCTATTCCGCGTCGGGCTGCCGCTCGGGCCGCGCGCGCTCGAAGGCGTCGAGCGCCACGCACGCGTCGAAAATGCGCCGGATCGTGGGGTAGGGCGTCATGTCGAAACTCGGATAGCGCTTGGCATTGTAAACCTGCGGCACGAGGCAGGTATCGGCAAGCCCCGGCGTGTCGCCGTGACAGAACCTCCCGGCCTGGCCGTCATCGGCGAGGATGCGCTCGATGC
Source organism: Allostellaceae bacterium (assembly GCA_035509275.1). Taxonomy (GTDB): domain Bacteria; phylum Pseudomonadota; class Alphaproteobacteria; order ATCC43930; family CGMCC-115725; genus DAHUYF01. The sequence goes on along the minus strand of DATJLU010000218.1, from coordinate 21,703 downwards.
CGTCGAAGCCGAGCTTGATCCAATGGTTGAACCAGGCCTCGACCGCCTGCTCCTCATGGCCCAGCGGGCGCGAGAGGTAGCGGAGCACGCGCAGATTGTCGATCGGATGGATGTCGCAGGCGATCGCCTGCGCCAGCGCGCGCACGCGCGCGCGGCCGGCGGGATGCCCCGGCAGCAGCGGCGGCGTCGGGTGGGTCTCATCGAGATACTCGATGATGGCGAGCGATTGGATGAAGACCTCGCCATCCTCCTCGAGCACCGGCACCAGCCCCTGCGGCTGAAGCGCGAGGTACTCGCTCTTCTGCTGCTCGTTCTTGCGCAGATGGATCGGTACCTGGTCGTAGGCGAGCCCCTTCAAATTCAGCGCGATGCGCACGCGGAACGCGGCGGAAGAGCGGAAGTAGCCGTACAGCTTCATGGCGGGCCCTCAAGTCTACCGGGCAGAGTGTCGCCGGAAGCGGCGCGTCGTCAAGCGCAGCCCGGTCATCGCCGCCGTCCTCGTGGTCCTGGAAGCGGGCAAGGGTCAAGCCGCCGAGCGCGCGCCCGGCGCGATCTCGCTGGTTCGCTGGTTATATGGAGGCCGCGCGCAAGCGAGGGATGACCTCGCAAGCAAAGATGTGGTGCGCGTCCGCGACTTCATCGATGGATGCTCCCCAGTGGAGCACCGCCAAAAAATGTCCGGCGCCGATGGCGCGGCATTGTTCGATAATTTGCTCGGCGACCTGGGGCGGCGTGCCGGTGATGAATTCATCGTCGCTTACCGAGAAACCGCCGGCTTTCAGCGGCGCGTCGGGCACGTGCGGCGTGACCCTGGGGTCTTGCGACACATAGCGTTTTAAGCGTGCGGATACGGCCTCGGCCTGTCGACGCGCATCGCTTTCCGTCGCAGCCACCGCGACGCGGCGACGCAAGGCGAGATGGTCGGGCCCCGCCGGCGCATCGACGCTTTGCGCCTCGTCGCGGTACGCATCGAAAAGCATCCTGATCTCTGAGGTCGCATTGAATCCCGTACAGACTTTTGCGCCACGCCGAGCCGCTTTCCGCGCCGACTCGGCGCTGATCACCGTAACCCATATCGGCGGCCAAGGCTTCTGCAGCGGCCGCGGCAGGAGACGGAGATCGGACAAGGTGAAGTGCTTGCCGCGGTACGATACGACGCTCGCGCGCGACGCCGCATCGATGATCTCGATGATCTCGTCGTTCCGCTCGCGCGCCTCGGCCATGCTGAGGTTGAGTCGAGCAAGCTCCTGCGGAACACCCACAGCGGTGCCGATCTCAAGACGGCCCCCGGTCAAGTGATCGAGGAGGCCGATTTCCTCGATCACCCGCGACGGATGGTAGTAGGGCAGCACCACGCCCATGACGCCGAGGCGAAGCGAATGCGTGCGGGGCGCAAGCGCGGCGATCAGCAGATTCGGCGAGGCCGAGAACGATCCGCCGAAATGATGCTCGCTGAAAAAGATGCCTTCGAACCCCCGCTCTTCCGCTTGCGTCCAGAGATCGAGATAGCGCCCGAAATAGCGGCCGACGTGCTGTGGGTCCGGTTCGTGGGCCTGATCGCCCAGCTCCGGGAAAAATTCGAAAATCCAGGGCCGGATCATGTCGCGCTCAATCGCTGCGGAGCGCCGCGCGCCGGCGGCCCCAGAGATGCACGTGCATCATCGCCTCACAAACTGTTAGTTCACGGTTGTGAACTGGTATATAATATGAAACGCAATGCCTCCCTCTGCTGTCAAGTCTCTCGATCGCGGCCTGGACATTCTTGAATATGTCGCGGGCTCACCGCGGCCGGTGTCGTTTTCACAGCTTCTCGCGGAGCTCGGCATCCCGCGCAGCAGCCTCTTTCATCTCTTGAGCAATCTGCAGGAGCGCGGCTTTATCGCGCGTGATCCGGCGACCGACCGATATCGGCTTGGACCGAGTGCCGGCAGGCTGGGCAAAGTGGCACCAAAACCGTCGCTTGGCGCCGAGATAGCCCCGTTCCTGCAACAGCTCAGCAGAGAGCTCAACGAAACCTGTGGGTTCTATGTGCGAAGGGAAGATGCCGTCGAGGTCATCGCCTCTGCCATCAGCACGCAGGCGCTGTCTTACACGATGAAAGTCGGAGCCTCCGCACCACTCCACGCCGTCTCCGCCGGCAAAATCGCTCTCGCCGAACTCGAGCCGAGCAGGTTGAGGGATTTTCTCGACCGCCTGGTGCTCGCGCCGATCACGTCTCGGACGATACGATCGAAGGCCCGTCTGAAACAGGAGATCCAGGCCGTCAGGATGTCGGGATTCGCCTATTCGCACGACGAGTTTACGCCGGGTATAACGGCAATCGCGACCGCGGTCCGGCGTCACGGCGCCTTCATCGGAGCGATCAACGTGGCGGTGCCGAGCGTTCGGTTCACGCCCGATCGCGAAGAGAAATTCCGTGATGCGCTCCGGGTCACGGCGCGCGCCATCGCCGAAACGCTCGACTAAGACGCACGCAGCCGCGAGGTCTGACCAAGCGGCGAGTATCAGGTGTGGTCCGGCTGCCGCTCCGGCAGAGGTGCGCCGATAGGTGGCGTCAGCCGCGGTTGGCGCGGGATGACGATATTGCCGTTCTGATCGATGTACGGCGCCCCATAGACCGGAAGGCTGTCCTTGAAGAGCTCAAACGAGCGCAGCAGGTCATCGACGCCATGGCGCGCGAGCTCCTGCGCGCGGTTCCACTCCTCCTGGGACTGCGGATCGAGGAAGGATGGCGGCGGCTGATCTGCAGCGTCTACTGTCGGCGCTTGGGCCAGCAGCAATGTCGCAACGAGGTGGAAGGCAGCGGGCATGGCGACCTCCAGACCGGAGAGCGACATTCTATTCCATCCGCTCGCTTCGCGGTACCGGCTGGCTCACGCTCGGGGCGGCTCCAGAAAAAGCGTCGCCCCGTTGCGCACGCGTCGCGCGATCAGCCCACCGAATATGCCGAGCAATCCCGGCAGCCGCACCTCGATCCGAACGACCCGATCGTCCACCTCGATATAGTTCGTGACGGGTTGCGCCAGGGCAACGACCCGCACCGTAACGCCGCTTTCCGTCCATTCCTCCGCGACCGACGACACGAACGGCGCGATCTGGGTCCGGATCTCGGGGAAGCGGCTCCTGAGCTTGCGCAACACCTCTTGCTTCGTCGAGTGATGCTCAACGGTGACGACGATGGGCCGGTGCATGCCGTGCAAACAACGCGCGCGGATGATCGTGCCCATGGCAAGATCGCGCTCTCCCGTCCGAGGCCGGCGCCGTCCGCTCGTTTATGAGTACACGGCCGGGTTTAGCCCGGCGCCGCCCGATACGGCGCCACCTGCTGATCGATCGCGCCGAAGATGGAGCGGCCTTGCGCGTCCAACATTTCGATGCGGACGCGGTCGCCGAAGTGCAGGAAGGGAGTCTTGGGCGCCCCTTCCGCGATCGTCTCGATCATGCGCCGTTCGGCGATGCAGCAAGAGCCGACAAGCTCGGGATTGCGGTTCGACACGGTGCCCGAGCCGACAATGCTGCCGGCGGCGAGCGCGCGCGTGCGCGCGGCATGGGCGATCAGCGTCGGGAAATCGAAGTTCATGTCGCGGCCGGCATCGGGGCGGCCGAACTCGCGGCCGTTGACCTGGCAGACGAGCGGCAGATGCACGGTGCCGCCGTCCCAGGCCTCGCCGAGCTCGTCGGGCGTCACCGCCACCGGCGAGAAAGCGGTCGCGGGCTTGCTCTGAAAAAAGCCGAAGCCCTTGGCGAGCTCGCCGGGAATGAGGTTGCGCAGGCTGACATCGTTCGCCAGCATGACGAGCCTGATGTGCTTGCCCGCCGCGTCGGGCGAGACACCCATCGGCACATCGTCGGTGACGACCGCGACCTCGGCCTCGAAATCGATGCCCCAGGCCTCGTCGGCGGCGAGAATATCGTCGGCGGGACCGATGAAACTGTCGGAGCCGCCCTGATACATCAGCGGATCGCGGTAGAGGCTTTGCGGCATCTCCGCCTTGCGCGCTTTGCGCACGAGCTCGGCGTGGTGGAGATAGGCCGAGCCATCGGCCCATTGATAGGCGCGCGGCAGAGGCGATGCAGCGGCGGCGGGCTCGAAGGGCTGCGCGCGGTCGAGCTGGCGGAAATTGAGCAAGCGGTAGATCTCGCGCAGCTCGTGCTCAGCGGCCGGCCAGTCGTCCAGCGCCGCCTGCAGCGTGCGCGCCGCCCGCGGCGCCGTCGCGCACAACGCCAGGTCGCGGCTCACCACGACGAGCGTGCCGTCGCGCCCGCCTTGCTTCAGCGCTGCCAGCTTCATGATGGTTCCTTGGCCTTCGAGGCGGCACCGGGATCGAGGACGCCGCGCCGGATCTGATCGAGCTCGATCGATTCGAACAGCGCGCGGAAATTGCCTTCGCCGAAACCCTCGTTGCCCTTGCGCTCGATGATCTCGAAGAAGATCGGCCCGATCATGGTATCGGTGAAGATCTGCAGCAGCAGCCCGCCGCCCTGCTGCGGCGCCCCGTCGATGAGAATGCGGTCGCGCGCGAGCCGCGCCAGATCCTCGCCATGGCCCGGGAGCCGCGTATCGACCTGCTCGTAATAGGTATCGGGCACGTCCTGGAACTTGATCCCGGCGGCGCGCAAGGTCTCTACGGTGCGGTAGATGTCGCTCGTCGCCAGCGCGATGTGCTGGATGCCCTCGCCGCGATAGGCGGCGAGATATTCCTCGATCTGGGATTTGTCGTCGGCGCTCTCGTTGATCGGGATGCGAATCTTGCCGCAGGGGCTGGTCATCGCCTTGGAGCGCAGCCCCGTCAGCTTGCCTTCGATGTCGAAATAACGGATTTCGCGGAAATTGAAGAGCCGCTCGTAGAAGCGCGCCCACTGCGCCATACGGCCCTGATGCACGTTGTGCGTGAGATGGTCGACCCCGGTAAGGCCGACGCCGGCCGGCCGCGCCTCGGCTCCGGGCGTCGGCACGAAATCGACGTCGTAGATGGTGCGCTCGCCATAGCGGTCGACGAGATAGAGCAGGCTGCCGCCGATGCCCTCGATCGCCGGGATGTTGAGCTCCATCGGGCCGACTTTGCCTTGAACCGGGCGCGCGCCCAGCATCACGGCGCGCTCATACGCCTTCGCCGCGTCGCGCACGCGAAAGGCAATGGCGCAGACGGAGGGGCCGTGGAGCCGCGCGAAGGCCTGGGCGAAGCTCTCCGGCTCGCCATTGACGATGAAATTGACGTCACCCTGGCGATAGAGCGTGACCTTTTTGGAGCGGTGCCGTGCCACCGCGATGAAGCCCAGGCGCTCGAAGAGCCGGCCGAGCGCGTCCGGATCGGGCGCGGTGTACTCGACGAACTCGAAGCCGTCGGTGCCCATCGGGTTGGGCCACAAGTCCGGGGCCTCGGCCGTGCCCGCAACCGCTTGATGTTCAACGATCATATCGCCCTCCATACGAGCAAACCCTAGCCTTGACGGCAACGTTGGGGCGAGGCAGACTCATCGTTCTAATGAAATCGCTTCCGACCGCTCCACTACCGGCGCTCGACGAGCCTTCCGCTCTCGACCTCGAACGCTATTTGCCTTTCCGTCTCTCCGTTCTCGCCAACCGGGTGACCCGAGCGGTGGCGCGCGCGTATTCCCGCAGCTTTCACCTCTCGGCGCCGGAATGGCGCACCATGGCGGTGCTGGGCCGCTATGGGGCCATGACCGCCAACAGTGTGGTCGAACGCACCGCCATGGACAAGGTGCGGGTCAGCCGCGCCGTTGCCCGGCTCCTTGCCCATGGCCGCGTCACGCGCCGCACCGATCCCGAAGACCGCCGCCGCGCCATCCTCGACCTCACCCCCGAGGGCCGCGCGGTCTATGCCAAGGTCGTACCGCTCGTGCTGTCGGTCGAGCGCGAGCTGCTCGGCGAGCTCTCCGCCGAGGAACGCGGCGCGCTCGACCATCTCCTGCACAAGCTCGAGCGCTGTACCGCTGCGGATCTGAGCGGCGAGGACGACATCGAATATTAGTCGCCGGCCGCTTCAGAACGGCGCGTTTGCCCCCTCCCCGGTCCATGCTATAAGGCGGATCGAGCCAAGAACGGGAGCGAGCGCGTGGCCGCGGCGACGATCCTGGTCCTCAACGGGCCCAATTTGAACTTGCTGGGCGTGCGCGAGCCCGAGACCTACGGCCGCGACACCTTGGCCGACATCGAAGAAGCCTGCCTCGAGCGCGCCGCCGAGCTCGACCTCGCCGTCGATTTCCGCCAATCGAACCATGAGGGCCAGCTCGTCGACTGGATCCAGGAGGCGCGCGAAACCGCCGACGGGATCGTGCTCAACCCGGGCGCTTATACCCACACCTCGATCGCCATACTCGATGCGCTGCGCGCCGCGGATCTGCCGATCATCGAGGTTCACCTGTCCAACATCCATCGCCGCGAGAGCTACCGCCGCCGCTCTTATGTGAGCGAGGCGGCGCAAGGCATCATCTGCGGCTTCGGCGGGCATGGCTATCTGCTGGCGCTCGATGCGATGGCGCGGCTCATCAAGCGCGACTGACGGAGTTTCACAGGGGATGGCGAGTTCGAGAGATTGGACGGTGGACGGCGATCTCGTCCGCACGCTGGCGGCGCTGCTCGAGGAGACCGGGCTCACCGAGATCGAATATGCCATGGGGGAGCGGCGCATCCGCGTCGTCCGCGGCGGCGTTGCCGCGCCGGCGGTGACGGTAGCGATGCCGGCGCCCGGGGCGGCTGCGGTGGCGCCCGCTGCCGCCGCCGAGGCGCCGGGCACGATCAAGGCGCCGATGGTCGGCACCGCCTATCTCGCGCCGCAGCCCGAAGCACCGCCCTTCATCAAGCTCGGCGACAGCGTGCGCGAGGGCCAGACCTTGCTCATCATCGAGGCGATGAAGGTCATGAACCAGATTCCGGCGCCGCGCGCCGGCAAGGTGGTACGCATCTTCGTCGCCGACGGCGCGCCCGTCGAGTACGGTCAGCCGCTCCTCGTGTTGGAATAGCCGCGGGCGATGTTCGAGAAGGTGCTCATCGCCAACCGCGGCGAGATCGCGCTGCGCATCCATCGCGCCTGCCGCGAGATGGGCATCCGCACGGTGGCCGTGCATTCGACGGCCGACGACAATGCGATGCATGTGCGGCTTGCCGATGAGAGCGTCTGCATCGGCCCGCCGCCGGCGCGCGACAGCTATCTCAACGTTCCCGCCATTCTTTCCGCGGCGGCGATCACCGGCGCGGACGCGATCCATCCTGGACTGGGCTTCCTTTCCGAGAGCGCCGATTTCGCCGGCATGGTCGAGGAGCACGGCTTCACCTTCATCGGCCCGTCGGCAGAGCATATTCGCCTGATGGGCGACAAGGTGGCGGCCAAGCGCGCCGCGATCGAGCTCGGGATTCCCGTGGTGCCGGGGTCGGAGGGCGGCGTCGCCGACGTCGCCGCCGCGGCGGAGTGGGCGGCGCGGATCGGCTATCCCGTGCTGGTCAAGGCGGCGGGCGGCGGCGGCGGGCGCGGCATGCGCGTCGCCCGCGATCTCGAAGCGCTTAAAAGCGCGGTGCCGGCGGCGCAGGCCGAGGCGAAGGCGTTCTTCGGCAATGGCGAGGTCTATCTCGAGCGCTACCTCGCCAAGCCGCGCCACATCGAGGTGCAAATCCTGGCGGATGGCCAGGGCGGCGTCATTCATCTCGGCGAGCGCGACTGCTCGCTGCAGCGCAAGCATCAGAAGATCCTGGAGGAGACGCCGTCGCCGGCGCTCAACGCCGCCGAGCGCGAAAGGCTCCTCGAGATCGCCACCGCCGCGATACGCAAGCTCGGCTACAAAAGCGCCGGCACCATCGAATTTCTCTACCAGGACGGGGAATTCTTCTTCATCGAGATGAACACGCGGCTCCAGGTCGAGCACCCCATCTCCGAGATGGTGAGCGGCATCGACATCGTGCGCGAACAGCTGCGCATCGCCGCCGGGGCGCCGCTGGGCTACCGCCAGGCGGAGATCAAGCTCACGGGCCACGCCATCGAATGCCGGATCAACGCCGAGAACCCCGAAACCTTCGCGCCCTCGCCGGGCTGCATCACCAGCTATCATGTTCCGGGCGGTCTCGGCGTGCGCGTCGACAGCGCGCTCTACCAGGGCTATACGGTGCCGCCCAACTATGACAGCCTGGTCGCCAAGCTCGTCGTGCATGGCACGTCACGCAACGAGTGCCTGATGCGGCTGCGCCGTGCGCTCGAGGAATATGTCATCGCCGGCATCGAGACGACGATCCCGCTGCATCAGCGCCTCGTCGCGGCCTCGGATTTCATCGACGGCGATTATGACATCCACTGGCTCGAGCGCTACCTCGCGCGCGACTGATCCGCCGTCATCGGTGGAATTCGCCCCGGCGCTGCGGCATCATCGCGGGGATGATCGCGCTTACCCCCGAGCTGCTGCTGCGCGCCTATGCCGCCGGCATCTTCCCGATGGCGGAGGACGCCGACGACCGCGAGGTCTTCTGGGTCGATCCGGAGCAGCGCGGCATCCTGCCGCTCGACCGCTTTCACCTGTCGCGGCGCTTGCGGCGCACGCTCCGGCACGAGCTGTTCGACGTCCGCTGCGACACCGCCTTCGGCGAGGTGGTGCGCGGCTGCGCCGAGCCGCGGCCGGAGCGGCCGAAGACCTGGATCAACGAGGAGATCGTGCGGCTCTACGGCCAGCTCTTCGCCCTCGGTTACGCGCACAGCGTCGAATGCTGGCATGAGGGCAGCCTGGTCGGCGGGCTTTATGGTGTCGCGCTCGGCGGCGCCTTCTTCGGCGAGAGCATGTTCAGCCGCGTCAGCGAAGCCAGCAAGGTGGCGCTGGCCGATCTCGTCGCCCGGCTCAGGCGCGGCGGCTTCCGCCTGCTCGACACGCAATTCGTCACCGCTCATCTCGAGCGCTTCGGCGCCATCGAGATTCCGCGCCGGCAATATCACCGTGAGCTGGCCGCGGCGCTCGAGGTCGATGCCTATTTCCCGACCGAGCCGCTCTCGGCGGCGGCGGTGCTGTCGCTCTTGCAGTCGAGCACGCTGACGTCGTAGATCGGATTCTCCAACGCCGACAGAGCCGGGCTCGAGGCAAACATCCAGCCGCTGAAGATGCGTTGCGCGGCGACGGCGTTGCGCTCGTCGGTGCGCAACTCGTCGATCTGCAGAAAAGCGGCGCTTTCCGGCTCTTCCTCCGGCGGGTGCTTGACGCAGGCCCGCGCCGTGATGACGAGGCGGCCGAAGCGCACCGGCTGCCCCACGGGTGCATCAAAGGTGCTGACGCGCGCGGTGGTCTTGTCGAGGCCTTGCAGCACCGCCACGGTCTCCGCCCGCGCCGCCGATGCGAGCATCGGCAGCGTCATCAGCGCGAGCAGCAGCGCGCCCTTCATCGGCGATCCCCGCCATAGGGGTTGACGAGACCCTCGGCGAGCCGCTGCAGCACCTTGCGGAACTGCTGCTCGTCGCAGCCCATCAGCACCGCGTCCTCGAGCGCGTCTTGCGCCAGGGCGCGCAGCTCCTCGAGGTTCTCGTTCAGCACCTTGATCTTGTCGAGGCAGGACACCGGCTCGCCCTCGGGCGTAAGCCAAGTCGGCAGGTCGAGCTGCCCGGGCTTTTTCGCATCGCTCATGGCCGCGTCTCCGGCGGCTTCAGCGCGACGAAGCGCAGCCGCACATAGTCGACCGTCCAAATGCCCGCCGCATCAAGCCGCGTGCCGCGCAGCATGTCCTCGACCTCCGCCTTGACCATGGACCGCGTTTGCGGCGGAACGGTGGCAAGAAAACTCTCCGCGAAGGTGTCGAGCCAGTCGGCGAGCGCGCCGGGAAGCGATGTCGGCCGCGGGATCAGCGCCATCGACGCGACTTTGAAGCCTTGGCGCTCGAGCCGGGCGCGATACTCCGCGGGCTCGGGAAAGTACCAGGGGCTCGCCGCCTCGGCATCGCCGCCGCGCTGCGCCAGCGCCGCGGCGAGCGCCCGGAGCACGCTCTCGACATTGCCGGCACCGCCGCATTCCGCGACGAAGCGCCCGCCGGGCTTGAGCGCGCGCCACACGCCGGCGATCACCGCGTCAGGATCGCGCATCCAATGCAGCGCCGCATTGCTGAAAACGGCGTCGAACTCCGCCTCGAAAGCGAGGCGGGTGCCGTCGGCGACGGCGGCATCGAGGCCGCGCGCACGCGCCGCCGCCACCTGCTCGGAACTGGCATCAACGCCGGTCACACGGGCGCGCGCGGCGATGAGCTCGGTCAACGCACCATCGCCGCAGCCGAGATCGAGAATGCGCTCGCCCGGTTGCGGCGCGAGCAGCTCGAGCAGCGGCTCGCCGAGTGCGGCGACGAAGCCGGCATTGCGCTGGTAGCGCGCGGGATCCCAGTGCTGCTCGACGACCGTCGCGCCCGGACGGAGCGTGCTACTTGGCTGGCGGAATTTGGCCATTCGGCTTCGCCTGCTGGCCGCCGCCCCCGGCGCTCTGCTGGCCGTAGATGAACTGGCCGATCAGGGATTCGAGGCTCATCGGCGGCGTCGTGTGCTCGATCGTGCCGCCGGGCTTGATGAACTCATCTTCGGCGCCAGGGACGATCGAGAGGTATTTGTCGCCGAGCAAACCGCTCGAGGTGATGGTGGCGACGGAGTCCACCGGTATCTTGACCGCCGGATTGATGCTCATCTTCACGATGGCGACGAAATCCTTCGGATCGAGCGTCTGCGAAATGATGCTGCCGACCTTGATGCCGCTGATGCGGACATCGCCGCCATCGCGCAGCCCCTCGACCCGGTCGAAATTGGCGGTGAGCTCGTAGCCGGAGACGGCGCGGACCTGGCTTGTGGTATAGGCGAAGAACAAGAAGACCGCGGCGACCACCAGCACGACGGCGCCCATCACGGTCTCGACGGCGTTGCGACTCATCCCCTCTTACTCCAGCTCTCGGTTGTTACCGTCTATGTTGTCGCCCTCTATTCCGGCCGCCAGGGCTCGTAATCGCCGCTCGACCTGGCGCGCTGGCCGCCGCGCAGCAGCGAGCCGGGCGGCCGATAGGCGTCGGGCGTGCCGGTGAGGTTCGGCACGTAGTCCTTCTGCCAGGGAAATTTCTTCGTGCCGGCGTCCTTTGGCACGTCGGCGAAGGTGTGATGCAGCCAGCCATGCCATTCCGGCGGCACGCGCGACGCTTCGGGCTCGCCTTTATAGATGACCCAGCGCCGCTCGCGGCTGTCGCGGCCCGCGCCACCCTGCAGCTTCCGCTGCCCCTTCTCGCGGTAATAGCGATTGCCGAAGGCATCGACACCGACCAGCTCGCCGCGCAGCCAAGTGAAGAGCCTCGTGCCCAGTGTAGCGCCCATGGAGGAGAACCCGACTTCGTGCGGCGAACGCGCCGTCCGACCGCTGTGGCTATAGGAGAGAACCGGCGCGACTATGGCACCTGACTTGCGATGCGTCCAGCAAGCGAGCCGGCTCTCGGAAGCGGAATTCTCGCCACAGCTTGCGGACAGTATCGACGCCCGCCTCACCCCGCCAGCGCTCCGCGATCAGGACACCCGTTCGAGCACTCTGCGCTTTTGCAGCCTCAGGGGACCGGTCGCAAAGCGATCGGCCGGGTCGGTGGGCTCCGGCGAGGTGGGGTGTGTCGGATTTACTACATCTTGTGGGTTGTCTCCGGATAGCCACAAAATCCTGTTGCCAGCGGCCAAGCCTTCGCTATATCTTGAATTTCTCAGCCGGTGCGACCCAATAGGTAGCGCCGACTGGGACGCGGGGCAAGAAACTTGTGGGGTAGGTGGGGGATGCGCATCCAGCGGCGGTTCACCAAAAGCGGACAGGACCCCTATTCCGGTATCGCCTTCCGGCTGGCGACCAGTGAAATCCGGAACCCGGACGGCTCCCGCGTCTTCCACCTGCCGGACATCGAAGTTCCCGCCGAATGGAGCCAGGTTGCTTGCGACATCCTTGCCCAGAAATATTTCCGCAAGGCCGGCGTCCCGGCGAAGCTGAGCCCGGTGGCCGAAGCCGATATGCCGGAATGGCTGTGGCGGCGGGCCGCCGATGAAGCGGCGCTGAGGGCGCTGCCGGCGAAGGAGCGCTACGGTTCCGAGAACAGCGCCAAGCAGGTGTTCGACCGGCTCGCCGGCACCTGGGCCTATTGGGGCTGGAAGGGCGGCTATTTCGACGGCGAAGACGATGCCCGCGCCTATTACGACGAAATGCGCTACATGCTGTGCTGCCAGATGGCGGCGCCGAATTCGCCGCAGTGGTTCAATACCGGGCTCTTCTGGGCCTATGGCATCGACGGCCCGGCGCAAGGTCACTACTACGTCGACTACAAGACCGGAGAGCTCGTCGCCTCCGAGAGCGCCTACGAGCATCCGCAGCCGCATGCCTGCTTCATCCAGTCCGTCGCCGACGACCTCGTCAACGAGGGCGGCATCATGGATCTCTGGGTGCGCGAGGCGCGGCTCTTCAAATACGGCTCGGGAACCGGCTCCAACTTCTCGAAGCTGCGCGGCGAGAACGAGAAGCTGTCGGGCGGCGGACGCTCCTCGGGGCTGATGAGCTTCCTCAAGATCGGCGACCGCGCGGCGGGCGCGATCAAGTCGGGCGGCACCACGCGCCGGGCGGCGAAGATGGTGACGGTCGATATCGACCACCCCGATATCGAGGCCTATATCGACTGGAAGGTCATCGAGGAGCAGAAGGTCGCGGCGCTGGTCGCCGGCTCGAAGCTGGCCGAGACGCATCTGAACCGCATCATCGCCGCCTGCCAGGGAGGCGCGTGCGATGCGGCGGACGGGAGCCGCTTCGACCCCGCGCGCAACCCGGCGCTGAAGCGCGAGATCAAAGCGGCGCGACGCGCCATGATCCCGGAGAATTATGTCCAGCGCGTCATCCAGTTCGCGCAGCAGGGCTACACCCGGATCGACTTCCGCACCTATGACACCGATTGGGACAGCGAGGCCTATCTCACCGTCTCCGGCCAGAACTCGAACAACTCGGTCCGCGTCACCAACGCGTTCCTCGCCGAGGTCGAGACGGACGGCGACTGGAACCTCCACCGCCGCACCGACGGCAAGGTGCACAAGACGCTGAAGGCGCGCGAGCTGTGGGAGAAGATCGCCCATGCCGCCTGGGCGAGCGCCGATCCCGGGCTGCAATACGACACGACGATCAACGAATGGCACACCTGCCCGGCGAGCGGCCGCATCAACGCGTCGAACCCGTGCTCGGAATACATGTTCCTCGACGACACGGCCTGCAATCTCGCCTCGCTCAATCTGATGGCGTTCCGGCGCGAGGATGGCGAGTTCGACACGCCCGCCTTCGAGCACGCGACGCGGCTCTGGACCGTCACGCTCGAGGTCTCGGTGCTGATGGCGCAGTTCCCGTCGCGCGAGATCGCCAAACTCTCCTACGAGTTCCGCACGCTCGGCCTCGGTTACGCCAATATCGGCGGATTGCTGATGGCGGCGGGGCTGCCTTATGACAGCGACCAGGGCCGCGCGCTCGGCGCCGCCCTCACCGCGGTCATGACCGGCATCGCCTATGCCACCTCGGCGGAGATGGCGGCGGAGCTCGGCGCCTACCCCGGCTTCGCGCGCAACCGCGAGCCGATGCTGCGCGTCATCCGCAACCACCGTCGTGCCGCGCATGGCGAAAGCAAGGGCTATGAGGGCCTCTCGATCCTGCCGGTGCCGCTCGATGCGGCGAACTGCCCCGATCAGGCGCTGGTCGAGGCGGCGCGCAACGCCTGGGACGCGGCGCTGGCGCTGGGCGAGCTGCACGGCTATCGCAACGCGCAGACGACGGTGATCGCCCCGACCGGGACGATCGGCCTGGTGATGGATTGCGATACCACCGGCATCGAGCCCGACTTCGCCCTCGTCAAGTTCAAGAAGCTCGCCGGCGGCGGCTATTTCAAGATCATCAACCGCATGGTGCCGGAAGCGCTGCACGTCCTCGGCTATGACGCCGCCGAGATCGAGACGATCGTGCGCTATGCCGTCGGCCACGGCACGCTCAAGGGCGCGCCCGCGGTCAACCACGAGCAGCTCCGCGCGCGCGGCTTCACCGACGGCGCCATCGAGGCCGTCGAGAACGCGCTCGGCGCGGCCTTCGACATCAAATTCGCCTTCAACAAATGGACGATCGGCGAAGAGCTGTGCAAGGCGGCGTTCGGCTTCACCGCGGCGCAGCTCGACGATGTCGGCTTCGACATGCTGACGGCGCTCGGCTTCACGCGCGCCGAGATCGAGGCGGCCAACGCCTATTGCTGCGGCGCCATGACGCTCGAAGGCGCGCCGCATCTGCAGGAGCAGCACCTGCCGGTCTTCGACTGCGCCAACCCCTGCGGCCGGGTCGGCAAGCGCTTCCTCTCGGTCGACAGCCACATCCGCATGATGGCGGCGGCGCAGCCCTTCATCTCCGGCGCGATCTCGAAGACGATCAACATGCCGAACGCCGCCACGGTCGAGGAGTGCAAGGACGCCTATCTCCTGTCCTGGCGCCTCGGCCTCAAGGCGAATGCGCTCTACCGCGACGGCTCGAAGCTGTCGCAGCCGCTCTCCTCGGCGCTCATCGCCGATGACGAGGACGAGGATAGGGTGGAGGAGCTGCTGGAGAAGGCGCCGATCGAGCGCGTGCCGGTGCTGGCCGAGCGCATCGTCGAGCGCGTGGTCGAGCGCATCGTGCAGCAGACCGAGCGCCGCCGCCTGCCGCAGCGGCGCAAGGGCTACACGCAGAAGGCCATCGTCGGCGGCCACAAGGTCTATCTGCGCACCGGCGAATACGAGGACGGCAAGCTCGCCGAGGTCTTCATTGACATGCACAAGGAAGGCTCCGCCTTCCGCTCGCTGATGAACAACTTCGCCATCGCCATCTCGATCGGCCTGCAATACGGCGTGCCGCTCGAAGAATATGTCGAAGCTTTCACCTTCACGCGCTTCGAGCCGGCCGGTCTGGTCGAGGGCAACGATACGATCAAGATGGCGACCTCGCTGCTCGACTACATCTTCCGCGAGCTCGCGATCTCCTATCTCGGCCGCAACGACCTGGCGCATGTCCAGCCCGCAGACATCCTTCCGGACACCGTCGGCAAGGGCGTCGCGGAATCGACGCTGCCCGAGGAGGGCGGCCGTGGCACCGACGTGGCGGCGGTGATGAAGAAGGTCGCGTCCAACGGCTACGTGCGAAACAAGCTGACGACGCTCACGGTTGTGCAAGGGGGAGCGCGCGGGGCCGCGGCGAGCGACGGCAATGCCGCCATCACCTTCGGCGCGCCGGTGAGCCAGACCGTGTCGTTGGCGGCGCAGCTGCAGGCGAGCACCTCGCTCAGCTTGCCGGAGACACGGATCGAGCAGATCCGCGCCGCGCGCATGAAAGGCTACGAGGGTGACAGCTGCGGCGAATGCGGCAACTTCACCCTCGTACGCAACGGGACCTGCCTCAAATGCGATACGTGCGGCAGCACCAGCGGCTGTAGCTGATCGCGGCGTGCCCCCGGCTTAAAGCCTCCCGGCCGGTGCACGGTATTGGGGCAGAAATTGGGGTGCGGTGCAAGCCGCACCCCTCTTTTTTTCAAATTCATCCTTGATTCACCAAGCCCGCTGGGCGTTCGCCGGTCCAAAACAGCAACATCCAGGCGAGCGGCCGCCAGAGAAAGACAACCAAATGGCCCGCTCGCAGCAATACGACCGAAAATCCGTGGTGCCTGGGGATGATCCGAAAAACCCGCCCCTATCACTCCATACCCTCGCCCAGTGGCGAGGGGCCACGCGCAGTTGACTGGCCGGCCATCTTCGTGATGGCCGGCCTTTTTTCTCGGCTTCAGCCCGGCTTGCCGCTGAGTAAAGCCTGCAACATGCGGGAAGGCAGCTCGACGAGGCCGGGCGGCAAGTGAAAGAGGGCGGGGTCCTGCGGCCCGATGGCCAGATTCGCGAGCTCCATGCGCAGCTGCATGGGCCGCCCGCCATGGGCGCGGGTGATGGTGCCGTCGAGCCGCATCAGCACGCCGCGCGCGCTCACCCAGACAAAGCCGCGGGCGCGGCTGCCATCGGCGGCGACATGGTCGATGCGGTATTTGGTCGTGCGCACGCCGTTGACCACCTCCTGCCCCATCGGCGAGCGGCGAAGAGCGGGATCGTCGAGTTCGGCCAGGAGCGGCGGAAAGGCGAAGGTCACATAGGTCTTGAGCATCGGCAGGAAGAGAAAGCCCTGCTTCGCGGCCGCATCGAGAATGATCACTTCGGCGATGCCCTGAATCTCCTGCTCGTCGCGGTCGCGGCCGGGAATATGAAAGACCGTGCCGGTGTAGGGCGTGCCGTTGATGACCACGGTGCGCTCGGCGCGGTAGGCGACTGCCGCATCGCCGAGCAGCTCCGCTCGCGCCCGCCCGGACACGGCCACCAGCATGAGAAGGCTCAGCACGATGATCCACCGGCGCATGCGATACTCCCTGCCCTCGCCCGGCGTTCCGATAGCCGCGGATTGCGGCGCTTTCGCGGCGGCGCGCTGGCGCGCTATGCTCACCAGACCATAGCTTTTCGCGGGAAGGCAGATCATGGCGGGACGCATCGAAGCGCGGCTTAGGGAATTGAAGCTCGCATTGCCCGAGCCGGCGGCACCGGTGGCGAATTACGTGCCTGCCGTGCGCAGCGGCGATCTCCTGTTCATCGCCGGCCAGATCTGCCAGTGGCAGGGCGAGCGGCGCTTCATCGGCAAGCTGGGACAGGAGATCAGTCTCGAGCAGGGCCAGGAAGCGGCGCGGCTTTGCGCGCTCAACATCCTCGCCCAGGCCAAGGCGGCGCTGGGCGGCGATCTCGACCGCGTGCTGCGCTGCGTCCGCCTCGGCGCCTTCGTCAACTGCACGCCGGACTACACGCAGCAACCACAAGTCGCGAACGGCGCCTCCGACCTGATGGTCGAAGTGCTCGGCGATGCCGGCCGGCACGCCCGCGCCGCGGTCGGCGCCAATGCGCTTCCGGGCGGCGTCGCCGTCGAGGTCGACGCGGTCTTCGAGGTGCGTTGAGCGAGGAGCCGGTCTCACCCATGGCGGATGGCGGCGGCGGCGTCACGGTCAAGGTCGTCTCGGCGTTGAGCGACATCCCGGCGGCAGCGTGGGACGCTTGCGCCGGCAGCGACAACCCGTTCGTATCGCATGCTTTCCTCGAGGCGCTGGAGGCCTCGGGCTCGGCGACGGCGGAGAGCGGCTGGCTGCCGCAGCACCTCGCGCTCGAGGACGAGAGCGGCACGCTGCTGGGCGCCGTGCCGCTCTATCTCAAGAGCCATTCCTATGGCGAGTACATCTTCGACTGGGGCTGGGCGTCGGCCTATGAGCGCGCCGGCGGCCGCTACTATCCGAAGCTGCAATGCGCGGTGCCGTTCACGCCGGTGACCGGACCACGCCTGCTGCTGCGGGCGGACGCGCCGGAAGCGGCCGCCGACACGCTCGTCGCCGCCATGGTGGAGCTCGCCCGGCGGCACAAGGTGTCGTCGCTCCACGTCACTTTCCCCACCGAGCTGGAGTGGCAGCGCCTCGGCGACGCCGGCTTCCTGCAGCGCATCGGCCAGCAATTCCATTGGCAGAACGAGGGGTATGGCAGCTTCGATGAGTTCCTCGAAGCGCTGAACTCGCGCAAGCGCAAGCAGATCCGGCGCGAGCGGCGCGATGCGCTGCAGGGCGGGATAGAGATCGAGATGCTCACCGGCGGCGACATCAAGAGCGCACATTGGGATGCGTTCTATCGTTTCTACCGCTCGACCTCCGATCGCAAATGGGGCGAAGCCTATCTCACGCGGCGCTTCTTCGACCTGCTCGGCGAGCGCATGGCCGAGCGCGTCCTCCTGGTCATGGCGAAGAAAGGCGGACGCTATGTCGCCGGCGCCCTCAACCTGTTCGGCAACGAGACGCTCTTCGGCCGGAATTGGGGATGCCTCGGCGATTTCCCCTTCCTGCATTTCGAAGCCTGCTATTACCGCGCGATCGACTTCGCCATCGCGCGCGGACTGAAGCGCGTCGAGGCGGGAGCGCAGGGCCAGCACAAGATTCAGCGCGGCTACCTGCCGGTAGCGGTCTACAGCGCGCATTGGATTCGCGATCCCGGCTTCGCCCGCGCCGTCGCCGATTTCGTCAAGCGCGAGCGCCACGCGCTCGAAAGCGAGATGGAACAGCTCGAAGAGACGCTGTCGCCGTTCCGGTGCGAGGCGGACTAGCGCAAGGGAGGGAGCCATGACCGAAGCGCTCACCCTGACCCGGCTCGGCGATGCGCTCGGTATCGCCGCGGCGGGCATCGATCTCAACCAGCCGCTCGCCGCCTCGTCGCGCGCGGCGCTGCGCCGGGCGCTTCTCGACGGTCTCGTGCTCTGCATCCGCGGCCAGTCGTTGACGCCCGGCGCCTATCTCGCGGCGATGCGCGCCTTCGGCGAGCCGATCACGCAGGTGCGACAGGCCGCGCGTCATCCCGAAGTCGCGGAGATCATGATCCTGTCGAGCGAGGATCGCGACGATCTGGGCGACGGTAAGCGGCTCGTGGTCGGCGCTCATTGGCACAGCGACGACAGCTACAAGGCGGTGCCCTGCGCCCTCACCATGCTCTATGGCGTCGAGGTGCCGGTCTCAGGCGGCGACACCCAGTTCGTCAACATGTACCGGGCTTGCGAGGATCTGCCGGCCGAAATGCGGCAGAAGATCGCGCCGCTGCGCGTCATCCACAAATACGATTCGAGCCGAAAGGGGACGCGCATCGCCGCCCTTACCACGGCGGAGGCACAGACAGTGCCGGATGTGGTCCACCCGCTGGTGCGGACGCACCCCGAGGCAGGGCGCAAAGCGCTCTACATGAACCCCAACCGCATGGAAGCGGTGGTCGGCCTCGAGCGCGCCGAGAGCGACGCCCTGCTCGACGCGCTGGTGCGGCATGCGACGCAGCCGAGATACCAATACCGCCACCAATGGCGGCCGGGCGACATTTTGATCTGGGACAATCGCTGCACGATGCACAAGGCGAACGGCGATTATCCCGAGGGTGCGCGGCGCCTCATGCACCGCATTATCGTCGCGGGCACGGTGCCGGCGTAGCTCCGCCGATTGCCGCAAAAAAGAAGGCCGCAGACGCGGCCTTCTTGTTCCGATCCGGAGCGACCGGCTTCAGGTCTCGACCGGCTCCAGCTCCTTCGGCATCGGCGTGCGCGGCGGCGCCTCGGTAAAGGAGAAGCCGAGCTTGTCGCCGTCGCGGGTGACGCGCACCACGCCGCCCTTGGTGAGCTTGCCGAACAGCAGCTCCTCGGCGAGCGGCTTCTTGATGTGCTCCTGGATGACGCGCGCCAGCGGCCTTGCGCCAAAGAGCTTGTCGTAGCCCTTCTGCGCCAGCCATTCACGGGCGGACTCGTCGAGCTCGATGGTGACGTTGCGGTCGGCGAGCTGCTCTTCGAGCTGGAGGATGAACTTGTCGACGACGCGGCCGATGATGTCCGCCGTCAGCGCCGAGAAGGAGATGATCGCGTCGAGCCGGTTGCGGAACTCCGGCGTGAACAGCCGGTTGATCGCCTCCTCGTCATCGCCGGTCCGCATGCCGCCGCCGAAGCCGATGGCGGGCTTGGCGAGCTCCGCCGCGCCGGCGTTCGTCGTCATGATCAGGATGACGTTGCGGAAATCCACATTCTTGCCGTTGTGGTCGGTGAGCTTCCCGTAATCCATCACCTGCAGCAGGATGTTGAAGAGATCGGGATGCGCCTTTTCGATCTCGTCCAGCAGCAGCACCGAATGCGGATGCTGGTCGACAGCATCGGTGAGCAAGCCGCCCTGATCGAAGCCGACATAGCCCGGAGGCGCACCGATCAAGCGCGAGACGGTGTGCCGTTCCATGTATTCCGACATGTCGAAGCGGGTGAGCTCGATGCCGAGCGTGCGGGCGAGCTGGCGCGCCACTTCGGTCTTGCCGACGCCGGTCGGGCCGGAGAAGAGATAGCTGCCGATCGGCTTCTCGGGATCGCGCAAGCCGGCGCGGGCGAGCTTGATCGCCGCCACCAGCGCCTCGATCGCCGTATCCTGACCGAAGACCATGGTCTTCAGGTCGCGATCGAGGTTCTTCAGCACTTCCTTGTCGTCGCGCGAGACGCTCTTCGGCGGGATGCGCGCCATGGTGGCGATGACCGCCTCCACCTCTTTGGCGGTGATGGTCTTGCGCCGCCTTCCCTCCGGCACCAGCATCTGCGCCGCGCCGACCTCGTCGATCACGTCGATGGCTTTGTCTGGCAGCTTGCGGTCGCCGATATAGCGGTGCGAGAGCTCCACCGCGGCGCGGATGGCGTCGGCGGTGTAGCGCACCTTGTGGTGCCGCTCGTAGTAGGGCTTCAGCCCGCGGAGAATCTTCACGGAGTCTTCAACAGTGGGCTCGTTGACGTCGATCTTCTGGAAGCGGCGGACGAGGGCCCGGTCCTTCTCGAAGTAGTTGCGGTATTCCTTGTAGGTGGTGGAGCCGATGCAGCGGATGTTGCCGCTGGCGAGCGCCGGCTTCAGCAGGTTGGACGCGTCCATCGCGCCGCCGGAGGTGGCGCCGGCGCCGATCACGGTGTGGATCTCGTCGATGAAAAGGACGGCGCCCGGCATCGCCTCGAGCTCGGCGAGGACGGCCTTGAGACGCTCCTCGAAATCGCCGCGATAGCGGGTGCCGGCGAGCAGCGCGCCCATGTCGAGGGCGTAGATCTGCGCGTTCTGCAGCACGTCCGGCACCTCGCGCTGGACGATGCGGCGCGCCAGGCCCTCGGCGATGGCGGTCTTGCCGACGCCGGGATCGCCCACGTAGAGCGGATTGTTCTTGGAGCGGCGGCAGAGGATCTGGATCGTGCGCTCGACCTCGGCCTCGCGGCCGATCAGCGGGTCGATCTTGCCGTTCTTGGCCTTCTTGTTGAGGTTGACGCAGTAGGCGTCGAGCGCGTCGTGGCTGCGCTTGGAGGGCTTCTCGAGCCGCTCCTCCTCGTCGGAGCCCTGGACGCGGCGGGTCTCGGAGCGGCCCGGCGCCTTGGCGATGCCGTGGGAGATGTAGTTGACGGCGTCGAAGCGCGTCATGTCCTGCTCCTGCAGGAAATAGACGGCGTGGCTCTCGCGCTCGGCGAACATCGCCACCAGCACATTGGCGCCGGTCACTTCCTCGCGACCGGAGGACTGCACGTGGATCGCCGCCCGCTGCAGCACCCGCTGGAAGCTGGCGGTGGGCTTGGCGTCCTCGCCGTGCGCGGAGATCAGGTTGGCGAGCTCGTTGTCGACGTAGGTGAGCAGATCGCGGCGCAGCTTCTCCAGATCCACGGTGCAGGCGCGCAGCACGGCCACCGCGTCCTGGTCCTCGGTGAGCGCCAGCAGCAGGTGCTCGAGGGTCGCGTACTCGTGGCGGCGCTCATTGGCATAGCCGAGAGCGCGATGAAGGGTCTTCTCGAGATTGCGCGATAGCATGTACGCGTGGTCCTTTTGCTGATCGATGCGGCTCGTCTGTTACTGCACGCTTTTCTTATCTATTCCTTCTCCAGGGTGCATTGCAGGGGATGCTGGTGCTGGCGGGCGAAGTCCATCACCTGCGTCACCTTCGTCTCCGCCACCTCGTAAGTGTACACCCCGCATATGCCGACCCCGCGGCGGTGCACGTGCAGCATGATCCGGGTCGCCTCCTCGCGGTTCTTGGCGAAGAAACGCTCCAGAATGTGAACGACGAACTCCATCGGCGTGTAGTCGTCGTTCAGCATG
>DATJLU010000217.1:0-3561 GCA_035509275.1 Allostellaceae bacterium | reverse complement strand
GTGGACGCGAAAGCCGGCGGCTTCGAGCATGGCGCGCAGGAAGGCGATGGTCGAGCCTTTGCCGTTGGTGCCGGCGACGTGGATCACCGGCGGCAGCCGCTCCTGCGGCTCGCCCAACGCCGCCAGCAGCCGGCGCACGCGATCGAGCGAGAGATCGATGAGCTTCGGGTGGAGGCCGAGCAGGCGCTGCAGGATCGCGTGGACGCTCATGCGACTTTTCCAGGCGGACTCCCGGCCGCCGCACCCCCCTCCCAACCCTCCCCCTCAAGGGGGGAGGGGCTTATCTGATCCTGCAGAAAAATCCCCCTCCCTTGAGGGGGAGGGAGGGGTGGGGGGAAGCGCCAGCACGACATCGACCGGCTAGCCCCGCAGCGGCACCACCTGCGGCGACGGCTCGGGGCGGCGGAGCAGGCCGAGGAGGCGGGAGAGCGTGTCGCGCAGCTCGCGGCGCGGCACCACCAGATCGACCATGCCGTGCTCGAGCAGGTATTCCGAGCGCTGAAAGCCCTCCGGCAGCTTTTCGCGGATGGTTTCTTCGATGACGCGCGCGCCGGTGAAGCCGATGACCGCGCCGGGCTCGGCGAGGGTGATGTCGCCGAGCATGGCGAAAGAGGCGGAGACACCGCCGGTGGTGGGATCGGTGAGCAGCACGATATAGGGCAGCCGCGCCCCTTTCACCATCTCGACGGCGAGCGTCGTGCGCGCCATCTGCATGAGCGACAGGATGCCTTCCTGCATGCGCGCCCCGCCCGAGGCCGGCACGACGACGAGCGCTGCCTCTTGCAGCACGGCGAGGCGCGCCGCGGCGAGCAGGCCCTCGCCGACGGCGAGGCCCATCGAGCCGCCCATGAACTCGAAATCGAAGGCGGCAATGACGGTCGGCATGCCGCCCAGCGTGCCATGCGCCACCACCAGCGCGTCGCGCGGCGTGCCGCTCTTGGCCTGCGCCTCTTTGAGGCGCTCGGTATAGCGCTTGCGATCGCGGAACTTCAGCGGATCGACGATCGTCTTGGGCAGTTCGATCACCTTGTAGCGCTCGTCGTCGAAGAGGAGCGCGAGCCGCCGCTCCGGCGGCAGCCGCAGATGATGGCCACAGCTGCCGCAGACGAAGAGATTGGCCTCGAGATCGCGATGGAACAGCATCTGGCCGCAATTCGGACATTTGTGCCAGAGATTGTCCGGCACCTCTTTTTTCGAGACGACGGCGCGGATCTTGGGGAGGACGAAATTGGTGAGCCAGCTCATGCGCGCCTCGCGCTGCGCACGCCGTCCGCCAAGCCGCGCACCCGGCCGAGCACGGCGTCGATCAGCTCGGGCCGCGCTTTGCCATCGTCGTCGAGATGGGCGGCGACCGCGTCCACCAGCGCCGAGCCGACGACGGTGCCATCGGCGATGCGCGCGACGGCGGCGGCCTGGTCGGGGGTGCGAATGCCGAAGCCGACCGCAACCGGCAGGCGCGAATGGCGCCGGAGGCGCGCGACCGCGCGCGCCACGCCGTCGGTATCGACGGCCTTGGTGCCGGTGATGCCGGCGATCGAGACGTAATAGATGAAGCCAGCCGTGTGCTTCAGCACCGCCGGCAAACGCCGGTCATCGCTGGTGGGGGTGGCGAGGCGGATGAAGTCGAGCCCCTGCGCCAGCGCCGGCAGGCAGAGCTCGTCATCGTGCTCCGGCGGCAGATCGACGACGATGAGGCCGTCGACCCCGGCCGCCTTGGCCGCGGCGAGGAAGCGCTCGACGCCATAGCGGAAGATCGGATTGTAATAACCCATGAGCACGATCGGCGTGGCGGCGTCGGTGTTGCGGAAGTGGCGGACGATGTCGAGCGTTTTGGCGAGCGTCATGCCGGCTTTGAGCGCGCGCAAGCCGGCTGCCTGGATCGACGGGCCGTCGGCCATCGGATCGGAGAAGGGCATGCCGATCTCGATGAGATCGGCGCCGCTCGCCGGCAGCGCCGAGAGCAGCCGCGCGAAGCTCTCCGCATCGGGATCGCCGCAGGTGAGATAGGTGACGAGCCCGGCGCGTCCCTCGGCCTTGAGCGCGGCGAAGCGGCGCTCGATGCGGCCCGGTTCCGGTACCGCGCTCACAGCGCCACGCCCAGCGCCTTGGCGACGCTCTCGATATCCTTGTCGCCGCGGCCGGAGAGGTTGACGACGACGAGGTTGTCCTTGGCAAGACGCGGCGCCAGCGCCGCCACATGCGCCAGCGCATGCGCCGATTCGAGCGCCGGGATGATCCCTTCGAGCCGCGTGCAGAGCTGAAACGCCGCGAGCGCGTCGCGATCGGTCACCGCGACGTAGTCGACGCGCTTCACATCGTGCAGCCAGGCATGCTCGGGGCCGATGCCGGGGTAATCGAGCCCGGCGGAGATCGAATGGGCATCGACGATCTGCCCATCCTCGGTCTGCAGCAGATAGGTCTTGTTGCCGTGCAGGACGCCCGGCGAGCCGCCGGTGAGCGAGGCGGCATGCTTGCCGGTCTCGACGCCATGGCCCGCCGCTTCGACGCCGATGAGGCGCACCGCCGAATCGTCGAGAAAGGGATGGAAAAGCCCCATGGCGTTGGAGCCGCCGCCGATGCAGGCGACGAGCGTGTCGGGAAGCCGGCCCTCGGCTTGGTGCATCTGCCGGCGCACTTCCTCGCCGATGACGCATTGGAAATCGCGCACCATCGCCGGGTAGGGATGCGGCCCCGCCACCGTGCCGATGATGTAGAAGGTGTCGTCGACATGGGCGACCCAATCGCGCAGCGCCTCGTTGAGCGCGTCCTTCAAGGTGGCGGTGCCGGAATGCACCGGCCGCACCTCGGCGCCCAGCAGCTTCATGCGGAAGACGTTGGGCCGCTGCCGCTCGATATCGGTGGCGCCCATATAGACGACGCAGGGCATGTCGAAGAGCGCGCAGACCGTGGCGGTGGCGACGCCATGCTGGCCGGCGCCGGTCTCGGCGATGATGCGGGTCTTGCCCATGCGCCGAGCAAGCAGGATCTGGCCCATGCAGGCGTTGATCTTATGCGCGCCGGTGTGGTTGAGGTCCTCGCGCTTGAGGTAGATCTTGGCGCCGCCGAAATGCTTCGTCAGATGCTCGGCAAACCACAAGGCGCTCGGCCGGCCGACATAGTTCTTGAGATAGCCGCCGAGCTCGGCCTGAAATTCCGGGTCGGTCTTTGCCGCCTCATAGGCGCGCTCGACTTCCAGAATCGCCGGCATCAGCGTTTCAGCGACGTAGCGGCCGCCGAACTTGCCGAAATGGCCGCGCTCGTCCGGACCCTGGCGCAGGCTGTTGGCGCCGCTTGCGGCATCCTGTGGTGCAAAGTGCTTGTTCACGAGACCCCCTGATCGGTGCTCTCATACTCCGCGGGCCCGGCGGCCGGAAGGCCACAGCCCGCGTTTCGTGACGCTCGGATGAAATCCCTGATGCGCGTCAGATCCTTGACGCCGGGCGCGCTCTCGACACCGGAGGAAACGTCCACGGCGGCGGCGCCGGAAGTGCGGATCGCCTCCGCCACGTTCTCCGGCGTCAGCCCTCCGGCGAGAATCCAAGGTAGGGCCGGCTGCCAGCC
>DATJLU010000216.1:0-21040 GCA_035509275.1 Allostellaceae bacterium | reverse complement strand
GTTCGCCTCGTCGATCATGGTTCGCCTGGGGGTGCCTTGTGGGCGGCATCGCGGATATCGGCGGCTGGTTGCGAAGCCTTGGCCTCGGGGGGTACGAGGCGGCGTTTCGGGACAACGACATTGACGGCCAGGTCCTCCCGGAGCTGACCGCCGAGGATCTCATCGGGCTCGGCATCACCTCGATCGGCCACCGGCGCAAGCTGCTGGCTGCCATTGCTCGGTTGCGCGACACGCCGCCGCTCACCGAGGTGGCACCGCCGTCGCTCGAGCCCGCTGGCCGGAGCGACACGAGCTCGGCTGAGCGTCGCCAACTCACGATCATGTTCTGTGACGTGGTTGGTTCGACCGAGCTGGCGACACGGCTCGATCCTGAGGATCTACGCGAGGTGATCGGCGCCTATCACCGATGCGCTGCGAACGTGCTGACCCGCTTCGGCGGGTTCGTCGCCAAATACATGGGCGATGGCATCCTCGCCTATTTTGGCTACCCCGAGGCGCATGAGGACGATGACGAGCGCGCGGTGCGTGCAAGCCTCGCGATCATCGACGCCGTTGGCCAGCTTGCGCTGCCGCGGCGGCTCGAGCTCCGCATCGGCATCGCCACCGGCCTCGTTGTGGTCGGCGATTTGACCGGCAGCGGCGCGGCGCAGGAGCGCGGCGTGCTCGGCGAGACGCCGAATCTCGCAGCACGCCTGCAGTCGGTTGCCCCGCCCAATGGAATCGTAATCGCCGATGCAACGCGCCGGCAAGTCGGCAATCTGTTCGATGCTCGCAATCTCGGGCCGCAGACGCTGAAGGGCTTTTCGAGCGCAGTGCCGGCCTGGCTGGTGACGGGCGAGAGCGTGGTGGCGAGCCGGTTCGAGGCATTGCGCTCGCGCGCGACGCCGCTCGTCGGTCGCGAGGAAGAGGTCGACTTGCTGTTGCGCCGCTGGGCTCACGCCAAGACCGGCGAAGGGCGCGCCGTATTGTTGTCGTCCGAACCGGGCGTCGGCAAATCTCGGCTGGCCGAGGCACTGGCGGAAGCGGTTGGGTCGCAGCCGCACTGGCACCTTCGCTATTTCTGCTCGCCGCACCATCAGGACAGCGCGCTCTACCCGATCATCAGTCAGCTGGAAAGCGCTGCGGGCTTTGTCCGCGACGACGACCCCCAGACGAGACGCCGCAAGCTTGCCGATTTGCTCGCGCTGGACGGGACGGAGTCGAGCGAATTGCCGCTCTTCGCGGAATTGCTGTCGCTGCCCGGAGATGAAACCCGGCATGCCGTCGACATATCTCCCCAGCGCAAGAAGGAACTGGTCTTCGACGCTTTGCTCCGCCGCCTCGAAGCCTTGGCACGGCAACGGCCGGTCTTGATGGTGTTCGAGGATCTGCACTGGATGGATCCGACGTCGCGCGAGCTGCTCGACAGCACGGTGGCGCGGATCGAGCGGCTGCCGGTGCTGCTGATCGTAACGTTTCGGTCCGAATTTCAAGCGCCTTGGATCGGGCTGGCGCATGTAACGATGCTCGCCTTGTCACGCCTCGGCCGTCGCGACGGGGCGGCGCTGGTGCAGCGGCTTGCGGGCGAGGCAGCAGCGTTGCCCGGCGATCTCGTCGACGAGATCCTCGAGCGCAGCGACGGCGTACCGCTGTTTCTCGAGGAAGTGACGAAGGTCGTGCTGGAGTCCGGTTCTGCCGCGCACCATATCGCCGCGAGGATTCCGGGAGCGCCGGCCGCGGTCCCGGCGACGCTTCAGGCATCGCTGATGGCTCGCCTCGACCGGCTAGGGGCGGCGGCGCGCGAAATCGCCCAGACCGGCGCCGCGATCGGCCGCGAGTTCGCCTACGACCTGCTGGTCGCCGTCGCTCCGCGCAGCGAAGATGAGACGCGCGGCGCCCTCGACCGGCTGGTCGATGCCGGATTGCTGTTCCGGCGCGGCGCACCGCCCGAAGCGCACTACCAGTTCAAGCACGCGCTCGTGCAGGACATTGCCTATGGCACGCTGTTGCGCGGCACGCGACAGGCTTTGCATGGACGCATTGCAGCGGCCATCGAGACGCTCATGCCAGAGCGGATTGAGCGCGAGCCCGAGATGATTGCCCGCCATCTGGCCGAGGCCGGCCAAACCGCGCCGGCGGCGCTCTTCTGGCGCAAGGCCGGCGAAAAAGCGGTGCGCCGCGCCGGCAATCGCGAGGCGATCGGGCATTTCCGGCGCGCGCTGGCGCTGCTCGAAACCCAGCCGGACGGCGCCGACCGGTGGCGCGCCGAACTCTCGGTTCTGGCGCAGCTTCCGGCGCCGCTGATGACCGTGCACGGCTGGTCGGCGCCGGAAGCGGGCGAAGCGGCAGAGCGCGCCGCTGCGGTCGGTCGACGCTTGGAAAGCTCGCGCGAACAGGCCCCGGTGATCGCAAATCTGTGGATGATCAACTCGGCCCGCGGCCGGCTGGACCGCGCGGAGGAGATCTCAGGCGATCTTTTCCGCATGGCGCGCGAGCTCGATGATGACGAGATTTTACTGCAGGCGCACCATTGCGCTTGGGCGACGAATTTCTTTCGCGGCAGGTTCAAAGCGGCTGCCGATCACATCGATGCCGGTGCGGCGCTTTACCACGAGGAGCGTCACGCGCATCACCGCCACATCTATCTCGCTCACGATCCGCGCGTCTGCAGCATGAATTTCGGTGCCTCCGTGCACACGACGCTCGGCCACCTGGATCGCGGCCTGAGCTTGGTCCGCGACGGGATCGCGCTGTCGCGCCGGCTCGATCACGCGCCTTCGCGCGCGAATGCGCTCTGGCGCGCCTGCGAAACCTTGGCGCTCCGCGGTGACCTTGCACGCGTGTTGGCGACCGCGACCGAGCTGGTGGAGCTGACCCAGGCGCGCGGCATTATAACCGTGCTCGGTCATGGGCTGGCCTATCTCGGCTGGGCAAAGGCCAAGTCCGGCGAGATCGTGGAGGGTATCGCCCAGATCGTGCAAGGACGGAAGATCCTGGACGACATCGGCGCGAGCGTACATGACACCCTTGTCATTGGTCTTCATGCCGAAAGCTTGGCGGCGGCAGGGCGTCATGTCGAAGGTCTGGAGCAGCTGCGCCGGGGGCTCGTCCGCGCGGCGGACGAGCAAAGCTATGCCTCATGGCTGCACCGCATCGCCGCCGAGCTCAAATTGCACGCGTTTGGTCCGGCCGATGCCGCGGTTGAAGCCGATCTTCTGGAAGCGATCGCCATCGCTCGCCGACAGGAAGCGAAGCTTCTGGAACTTTGTGCGGCTGCCGCGCTCGCCCGGTTATGGGGAGAGCAGGGCCGGCGCATCGAGGCGCGCGACTTGCTGGTGCCGCTCGTCAGTTGGTTCGGGGAAGGCTTCGACGCTGCCAATCTCGTCGCGGCGAAAAAACTGTTCGACGAACTCGCGTAGCTGAGGGCTACATCGGGCTGGGGTCAGCCACCAGCGCCCACGCCGTGTCCGCCAGCTCGCGCGTCTTGGTGCGGCGGTCGAGCGCGCCGGGCGAGCTGACATTGCCGTCGAGCCCGCGCTTGTACACGCCTTGCGAGATGGCGGCGAGGCGGAACAGCGAGAGCACGAGATAGAAATTCCAATCGGCGATCCCGTCGCGCCCGGTGCGCCGGCAATAGGCGGCGACATACTCGGCTTCGCTCGGGATGCCGAAATCCGGCGGCAGGCTCGCGAGATCGCCGCGCGCGCGGTCGGGCGCGTGCCAGGGGAGACAGTTGTAAGCGAGGTCGGCCAGGGGATGGCCGAGCGTGCCGAGCTCCCAATCGACGATGGCGAGGACACGCGGCTCGGTCCTGTGCCAGATCATGTTCTCGAGCCGGAAATCGCCATGCACGACCGTCGTCTCGTCGTCCGCCGGAAGATGCGCCGGAAGCCAGCGCTGCAATTGCTCCATCGCCGGCAGCTCGTCGGTCTTGCTGGCTTCGTATTGCTTCGACCAGCGCCCGATCTGCCGCGCGGCATAGCCGCCCGGCTTGCCGTAATCGGCGAGGCCCAGCGCCCGGTAATCGGCGCGGTGGAGCTTCGCCAGCACCGCGTTCATCGCCTCGTAGATCTGCCCGCGCTCGGCCGGGCTGCTGTCGGGCAGGTCGTAGCGGCGGAAGACGCGGCCCTCGACATGCTCCATGAGATAAAACGCCTGGCCGATCACCGCCGGGTCTTCGCAGAGCGCCACCGCCCGTGCCACCGGCACGTCGCTTCTGGCCAGCGCGCTGATCACCTTGAATTCGCGCTCGACCGCATGCGCCGAAGGCAACAGCTTTCCCGGCGGCTTCTTGCGCAGCACCAGGCGCGTGCCGGCGCCATCTTGCACCAGGAAGGTCGGATTCGACATGCCGCCATGGAACTGGCTGACGGCGAGCGGCGGCACGAAGCCCGGGATGTTGGCGGCCATAAAGCGTGCGAGCCCGGCCTCGTCGAAGCGGTGCTGCGGCAGCACCGGCACGACCTCAGTGGTGAAGGAGACGGTGCTCATGGCGCTCAAATCTGCGAGAAGCCGCTGCCGGGGCTGTCGACGCCGCGGCCTTGCGCCTTCTCGATCCAGCCGAATTCCTTCAGGATCTGCTGGCTGTAGGTGACGCGGCCATTGACCTTGGCTGCGGGCTCGCTCGCCAGCAGCAGCGCGGCGCGCGCCATCAGCTCGGGCGGCTCGCCCGCGGGATCGTCGAGACCGCGCACCAGCTTGTGGTGGATGGTGCCGGGCGTCGGCACGACGCGCGATGGCGAGACGGCGGTGACGGCGATGCCGCCATACTGCGCCATTTCCTGCCCCAGGCCTTGCGTCAGGCGCTCGAGCGCCGCTTTGCTCGCGCCATACATGACGCCGCCGCGCACCGTCTTGTCGGCATAGGGACCGCGCCCGGGTCCGATCGCCGCGCCGGAGCTGATATTGACGATGGCGCCGCGGCGGCGCGCGATCATGTCCGGCAGCACCGCCTTCGCCAGCATGAAGGGGGCATGCACATTGACCGCGAAGGCGCGGACCCAACGGCTCGTCGGATATTCCGCCGTCGGAATGTAATAGTTGAGCGCGGCGTTGTTGACCAGCACGTCGATCGGGCCGAAAGCGGCGCGCGCCGCTTCGACCAGGGCGAGACAATCCGTCTCGACCGAGACATCGGCGGCAACCGCCTCCGCTTCACCGCCGGCGGCGCGTATATGCTCCACCGTGCGCGCGAGCGAGCCCTCGAAGCGGTGCTCGCCTTCACGCAGCGTCCTCGCCGCGCACACGACCCGTGCACCTTCGCGCGCAAAAAGCTCGGCGATGGCCTGGCCGATGCCGCGGCTGGCGCCGGTGATGATCGCTGCTTTGCCCTCGAGCCGTCCCATCGCCGCCTCCCTCTCTTGCTATTTTCCGCCATCATAGCAGCGGCGGAGGCGAAGGGAGGAGAAGCGGCGCGTCTAATCCTTTTGTCGCTCCAGCGCGTCGGCGCGCTGCTCGAGCTCGACGGCGATTTCATAGAGCTTGGGTGAGATCTCGGTCTGGTACTTCCCGGCGAGCTCACGGAATTGCCGCGCCTTGCGGCGGAGATAGCGGATTTCCTCGGCCCGATCTGTCATCGGCTGTGGCCCCTTCTTGTTGTCGCGATACCTGGACAACACGAGGCCCGCACCGATGATTCCGTAAATCCGGGCAACATTTGTGGCATTCTCTGTAAACAACCAGATGAAACTGCGGCGCTGCTTTAGCGATTGCGCAAATTAAGGAGGAGAAGCCGTTGCTCTTGTTGCAAGATGCTGATCCTCCCGCGCTGTGACTATCATTGAATGTCGGCAATACTACTGCTGATCTTGCCGCCGTCTCCGTTGAGACCACGCCCGCGCTGGCTTGCCAAGCCGCCTATCGCGTGCGACGGTCGCGACAGGGAGGCGAGCATGATCGACATCAATGCACGCGATTTCGTGCTGGGCGTGGTCGGCGCGGGCGCCATGGGCTCGGGCATCGCGCAGGTGGCGCTGACCGGCGGCCTCGCAGTGCGCCTCACCGATGCCAGCGAAGCGCAGCTCGAGAGCGCGCGCGCCACGCTGTTCCAGCGTCTCGACCGGCTCGCCGAGAAAGGCGAGGCAAAGCCCGATCAGATCGCCGCCGCCAAGCAGCGGCTGATGCCGGTCGGCGCCGTCAGCGAGCTCGCGCCCTGTTCCATCGTCATCGAGGCGATCGTCGAAAATCTTGAGGTGAAGCGGACGCTCTTCCGCACGCTCGAGGACGTGCTTCCCGAGCATGCCATCATCGCTTCCAACACCTCCTCGATCCCGATCGCGGCCATCGCCCAGGCTTGCCGCTATCGCGCTCGCGTCGCCGGCATGCATTTCTTCAACCCGGTGCCGCTGATGCGCCTCGTCGAGATCATCGCCTCGACCGATACCGATCCCGAGGTGGCGGCGGTGCTCGCCGGGCTCGGGCAGCGCATGGGACGGACGCCGGTCACCGTCAAGGACGCGCCGGGTTTTCTCGTCAATCTCGGCGGCCGCGCTTATTACCAGGAGGCGCTGCACCTGCTGCAGGAGAGCGTTGCCACGCCCGAGGATATCGACCTGGTCATGCGCGAATGCTGCGGCTTTCGCATGGGGCCGTTCGAGCTGCTCGATCTCACCGGCATCGATGTCAACTACCCCGTCAGCGAGATCGTGCATAAGGGCTATTGGTACGACCCGCGGATCAAATCGACGCCGCTGCATGAGAGCCTGTATCTCGCCGGCCGCTTCGGCAGGAAGACCGGCCAGGGCTTTCACCGCTACGATGCCGCGGGGAAAAAGCTCGCGCCGCCACCGGCGCCGGCATCGCACGGGACGAAGCCGGCGCGCGTCATTCTGCCCGAGGCCGAAGAGGGGCTGGTCGCGCTGGCGGTTGCTGCTGGTGTCGACACCCAGGTGCCCGATGACGGGGAGAGTCCGATCCTGGTGGCGCCCTGGGGCGAGGATTGCACCGATACTGTGGTGCGGCTCGGGCTCGATGTCCGGCGCACGGTGGCGGTCGATCTCTCCTTCGATACGGCCAAGCGCATCACGCTGATGACCGCGCCCGGAGCCGACCCGGCCGCCGCCGCTGCCGCCGCGGCGCTGCTGGCGGCGGCCGGGCGCGCCGTGACCCGCATCAAGGACAGCCCCGGCTTCATTGCCCAGCGCATCACCGCGATGATCGCCAATCTCGGCGCGGAGATGGCGCAGATCGGGCTCGCCAGCCCGGCCGATATCGACAAGGCGATGCAGCTCGGCCTCAACTACCCCTTGGGACCGCTGGGCTTCGCCGAGCGCCTGGGCGTCAAGCGCTGCTACGACATCATGTCGCGGCTGTTCGAGAGCACCGGCTCCGATCGCTACCGCCCGAGCCTCTGGCTGCGCCGCCGCGCCAGGCTGGGCCTGCCGGCGGCGACGCCGGCCTGAGCGCGTCTCGGTACGCAAACGCAACGGTTTTTCGCCGCATGCGGCTTGCGCTCGCTGCGTCTGTCGGCGAGGATCGTCGCGTCATGAAGCGCGAGCAGGCCCCTCATGCCTGAAGCCGCCGATATCGCATCCGCTTATGCCGGAGCGCGGGTGGTGATTACCGGCGGGCTCGGTTTCATCGGCTCGACGCTGGCGTTGCGGCTTGCCGGGCTCGGCGCCGATCTGCTGCTGGTGGACAATCTCTTTCCCGAAGCGGGCGGCAATCTCTTCAACGTCGCGCCGATCCGCGAGCGCGTTGCTATCGAGATTGCCGATATCCGCGATGTCCGCGCCATGCGCCAGCTGCTGCGGGGCTGCCGTTATCTCTTCAATCTCGCGGCGCAGACCAGCCACATGGACTCGATGGCGGATCCCGAAACCGATCTCGCCATCAATTGCCGCGCGCAGCTCACCTTGCTCGACGCGTGCCGCGAGATCTGTCCCGAGGCGCATCTTGTCTATGCCAGCACGCGCCAGGTCTATGGCCGGCCGCGCCGCTTGCCGGTCGATGAAGAGCACCCGCTGCATCCCGTCGACGTCAACGGTGTCAATAAGATGGCGGGCGAGGCCTATCACATCCTGTTCCACGACGTCTATGGCCTGCACGCGGCGGCGCTGCGTCTCACCAACACCTACGGGCCGCGCATGCGCATCCGGGATGCGCGCCAGACTTTCGTCGGCGTGTGGCTGCGCGCCGTGCTCGAAGGCCGCGCCTTCGAAGTCTGGGACGGCGCCCAGCTCCGCGACCTCACCTATGTCGACGACGCGGCCGAGGCGTTTCTGCTCGCTGCGATCGCGCCTGCCGCCAAGGGCCGCGTCTTCAACATCGGCGGCGAGCATCTGCGCCTGCGCGCGCTCGCCGAGGCGCTCATCGCCGCCAATGGCGGCGGCAGCTTCGAGACGCGCGACTTCCCGCCCGAGCGCAAGCGCATCGACATCGGCGACTACTATGCCGATGACAGCGCCTTCCGCGCGGTGACCGGCTGGACGCCGAAGATTTCCATCGCCACGGGCCTCGCGCGCGCGCTCGACTATTTCCGCCGGAACCTCGCCGAGTACCGATGATCGCGCAAA
Source organism: Allostellaceae bacterium (assembly GCA_035509275.1). GTDB lineage: Bacteria > Pseudomonadota > Alphaproteobacteria > ATCC43930 > CGMCC-115725 > DAHUYF01. The sequence goes on along the minus strand of DATJLU010000216.1, from coordinate 12,548 downwards.
CCGATCCCAAGGCGGCCTATCTGGCGCAGCGGACGGCGATCGACGCCGCGATCCAGCGCGTGCTCGACGGCGGACGTTATATCCTCGGCGAGGAGGTGGCGGCGTTCGAGCGCGAATTCGCCGCCTATATCGGTGCGCGGCATGCCATCGCCGTTGCCAGCGGCACCGACGCGCTGGTGCTGGCGCTGAAGGCGATCGCGGTCGGTCCCGCGGACTACGTCGCAACGGTCGCGCACACCGCGGTCGCCACCGTCGCGGCGATCGAGCTGGCCGGCGCGCGGCCGCTGCTTCTCGACATCGACCCCGCGAGCTGCACCCTCGATCCGGCGGCGCTCGAACGCGTCCTGGCCGCGCCGCCCGGGCGCATTGCCGCGGTCGTGCCGGTGCATCTCTACGGCCTCCCCGCGGATCTCGACGCCATCCTGCCGCTGGCACGGCGGTATGGCGCGCGCGTCATCGAGGATTGCGCGCAAAGTCATGGCGCGCGGCTCGGCACGGCGCGCACCGGCGCGCTCGGCGATCTCGCCGCCTTCAGCTTCTATCCCACTAAGAATCTCGGCGCGCTCGGCGATGGCGGGCTGGTGACGACCGCCGATGATGGGCTCGCCGAGCGGCTCAGGGGGCTGCGCGAATATGGCTGGCGCGAGCGCTATGTCAGCGATGTCGCCGGCATGAATTCGCGCCTCGACGAGATCCAGGCGGCGGTGCTGCGGGTCAAGCTTTCGGCGCTCGACGCCGACAATGAACGCCGCGCGGCGATCGCCGCCGCCTATGATCACGGCCTTGCCGGGATGACGCTGACCTTGCCCGGCCGCCGCGCCGGCGCGAGCCATGTCTTTTACCAATATGTCGTGCGCTCGGCGCGCCGCGACGCCCTGCGCGCGGGTCTCGCCGCGCGCGGCATCGGCACCAATATCCACTATCCCGTGCCGGTGCATCTTCAGCCCGCCTATCGCGGCCGCGTGGCGCTTGCTCCCTCGGGGCTCCGCGAGAGCGAGCGCGCCGCGCGCGAGGTGCTGAGCCTGCCGCTCTATCCGCAGCTCGCCGCGGCGGTGGTGGCCGAGACCATCGCGGCAGTGAAGGCGGTGGCATGACCCGCTCGGGATGGCGCGTTCTGATCGTCGCCGCGCTGGCGGTGCTGCCCGCCGCCGGGGTGCTGCCGGGCGTGGCGCGCGCCGCCGAGAAGCCGCTGCCGATCATCTTCGTGCCCGGCAATGGCGATAGCGCTGCCGTGTGGATGACGACGATCTGGCGCTTTGAATCGAACGGCTATCCGCGCGCGCTGCTCGATGCCATCGATATCCGCTATCCCCTGGCAACCCGGATCTATGATCAGCCCGAGCCCGGTCATTCGACGGTCGGCGAGGCGACGCAGCAGCTCGCCGCGGAAGTCGCCGCCGTGGAGAAGCGCACGCATGCGGCCAAGGTGGTTCTGGTCGCGCAAGGGCGCGGCGGCAATATCGTGCGCAACTACCTCAAGAATGCCGGCGGCGCGGCGCATACCGCCATCGCCGTGCTGTGCGGCGCGTTCGATCACGGCATCATCGTCTCCGACAAGGTGCTGATCGGCAGCGAGTTCAACGGCGATTCGCCCTTTCTGCGCGACCTCAATTCGACGCCGCGCGAAGTGGTGCCCGGCGTGCGCTTCCTCACCATCCGCAGCGATGCCAACGACCGCTATGCCCAGCCCGGCCGGGTCGCGATCGATCCCGAAGAGACCGCGCCCGGCGTCGGCTACAACGGGCCGGAGCTCAAGGGCGCCACCAATCTGGTGATTCCGCATGCCGACAACCGCGAGACGGCGTTCAGCCCCGCCGCTTTTGTCGCCATGTACCGCTTCATCACCGGCCGCGAGCCGCACCGGCGTTTCGCGTTGCCCGAGGCCGCGGTGGTACTCGACGGCAAGGTCACCGGCTATGAGGATGTGGCGCCGACCAATATCGGCGTCGCCAATGCCGTGGTCGAGGTCTACCAGGTCTCGCCGAAGACCGGTGAGCGCATGGGCAACGCGCTGCTGCGCAAGGTCACGGGCGATGATGGCGCGTGGGGACCGCTCAAGCTCGAGCCCAAGGGCCATTACGAATTCATCGTCGCCGCGCCGGGCCTTCCTGTCACCCATATCTACCGCTCGACGTTCCCGCGCTCCAGCCGCTATGTCGATCTCCGCCCGCAGCTCCTCGCCAAAGACGACCGCGCCGCCGGCGCCGTCGTCTATATGAGCCGGCCGTGCGGCTATTTCGGCCTTGGCCGCGATCATGTTCTGCTCGACGGCAAGCCGCCGCCAGGCCTCGCCCCGGGCGTGCCCAGCTTGTCGCTCGCCAAGCTCGCCTTCCCGGCCGAGCCGCAGCAGACGGTGATCGCGGTGTTCGACCACGAGCGCATCGCGGCGCGTGACTGGCCGATGAAGGACGACCAGGTGAGCGTCGCCGAATTCACCGAGTGAGGCCTCGTCGCCCTGGCTCGGATCGCTGCTCGGAAACACAGGGATTCCCGCCGGTGCCTCCGTAGTTTGCCCGATTACCTCGCGACCCCAACCCGCCGTCTGCTTGCATGATCCGGTCTGAGGCTGTCCGGCAGGAGGGGAGGGCAATATGCGCTCGTGGAAGGCAATTCCTGGCACGCTGTGGTTCTTGCTTTCTCTCGCGATGGCCGCACCGACAGCGGTGGCCCAGAATTCCACCATTACGGCGGAAGACGCCCATGCGATCGGGGTGGATGCTTATCTCTACCTCTATCCGCTGGTCCTGATGGATGTGACGCGGAGGCAATCGACGAACATCGAGCCCGGCAGAGAGATCGGCAAAGGCCCGCCGAACGCATTTACGAGCGTGCCCGCCTACCCTCCGGCCGACGTGAAGCTCGTCGTGCGATTGAACTTCGATACGCTTTATTCGATTGCGTGGCTCGACTTGACCAAAGAGCCGATGATCGTGTCGGCGCCGGATACCGGCGGCCGGTACTATCTCCTGCCGATGCTCGATATGTGGACCGATGTCTTTGCCTCGCCCGGCTGGCGGACGACGGGCACGAAGGCGGCCGACTATTTGGTAACGTCGCCGGGATGGACCGGGACCGTCCCTTCGGGCATGACACGCATCAGCGCCACGACACCCTTTGTCTGGATCATCGGACGCACCAAGACGGACGGGCCGCAGGACTACGCTGCGGTTCACGAGATTCAAGCGGGCTATAAGGTCACGCCGCTCTCGGAATGGGGAAAGCCTTCACGGCCGGCCGAGACGAAGATCGACCCGACCATCGATATGAAGACGCCGCCGAAGCGCCAGGTCGACACGATGCCCGCCGACAAGTTCTTCGCCTATGCGGCGGAGCTGCTCAAGGTCGTACCGCCGCACAGCACCGACGAGCCGATCATCGCGCAGCTGAAGAAGATCGGCTTCGAGCCCGGGAAGAGCTTTGACATCGACCAGGTCGATCCTGCCATCCGCGGTGCCTTGTACGGCGCCAAAGCCGATGCGCAGCAACTGATGGCGTGGAAAACGCCAACCATGGCCCGCGTCGTCAATGGCTGGCAGATGAACACGGACACGATGGGCGTCTACGGCAACTATTATCTCAAACGCGCCATCGTTGCTCAGGTCGGCCTCGGCGCGAACCTCCCCGAAGACGCCATCTATCCCTTCAATGTGGCCGATGATTCAGGCAAGCCGCTCGACGGAGCAAACGCGTATAGGCTCCACTTCGACAAAGGCAACACACCGCCGGCGAAGGCCTTCTGGTCGGTCACGCTCTATGATCCCGAAGGCTTCCAGGTCGCGAACCCCCTCAATCGGTTTGCCGTCAGCAGTTGGATGCCGTTCGCATACAACGCCGACGGATCGCTCGACCTCTACTTCCAGAACGAAAGCCCCGGCGCGGACAAGGAGGCGAACTGGCTTCCCGCCCCTAAAGGCGCGTTCAATCTGACGATGCGCATCTACGCCCCGAAATCTGAAGTGCTCACCGGCCGGTGGAACCCGCCGCCGGTGAAGCGCGTCGAAGCCGCGACCGGAAGCAGCACGCCGCCGGCGAGCAGGTAGGTCCAACGTCCGGGGTGGCTCCGGAAGCAGCACTGGACGGTTTCGACCCTAGCCCGGATTTCTCACACCGTCACGGGCTGCGACGGCGATCTTTGGCGCCAGGGTAGGAGCCGGGACGCGCGGCGATGCGAGCATCGTAAGCGTCCCGGCTACGCCCTCCTGGCGCCAAAGAGCGCCGTCCCTCCGGGTTGCACACTGTTGGCGCGCTGCCGCGTCGCTGCGGGCTTGACGATGCTCACATCGCCTGCGCCCGGGCTCCTAACATCGCGCCAACAGTGTGCAACGCAGCACGCGACGGTGTGAGAAATCCGGGCTAGGCGAGCGCGATGCACTCGATCTCGATGTCGAAATCGAGCGGCCAGGAGCCGACCGCGACGAAGGTGCGGGCCGGCGGCGCCGTGCGGAAGGTGCGGGCATAGACCTCGTTGATGGTGCGGAAATGCGCCGCGTTGGACGCATAGACCGTCACCTTGCAGACCTTGTCGATGGAGGAGCCGGCGGCTTCGAGCGCGTGCTGCACCGCCTTCAGCGACAGCTCGGTCTGGGTGGCGATGTCGCCCTTGGCGAAGGCGCCGGTGGCGAGGTTCATCGGCGGCAGGCCGGAGACGAAGACGAAACCGTTGGCCTTGATCACCGGGGACAGCGGCACGCCCGCCTTGCGGATGCCCTCGGAGATGCCGGGCACTTCGATCACCGTTCGATCCATGCTGCGTCCTCCTGCGTTTGCGTGTGCGTCGCGCGGCATCATGCAAGCGCCCATCGCCGCACCGCACGAGTATAGACTGGTCTCGTACCCGCGACCTCTTGAACGCGCCGCGCGGCAGCCTCGCAGGTCGCCTTGCCGGCAAAAGAGCGTGTGAAGGAAGCGGGGGCGACGAATTTTCCGTCATTCCCGCGAAAGCGGAAATCCATCTGATCTCCACTTCGGTTTCTTCACACGCTCGAAAACGGGCATCGAGGACCGGTTTGGCACGACCTAGTTTTTGCTCAACGGTGCCGGCCTCCTGGGCCAGGCGTGCTCGTAAATCCGGCCGGGTGGAAGCCGACGCAGGAATTGTCCCAAAAATCCGTCGACGGAAAATGGTCCCGCTCCCCCGAGACACAGGGCGGCAAGTCCGGCGATATAGAGGAGGTCGGTCTCGTAGCCCGGCTGGCCAAAATGGGCGCCTGCCGCATCAAAGGACAGGAGCTTGATCGAGCTGAAGCCGTTCGGAAGATGAACCGTGACGATGGCGACCAGCAGGACGATGACCATGGGTATCGTCGCCAGCGGAACCAGCGCGCCGAGAAAGATGAGAAGCCCGCCGATCAACTCGACGATGATCGTCGCCCAGCCCAGCAGGACGTCGAAGGGAATGCCGATGGCGTGCAGCACATTGATGAAATCCTCCGGGCCGCGGGCGAGCTTCGCATAGCCATGCTGCATGAAGCCGAAACCGATGATCAGTCGAAGCGGCAGGGCGTACCACGCCGTGGGAAGGGGGAGAGGCGAGATTGCCAATCTGGCGATGCGGTGTAACCGGTTCATAGGGATACCTTCGTTGACCTAAGTGGTTTGTTGCACGACGGCGCGCGGACCCCCGTCATAGAGATCGCGTCGGCACGCGCGTGACGCACTGTTGACCGTTCGGGCTCGGCCGAGCGTCAGTTACAGCGCAGGGATCACGATCGATCTCATCTTCGTGATCCGCTTCCCGATTCGACGAAGCCGCCGAGCGCGCCGCGAAATGCTATAATCTGTGGTTCGCAAGCAGGGTAACGGAGGCTCAACATGCCGGCGCCGAGGTTTCGAGCGATCGCGTTCGATCTGCTGACGGCCCTGGTCGACTCATGGTCGCTATGGATCGATGTCGCCGGTCAGGAAGAGCTGGGAAGACGCTGGCGCTCGACATCGCTGCGGATCGTCACGTCGACGGGAACATATCAACCCTACGAGCTCATCGTTCGGCAAGCCGCTGTCGAAGTCAGTCTTCCACCGGATCGCGCGAACGCACTGCTCTCGCGCTGGGGGGAACTTCGCCCTTGGCCCGAAGCGCCGGACGTCCTGAGGCGCGTGCAGGGACGCCGGCTTGCGGTGGTGACGAACTGTTCGCAGCGCTTGGCGGAACTGGCGGCAAGCGCGACGGGTGGGCACTTCGAGGTTATCATGAGCGCGGAGCGCGCCGGAGTGTACAAGACTGATCCTCGCGCTTATCTCGCGGCGGTCACCGCGCTTGGCCTCACGCCCGAGGAGATCCTCTTCGTCGCCGGTTCGGCGCACGACGTTCCCGGGGCTGGCCAAGTCGGGATGAAGGTTTACTGGTCGAACCGGCAGCGTCTTCCCGTTCCGGACGGAGCGCCGATGCCTCTCGTCGACGCCTCCGATCTCAGCAGACTTCCGGAATTGCTCGAGCAGCTTGGCTAGTTTAGAACCGTATCCGCTCAAATCGAACCGCTCTCATTCGTCACCCCCGCGAAAGCGGGGGTCTACGGTCGTGGATTCCCGCTTTCGCGGGAATGACGGATAAAGGAAGCAAGCGATTCGACCTGAACAGACCACGCTCTAAGGGGATATCGAGCGGCTTCGAGTCAGACCTGATGCAGCAACAGGATGCCGGCGGCGATCAAGGCGATGCCGGCGATCTGCGGCCAGCCCAGCGGTTCGCCCCAGGCGCGATGGGCGATGATTGCGACCGCGACATAGCTGAGCGAGACGGAGGGATAGGCGAGGCTGACCGGGATCTTCTTGATCGCGGCGATATAGAAGATCGCGGCGAGCGCATAGGCGACGAGGCCCATCAGCGTGTAGGGATCGAAGAACTGGGTGAGGACGTCGCCGGTGCGTGTCGAGCCGGTCTTGAGCAGCACTTGCCCGCCGACCCCGAGCAGGATGCCGGCCAGGAGCGATGCGTAATAAGGCAGCAGCGCCGGCATCAGCGCCGCATCATCAGGCCGCTTGGCCTGTCCTCCGGCGCGCGCAACCGTTCCGCCATCTCGCTCTTCACCACCTCCTTGACGATCGATTGCGGCTTGCGGTTGGCGGTGAGATAGAGCCGGCCGAGATACTCGCCGATCAGGCCCAGCATGGTGAGCTGCACGCCCGACAGCAGCAGCACCGCGACCGAGATCGACGCCCAGCCGGGGGGCGTCGCGTAGAACAGCGCGTTCAGCGCGACCCAGATCGCGCCGGCGAGGCCGCAGCCGCCGAGCAGGAAGCCGGCGAAGGTGGCGAGGCGGAGCGGCATCACCGAGAAGTTGACGAACATGTTGAGCCAGAGCCGCACCAGCCGGCGGAAGGTGTAGTTGCTGCCGCCATGCGCGCGCGGCAGGTGCTGCACCTCGAGGCTGCCGATCGACTGCGTCACCTGCAGGATGAGGCCGTCGACATAAGGGAACGGGCCCTCGTAGCGCGTGATCTCGCGCGCCACGAAGGCGCTGATGCAACGGAAGCTGGAGAGATAGAGGCCTTTGGGCTTGTCGAGCAGCAGATCGGCGACGCGGTTGGTGAAGCGGCTGCCGAGATTGCGCCAGGAGGCGTGTTCCTTCTGCGCGTAGACGGTGTAGACGACCTCCGTGCCGCTGCTCTGCGCATAGTCGAGCAGGCGCAGCACCTCGGAGGGCGGGTTCTGCAGATCATCGTCCATGGTGATGATATGCGCGCCGCGCGCCTGGCGCAGCCCGGCCATGACGGCATTGTGCTCGCCGAAATTGCGCGACAGGTCGACCAAGGTCATCGGCAGCCTGGCGTGCGCGACGAGATCGCGGCAGATGGCAAGGCTGCCGTCCGGACTGCAGTCATTGACCAGTACGATCTCGTGGCCGCCGGGCACGATGAGCGTCTCGAGCGCCGCCACCAGCTCGCGGATGCTGCGCGCACCGTTGTAGACGGGGATGACGATGCTGAGCGCGAGCGCGGAGGGGGTCATGGCTTCACCGCCGTGGCTAGGATCGAGCCGCCGAAGGGCAGGGCGAGGCCGGCGGCGAAGAGGCGCTGCTCGAGCCTCAGCGCGGCGCCGAAGACGCGCTCGACCGGCGCAGGGCCGAGCGCCACCTCGCTGGCGCTGCCGCCGCGGCGCCACAGCCTCCGCCGCAGCAGCATGAGCGGAAACAGCAGGCTGTTCCAGTAGCGCGTCCGCACGGCCTCGAAGCCCGCCGCGGCGAGCAGCCGGCTCACCTCCGTCGCGGCATAGCGCCGGGCATTGTCGACGGCGGCATCATGGGCGGAATAGAGCCAGCGATAGGCCGGCAGGTTGAGCACCAGCACGCCGCCCGGCCGCAGGCAGCGGCGCAGCTCGGCCAGGGCGCGCGGCCCGTCGACGCCGCAATGGCACAGCACATCGGCGCTGACCGCGGCGTCGAAGGCGCCATCGGCAAAAGGCAGGCGATCGATCGAGCCGATCGCGAGGACGCCGCCGCCCTTCGCCTGCGCCCAGCGCGCGGCGCCGGCATCGAGATCGAGGCCGAGCACCGTGGCGTCGGGAAAGGCGGCAGCGAGGCGCCTCATGAATTCGCCCGTGCCGCAGCCGGCATCGAGGATGCGCCGCGGCGCCCGGCGCTCGCGCAGCGCCAGAAGCAGGTTGGCGTGGAGGCCTTGAAACCACCACATCCGCTCTTCCGCCGCCGCCAGCCTGTCATATTCGCCCTGCTCCAAGGCGCCGCTACCGGCCGCCGGCGACGATGCGGGCGTTGCGCTGCTGCGCCAGCACGTCGCGTCGGTCGATCACCTCCGAGAGCACCGTATCCAGTCGCTCGACGCGGTAGATCACCTTGCCCGGCAGCGAGTTGTCGCAATCATCCTTGGTGAAGGCGATGAAGAAATCGGCGTTGTCGCGGCTCTGGGTGTAAGTGAAGTTGCTCGGAAAGTAGTAGGCGGCGGAAGCCGGCGGGCCGCACACGGCGACGGTGAAGTCGTGTTGCTTGAAATCGGCGCCATACTCGGCGCGCAGATAATCCTCGAGCCCGCCCACCGCCTCGGCGTAGGAATTGGCCCAGTAGTCGAGCTTGAAGCGCCCCGCCGCGCCTTCGACGCCGCCGACGAAGCCGTTGTAATAGACATACTCGTCGGGATGGAGGCGCGCCATGATGCTGATGTGGAAGAGCCCATAAAGCGCGAGTGCGCCATAGGCATAGCCGCCGAGGCGCGCGCGCTCGAGGGCGGCGAGACCGCGATCGGCGAGCACCGCGGCGATGACGGCGATCGGCGGCAGCACGAAGATGAAATGGCGCATGCCGTCGAACAGCACCGCGTTGATCGCGATGGCATAGGCGACGGGAAAGACGGCGGCGAAGCCGAGGATGAAGAACTGCACCGTCGGTGCGCGCGGCAGCGTCGATCCGCGGCGCCAGAGCAGCACGAGTGCGGCGAAGGGTGCGGCGGCGAGCAGCACGAGGATCAGCTCCGGCAGCGCCAGCGCGATATAGGTCGGGAGATAGGTCCAGGGCAGGTCGTCGGCCGGGACATAGCGCCCGTCGAACAGCGTGCGGAAGGGAAAGACTTCGTGCGAGAAATACGCGAGCGTTTGCAGCGGACGCGTGAACGGCGCCTGCTGCGCCCAGGGCCAGAACAGGAGCATGACCGGATAAGCCACGGCGACCACGGGCAGCAGCACGCGCCAGAGGCTTGCCGGGCCCACGGCGACCGTCACGCCGAGACGGCGCGTCTCGATCCCGCGCCAGACGGCGTCGATGAGCAGCACCAGACCGAGATAGCCGAAGATCAGCAACCCGCCGACGCGCACGCCCAGTGCGAGGCCCGCGGCGAGACCGAGCTTCAGCAGCAGCTTCGCCGGCGGCCGCGGCAACGCCGGAATCACGCGAACGAGATAATAAAGCGACCAGACCATGCCGACGGCGAAGGGCACGTCCTTCGGATTGTTGAACATCTGCCCGTAGTAATTGGGCGTCAGCAGCAGGAAGAGCGCGGCAAGGAAGCCGCTGCGCGGCCCCATGAGCGCGCGGCCGAGCTTGGCGGCGCCGATGATGCCGAGGACGCCGACCAAGCCGTTGAGGAGATGCCGCGTCTCGTAGACGCCGAAGGGCGAGATCCGGTTGAGCGCCGCGGCGGCAAGGTCGAAGGCGGCGCCGTAATTGTAGAGGTCGCCCCAATGCAGGGCGCGCAAATCGTGGAAGAAGGACAGGTAGTAGTCGAGTACGAAGACGCCGTACCAGCGGTGTACGTCCTCGTCCCAAGTAACGCCGTAATCGCTAAAAGTGAGGATCACCAGCGCCGCGGCGGCAATGAACAGCGCCCAGGAGAGCCGGTCCCAGATCGGGACGCCGTCCTGCCGCCGCGCATGTTCCGCCCGAATTCCGGCGCCGCCCTTCGCCCCGATCATCCCAGGCCCGCCTCGGCCATCAACGCCGAGACAACGCTGTCGCTGCTGAAATATTCCGCCGCCAGCATGCGCGCCGCCTGGCTGTGGCGGCGGTAATCGGCGTTGACCGCGTCGATGGCGGCGAGCGCCTCCTCCATGTCGCTGAACTCGAAGAGCCCGTCGCCCACGGGGTAGAAGCGGCTGAAGCCGGTTTTCATGGTTATCACCGGCCGGCCGGCGGCCAGGTAGCAGACGCTGCGATCGCTGAACCAGCCGCTGTTGGGACGGACATAGATGTCCTTGGCGACGGTGAACTCTCCGCGCGAGCCGCAGATGAACTCGCCATAGGCCTCCATGCTGGCGGAGATCGGCCGCGGATCGGCGAGGCGCCAGCCCTTGCCGCTGACCTCGGCCTCGACCGCGGGATCGGGCGGCAGCATCGCCATGGTGAAGCATTGCGGCCGGCGCAACGGCAGGTCGAGGAAGCGCTGGAAATTGATGTGCTTCGACCAGACATAGGTCTCGCCGTCGAAATCGATGTTCTTGCCCTTGTTCTCCCAGGTGGCGATGGTCGAGAAGCAGGCCGGTGCTTCGGCGTCGGTCGGCCATTCCTCCAGTACCACGGGCGGCCGCGTCGGCTTCCACGGAATATCGCACAGCGGCACGATCCAGCCGGGCCCGCCGACATTCTCGCCATAGGTAAAGAAATCCGTATGCGCGTCGAGATAGTTGCGCGCGCCGGGATCGGCGTTGGCGTATTTGATCTGCTCGAAGACGGGATCGGTATCGACCATGATGCGGCGCGGACAGGCCATGTGCTCGTCGCGCAAGCGCACCGCGCCGCAAAGATTGATCAGCGCGTCGCTCTCGCGATAGAGGCGGAACACCTGCTCGCGCGAAAGCCCGTGATAAACGTCGTTGATCGCATCCCAATAGGCCCAGCGCCCGCCGAGCCCATAGCGCTCCATCACGCGCCGGACATAGGCGACGTTGTAGTCGCACTCCATGACCACGCTGTTGAAGCGGGGATCATACGGATTGGCGCCGTGATCCTCGACATACCACGCCTCGTAGCCGAGGCGCTCCAGCCCGAGAATGTAATGCATCGCCTGCCAGGCGATCCCGGCCAGCGGCATCTGACCGACAAAGTGCAGAACGACAATACGACCGCGCGACGCCACCGACCAAACCGCTCCGGACCCGATGAAAGGCGGAGGATAGCCCGGAACTCATTGGGATTCCACGGCGACTCCCAGGGCTTCGCGACTGGCTCTATCGGGTCAGCGCGCCTGCCGAGCCGAATAGGGGCGTCGGGCTCCGCTGTGCATAGACTTGTGGTTGCGGTTCTTGCAGCCGGGGGCGGTCGGGTGCCGCGCCGGTCGCGCCGCACGGCAAAATCTGCCGCTCGCGACGGCGCGGGACCGGAGGGAGTGCGGAATCGCGCCGGAATAACACGGCACGCTTGTTGCTTTCAGAATGCCCGAACGGTGGTTTCGGCCGCGCGTACTCGCGGACGACGCCGCCTCAAGGAGGCTCCTCTGCCGAGCCATGGCGTACGCTGCCTCAATGCGTTTCGTCAGGCTGGCCATGTGACAACAGCAAACCGGCGCTGCGAGACCGCGCCATTCCCTGAGCAAATCGATGAAGATCCACACCCCGGTCTTCTTGCCGCCGCCGTCCCCCGCGCCGCCGCCGACGACGACGGCGAGAAACGATCTGCAGCTCGCGTCCACCAAGGCGTCCATGGCGTTCGACCAATCGCTCGAGACGAAACCAGGTTCCGACCAGCCGGCACAGGCCGGCTACAAAAGCCATGGCGGCCACGGCGGCGGCGCAGCGCGACGCCCGCCCACACCGGCGCCGGCAAGCCCGCCGCCTGCTGCGACGGAGAGCGCCGAAGCGCCGGCTGAGGCGAGCACGGCTCGTCCCTACGCGCCGGGAACCATCATCGATATCGAGGCGTGAGCGCGCGGGAGCTGCTTATTTTCGTGCGCTGATGCGCCGCGCCGCCAGGGCCAAACTGGCCACTCCGCGACGCGAAGCCACTCCCGGTGATTGCCGATGTCGGACAGGCGCTAGCCCGGATTTCTCACACCGTCGCGTGCTGCGTTGCACACTGTTGGCGCGATGTTAGGAGCCAGGGCGCAGGCGATGTGAGCATCGTCAAGCCCGCCGCGACGCGGCAGCGCGCCAACAGTGTGCAACCCGGAGGGAC
>DATJLU010000215.1:0-3670 GCA_035509275.1 Allostellaceae bacterium | reverse complement strand
GTCCCTCCGGGTTGCACACTGTTGGCGCGCTGCCGCGTCGCTGCGGGCTTGACGATGCTCACATCGCCTGCGCCCTGGCTCCTAACATCGCGCCAACAGTGTGCAACGCAGCACGCGACGGTGTGAGAAATCCGGGCTAGCATCGGGCAAACCTCAACGCGCGTGCATCGAACCGCGCGCCCTGGGAGGAGTGCCCGATGAAGATCGCCAGCATCCGCACCGCCATTGTCGAATTGCCCGCCGACGAGCCGCTGGTTGGCGCGGCGGTAAATCCCGAGGGCAAACGGCCGTTCGTCACGCTCGAGATCGTCACCGATGACGGCATCGAGGGCATCGGGGTCACCTTTTTCGGCGGCCCGCTCACCCCGGCGCTGCGTGCGGCGGTGGAGGGGTTGGGAGCGCTCCTCATCGGTGCCGATCCGCTCCGGCCGGAGCAGGCGGCGCTTACCCTCAAGGAGGCCGCCCAGGGCGCGGCGGGCGGCCTCTACACCTTGGCGCTCTCGGCGATCGACATGGCGCTCTGGGACATCAAGGGGAAGGCGCTGGGTCAGCCGCTCTGGCGTCTGCTGGGCGGCGCCCGCGACCGGGTGACGACCTATGCCAGCGGCGCGGTGATGCGCGGGCTGACGCTCGCGCAAGCGGAAGCGGCGGCGCACCGCCTCTCCGAAAGCGGCTTCCGCCAGGTGAAGATGCAGCTGGCGCTTCCCGGCGAGACCTCGCCCGAGCGCGAGCTCGAGCGCGCGCGGGTCGTGCGCCGGGCGCTCGCGCCGGGGATCGCGCTGATGGTCGACATCAATCAGCGCTGGCGCGTCGAGGAGGCGATCGCCATCGGCCGCCGGCTCGAGGAGCTCGGCCTCTTCTGGCTCGAGGACGTGACCCAGGCCGACGATTTCCCCGGCCTGGCGCGCGTCGCCGAGGCGCTCGCCACGCCGGTGACCGGCGGCGAATATCTCTGGGGCATCGGCCCTTTCCGCCACATGCTCGAGGCCCGCTCGGTCGATATCGTGATGATCGACCTGGTGCGCGTCGGCGGCATCACTCAATGGCTGAAGGTGGCCGGCATGGCCGAGGCCTTCAACCTGCCGGTGGTGAGCCATCTCATCCCCGAGGTCCATGTCCACCTCATCGCCGCCATCCCCAACGGGCTCACCGTCGAATACATGCCGTGGCTGACGCGGCTCTTCGAAGAGGTGCCGAAGCCCGAGGCGGGCGAGCTGGCGCTGCCGCAGAAGCCCGGCCTGGGCCTCGCCTTCGACCGCGAGGCGCTGAAGCGTTTCCGCGCCGGTTGAGCCGCCACGCTCCGCCGCCGCTTTGACGCGCCAGCCCGCGCTCCCTAGACTTGCCGGCAACAGAACGAGAAGGCGGCCCGCCCGGGCACGCCCCGCCTAGAAGAGAGGAATCTTATCCCTTGTCGACTCAGGACAAGCCGGAAATCCGCGTCACCGAGGAAGAGGCCCTGCAATTCCACAGCAAGGGCAGCCCCGGCAAGCTCGAAATCGCGCCGACCAAGCCGCTCACCACCCAGCACGATCTGTCGCTGGCCTATTCCCCGGGCGTCGCCTATCCCTGCCTCCACATCGCGCGCGACGCGGCGCAAGCCTACGACTACACCGCCAAGGGCAACCTCGTCGCGGTGATCTCGAACGGCACGGCGGTGCTCGGCCTCGGCGATCTCGGCGCGCTCGCGGCAAAGCCGGTGATGGAAGGCAAGGCGGTGCTGTTCAAGCGCTTCGCCGGGATCGACGGTGTCGATCTCGAGATCGACACCAAGGATGTCGATGCTTTCGTCAATTGCGTGCGCTATCTCCATCCCGCCTTCGGCGGCATCAATCTCGAGGACATCAAGGCGCCGGAATGCTTCGTCATCGAGCAGCGGCTGCGCGAGCTGCTCGACATCCCGGTGTTCCATGACGACCAGCACGGCACCGCGATCATCGCCACCGCCGCGCTGCTCAACGCGCTCGATCTCACCGGCCGCGACCTGAAAGAGGTCAAGATGGTGGTGAACGGCGCCGGCGCCGCCTCGATCGCTTGCGTCGAATTGCTGAAGTCGATGGGGCTCCGGCACGACAACGTCCTCCTCTGCGACACCAAGGGCGTCGTCTATCAGGGGCGCACCGAGGGCATGAACCAGTGGAAATCGGCGCATGCGGTCAACACCAAGCGCCGCACGCTGGCCGAGGCGATGGCGGGCGCCGACGTCTTTTTCGGCCTCTCGGTCAGAGGCGCGGTCGACCAGGCGATGGTGAAATCGATGGCGCCGCGACCGATGATCGCCGCCATGGCCAATCCCGATCCCGAGATCACGCCCGAGGATGTGCGCGCCGTGCGCTCGGATGCGATCATCTGCACCGGGCGCTCGGACTACCCGAACCAGATCAACAATGTGCTGGGCTTCCCCTATATCTTCCGTGGCGCGCTCGATGTCCGCGCCTCCACCATCAACGATGCGATGAAGATCGCCGCCGCGCATGCCCTTGCCAAGCTGGCGCGCGAGGACGTGCCGGACGAGGTGGCGGCGGCCTATTCCGGCCGCCGGCTGCAATACGGCCCCGACTACATCGTGCCGACGCCGTTCGATCCGCGGCTGATCTGGGCGGTGCCCTCCGCGGTGGCCAAGGCGGCGATGGATTCGGGCGTTGCGCGCCGGCCGATCGCCAACATGGAGAGCTACAAAGCGAGCCTCAGGACCCGGCTCGATCCCACCGCCGCCAGCCTGCAACGCGCCTTGGACCAGGTGCGTGCCCATCCCAAGCGCGTCGTTTTCGCCGAAGGCGAGGAAGAGAAGACCATCCGCGCCGCGCTCTCGTTCCGCGACAATGGCTATGGCACACCGGTGCTGATCGGCCGCGACGAGCGCATTCGCGAGACCATGCGCCGCATGGGCCTGTCCGGCGCCGGCGATCTCGAGATGCACAATGCGCGGCTGTCGCGGGCCAACAAGACCTATACCGATTTCCTCTATGCCCGCCTCCAGCGCCGCGGCGCGCTCTATCGCGACTGCCAGCGCATGGTGAACCAGGACCGCAACATCTTCGCCGCCTGCATGGTCGCCTGCGGCGATGCCGACGCCCTGGTAACCGGCGCGACGCGCACCTATTTCACCGCCTTCGAGGAGGTGATGCGCGTGCTCGGGCCCAAAGACGACAGCAAGGTCTTCGGCTACGCGCTGCTGTTGTCGCGCGGCCGCTCGGTGCTGGTCGCCGACACCACCGCGCATGCCCGGCCCGAAGCGGCGCAGCTCGCCGATATCGCCATCCAGTCGGCGCGGCGCGCGCGCCAGATGATGGGGCAGGAGCCGCGCGTGGCGCTGATCTCCTATTCGACCTTCGGCAATCCGCTGCGCTATGTCGATCACCGCATGCGCGACGCCGTCGCCATCCTCGACGAGCGCAAGGTCGACTTCGAATATGACGGCGAGATGGCCGCCGACGTGGCGCTCGATCGCGAGCTCTTGAACCTCTATCCCTTCTGCCGGCTCACCGCGCCCGCCAATATCCTGGTCATGCCCGGCCTCTACTCGGCGCACGTCTCGTCGAAGCTCTTGCAGAAGCTGGGCGGCGGCACGGTGATCGGCCCGGTGCTCACGGGCCTCGCCAAGCCCGTGCAGATCGGGGCGATGGATTCAAGCGCGACCGACATCGTCAATATGGCGGTGCTGGCCTGCCAC
>DATJLU010000214.1:0-4558 GCA_035509275.1 Allostellaceae bacterium | reverse complement strand
CGGAGGGACGGCGCTCTTTGGCGCCAGGAGGGCGTCGCCGGGACGCTTACGATGCTCGCATCGCCGCGCGTCCCGGCTCCTACCCTGGCGCCAAAGATCGCCGTCGCAGCCCGTGACGGTGTGAGAAATCCGGGCTAGGGGCTGGTCACCGCCTCGACCTTCGCCGCGCAGTATTTGAACTCCGGGATCTTGCCGAAGGGGTCGAGCTGCGGGTTGGTGAGGATGTTGGCGGCGGCCTCGGCATAGCAGAAGGGGATGAAGACCATGCCGGGCGGAATCGCGCCGTCGGCGCGCGCTTTCAATTCGATGGCGCCGCGCCGCGTGGTGACGCGGATGAGGGCGCCCGGCGTCAGCCCCATGCGGCGGAGATCGCCGGGCGCGAGGCTCGCCACCGCTTCGGGCTCGAGATCGTCGAGCACGCTGGCGCGGCGCGTCATCGCGCCGGTATGCCAATGCTCGAGCTGACGCCCGGTGGTGAGCACCATGGGATAGGTCTCGTCGGGCTCCTCGGCCGGCGGCACGAGCTGAACCGGCACGAGCTTGCCGCGCCCCGAGGGCGTCGGGAAGCCGTCGCCGAAGACGATGTCGTTGCCGGGCTTGTCCTCGGCATCGCAGGGATAGGTGACGGAGCTTTCGCGCTCGAGCCGCTCCCAGGTGATGTTGTCGAGCGACGGCATGGCGCGCTTCATCTCGGCGAAGACGTCGCGCGGATGGGTGTAGGTCCAGTCGAGGCCGAGGCGCTTGGCGATC
The DNA here is from genome assembly GCA_035509275.1 of Allostellaceae bacterium. Classification (GTDB taxonomy): domain Bacteria; phylum Pseudomonadota; class Alphaproteobacteria; order ATCC43930; family CGMCC-115725; genus DAHUYF01. The sequence goes on along the minus strand of DATJLU010000214.1, from coordinate 3,808 downwards.
TCGATGATGAGGAAGAGATCTTCGCGCGCCTCGCCGGGCAGGGGCAGCGCCTTGCGCCCCATCTGCACCTGGCGGTTGGTGTTGGAGACAGTGCCGATCTTCTCCGGCCAGGCCGAAGCGGGAAGGATGACATCGGCGTAGCACGCGGTCTCGGTGAGGAAGAGGTCCTGCACGACGAGATGCTCGAGCTTCGCCAGCGCTTCCCGGGCATGCTCGACATCGGGGTCGGACATGGCCGGGTTCTCGCCCATGATGTACATGCCGCGGATGACGCCGTCATGGATGGCGTTCATGATCTCGACCACGGTGAGGCCGGGTTTGGGATCGAGCTTGGTGCCCCACAGCCGCTCGAACGACTCGCGCACCTTGGGATCGGTGACCGATTGGTAGTCGGGATAGACCATCGGGATGAGGCCGGCATCCGACGCGCCCTGAACATTGTTCTGGCCGCGCAGCGGATGGAGGCCGGTGCCGGGGCGGCCGATCTGCCCCGTCACCAGAGCGAGGGCGATGAGCCGGCGCGAATTGTCGGTGCCGTGAATGTGCTGCGAGATGCCCATGCCCCAGAAGATGATCGCGGATTCGGCGCGGGCGTATTTGCGCGCCACGACGCGGATGGTGTCGGCGTCGACGCCGCAGATCGGCGCCATCTTCTCCGGCGGGAAGTCCTTCACATTCTCGGCCAGCGCGGCGAAATCCTGGGTATGGGCCTGGACATACTGCTTGTCGTGCAGCCCTTCGCTGATGATGACATGCAGCATCGCCGAGAGCAGCGCGACGTCGCGGCCGGGATTGAATTGCAGCATGTGCGTGGCGTGCCGCTTCAAGGTCTGGCCGCGCGGATCCATGACGATGAGGGTCGCGCCGCGCTTCACCGCGTTCTTGAAGAAGGTGGCGGCGACGGGATGATTCTCGGTCGGGTTGGCGCCGATGACGATGATCACCTCGGCATCCTTGGCGGCCATGAACGGCGCGGTGACGGCGCCCGAGCCGATCCCTTCCATCAGCGCCGCCACCGACGAGGCGTGGCAGAGTCGGGTGCAGTGATCGACATTGTTGGTGCCGAAGCCGGTGCGCACCAGCTTCTGGAAGAGATAGGCCTCTTCGTTCGAGCCCTTGGCCGAGCCGAAGCCCGCCAGCCCCTTGCCGCCCTGCGCATCGCGGATGCGCTTCAGCCCGGCGGCGGCGCGGTCGAGCGCCTCTTCCCAGCTCGCCGGGCGGAAATGCGTCCAGGGATTGGCGGGATCGATCGTGTCATGCGTGCTCTTCGGCACCCCGTCCTTGCGGATCATCGGCCGCATCAGCCGATCGGGATGGTGCACATAGTCGAAGCCGAAGCGGCCCTTGACGCAGAGCCGGTTCTGGTTCGACGGGCCGTCGCGGCCGACGACATTGATGATGCGGTCGTTCTTGATCTCGTAGGTGAGCTGGCAGCCGACGCCGCAATAGGGGCAGACGCTGTCGACGCGCCGCTCCGGCGCTTCCGCAAAGTGGTTCTGCACGTCCACCATGGTCGCCGGCATCAAGGCGCCGGTCGGGCAGGCCTGGACGCATTCGCCGCAGGCAACGCAGGTGCTGTCGCCCATGGGATCGTCGAAGTCGAAGACGATCTTCTCGCTGTGCCCGCGCCCGGCCATGCCGATGACGTCGTTCACCTGCACCTCGCGGCAGGCGCGGACGCAGAGCGTGCATTCGATGCAGGCGTCGAGATTGACCGCCATGGCGGGATGGCTGCGATCCGGCGCCGGTTGCGTGCGCGCGGGAAAGCGGCTTTCCGCGACGCCGACCTTGTCGGCCCAGCGCCAGAAGCGCGACTCCGGATCATGCGCGGTGGCGCGCGGCGGCTGATCGCCGGCGAGCAGCTCGAAGACCAGCTGGCGCGACTGCTTGGCGCGCTCGGACGCGGTCTTGACCTTCATGCCGGATGTCGGCGTGCGGATGCAGGAAGCAGCGAGCACGCGCTCGCCTTCGATCTCGACCATGCAGGCGCGGCAATTGCCGTCCGGCCGATAGCCCGGCGCCGGGCTGTAGCAGAGATGCGGAATCTCGGTGCCGCGCCGGTTCGCCACCTGCCAGATCGTCTCGCCCGGCGCCGCTTCGACCTCGTCGCCGTCGAGCGTGAATTTGATCACGTCGCTCATGGCTTGCCTCGCTGAACCAAACTGAATTCACCACAGAGACAGTGAGGCAGTGAGAAAGAAATCTGGCGCGCTTCGCGCGCCGGCAATCTCTTCCTCATCGTCTCACTGTCTCTGTGGTGAACCTTCTCGATCACGGCACATCTTCGGGGAAATATTTTAGCACTGAGCGGACTGGGTTCATCGCGGCCTGGCCGAGGCCGCAGATCGAGGCATCGCTCATCACCCGCGTCAGCTCCTCGATCAGCGGCTTGTCCCAGTTGCGCTCCGACATCAGCTTCACTGCCTTCTCCGTGCCGACGCGGCAGGGCGTGCATTGGCCGCAGCTTTCATCCTCAAAGAAGCGCAGCAGGTTCAGCGCCACAGCTTTCAAATCGTCCTGATCGGAGAGCACGACCACGGCAGCCGAGCCGATGAAGCAGCCATATTGCTCGAGCGTGCCGAAATCGAGCGGCAGATCGGCCATCGCGGCCGGCAGCACGCCGCCCGAGGCGCCGCCGGGCAGATAACCCTTGAAGACATGCCCCTCGGCCATGCCGCCGCAGAACTCGTCGATGAGCTCGCGCAGGGTGATGCCGGCAGGCGCGAGCTTCATGCCGGGCTCCTTGACGCGGCCCGAGACGGAGAAGCTGCGCGGGCCCTTGCGGCCGCGCCGGCCTTGGCTCGCAAACCAATCGGCGCCTTTCTCGACGATGTCGCGCACCCAATAGAGCGTTTCGACATTGTTGATCAGGGTCGGGCGGCCGAAGAGCCCGACCTGCGAGGGATAGGGCGGCTTGTGGCGTGGCAGGCCGCGCTTGCCCTCGATGCTCTCCAGCATCGCCGATTCCTCGCCGCAGATGTAAGCACCGGCGCCGCGGCGCAGATGGATGCGGGTGTGGCGCGCCAGTCCGGCCTTTTCCAGCTTGGCGATCTCGGCCTCGAGCAGCGCGCGGCATTGCGGATATTCGTCGCGGAGATAGATATAGACGTCCGCCGCCTCGACCGCCCAGGCGCCGATCAGCATGCCTTCGAGGAAACGGTGCGGATCGGTTTCGAGATAGATCCGGTCCTTGAAAGTGCCGGGCTCGCCCTCATCGCCGTTGACCGCCATCAGCCGCGGCTTGGGCTCGGCGCGGACAAAGCGCCATTTGCGCCCGGTGGGAAAGCCGGCGCCGCCCAGCCCTTTGAGCTGTGATTCCTCGAGCCGCTTCAGCACCTCCTCGAGCGGCGTCTTTCCGGCAAGGCAGGATCGCAGCAGCTTGTAGCCGCCATCCCGGCGATAGGCGTCGAGAGCACGATAAGCGGGGAGCGGCGGATGCGTCTTCGCGCTCTTCACCGCGGCGGCAACGCTGGCCACGGTCGCATGCTCGTGCAGCGCATGGCCGATGGCGGTGGCCGGCGCGTTGTGGCAGCCGCCCATGCAGGGCGCGCGCACGACGCGGACACCCGGCCCGAGCGCGACCGGCAGCTCGGCCAGCAGCCGCTGTGCGCCCATGAGCTCGCAGGTGAGGCTGTCGCAGACGCGCACCGTCACCGGCGGCGGCGGTGCTTCGCCGTCGAGGACGATGTCGAAATGCGCGTAGAACGAGGCGACCTCGTAGACCTCGACCAGCGCCAGCTTCATCTCTTCCGCCAGCGCCGCCAGATGCCGCGCGTGGAGGCAGTGATAGTTGTCCTGCAGCAGGTGC
>DATJLU010000213.1:0-22890 GCA_035509275.1 Allostellaceae bacterium | reverse complement strand
GTCCCTCCGGGTTGCACACTGTTGGCGCGCTGCCGCGTCGCTGCGGGCTTGACGATGCTCACATCGCCTGCGCCCTGGCTCCTAACATCGCGCCAACAGTGTGCAACGCAGCACGCGACGGTGTGAGAAATCCGGGCTAGGGGCGGGGCGGTCAATGAAAGGTGTTCTCCCGTCGGGACAAAGTCCGGCGAGGTCAGGTCTTTATCGGGCGGCGACTTTGATGGCCACCGGCCGCGCGATGGCGGCATCGAGTTCTTCGATCGTCCGGCCGCGCGTTTCGATGCCGATGAAGACAAAGCCGATGACGCCGAGCAGATACCAGGCGGCAAAATAGTTGAAGGCGGGCACGAGGGCATCGAGCGTCGCATGCGGAGCAACATAGTTGGATGCGCCGGCAATGACCGCCAGGCCGGCCGGGCCGATGAATTTGGCAAAGTTCGAACAGCCGTAGACAAGACCGAAGCCGCTCGCGCGCAACCTTGCCGGCCATAGCTCGGCCATGTACGGAAAGACAACGGAAAAGCTGGCGTTCGATAAAAAGCTCGCCACGAGTAGCAGCAGGAAGAAGGCCGATGCGGTGCCGATAGAGACGTCGTGTAGGTAGCCTGCGAGCATCGTTGCACAGCCCGCCCCAACCGACAAAACAAACCCGGCCCAACGGCGGCCGACGACGTCCGAGAGCCAGGCACCGAGGGCGCGTCCGGGGATGCCGATCAGCGCGATCCATACCGATAGGTAAGCGGCCTCGACGGGAGTGACCTTCAGCACCAGCATCAGCAGGGTCGCTCCCCATAGAGCCACGCCCAGCGCGCCCGTCGAACTGAGCCCGGTCAAGATTGCTGCAGCGATACTGCGCGGATATTTGAACAATTCCAGCCACGACGCGCGCTGCTGCTCGGGCAACGACGCCGGCATCTGGATTAGCTCAGGATCCACCTTGAGGGCCCACGCCAGCGAGCGGCGCGCCTCCTCGAGGCGCCCCTCGCCGAACAACCAGCGTGGGGATTCCGGAACCCAAAGCCGAATCACGAAGGCGAACGCCGCCGGCACCAGTCCAATGGCGAATAGACCGCGCCAGCCGATCAACCCGCCGAGCGATGCGCTCAACCAGGCGGCCAGCAGCGGTCCCAAGGGCAACAAGCCGATCGACAGGCCGCTTACCCACCCGCGTTTCGAGGCCGGCACAAATTCCTGGAGCAAGGGCAAATCGACGGCGGCGAGGCCGCCCACCCCCAAACCGACGATGAAGCGCATGGCCGCGATGAACATCCAGCCGTTTTCCGGCGCCAACGCCGTCACGCCGGTGGCAATTGAAAGGGTGAGAATCATCATCATGAAGACTTTGCGCCGGCCGATCTTGTCACCCAGCCAGCCGAAGAGTATCCCGCCCGGTATCGCCCCTACCCCCGAGGCGAACAGAATTGCTCCCGACTGACCGAATGTTAAGTGCCAGTCCTTGACGAAGAACGCCAGAACAAAGCCAATCAAAGCAAAGTCAAAAAAGTCAATCACAATGGAAAACAAACACGCAGTAAAAATTTTCCATTGATTGACGGTTAGCGAATTCTGTCGCTCCAGAAGATCTAACATAACACGCCTCCAGAGACTGCTTCTGTGGGTGTTAATGAGATTTTCTAGGGGCTACTCGCGCCGCAACGCGTAGCTCCTTGTCGGCAGAGGATGCGCGGGAGGATCAATGGTGTGTCGCGAAACGCCAAGGGCGGTTTCGCACATTACAGCCTCCCCGTTCATGCTTCCGTGTATCGTCCGCCGAAACGATCGTGGCAGCGTTTTATAGGGAGTGCTATACGATAGACGCATGGCTCACGGGTCGCAACAAACTTCGACGGCGAGTGTCGGTAACACGTCACCTGTCCGGTCTTTGTAGCACGTGATCTGTCCGGTCTAAGGAACAGGCCCTTTTCGTAGGGCTCGATCGCGCCGCAAGCCGACGCCTCGGCGCTGATCGAACGACCGTTTCAGTCGGCGACTTGCCCGGGTCGATCCTGGGCCCGTTACCCCGAATGCGGGGTACCAAAAAACCCAATGACTTCAACAGGAGGCTTCACAACAGGGAGGTCAACATGAAGCATTTGACGCGTCGCACGATCCTTGCGTCCGCTCCGGTCGCATTTGCCCTGGGCAGCCCGCTGCTGGCCTCATGGCCCGCTCGAGCGGCTAAGAACTACGGCCCCGGCGTCAGCGACAGCGAAATCAAGATCGGCAATACCGGCCCCTATAGCGGGCCGCTCTCGAATGCCAGCCCAATCCCGATATCGATGGGCGCCTATTTCAAGATGATCAACGACCAGGGCGGCGTGAACGGACGCAAGATCACCTGGATTTCCTACGATGACGGCTACTCGCCGCCGAAGACGGTCGAGATGACGCGCAAGCTGGTCGAGAGCGACGGCGTCTTCATTGTCGCCGGCAGCATCGGGACCCCGACCAACACCGCGATCTGGAAGTACATGAACGAGAAGCGGGTGCCGCAATTGTTCCCCGGGACCGGCGCGACCAAATGGGATGACCCGAAGGGCCACCCCTGGACCATGGGCTTCTTCCCAAGCTATCGGGCCGAAGGCCGCATCTATGCCGGCTACATCCTTAGGAACAAGCCGGATGCCAAGATTGGCGTGCTCTATCAGAACGACGATTTCGGCAAGGACTATGTGGATGGGGTGCTCGACGGCCTCGGCGCCAAGGCCGCTTCGCTGATCAAGGTGAAGACGACCTATGAGACCACGGACCCGACCGTCGATTCGCAGATTGTGCGAATGCAGGGAGAGGGCTGCGACACGCTCGTCTGCATCGCGATCCCGAAATTCGAGGCGCTGGCGATCAAGAAAGCGGCCGAGATCGAATGGAAGCCGCTGTTCATCACCGACGGCATCGCCGCGTCGGTCGGCGCGGCGTTCAAGCCGGCGGGCCTGGAAAACTGCAAAGGCATCATTACCGACAATGCGTTCAAGGATCCGACCGATCCGACCTGGAAGAACGACGCCGGCTACAAATGGTGGATCGCTTTCATGGACAAGCACTATCCGAACGGCGACAAGAGCGACAACGGGGCCGTCTATGGCCCGTCGATCGGGGCCACGATCGTGCAGATACTGAAGCAGTGTGGCGATGATCTGACCCGCGAAAACGTCATGCGGCAGGCGGCCGATCTGCACCAGTTCAAGCTGCCGATGCTGCAGCCCGGCATCACGGTCAATACCAGCCCGACCCAGTTCGACGCGATCACGCAGGTGCGCTTGGAGCGGTTCGACGGCGCGCGCTTCCAGACGTTTGGCCCGGTGCTGGGCAGCACGGCCAGTTGACCCGCGAGCTTTCTTTTTTGTGGCTGACGGCTGACCGCTGACAGCTGCGCAGCCCTACCGCCGGACCTTGGCGAAGGGGTGGGTGCTCGATAACCCGCCATCGACGGCAATGGCCTGGCCGTTGATGTAGGAGGCGTCGTCGCTGGCGAGGAACAGGGCGGCGGCGGCGATCTCCGTCGGCTCGCCATGGCGCTGAAGCGGGTTGAGCTGGCCGATCTTGGCCTCGGTCCCGTGCTCGCGGGCGCGCTCGAAGAGCGGGCGGGTCATGCCGGTCTCGATCAGGCCGGGGCAGATGGCATTGACCCGGACCCCGGTGCCGGCGAGCGAATTGGCAGCGGTCTGGACCAGGCTGATGACCCCGGCCTTGCTGGCGCTGTAGGGGTGCCCGCCGGCATTGGCGCGCAGGCCCGCGACCGAGGCGGTGCAGATGATCGAGCCCTTGCCCTGCTTCACCATGATCGGCGCGCCGTGGCGGATGGCGAGGAAGGGGCCGATGAGGTTGACCCGCAGGATCTCCCGCCACAGCTCTACCGACTGCTCGAGGAGCGGCACCAGCCCGCCGCTGATCCCGGCATTGGCGAAGATCACGTCGATGCCGCCCAGCTCCTTCACCGCCTTCTGGATGAAGCCCTGGACGTCGGCCTCGGCGCCGGCATCGGCGGCGACGGCAACGATCTTGCCGCCGGCGGCCTTGATCTCTGCCGCCGTCTCTTCGACCGCGGGCGGCGTCTTGTCGATGGCCATGACCGCCGCCCCTTCGGCGGCAAAGAGCTTGGCGCTGGCGCGGCCGATGCCGCTGCCCGCGCCGGTGATGATCGCCCGCATGCCTTGAAGCCGTGCCATTCCGCTCTCCCCACCACGCCGTCCCCGAGGATGGTGCGGAGCCGGACGGCGGAAAGCAATTCGTTCCTCGCCCGCGGGCTATTGTGCCGCGGCGACCGGCAAGGAAGCGGGCCTGAGACGCGCCGCGGGGAGGGTCACGGTGACGGTGGTGCCGATGCCCGGCGCGCTCTCCAGCGACAGCGTGCCGCCATGCTTCTCGATCAGCATGCGGGCGAGCGGCAATCCCAACCCGGTGCCTTCATAAGAGCGCGATATCGTGTTGTCGATCTGCCGGAAGGGCTCGAGCGCGACCGGGATGTCCTCCGGCCGCATGCCGATCCCCTGGTCGGTGACGGTGATGGCGAGGTCGCCATTGGGGCGGAGCGCGGTGCTCACGACGACCGCGCCGGCCTCGCGCGAGAATTTGACGGCGTTGGACAAGAGATTGAGCAGCACCTGCTTCAGCCGCAGCTCGCCTGCCATCACAGCCGGCAGGTCGTCGGCCAGCTTGACGGCGACCGTCACCGATTTCTGCCGTGCCTGCGCCAGGATAAGGCCGACGCAATCGTGCAGCAGCGTGCGGATGTCGACCAGCGACTCCGCCAGCTCGAATTTGCCGGCGGCGAGCTTCGAGAGGTCGAGGACGTCGTTGACGAGGCGCAGCAGATGCTGTCCCGACGCGTTGATGTACTGCGCATATTCGCGATAGCGCTGCCCCGCCTGGGGGCCGAGGATCTGGTCGTTGATCACCTCGGAAAAGCCGATGATGGCGTTGAGCGGCGTGCGCAGCTCGTGGCTCATATTGGCGAGAAAGGTCGATTTGGCTCGGTTGGCGCTCTCGGCGTCCTCTTTGGCGCGGATGAGGTCGCTCTCGCGCTGGCTGATCGCCGCCGCCATGCGGTCGAAGGCGCGGCCGAGGCGCTTGAATTCCGAGCTCCCGCCGATGGTGCCGGCGCGCGCCGACCAATCGCCGCGACGCCAGCGCTTGACGGCGAGGAGCAAGCGGCTGACCGGCCGCCGGACGACATAGTGGAAGCCGAGCCAGGACAGGATGGCGCCGATGGCGAGCGCCGCGCCGAGCGCCAGCCCACGCTGCCTGGTGCTGCGATCGATCTCGGCGAAGCCGCTCTTCCGGTCGAGGCCTACCTGGATATAGACGCCTTCGCCCGGCGGCGCCTCGACGGGATCGAAGCCATAGATGCGCACTCGGCCGCTCGCGTCGCGTCCCTCCCAGGTGCCGCCCGCCCTCGCGTGCACCAGCGCGCGCCGATCCGCCGGCAGGGCGGTGCCGAGGGCCGCCGCTACCGGGCTGCCGGCAACCAGCTTGGTGATGATAATGCCGTTGCGATCGGTGATGGTCAGATCCGCGTTGGGCGGCAGGATATCGCGCGCCAGATTCGACATCAGCCAGTCGACGCGCAGCCCGGCGAGCGCGACGCCGGTAATCGCGCCGGTGAGGTCGCGGATGGGATAGCCGAGCTGTAGAACGCGCGTGCCGTCCGCCATCATCGCCGAGGCGCCGACGGCGAAATCGCCCCGCGCGAGCGGTGCCCAGAAGAAGGGCTCGTTCGGCAGCAACGAATCCCCGCTGAGCAGCCCCGTCGACGAGCACAGGATGTGACCTTGCAGATCGACCGTGGCGATATAGGCGTAGTAGGGGAAGCCCTGGGCGAGGCGATGCAGCAGCGCCTCGCCGGCGACCGGGTCGCGCTGCCCCGTCGAGCGCAGCTGCGCGATCGTGGTCAGCATCTGCCGCGCGCCTTCCAGCACGCGATCCTGCTCCATGCCGACGAGCGTGGCGAGACGCAGCGCCTCGGCATGCAGCTCACGCTCGCGCGCCTGGCGATGCTCCAGTTCGTCCTGGATCTGAATCGCCGTGACCGGCGCCAGGGCAATCACCACAAGGAGGAAAAGCCGTGCGAGGATTCCCATGAGTCGCTGCCTGGTCCAAGGCAGCAGCATGGGAAAGAATAGTTAATAATCTCGGTAGGGGGCTATTATCGGGGCGATGATCCCTGTGACGCCGCGCATCGCCCTCGACGAGAGCGAGATAGAGGAACACTACATCCGCGCTAGTGGCCCGGGCGGCCAGAACGTCAACAAGGTGGCGACGGCGGTGCAGCTCCGCTTCGCCGCCGGCGCTTCGCCGGCGCTGGACGAGGGCGTTCGAAAGCGGCTTGCCATCCTGGCCGGACGGCGCATGACCCGGGACGGCGTGCTGATCATCACCGCCGAGCGGTTCCGGACGCGCGAGCGCAACCGCGCCGACGCGCTGGCCCGGCTCCTCGACCTCATCCGCCGCGCCGCGATCGTGCCCAAGACGCGGCGCGCGACGCGGCCAAGCGCCGCTTCGCGCGAGCGCCGGCTCGCCAGCAAGGCGGTGCGCGGCCGGGTCAAGCGTTTGCGGCAGGCGCGGGCAGAGAGCGAGTGATGCCGAGGCTCGCGACGGAATCCTTGAGGGGATCCGGCTGATCAAGGAGGAGGTGTGTCATGGAGACACTCATCGCCACGCGTCGCGAGCTGCTGATCGCGCCGCTGCTTGCTGCCATCCCGACCGCGCTCGCCGCCGGTGTTGCGGTCGCGGCGCCCGATCCCAGCATGACCATCGTCAAATTGCCGGCGCAGCTGAGCTGGACGGCGCCCCCCGATGTCCCCGCCAACAGCGTCGAGAACGCCGCGCTCTGGAGCAAGCCCTCGGCGCCCGGGCTTTATTACTACCTGGTGAAATGGCATCCCGGTTATATGAGCGCGCCGCATTGGTATGAGGAGGACCGCTACTGCGTCGTGGTCTCCGGCACCTGGTGGGTGACCAGCGGCGCCAAATTCGATCCCGACAGCACCGTGCCGGCGCCGGCCGGCACCTTCGTTCGCCGCGTCGCGCGCACGCCGCATTACGACGGCGTCAGAAAGGACGGCACCGAGCCCGCCATCATCGCCATCTGCGGCATGGGGCCGATCACCTTCCACAATGCCGAGCCGGGAACGCCGGGCTGGCGCAAGCTCTGAGCGGGGCTCTCCCTGCGGCGCGTGATGGCGCTGGGGCAAAACCCAATGAAGCGCGCCCATCCACCACTGCGCTTCTGGCGGCAATGCTGGCACCGACCGACGCAGCCCTTGGCAAACCCGTCGTGACGAACTCTTCGGTGCCGGCGGCAGTGCGTGAATCCCTCAACGTCGAGAGCGGCCTCAACGATGGTATCTGCGTGCCTGTTGTGGTGATTCTCCTGGGCCTGGCAGTGGGCGAGGAAAACGAGAGCTTCGGTCTGAGGCACATGGCTCGCGTCGTGGCCGAGGAGATTGGCATCGGGTTGGCGATCGGCGCTGCGCTCACGGGAAGCGCCGCCCTCCTCTTGCGCGCCGCGCTCAAGCGCAATTGGGTCAGTGACGAGTGGATCGGTCCCCGTCGTGGCTAGCGCCGCCGCGTGCTTTACCGTCGCGCAGGCCATAGGTGGCAGCGGCTTTATCGCCTGTTTCACTGGCGGGCTCCTGGTGAGCTGGCTCGCACCGCGACGCAGGCAAGATCTCCTACGCGGCGCTGAAGGCATCGGCGAGACGCTCGCATTGTTGACCTGGGTGGCTTTCGGCGCGGTTGGCATCGGCCAGATGCTCAGCCGTCTGACCATCCCGGTTCTGCTCTACGCTGTGCTCAGCCTGACGGTAATCCGCATGGTTCCACTGTTTCTATGTCTTGCGGACACGGGAATGACCACGACGCACAAACTGTTCATCGGCTGGTTTGGGCCGCGTGGGCTTGCCAGCATCGTCTTTGCCGTGATCGTTATCGACGCACATCTGCGCGGCAACGACACGCTCGGAGCCGTGGTCGTCGCTACCGTTCTGCTCAGCGTGGTCGCGCATGGCGTCACCGCGAATCCGCTGGTGACGGCTTTAGGTGCTATCCACATCAACGCGGCCAAAAGCAAGCAGCACTCCTCATCGGCGTGACCACGTGCTCATGGACATTGCGATCTCAGTCGGAAACCCGCGGTCCTACGTTCTATGGGGCAGGACCACACGCTGCTGAAACCGCAAGTTCACAAAAGTGACGCTTTTGTCCTGCAATCGCGTCGGGGCGATAAGTAATTCAATCGGTCCAATACGGGATCGCGTCGACCCTGATCAGTAGTTCTACTGATGCAACTCGGCCTGCCCGGGTGGCACAGTCCTGCTATGCGTCCGGCGGTCTATATTGGACATTTCCTCGCGATGCTCGCTTTGGCGGCAACGCTCGCGGCCTGTGCCTCGCCGGTGCGGGAACCGGCTGTTCCACCGGCGCTGACGGACCGGGCGACCGTGCTCGGCGGCCTCACCAATGCGCGCTACTTCGCCGATACCCAGGTCCCGGCTCTGACGCGGGAAGCGTATGCCGCGCTCGATCGCGAGCGCGCACAACTCGCCCCCGGGGCTGCCTTGCCGCCAGCATACTTCCTCGCAATATCGGGGGGCGGCGACAATGGCGCCTTCGGCGCGGGGCTGCTTATCGGCTGGACGGAGCGGGGGGACCGCCCCCAGTTCAAACTCGTGACTGGCGTCAGCACGGGTGCGCTGATCGCACCCTTTGCTTTCCTTGGCCCCAACTACGATGGGGTCCTGCGGCACGTCTACACGGAGGTCGACCAGAGCGCCATTTTCGAGTCGCGTTCCGTGATGACCGTCGTCTTTAACGATGCCCTCAAGGACACGACGCCGCTGTACGAACTGATCTCGCACTACGTCGACGACCAGATGATGGCCGCCATCGCCAACGAATACCGGAAGGGGCGGCTGTTGTTGATCGGCACGACCGACCTCGACGCGCAGCGGCCGGTCATCTGGAACATCGGCGCGATCGCCGCGAGCGGCCGACCGGGTGCGGTCGAACTCGTGCGCAAGATCCTCCTCGCCTCGGCCGCCATTCCCGGCGCCTTCCCGCCGGTGCTGATCGATGTCGAGGTCGATGGCAAGCCCTATCAAGAAATGCATGTGGATGGGGGCGCGATCGCCCAAACTTTCCTTTACCCGCCCACCCTTACGACCGGCGTCGATCTCAGGCACGGACCGCTCGCCCGCGAGCGGTACGCCTACGTCATCCGGAATGGGCGCCTTGACGCGGAATGGGCGGAGACCGACCGCCGCTTCATCTCGATCGCAGAGCGTGCCATCGCCACGATGATTCATTATAGCGGGCAGAACGACGTGTACCGATTGCAGACCACGACTGCGCGTGACGGGGTGGACTTTAACCTCGCCTACATCGGTCCCGACTTCACCGTGGAGCACACGGAGGATTTCGATCCGACGTTTATGCGCGCCTTGTTCGAGTACGGCCGAGCAGAGATCAAGAATGGGACCGCCTGGAAGAAGAGCGGCCCTTTCCTCATTCCCGGTCAGCTGCAAGCCGGTAAAGGACAATGAGAGGTTTCTCAGTTGCCGAGAATGGTTGGCATCTCCGTTAGGTATAGGAGCGTGGAATGCGACTGGCTATCCTTGTCCTCTTGGCGTCGGCCGTGCTTCCGTCAGTAAGTCGAGCGCAGGTTCCTGTTTACGTTATTACTCCGGAAAACAGCTCGATTAAGTTCCACGTGAGCGCTTCGGTCGCTCTAGACGGTACCTTCGACAAATGGACCGCCACTCTGTCTTTTACATCTCCTGACGTAACGACAGGCGTTTTGGACATCAAGATTCAGGCAGACAGCGTGGATACCGGAAGTGGCTTGAAGAACGGTAAGCTGAAGGGCGGTGACTTCTTCGCCGTCAAGCAGAATCCGTTGATCACGTTCCACTCGAAAAAAATTGTGCAGATTGGCCCGAACAGCTTTGAAATCCCGGGCGACTTTACGATTCGCGGAGTGTCCAGGACTGAGACTCTGAGGTTGACGCTTTCCGGCAAGGGGACAGGCTCAGGTGCGATCCGAGGAACAATGGCCTTCGACCGCAAGCAGTACGGGATGAACAGCAGCATCCCGTTCATCAGGATCGCCGACCGCGTTGACGTTACGGTCGATCTCAAGGGCAAGCGAGTCAGCGGGCCTCCCTTGGTATTTAAACAATAGCTGCAACCGGAGAGGGCAACGAGATGGTTCCTCAAGCCGCGGCGGCTTGAGAGAAGGAATATCCCGATCCGCCGGACGGCGTTCGATCCCCCGGCTCTCTCGTGCCCCGATTGAGGTAACCCCGGGACGCGACGGTGCAATTTCAACCGATCACCCGGCGTGCAGCCGCGAGCCGGAAGACAATGCGGATAACCGCTTGGGGTCAGGTGCAGCCACTCAGCAGCGCGGTTCCGATGTCCGTTGTCCGCCCCGAAAGCGGTCGCGTCGGAGTGATTTCGGAGTGATTATTGAGTTTTGACCTTAGTACTTTCCCACATCATCGCCGGCCGCCGGACCGGATAGGGTCCATGGGGTGCAGTGCTAGAATCCCCTGACCACGCCGATCTTTGACATTGTGAAGGAACGAGGATTTTCCTCCTGGCGAGCGAAGCGCCATGGTGTCCACCGCATCTCGAGCCACGGGACGAGTCGAAAAAAAGCAGAGTCGCCGGTGTACACCGGGAGCTTAGGCTCCTCCCGGCGCTTTTCGCTTGACCAGGTTCGACCGCGCGCTGCGAGCCTCGGCTTCGCTTAGTGGAGCGGCCAGAGATTGGCGACGAACTGGTCGGTCGAGGCGCTCCAGGTGTAGCGCAGCGCATGCTCGCGGCAATGCTCGCGCGAGAGCTCGAGCGCGGCGAGCGCGGCGCGGCGGAGATCCTCGTCGAGGATGCCGGCGCCGCTCGTGCCGATGACGTCGAGCGGTCCCGGCACGGGATAGGCGGCGACGGGGAGGCCCGAAGCGAGCGCCTCGAGCAGCACCAGGCCGAAGGTGTCGGTGCGGCTCGGAAAGACGAAGACATCGGCCGAGGCGTAAAGGCGCGCCAGCTCGCGCCCCTCGCGCTTGCCCAGGAAATGCGCTTCGGGATGGCGCCGCTTCAGGTCTTCGAGCATCGGCCCGTCGCCGATCACCACTTTCGAGCCCGGCAAGTCGAGCGCGAGGAAGGCCGAGAAATTCTTCTCGATCGCGACGCGGCCGACGCTGAGGAAGATCGGCCGCGGCAGGCCCAGGAAATCGTCGCGCAGCGCCGGGTCGTAAAGCTCGGCATCGACGCCGCGCGACCAGCGCCGCAGATTGTCGAAGCCGCGCGCCGCGAGCTCGCGCCGCACCGTGTCGGTCGCGACCATCACGCCCTTGGACGGCGCGTGGAAGCGCCGCATCAGCGCATAGCTCCACGAGGGCGGCACGGAAAAGCGCGCGGCGACATATTCGGGAAAGCGCGTGTGGAAGGCGGTGGTGAAGCCATAGCCGTGGCGCAGGCAATAGCGCCGCGCCGCAAAGCCGAGCGGTCCTTCCGTGGTGATGTGGATGGCGTCCGGCCGCGCCGTCTCGATCAGCTCGGCGACGCGCGCGCACGGACGGAGCGCAAGGCGAATCTCGGGATAGGTGGGGCAAGGCAGCGTGCGGAACAGATCCGGCGTGATGCGCGTCACGGTGTATTGCCGCCGCGTCAGCTCGTGCATCAGCTCGGTCAAGGTGCGCACGACGCCGTTCACCTGCGGTGTCCAGGCGTCGCTGACGAGAGCAATTTTCACGGTTCGTCGGCGCCTGCCGTCACCAGCTCCCGCTCCTGCTGTTTGGCGCCGCGCAGCATCAGCGGGTCGAGCGCTCTGAGCTCGGCCCAGCGCAGGATCTCGAGCCTGCCATCGGCATGCTCGACCAGCGCGGTGCAGCTCTCGACCCAGTCGCCGTCATTGCAATAGAGCACGCCGCCGATGGTGCGCATCTCCGCCTGGTGGATGTGCCCGCAGACGATGCCGTCGACGCCGCGCTTCTGCGCCTCGTCGGCGATGGCGCTGGCGAAGTTGCTGACGAACTCGACCGCATTCTTGACCCTGCCTTTGAGATAGGCCGAGAGCGACCAGTAGGGATAGCCGAAGCGCCGGCGCACAAGATTGAAGTAGTGATTGAGCTGCAGCACCGCAGTATAGGCCCAATCGCCGAGCAGCGCCAGCCAGCGGGCATAACGCACGACGCCATCGAACGCGTCGCCGTGCAGCACCAGCAGCTTGCGCCCGTCCGCGGTCACATGCACGACCTCGTCGCGCAGCCACACGCCGCCCAATTGCAGCTCCGTGTAGTCGCGCAGCCACTCGTCGTGGTTGCCCGGGACATAGATCACCTTGGTGCCTTTGCGCGCCTTGCGCAGCACCTTCTGGATCACGTCGTTATGCGTCTGCGCCCAGTACCAGGAGCGGCGCAGGCGCCAGCCATCGACGATGTCGCCGACGAGGTAGAGGTATTCGGACTCGGTGTGACGGAGGAAATCGAGCAGAAACTCCGCTTTGCAGCCGCGCGTGCCGAGATGCACGTCGGAGATCCAGATGGTGCGGTAATGCTGTGGCAGGGTCAGCATCGGCCATTCGCCGCCGCCGGGTCGCGGCGGTAGCGCCAGATCTGCACCGGCAGGAAATGCGCCCAGATGCGGAGCACTTCTTCGCCGGCAAGGCCGAATTCCTCGGCCGGGATGGGCGAGGCGAGCGCGTTGGTGAGCTGCACGAACGCGCCGTCGGAACCCAATCGGGAGAAGCAGGCATCGAGGATCGCGCGCTGCGCCGGGCGCGGAAACCATTTGATCGGCAGGCTCGATACCACCGTGGCCAAGCTGTCGATGCCGGCGCCGGCGAGCAGCGCGCCGGTGTCGCAGGCATCGCCGCAGATCACGCGCAGCCCGGTGAAGCGCCGCGCGAGATAGGCGGCAAGATCAGGCTCGCGCTCGATCACGACGAGGCGCTCGATGGGACAGCCGGCGGCGATCAGCCCGCGCGTGACGCCGCCGGTACCGCCGCCGAGCTCGAGCACCGCACCGGGGCGGCTCAAGCTCAGCTCGCGCGCCATGCCTCGCGCCACCTTGGTGCCGCTGGGCAGCGCGGCGCCGATGCCGAGCGGGTTCCGCAGCCAATGGCGGAAGAAGATGTGCCGGTCGTCCGGCGTCGCGGCGCGGCGGCGGCGCGCCGCGCGCTCAGGCGCCGCGTGCAGTGCGTCCGGCATCGGCCACTTCACCGGCAATGACGACATCGATGAGTCGATCGGTCGAGCGCGTCTTCTGCATCTCGGCGAGCGCCGCGCGGAAGATCTCGCCGATGCGCGCATCGGGAACGGTGACGGTGAGCGGCTTGCCGCTCGCCACGGTGCGCAAGGTCGCCGGGCCCAGCCGATTGACGGCGAGCACCGTGAGCGCCACCGGATCGATCACCTCCGGCGGCTCGACCAGCGGAACGCCCATCGCCGCATACCGGTCGTGACGGCGCAGCGAGAGGCGGTAGCGCGGACGCGCCGCGCTGACGAGGCGATTCCATCCGTGCTTTACCGCCATGCGGAGGCGGCGGTCCGATGTTCCTACTTGCATGCGCTCCTCGAACGGGTTGCGCTCGCAGCTTGCTAGCACGCTTCGGTGACAGTTTTTTGTCGCAGCCCCGCGCCGCTCGCGCGGCAGGGGCGCGAAGGCCCTCGAAAGCGGAAAATGCCCGAGTCTTGCGGTTTTGCGACCGTTTCGGGGCAGAAAGGATAAGCCGCGGGGGCCGCGTCGCGCCGGCGAATCCCCGGCGAGTCGAAGTGCTCCGATCAGCGCTTCAGGCGATAGCGGGCGTCGAGAGCGGGCGCGCCGTCGCTCTCGATCTGGCCGAGCTCGACCAGCTCGACGAGATGCGCCAGCACCGAGCGCGCCGCCGCGCCCTTGAGGCGCGGGTCGAGGCCGAGATAGACCCGCTCGACGATGGCGGGAATGGTGTCGTCGCCTTGGGCCAGACGCTCCAGGATCGCCGCGGCACGCTCCTGGCGATGCGCAATGAAGGCGCCGACGAAAGGCTTGGGATCGGGAATCGGCGGCCCGTGCGTCGGCCAGAAGATCGCGTCGTCGCGGGCGAGCAGCTTGTTCAGCGAGCGCATATAGGCGCTCATATCGCCGTCGGGCGGCGCGATGACGCTCGTCGACCAGCCCATGACGTGATCGCCCGAAAACAGCGCGCGCTCCTCGGCGAGCGCGAAGCAGAGGTGATTGGAGGTGTGTCCGGGCGTATGGACCGCGGTGAGACGCCAGCCTGGCCCTGCCACGCTATCGCCGTCGCGGAGCACGATGTCGGGCCGAAAGGCGTGGTCGCCGCCTTCCTCGGTGACGCCGCCGACGCCGCTGCGGTCTTCGGCGCGGCCCGAGCCATGCGGTCCGAAGCCGTAGGTCTTGGCGCCGCTCGCGGCTTTCACCGCAGCGGCCGCGGGCGAATGGTCGAGATGGGTGTGGGTGATCACGATATGGCTGATCGTCTCGCCGGCGAGCGCCGCGAGCAGCGCGTCGACATGGGCGGCAAGATCGGGACCGGGATCGATGACCGCCACGCTTCCCTTGCCGACGATATAGGTGCCGGTGCCCTTGAAGGTGAACGGGCTCGGATTTCGCGCCACGACCCGGCGGATGAGCGGTGTCAACTGCGCGACGGCGCCGTACTCGACCTGGAGCTCGCGCCGGAAGGGGATCTCGACGGCCATGGCCGCGCCATAGCCGATCGGGGCGGGGCTCACAAGCGCAGCGCGGGGCGGGTCGAAAAGAAAGCCCCGCCGCCGGGGACGGCGGGGCCAGGTTGGGAACGGAAGGCGTGTGGAGGCCTTCCAGTAAACCAATAGACCAGTCGGCATCAGGCAAGGTGTGACGCCGGTCACAGGGCGCACCCTAATTGCGCGGCGCGGCGCGGTTTGCTCGGCGCAGCCGTGGCCGCGTGCTTGCCAGCGCATGCAGGCGACCATACTTTGCCGGCGGGTGGCTTGCGGGGAAGCGCATGGCGGAGATCGCAGTTCGGTCGGAAGTGGTCGGCATCGTCATGCGCATCGCCGCGGCGCCGGGCGCGCAGGTGGCGGAAGGCGACGAGCTGCTGATTCTCGAGGCGATGAAGATGGAGCTGCCGGTGCTGGCGCCCGCCGGCGGCGTCGTCAGCGCTATCCTGGTCGCGGAAGGCGATCAGGTGGGTGAAGGCCAAGTGCTGGCACGGCTAACACGCTGAACCGCATCCGGCGCCGCCCGCGCGACCGGCGGCCGCGCGCAGGTATGTTCAGGCTCTCGATCGTCCAGAGACAGGAAGGCGAGAAAATCACCCTCGCCGCGGCGACGAGACGGAGCGCGTCAAAATCATGTCGCGCCTCATCCCGGCGGCTTCATCGCCACCGAGAACATGACATTGGGCAGGATTTCGCGGATGGCGCCGCGCAGGCTCGCTTCGTCATTGGCGGCCGCCATGGCGAGGGCGCGGCGCGGATTGCGGCGCAGAATGACGGCGGTCGCGCGGCCGCCGGGCCCTGAACGAATAGTGGCGAAGACGCCGGCGGGATCTACCCGGTTCAGGGCTTTTTTGAGGCTGCTGCGGCCGCGCTCCTCGTCGAGGTCGTGGACCGGCAGCTCCTTCTCGGATTCCTCGGCTTCCGGCGGCAGCTCGGCTTCGATCGCCTCCACCGCCTGGTGGCGCGCCAGGCGCTGGAACACGGCGCGGCCTTCGCCGGTATCGACGCGGAACTGCAATTCCCAGGTCTCGCCGCGTGCTGCCAGCTCGGTAATAATGGCGAAAAGATCGTCGCAATCCTGGTCATGGCTGCAGGTCAGGAAGGCGAGCCGCCCTTCATGCTGGATCACGCGGTCGTCGTCCTCGGCAAAGCCAAGCTCGTCCAGCGCATTGGTCAGCGCTCGCTCCGAGGCGATCAGCAGCGTGCTGACATGGAGCTTGGCGCTGTCGTTGGGATTGTCCGCGGGGTCCATGGCAGTGAGTTAACTCGGCCCGGGCCCCGAGCACAAGATGGCCCCTCGGCCCGGCTTTTGGCTGCCATAAATCGGTAAAATCCGGCGGTGCCCAGCCATGCCGGGGCGGGGCTTCCTCGCCCCCTGGCTTTGCGTTAGCAATGGGCGGTGGACGAGGCATTGTCATGACCGAACCCGCTGCCGTCGAGGCCGGGTCCTTCACCCATCGCGAGATCCTGAGCATCCTGAGCGGCATCCTGCTCGGCATGATGCTGGCCGCGCTCGACCAGAGCATCGTCGCCACGGCGCTGCCGGCGATCGCCGGCGAGCTCGGCGGGTTCGAGCACCTGTCCTGGATCGTCTCGGGCTATCTCCTGACTTCGACCGCGTCGACGCCGATCTACGGCAAGCTCAGCGATCTCTATGGCCGGCGGTCGATGTTGCAGATCGCGATCCTGATCTTCGTCGCCGCCTCGCTGTTCTGCGGCCTGGCGCAGAGCATGCCCCAGCTCATCCTCGCGCGCAGCCTGCAGGGGCTCGGCGGCGGCGGCCTCATCAGCATGGCGCAGGCGATCATCGCCGATGTCATCTCGCCGCGCGAGCGCGGCCGCTACCAGGCCTATCTGAGCGGCGTCTGGGCGACGGCCAGCGTCGGCGGCCCGGTGCTCGGCGGCGTCTTCGTCGACTATCTGAGCTGGCGTTGGGTGTTCTGGATCAACCTGCCGATCGGCATCGCCGCCTTCATCCTCTGCCGCCGCGCGCTGGCCGCGCTGGTGACGCGCCGCGCGCAGCGGCGCATCGATTATCTCGGCGCAGTGCTGCTGACGCTTGCGGTCGCCGATCTGTTGCTGATCTTCACCTGGGGCGGGACGACCTATGCCTGGTCCTCGCGTCCGGTGCTGCTGCTGATTGCGGTGGCGCCGCCCTTGCTCGGCGCTTTCATCCTGCAGGAGCTGCGCGCCCCCGAACCGGTGCTGCCGCCGCGCCTCTTCGTCAACCCGGTGATCCGCGCCGCCAATCTCGCCAGCTTCATCATCTCCATGGCGATGTTCGCCGGGATCATCCTGCTGCCGGTCTTCCTTCAGCTCGTCTCCGGCGTCGGTGCCGGCGATTCCGGCATCCTGCTGATCCCGCTGATGGCCGGCTCGGTCATCGGTGCTTTCGCCTCGGGTCAGGCCATGCGCTGGAGCGGGCGCTACAAGCTCTACCCGCTGATCGGGCTCACCGGCGGCGCCATCGCCTTCGCCCTGATGGCGACGATGAATGCCGCGACCGCCTCGGCGCTGGCGATGGCCTATATGGGCGTGCTCGGCATCGGCATCGGCTCATCCATGCCGGTGATGCTGATTGCCGTGCAGAACGCGGCCGAGCCGCGCGACATCGGCGTTTCCACCGCGACCGTCGCTTTCTTCCGCTCGCTCGGCGGCTCTTTCGGCGCGGCGATCCTGTGGTCGATCTTGCTCGCGGCGCTTGCCCGCCATCTTCCCGACGGTGCCGGCATAGCGCTGCTGCAGAGCGGACCCGATGCGGCGGCAGGGCTGTCGCCGGCGCAGCATGCGCTCTTTGTTCCCGCCTTGGTGCAGGCCTTCCATCTCGTCTTCGCCATTTGCGCGGTGGTGATGGCGGCGAGCGTGGTGGTGACGCTGTTCCTGCGCGAGCTGCCGCTGCGCACGACGCCGGCGCGCAGCACCGGGGAGCATTAGGCGCCGGCGCTCGCCGCGCTCGTCCCCGCGATCCAGCGGGCGATCGCCGGCCAGGTGTCCTTCAGCGTGCGCGAGCCCATGAAGAGCCCGATATGGCCGCCGGGGACGAGCTGCTTCACGATCTTGTCCTTGGGCGTGCCGACATATTTCTCGGCGTCGAAGACCTGCTCGCGGGTGGTGATGTCGTCGGAGTCGCCCGCCAGCAGATAGAGCGGGCAGGCGATCTGCTCCAGCTCGAGGCGCCGGCCGAGACCGACGAAACTTCCCTTGGCGAGCCGGTTCTCCTTGAAGATCTGGACGATGGCCTGCAGATACCAGCGGCCCGGCAGATCGATCGGATTCTCGTACCAGCGCTCGAAGACCTCTTCCTTCTTGAGATAGGCGGGGTCGTCGATGTGCTCGTAGAGATCGATGTGCTGGGTGATGTAGTGCTGTTCCGGATGCATGTTCTTCCAGCCGCGCAGCATGGTCGCGCCGCGCATGAGACCGCCGCCCAGCGCCACCAGCTCCTCGTAGAATTCCGTCGGATAGGTGTGCGCCATGCGCTTTACCGGCCCGTCGCCGGCATCGGTGTCGATCGGCGCACCCGCGAGCACGAGGCTCTGGACCTTGTGCGGGAAGCGCGCGGCATACATCGCCGCCATCCAGCCCCCTTGGCAGAGGCCGACGAGGTTGACGCGGCCGCCGAGATCGTCGACCGCGACATTGATCTCGGCCAGATACTGGTCGATCTCCAGATCTTTCATATCTTCCGTCGCCGACTTCCAGTCGGTGAGGAAGACGCGGCCGATGCCGTTGCCGAGCAGCGTCTCGATCAGGCTCTGGCCTTTGTGATAGTCGGCGATCATCGCGGAATGGCCGGCATAGGGCGCATCGACGACGGTGGGGAGGCCGGCGGCGCCGGACGCGGAATAGTCGCGGAACAGCATGGTTCTGAGATCGAGCAGCACGCGGTTCGCCGTCGCCGGCGCGGGCCTCAGCTCATGATGGATCTTCACTTCCTCGGCGAGGAATTCGGCGTTCTTGGCGTAGAGCTCGACGCCCTGCTCGGCCATTCGCGCCGCGGCCAGCATGGGCCAGAAGGCCGGCACGTTGATTCCGGCGAGGTCGCGCGCTGCGCGGTGAGGCGATTTGGCCATGGGTCTCTTTCCGACGTGATCGGGTTTTGGTTCACTGTCCCCAGAGAAGGAACAGACCGATATCGCCCGGCATGCCGCCGGGGAAATTGAGCACGCGGGCACCCAGGTGGAAGCCGTTCGGCCGCAGCTCGCGCTCCCATCGCAGATACATCTCCGCCGCTTCGCCGCGGAGCGTGGTCGGCCAGTCCGGCTGTTCCGAGTTGATGGCGCGGCCGCCATCGCTGCAAAGGTCGCTCGGGAAACGCAGCAGCATGAATTCCTTGAAGCCATGCTCCGCCGCCTCGCGCGCTTGATGCAGCATCGCGCGCCAGTCCTCGCCCGAGACGTGCTCATCGATCAAGGTCGTGACCTCCTGCCGGCGCTGCTTGGCAGCGGTGCGGCGGGCCTCGTCACTATGCTCCAACTCCCGGTGGGCGAAATCCGACATCAGCTGGCGAAACTGCTCGACGGTGACAGGGGCGGCGGGCGGTTGAGGTAGAGGTGCGGTCGATCCCGGCGCTTGCGTCGGGTGGTGGTGAAGGAAGCGCTGATCAAGGCCGGCGAGCGCGCCGGCGAAGTAGCTGCGCTTCGGTGGGCTCGCCGCCGTCGCCTCTGCCTCACTCAGCTCCCGCAACAGGTCGGCACGGCTGACAATGCCGGTGATGCGGCCGTCGCGGAGCACCGGTACGCGCTTGATGCGATGAGTCACGAGCAGCTTCGCGACATCGCTCCCCTCGGTATTCTCGTCGACCGTGACCAAGGGCGCCGCCATCACGTCGCGCGCCGTGCGCTCGCTGCGGCGCATACTGGCGAGAAACTCCGGATTGAGTTCGGTGCCCTCGGCGAGCATCACCAGCCACCAGTCGCGCCGCGCTTCGCGATCTGCCTCGTTGCGGCCGATCAGATCGCCTTCGCTGACCATGCCGAGCGGCGCGCCGCTGCTGTCGACCACGGGCACGGCGCTGATGCCGTGCTCGAGCAGCACCTTGGCAACCTCGTGCACCGGCGTGCCGGGACTCACGGTCACGACATGCGTCGTCATCAGTTCGCGTACTTTCATGGGCTCACCCGGTCGAGCAATCGCCGCGTGTGGCGGGCAATCATCAGGTTCTCGTCGGTCGGGATCATCCAGGCCGAAACGGCAGCGCCGCGCGGCGACAGGCGCGGGCCGCCTCTGGCGTTGGCATCTTCGTCGAGCGCGATGCCGAGCCACGTTGCGTTCTTGCAGACGCGCGCCCGTATCTCGGTCGCATGCTCGCCGATTCCGGCGGTGAAGACAAGCGCGTCGAGCCCGCCCAGCGCGCCGGCGAGCGAGCCGAGCTCGCGCCCGATGCGGTAGACGAAGAGATCGACTGCTTCCTTGGCCGCCGGCAGGTCGCTGGCGAGCAGCGTCCGCATGTCGTTGGAAAGGCCGGAGACGCCGAGCAGGCCGGAGCGCTCATAGATCAGGCGCTCGACCGCCTTGACGCTCATGCCCTCCTGCTCGAGCAGATAAAGGATGACGCCGGGATCGAGGGAGCCCGTCCGCGTTCCCATCATCAGACCGTCGACCGCGGTGAAACCCATCGTGGTGGCGATGCTGCGGCCGTTGTCGAGCGCACACAGGCTGGCGCCGTTGCCGAGATGGGCGACGACGACTTTGCCCGCGGCGATCTCGGGCGCGATGCGCGGCAGCATTGAGGCGATGTATTCATAGGAGAGACCATGGAAGCCGTAGCGCCGCACGCCCTTGGCGGTGATCTCCCGCGGCAAAGCGAATTCCTGCGCGAGTGACGGCTGGGTGCGGTGAAAGGCGGTGTCGAAGCAGGCGACCTGCGGCAAGTGAGGCGCCTGTGCCGCGATCGCGTGGATGACGGCAAGATGATGCGGCTGGTGCAGCGGCGCCAGCGGTACCAGCGCTTCCAGCACGGTGATGACGTGATCGTCGATGAGCACCGGCTGCGAATAGGTGGTGCCGCCATGGACGACGCGGTGCCCAACCCCGTCGAAGCCCTCCTTGCCGACGCCATGATCGGCGAACCAGCGCTGGATCGCAGCCGTCGCGGCGGCATGGCCGTCCTCGCTCAGCGCCGCTTCGCCGCTGCTCCGCCCTTGCGCGTCGAACACCTCGAGGCGCGGCGCGGTGCCGATGCCTTCGACTTGGCCATGGGCACCGGCCGAGGCGCTCCGGTCGACGTTGGTCTCGAATACCGAGAACTTGATGCTCGAGGACCCGGCGTTCATGACGAGGATCGGCTTGCGCATGAAATCACACCTTTGCGAGTTTGCCGATCTCGGACGTGGCGACGCGCCGGGCATGGGCATAGAGCGCCGCCACGGCGCAGCTCGCCATGCGCGTCCGCACATTGTCGGCGCGGCTGGTCAGAATGATCGGCACGCGGGCGCCGAGGACGATGCCGGCGGCATCGGCATCGGCGAGGAAAGAGAGCTCCTTCGCCAGCATGTTACCGGCTTCCAGATCGGGCACGAGCAGGATGTCGGCATCGCCGGCGACGGCGGAGCTGATATGCTTGATCGCCGCCGCCTCGCGGCTGATCGCGTTGTCGAGCGCGAGCGGCCCGTCGAGCACGCCGCCGGTGATCTGCCCGCGCTCGGCCATCTTGCACAGCGCCGCAGCGTCGATGGTCGACGGAATCTTGGAGGTTATCGTCTCGACCGCCGACAGGATGGCGACCTTGGGCAGGCTCACGCCCAGCGCCTGGGCGAGTTCGATCGCGTTCTGGACGATGTCGACCTTGTCCTCGAGCGTCGG
Organism: Allostellaceae bacterium; assembly: GCA_035509275.1. GTDB lineage: Bacteria > Pseudomonadota > Alphaproteobacteria > ATCC43930 > CGMCC-115725 > DAHUYF01. Next base: position 1,387 of record DATJLU010000213.1, on the reverse strand, counting down.
GAAGATGTTGACCGCGGCGTCGGTGATGAAGAGCGGTTTCGGATAGGTGGGTACATCCATGATGAAGACATGGCTGATCCGCCTGGCGGTGCGGATGCCGGTATCCTTCTGGACCACGGCTGCCATCAGCTCGTCGGTGTGGAGGCTGCCCTTCATCAAGGCATCGGCCTCGCCCGCGCGGACGATCTCGACCGCCTTCTCGGCCGCCGCATGGCTGTGCGGAACGTCGACGAGCTTCACCGCCGAGATGTCGAGCCGCAGCTGGTCCGCCAAGGCCCGGATCCGCGGCTCCGGCCCGACCAGGATCGGCTTGATGATCTTCGCTGTGGCCGCCTCGAGCGCGCCCGACAGCGAGGTCTCGTCACAGGGATGCGCCACCACCGTGCGCACCGGCGCGAGCGCGTGGCAGCGGTAGATGAGCGCGTCGTATTTCTCGTGCTTGCGCGGTTCCATCCTTGGCTCCCGGCGAGGTCGGGACCATCGTCCCGTTCGCCCATTCAGTATCGCGCGGCGGTTAAGCCTCGATGACCACTTTGAGGGCGCGGGTGCTCGCGGCGTGCGCGAAGGTCTCGTAGGCGTCGAGGATGCGGTCGAGCGCGAAGCGATGCGTGATCAGCTTGGTCGGATCGAGTCTGCGCGACTGCACCGTCTTCATCAGCATCGGCGTGGTGACGGTATCGACGAGGCGTGTCGTGATGGTGATGTTCTGGGCCCAGAGGCGCTCCAGATGGAGGTCGACCTTGGCGCCGTGCACGCCGACATTCGCAATTGTCCCGCCCGGCGCAACGATGTCTTCGCAGGTGATGAACGAGGCCGGCACGCCCACCGCCTCGATGGCGGTATCGACGCCCCGTCCGCCGGTCATCGCCACGACGGACTGGGCGGCCTTGTCGCCCGCCGCCGCGACGGTCGCCGTTGCGCCGAAGCGCTTCGCCACCTCCAGGCGGTTCTCGTCGGGATCGATCACGATGATCTCGGCCGGCGAATAGAATTGTGCCGTGAGCAGTGCCGCGAGTCCGATCGGACCGGCGCCGACGATGGCGATGGTGCTGCCCGGCTCGACCTTGCCGTTGAGGACGCCGCATTCGAAGCCCGTCGGCAGGATGTCGCTCAGCATGACCAGGGCGTCTTCGTCGGCGCCGGCTGGAATCGGGTAGAGGCTCGTATCCGCATGCGGAATGCGCACGTATTCGGCCTGGGTGCCGTCGATCGTGTTGCCGAGAATCCACCCGCCCGTCATGCAATGGGAGTACATCCCGCGGCGGCAATAAGCGCATCGGCCGCACGCCGAGATGCAAGAGATCAGCACGCGGTCGCCCGGCCGAAAGGTCGTCACCCCCGGGCCGGCTTTGGCGACGATGCCAACGCCCTCATGCCCGAGGATGCG
>DATJLU010000212.1:0-29017 GCA_035509275.1 Allostellaceae bacterium | reverse complement strand
GCTGGTGCAGGACGCCGCCTATGGCACGCTGCTGCGCGGAAAGCGGCAGGAGCTGCACGCCCGTGTTGCGGCGGTGCTCGAGCAGAATTTCACCGATCGTGTCGAGCGCCAACCCGAACTGCTCGCGCATCATCTGACCGCGGCCGGCGATACCGAGCGTGCAATCGACGAATGGTTGAAGGCCGGCCAATATGCCGCGGCGCGCTTGGCGCATCTTGAAGCGATCCGCCATTTCGAACGCGGTCTCGCAACACTAGCGGCATTGCCCGAAGGTCCCAATCGGGACGGACGGGAGATCGAGCTGCAATTGGCCCGAGGCCTGTCGGTGTTTACGACCGAAGGGTTCCAGGCGCCCAACGCGGCCCACGCCTATATGCGCGCCTTCGAGCTGGCCGAGCGGCGGCGCGATCCGCACCAGCTGTTCATGGCAGCCTATGGCCTGTGGCAGTCCGCCAACGGTGCCAGCAGGATCCCCGAATGCCGCAGATTGTCGAACCAGCTGCAGCAACTGACCGCTCGCAACGCCGGCGACGAATTGCGTCTGCAGGCGCACCATAGCGCCTGGGCGACTTGCTTGTTCTCGGGAGAGCCGGCGGCCGCGCGCGAGCACTGCGAGGCGGGGCGCCGGCTCTACGATCCCGAGCGACACCGCCTCCACCACCAGCTGTATGGCGGGCACGACCCGGGCATGTGTGCTCGCTACTTCGGCGCGCAGGCCTATTGGCTGCTCGGGTATCCCGACAAGGCCCTGGCGCTCGGCAACGAGGCTTTTGTGCTGGCCGAGCGGATCGCTCACCCCTTCAGCCTGGCGCTCGCCCTGCAGTACAACTCGATGGTCCATCTGGATCGCGGCGAGCCGGAAGTGGCCTTGCAACGCCTCGAGGCGGCCGAGGCGCTCGCCGCCGAGCAACGACTTAGCTTCGTGGTGGAGCCGCAGCTTCTGCGGGGTGCGGCGCTGGCGGCGCTGGGAGCGTTCGAAGAGGCTGTTGCTTGTCTGCGTGAAGGGCTTGCCGGGCCCGGCGCAGCGCGGGTGCGATGCTTCGGTTTGGCCAAGCTGGCTGAAGCACTGACCGGCCAGGGTGAGCATGGCGCGGCTCTTGCCGAGGTGAAAGACGGGCTGAGCACCGCAGAGAAGACGGGCCACCGCCAGTGGGAGGCGGAACTTCATCGCCTCGAAGGGGTCGCGTTGTCCGGTCTCAACCAACCTGATGAGGGTCAACACGCCGTCGAACAGGCGATGCGTATCGCGCGAAGCCGGCAGGCGAAGGGCTATGAATTGCGTGCGGCGATGAGCATGGCGCGGCTGTGGCGCGATCAAGGCAAGCGCACCGAAGCCCGCAACCTCCTCACGCCGATTTATGGCTGGTTCACCGAAGGCTTCGATACGCTGGACCTCAAGCGGGCCAAAGCCTTGCTCGGCGAGCTGGCGTAGACGCGACGGCTCGCCGTCGACGGAGGGGCTGCTGGCGAATGCTGCGCCGATGAACCTGCTCGGTCTGATCGGCATTCTGGCTGGGCTTGGCCTGCCGATCGGGTTCGCCTTCCGCGGCTGGAGCGTGCTGCTGCTCGCACCGCCGGCCGCCGCGGTGGCGGCACTTTTTGGCGGTGAGCCGCTGCCCACTGGACCCAGACCTTCATGGGCAGCGCCGGGACGTTCTTCGCCAAGTTCTTTCCGACTTTCCTGCTCGGTGCGTTGTTCGGCAAGCTGATGGAGGACAGCGGCTCCGTCACTGCCATCGCTGACTTCATATAACGCGGCTCGGCCGCGGGGCGCGCCGTTCTCGCCGCCGTGCTGGGCGGCCGCCATCGTCACCTAAGGCGGCGTCGGCCTTTTATCGTCTTCATGCCCGGCACTTTCTTCGGATCGTTCTGATCACCCCGACACAAGCTCGGCCGGCGCGGCACGGCGGATGGTGTTGTTCCGAGATGCCGCCGTTATGCGGCTTTGCTCAAGGCGGCCCTGAGCTTCGTCTCGGCTTCAGTGGAGAGCGACGTCTTCAGAATCCGCGGCTTGTAGGGCTCAATTTCGGGTAGAACCTTGTCTTCCGTTATGCTGCGGAAAAGCACGAAAAGCGCGGATGAGCCGGGGGGAATCGTCTCACCGATTTTTCGTACAAAATCATCCCGGATGCCGTAATCGGCCAATGATCCCGACAAGGCACCAAAGCCCGCGCCGGTGACCCCGCCAATCGCCATGCCGACCAGGGGGTTCAGGAACAGAAGGCCGACCAAAGCTCCCAACAGCATGCCTCTTGTGCCGCCCGTGGCGGCACCGAGCGTGGTGAGATTGACCGCCTGTTTGATATGCACCTTGCCGCCTTTTTCACGCTCCACCACACAGGCATCTTCCAGGTCGATCAGATATTCTTTTTGTAGCGAGCGAAGCTTGTTCAGCACTTCATCAGCCGTATGAATGCCGTCAAAGTCGAAGACGACCAGGTTGCTCATGTCTGTCCTCCCGGAAAGATGTGATGCTGGGCCCGGGTAAAATCGCCGGGCTCTCCGCGCCGATATTTGTTCGCTTACGCGGACCTGCGATGCCGCGCCCGGTCCAACACCGCGCACCCGTAACCGTTCCGGCACTTTCACCATCCGGGTGCAGATCAATCGGATCGAGCGGCCAGGAGCGTCGTATCGCGCGACAGGTGATTTCCCCGTTCATGCAGGCACGCTGTTCTATCCTGTTGCGCGCGGCAGATGAACGGGCAGCCGCAGCGGTTGTTCACACCTGTTGAGATACTCCGCGATGGTAGCGATTTCATGGCGTGCAACGGTTGTCGGCGCCGGGTTCCGGCCGCGCCGGCCAGGTGATGCGGAGGATGTCGTGACTCATAGCAAGGCGAGCATTGGCGCCGTCGCGGCGCTCGCACTTCTGTCAGCTTGCGCCCAGCAACCGATGGGGCCACGCGCCGCGGTGATGCCGGGGCCGAACAAGCCTTTCGCCGTGTTCCAGCAGGACGATGCGTTCTGCCGCCAATTCGCGCAACAGCAGAGCGCCGGCGTCGCCCAAGCCTCGAACACCCAGCAAATCGGCTCCGCGGTGCTCGGCACCGTGCTCGGCGCCGGGTTGGGCGCCGCCATCGGCGGCGGGCGCGGGGCCGCGATCGGCGCCGCCGGCGGCGCGCTGGGCGGCACGATGTCCGGCTCGAGCCAGGCCGAGCGCGGCACGCTCACCGCGCAACAGCTCTTCGACAACGCCTATCGGCAATGCATGTACGCGCACGGCAACCAGGTGGCGGGCTTCGCGCCGCCCGCGTCGTCTCTGCCGCCCCCGCCGCCCCCGCCGAGGTAGACGCGGCACGATCGCTCTGAGCCGCGCGCCGCCGCGGCGGCTTCATGACGTCGGCGCCGCGCCCGACCCGCCGCGCGAGCGCACTTCCTCTTGCGGCAGGCGGTAATCCCCGAAGACGCCCGCCCGGGCTGTCGCCGGCCACCCTCCAGTTTTTTTCGCGCTCCGTCATGCTCCCTGTGGTAGCGTTCCCTATCCGCGCAACGATGTCGCGAGAGGGGCAGATGAGGTTGTCATCGCTGTACGGCGCCTACCATCATCGCTGGACGCGCCATCGCATGCCTGACAACATCGTGATTGCACGCAGCATCCAGCACCAAACCTGCTGAACGCGAGGGGGGACATGGAGCGGTTCTTCGCGCCTCTTGTGCGCGTCAGCCGATGGGTCATGGTACCGCTGTTCTTCGGACTCACGATCGTGCTCGTGCTGTTCGTCGCGCAATTTTTCGTCGAGGTTTGGCGGATCGGGGTTGCGTTCGCCACCGGCGCGGAGCTGCATCTGACGCTCGCCGCTCTGTCCCTCCTCGATATCGTGCTCATGGCCAGCCTTGTCATGATCGTGATGCTCAGCGGGCTGGAGGCGCTCGCTCGCTCGGGTGGCGCCGGTGAAGCCATGGCGAGCTCGGCCTGGATCGTCGGAGTCGGCACGATCAAAGTCCGCATCATGAGCGCCATCGTGGTGATCTCCGCGATCTATCTGCTCGAGCTTTTCCTCGACATCGCCCATGCAGCGCGGGGCACACTGCCCTGGCTGATCGCGCTCCATCTCACCTTCATCGTCACCGCCGTTTTGCTGGCCGTGGTCGATTGGTTGATTGCGCGTGGAGCGACCGAGCGCAGGTAGCGACGCCTCGGCGGCGGCCGTTCGACGCTCGCCCCGGTTGATCGAGCATCGGCTGCGCGTTGCTGAGTCGACGTCCTAGTCGCGGCGAGGGCGGCGCAAGATGAAGCTTTCGAAGGGCACCGCGTGACCGTCTGTCCCCACCACGTCGTAATAGGTGACTTTGATCGTGGTGATGTCGCCGCGATGCGCTCCGGGATCGAGCGTGAAGGCCGCGAAGCCATAGGCGTGCGCGGCGTTGCGCACCGCCGACCAGGCTGCATCCTCTTTCACGTAGATCGGCGGACGCTTGCCGGTCGCGGCGTTGCGCTCGCCGACGGCGGTGATGACCCGGCAGGCCAGCGGATTGAAGAACAGCTTGTTCGAGGGCACCGAGGTTCCGCCGCCGCCGATGACCATGTGCACGGTTCCCTTGGTCGTATCGATCACGTCGATGGCGGTGGCCACCGGGATCGGCGTCAGGGTGGCGTTGGCTTGCTGGCCGCGGATCGGGTGCGAGCGCTCGTAATGGTGCTCATGCCCGCACACCACGAGGTCGACGCCGTATCGGTCGAACAACGGCACCCATTCCTGGCGGATGCCGAGGTCGGCGCCGTTGAAATTGTCGACGGTCGAGATGGCGACCTGGTGCATGCACACCACGACCCAGTCGACGTTGTGATCCCGACGCGCCGCGGCCAATTCCTGTTCCAGCCAGGCCTTCTGGGCGCCGGATGAATAACCGCGAACGTAGGAATTGCCGCCATCCTGGTAGACGACGTCGTCATTGGCGATGCTGATCACGCGCATCGAGCCGGCGGTGAAGGCGTACCAAAGCCCGCGCGTCACCTCGGTCTGGCCGGAAGCCGGCGGTACCGAGAAGTAGGTCTGATAGGCCTGATAGCCGATCGGTCCGTTGCCCAACTCGTTCTCGTGGTTGCCGGGCGATGGCATCCAGGGACGGTTGCGGGCGCTGCGGCTGTTGTTCTCCCAGAAATCCCACCAGGTGCGCACCCGGTCCTCGGCGAGGTTGGCGTAACAGAGATCGCCGTTGAAGAGATGGAACAAGGGCTGCAGCCGCTCCACCCCGAGCGTCGTGTCGGCGGCCGCGGGCGAGCCGAGATTGTCGTTGATGTAGAGGGGGTTGGGAAGCGTCACGCCTTCCGGCGGCTGGTACCTCTTGCCGAGGGTCGGCGTGCCCTGATCACCGAAGCTGGTGAAGGTGAACGGCGTCCGACCCCGCGGCGAGGTGCGGAACGCGCCGAACTCCGGCGCGGCGCCGTCATGCAGCGCGCTGTAGAGGTAAGCGGAGTCGGCTTGCAGTCCCGCGAGCTTGGCGTGATAGGCGTAGACGACCTGGTGCGACTTGGCATCGGTGTAGCTGGTCTCCTTGGCCTCGACGGTGTGCTCGAGCCGGCCATCGAGCCGCCCGAGCAAAACGCGGGGACGGCGCACCCGCTGCAGCGTGTGCCAAGACACCACCATTTCCGAGGATGCATCCGCGCCGAACTGCAGGTGCAGTCCGGCGACCGGCGGCGTTGCCACCGGATCAGGCGACAGACCGGCGGCGGGGGCGGCTTCGGCGCTGCCGGCTGCGATGAGGGGCGTCGCGACCGCGGCGATGCCGGCAGCGGCGAGCAGCTTGCGGCGACTGAGCTCGAGGCTGAATTCGCTGTCTGAAGGGGCCATGGCGACGGGGTTGCTCCAGGGTTGCCGCGGAGAACCTATCGAAACTCGATGACAGTTGGGAGTAGCTGCGCGGCGCTCGCCATGATCAACCTGACGATGGCAGTTCCACCGTCCCGCCGCCCACGACGGACAATTCGCCGTCCTGATTGCGCGCCTCCTGCTCGATGTCGACCAGATGCCGCCCGTCCTCGACATATTTGCGCGTGACCTGTCCGTCGATGAAGAGCAGATCGCCCTCGGGATTGTGGCGCCGGATCTTGCAATGGGCGCGGCGCAGGAAGCCGTCATCACCCATCCAGTTGGTGAGGTGATGCGTCAGCCAGGAGCAACGCTCGGGCCCGTAGTCATAGGCGCCCGGCGCTCCCACCATGGTCGCGAAGTCGTTCTCCCAATGGACGCGCTCGGGGCAATCCGGAATGCCGAAACGGTTCTTGATGCCGAGGCCGGGATGGCGGTGGATCTGCTTCCAAGCAAGCTTGTTGGCGCGAATGTAGAGACCGCCCCAGCCCTGGGCGAAGGCGATGAACCCGGTCACGGTCATCGGCCCTTTGGCCATGGTCGGCAGCGCGTCGCCGATCGCCACGGTTTCCCAAGCCCGCGGCGTGCCTCGGCGCACCTCTTCGCCGGCATAAAGCTTGTAGAGGCGAGCGAGCTCCTCATCCGTGTAGTGGCGCGGCGGCTTCGATTTGAGCTCGGTGTATTTGGTGCCCTCTTCGCGCGCCCGATCGCGGTCGGTGCGGAAGCACCAGCTGTCGGCTTCCGCGACCTTCGTGCCTTTCTGATTGTAGAAATTGACGTGGTAGACTTGCTGGATTGCGCGGCCGGCAAACTTCGTCTCGTGCTCGATGAGGTCCTTGAGCCACGCCTCGGTGGTGATCTCGTCGTTGCGCCGCACGGCGTGGTGCCAGTGCCAATCGGCGCCGGCCCACATGGCGTGAACGCCGGGAAGGCCGCCGACATAGCCCGAGATGATGCGGCTGCAGGCGAACAGAAAACTCGGCAGGGCGATGACATCGCCATAGCGGGTGCGCGCCGCATAGTCGGGGTCGCACCAGAGGGGATTGTCGTCGCCGATGCCATGGGCATAGTGCCGGATGTTGTCGCGCGTGGCTTCATGGCACCAGGGCTCGAGCGTGTCCGTGATCTTGATCCCGATACGCTCGCGCAATTCGGCGAGTCCACGCTCGGTGATCTTCGGAAACAATCGGGCAGCTTGGCTCATCACGGTCTCCCTCTATGGCGCTTCAGCCGGCGGCGGTGCCGTCCGGCGTTCGCGTTCGCGCAATGCCTGGCGGTTGACCTTGCCTGCCGGCGTCTTGGGCAGCTCGGCGACGAAGGCGATCTGGCGCGGATATTCGTGCTGGCTGAGGCGGTGGCGCGTGAACTCCTGCAGCTCGCGGATGAAGCCGTCATCGCCGGGGCGCAGGCTGACGATGAACGCCTTGACCACCTGGCCGCGGACTGGGTCGGCGACGCCGATCACCGCCGCTTCGCGCACCTCCGGATGGCGCAGGAGGACATTCTCGATCTCGACCGCGCTCATGGTCCATCCCGCGGAGATGATCACATCATCCGCCCGGCCCGCATGGTAGAAGTAGCCATCCGCATCGACGTAGCCGAGATCCTTCGTCGGGAACCAGGCGCCGCGGCGCCAGACCTTGATCTCGCCGATCTCGTTTGGCGATGTCGGGGTGTCATCCCCGCGATGCACTTCGACGCGCGTACCTGGCACCGGCTTGCCCAGCGAGCCCGGCTTGACGACGAAGTCCTCGGCGCCCGGATAGTTCACGAGGATGACGCCGACCTCGGTCGTGCCGTACATGCTGCAGACGGGCAGCTTGAACGTCGCATCGACGAAATCGAGGGTGGCGCTGTCGATCGGCTCGCCGGTATAGGAGAGTTTGCGCAAAGCGCAGCGAAACGTCCCGGCCGCCCCCGATCCCTTCATCATCCGATAATGCGTCGATGCCGCCGAAAGGTTGGTGACGCCGTAATCCTGCAAGGCGCGCAGCAGCCGGACCGGGTCGAATTTTCCGGCATAGGCCCCGGTGGTGACCCCGAGCGCGAGCGGCGCCAACGTGCCGTGCCACAGCCCGTGTCCCCAGGCCGGCGAAGACGGGCAGAAATAGATGTCTCCGGGTCGGATGCCGGTGCCATAGAGCGCGGCGATCATGAGCACGACGATCGCCCGATGCGTATGGCGAACGGCCGCGGGAACCTCGCGCGTGGTGCCTGAGGTGTATTGGAAGACGGCCAGGTCGTCCGGCGTGGTGACCGTGCGGTACTCGATGGGATAGTGGCCGAGCTCGTGCCGCAGGATGTCGTCCGCGACCGCAATCTCGATCCCGCCCAGCGCGCGCGCCATCGGCGCCTTCTCGGCATTGGTGACGAGAAGGCGCGGCGCGCAATCGTCGAGCCGGAGCCGCAGCCCTTCCGGTCCGAACAGCGTGAAGAGGGGTACGGCAATGGCGCCGCGCTTCATCGCGCCGAACATGGCCGCATAGAAGGGCAGGGAGGGCTCCAGCATGATCGCGACGCGATCGCCGGGGCCGATGCCGCGGGCGGCAAGCCAATGCGCGAATTGCGACGAGCGCTCGGCGATGTCGCGGAAGGTAAGGCTCTCATCGCAGCCGTCGGCATGCGCGATGCGGACGGCGACGCGATCCGCCGGCGACGCATGCCGGTCGATGCATTCATGCGCGATGTTCAATCGGTCGCGATTGCCGTCGAAAAGCTGCCATAGCCGGGCCATCGAGAATTCGCGCTGGGCGTCGGCATAGTCCGCAAATTCCGTCAGCTTCGGAGCCGGCATCGGCGTGCTTCACCTTATCCGCTTGCGCCGGCATCCGATCACGGCTAAACCGTCATTGTCAATAGACATATGTCATTGTATTAGGACAATAAATTCAGGGATCGCCGACGGATGGTGCTCAAAGGGCCGCGACCCAAGGCCGAGCCGGCGCGACGCAAAGCGGCGCCGCGCCGTCGCGAGCGCCAGGTGCCCGCGGTGACGCGCGCCATCGCCATTCTCCGGCTGCTCGGCAAGAGCGAGACGCCGCTCGGAGTCAATTCGATTGCGCGGGCGCTGGACCTGGTTCCGAGCACGTGTCTGCACATCCTCCGCGTGCTGGCGGCGGAGGAGCTCATCGCCTTCGATCCCCAGACGAAGCGCTACAGCCTCCATGTCGGGATCATCAGCCTTGCGCGCAGCGCGCTGCGCCGCAACAGCTTCGCCGAGCGGGCGCAGCCGGCCGTCGATGGCCTGGCTCGGCGCTATAGCGTCACCGCCATCGGCGTTCAGGTGATCGGCCTCGACCATATCGTCGTCGTCGCGATTTCCCGCGCGGGACAGGGCTTACATCTTCACTCCGAAATCGGCAGCCGATTTCCGGCTCTGATCAGCGCGACCGGCCGCTGCATCGCCGCTCACAGCCGCCTGCCCTGGAGCGAGATCGAGCGGCGGTTCCACGCCCTGCGCTGGGACAACGCGCCGGAATTGGCGCAGTGGCGCGCCGACATCGAAGCCGCTCGGCGCGTCGGCTACGCGGTCGACGAAGGCAATTACATCGGCGGCGTCACCGTCATCGCCGCACCGGTGATGAGCGAAGGCGGGGTTTCCCACGCGCTGGTCGCGGTCGGACTCTCCGAGCAGCTGCGGCGCGCCGGCGTCGAGCAAGTGGGCGAGGAGCTGCGCCGCATCGCGGCCGAGCTTTCCACCGGGCCCGAACCCTAGGGCAAGCGGCGGTCAAGAATCGAAGAATATCCCTTCTGAGCCGGCTATTCCGCCGCCTCCTGCGCCGCGATGATGCGCGTCACCAAGGCGCGCAGCACCGCCGGCTTGATCGGCTTGTTGAGGACGTGCAGGCCATGCCGGTCCGCGGCCTCCCGAACCGCGGACGAACGGTCCGCCGTGATCACGATCGCCGGCGCGATCACGCCGCAGCGCTGACGCATGACATCGAGGCAGCGCAGCCCGTCGGCTTCGGCGTCGAGATGATAATCGACGATGATGGCGTCCAGCGCCGCGAGCTGCGCGACGTCGAGCCGCAGCGCTTCGGCGAGGCCGGCGGCCAGATGGACGCGACAGCCCCAGCCTTGCAGCAGCGTCCGCATGCCGTCGAGCACGCCCGGCTCGTTGTCGATGCACAGCAGGCTCGCGCCGGCCAGGCTCGGCAGCGCCGCCGCCCTGCCGGCGCCGCGCACCGGCTCCGCGGCAGCGCTGCGCGGCAAATCGACCACGAAGGCGGTGCCGCGTCCGGGCACCGAACGGAACTGCACGGGATGATCGAGCACGCGCGCCATCCGGTCGACGATAGAGAGGCCGAGCCCGACCCCGGGCTCGCTCCCGGTCGCGACCGAGAAGCGCTGAAACTCGCGGAAGACGAGATGCTGCTTGTCGAGCGGAATACCGCTGCCGGTATCGAGGATCGCGATGGCGACGCGGTCGCCATGGCGTCGGGCGCCCATCAGCACCTTGCCCGCGGCGGTGTAGCGGATCGCGTTCGACAGCAGGTTCTGCAAGATGCGCCGCAACAACCGCCGGTCGCTGTTGACCGCAAGCGTGGTCGGCACGACGCGCAGCTCGAGCCGCTTGCGCTCGGCGAGCGGCGCGAATTCGACACGGAGACTGTCGAAGAGGTCGCCGAGGCGCATGTCCTGGCGTTCGGCGGCCAGCTTCCCCGCGTCGAGCCGGGAAATGTCGAGGAGCGCCTCGAGAATCTCCTCGACCGCGCCAAGCGAGGTGTCGATCTTCACCGCCAGGGCACCGCCTCGGCCGCGGCCGCGCTGCGGACGGGCTTGCTGCTCGATGAGGCTGGACAGATAGAGGCGTGCGGCGTTGAGCGGCTGCAGCAGGTCGTGGCTCACCGCGGCGAGGAAGCGCGTCTTGCCGAGATCGGCCTCTTCGGCGGCGACCTTCGCCCGGCTCAGCTCGGCGTTGAGCTGCGTCAGCTCGACGGTGCGATCGCGGACGCGCTGCTCGAGGAGCTCGTTGGCGGCGGCGAGTTGCTCGGCTGCTTCGACATGCTCGGTGACTTCGGAATAGGTCGTAACGTAGCCGCCGCCGGGCATCAGCGTGGTGCGGATATCGAGCACGGTGCCGTCCGGCCGGCGCCACTGGAAGATGGTGCCGCCGGCGCCGACGAAGCCCTCGAGCCGGTCGGCGATGATCTTCTCGACATCGCCCGGCCCGTATTCGCCGCGCGATGCCTTGAAGCGGACGATTTCCTCGAGCGAGACACCCACTCGGGTGAGCGCCGGCGGCAGATCGAGCAGGTCGCGGAACTGGCGATTCCAGCAGGCGAGCCGCAGATCGCGATCGAAGACGCAGATGCCCTGGCGCATGTTCTCGAGCGTCGATTGGAGCAGATCGCGGTTGTATTGGATGGCGGCGGTGGCGTCATCGAGCAGGCGCAAGGCGCCGTCCATGCCGAGCGTCTGCCGTTCGAGCGCCAGCGCCATGACGAGGCGTGCCGAGGGTGCGCCGATCGCGCTCGCCAGCAAGCGCTCGGCGTGGCGCACGAGCTGGACGTCCGCCTGCGCCTCGCTTGACCTTTCCCGCGGCGCCAGGAATTCGGCGAAATCGCGCTCGACGCGATCGGTGCCGAGATATTGCGAGACCAGCGCGGCGAGCTCCGACACGCGGATCGATCCCGGCCAGACTTGCGAGGTGAAGTGGGTCTCCGTCGCGTCGGCATCGATGAAGGCGTTGGCCTGAATGCGCTCGATGACGCGGGCGGAGGTGAGGTGCGAGCCGGCGACAAAGCAGCCGATATTCGCCAGCAGGCTCCAGAACACGCCATGCGTCAGCGGATCGAAGCGCAGTCCGAACAGCTCCTCCGGCCGGAGCAAGGCCACGCCGAAGGGGCCGTCCTGGAGCAGGCCGGCCGGGACCCAGCCGGCATGCGCCAGCGAAGGCAGGAGCAGCGTGTAGGCCCAGACGAGGAAGCCGGCGAGAATGCCGACGAGCGCGCCCTTGGCATTGGCGCCGTGCCAGACCAGGCCGCCGAGCAGGGCCGGCGCGAATTGCGCGATCGCGGCAAAGCTCAACAGGCCGATCGACGCCAGCGCCAGGCTGTCGCCGATCAGCCAGTAATAGCAGTAGCCGAGCAACAGGACGAAGAGAATGGCGGCGCGGCGAATGCGGAGGATGAGGCGCCCCATGTCGCGGCGCTCGGCAAGGCCGAGGCGGCGGCCGCTGAGCACGATCGGCATCACCAGATCGTTGCTGATCATCTTGCTCAGCGCGATCGAGCTGACAATCGCCATGCCGGTGGCGGCCGACAGGCCGCCGATAAAGGCGATGATCGCGAACGCCACTTGACGCCCCGCCAGCGGCAGCGCCAGCACGAAGAGGTCGCCGTCGACGACGCTCGGGAAGGTGCTGAGACCCGCCACCGCGATGGGAATGACGAACACATTGATGGCGATCAGGTAGAGTGGAAACAGCCAGGCCGCCTTGTGCAGGTCGCGCGGATCGGTGTTCTCGACCACGGTCACATGGAATTGGCGCGGCAGGCAGAGGATCGCGCACACCGCCAGCGCGCTCATCGTCATCCAGCTGGTGCCGTCGATGCCGGAGAAGAAGAGGCGGTGCAGCGCCGGGTCCTGCGAGACGCGTCCGGCAAGATCCCTCAAGCCGTCGAACATGCCCCAGGTCACGAAGATGCCGACGGCGATGAACGCCAGCAGCTTGACCATGGATTCGAAGGCGATGGCGAGGATCAGGCCTTCATTGTGCTCGGTCGCCTCGACATGCCGCGTGCCGAACAGCCCGGCGAAGAGCGCCAGCAGCAGTGCCACCGCCAGCGCGGTGTAGATGGGCGCCGGCTGGCTCGCGATCGCCTCCAGATCGACGCCGGGATAGCTCGTCAGCACGGTAAAGCCGACGGAGACCGCCTTCAGCTGCAGCGCGATGTAGGGCAGCGTACCGAGCGTGGCGATGACCGTCACCGCCGCCGCGAGCGGCTGACTCTTGCCGTAGCGGGCGGCAATGAAATCGGCAATCGAGTTGATGTTGTGGCTTTTCGAGATGCGGATGAGCCGGTCGAGCAGCGGCCAGCCAAGCGCGAACACCAGGATCGGGCCGACATAGATCGCGAGGAAATCGTAGCCGGTCTTCGCGGCGAGGCCGACACTGCCGTAGAAGGTCCAGGAGGTGCAGTAGACGGCCAGCGACAGCGAATAGACGATCGGCTTGGCCTTGGCGCGGCCACGATACTGCGCCCGCCGGTCGCCGTAATAGGCGACCGCGAACAGCAGCCCGACATAGCCGAGCGACAGCGCCAGAATGGCCCAGCCGCGGATCATGTTTCCTCCCGGTGACAATGATCGCCGGTCGGGCGGCGTTGGTCCAGGCGCAAGAATGTCAGGCGCGGCTTGGCTCAGGCGAGGAGTGGCCGGTTATCCGGGACGGTCGATCGATTGGATTCTCGCTTTCGCGCAGGGCTGCCCGGGGAAATCTCGGATGCGGCCGGGACGAGGCTCCACGGGATTCGACACTATCCACCATCGTCATGCCCGGCCTTGTGCCGGGCACCCACGTCTCTCACCGGGTGCGCTGCGAGGCGTGGGTGGCCGGGACAAGCCCGGCCATGACGCTAAAACGAGTGTCCGCAACCCACTCTCACAACCGCGGCAGCTTCCCCGGACAGCCCCGCGCTTGCGCGGTATTGGCGTAATTAGTTGATTTTACTATATTTTTGGTCGTCCCCGCGAAGGCGGGGACCCAGGGCGGCTAGTCGGAACCGAGCGGCTCTCGCGCTTGCTGCGCAAGCGCTGACGCCGCCGCCGACGAGCGCTGGCGCACTCGCGGCTTACACACCGAGATGGCGGTGCAGCAGTTCGGGCTGCTCGCGGGCGGCGGCGGCGCTCATGGCTTCGACCATGTGGCCGTTGTTGATGATGTAGACGCGGTCGGCGAGGGTCATGGCGGCGGTGACGTTCTGCTCGACGATCACCAGCGTCTGTCCCGCTTCGGCCAGCCTCCGGCAGGTCGTAACGAGGTCGCGGACGATGATCGGCGCCAGCCCCTCGAACGGCTCGTCGAGCAGGATGATCTTCGGATTGCGCACCAGGGCGCGGGCGATCGCCAGCATTTGCTGCTCACCGCCGGACAGGTCGGTGCCGCGGCTGCGCCGGCGCTCGCGCAGCCGCGGAAAGATCTCCCAGATCCGGTCGAGCGGCCAGCGCGACTTGGCGGTGAGCCCGGCCAGCACGAGATTTTCCTCGACGCTGAGGCTGCCGAAGATGCGGCGCTCTTCCGGCACGAGCTGCAGGCCGAGGCCGGCGATGGCGTGGGATTTGAGGCCGTGCACGGGCACGCCATCGAAGAGGATTTGGCCGGAGCGCGGCCGCACCATGCCGATCAGGCTCTTCAGCGTGGTGCTCTTGCCGGCGCCGTTGCGGCCGAGCAGCGCCACCACCTCGTTTTTCGCGACCTCAAGCGAAATATCGAAGAGGATATGGCTGTCGCCGTAATAGCTGTTGAGCTTCTCGACCTCGAGCAGCGCGCTCATGCCGCGACCCCGCCGAGATAGGCTTCCTGGACGAGGCTGTTGCGCTGGATCTCGGCCGGGGTTCCCTCGGCCAGCACGGCGCCTTCATGCAGCACGGTGATGCGCTCGGCGAGTTCGAAAATCGCGTCCATGTCGTGGTCGACGACCACCAGCGTCCGGCCGCGGCGGATGTTCTTCAGCAGGCTCACGGTCTCCGCCCGCTCGCGCGGGCTCATGCCGGCGAGCGGCTCATCCAGCAGCAGCAAGGAGGGCGACGAGGCCAAGGCGAGGCCGATCTCGAGCCGCCGCTTTTCGCCATAGGCGAGCTCCGCGACGGGCACATCGCGCCGTGCTGCGAGCCCGACCAGCGACAGGGTGCTTTCGACCTGCGTGGCGAGGCCGGGGACGCGCTCGATGCGGCGGAGAAAGTCGAGGGAGAAGCGGCCGCGCCGCTCGGCCAGCGCCGCGATGACGACGTTTTGGCGGACGGTGAGGCGATTGAAGAGTTGATTGATCTGGTAGCTCTTGGTGAGGCCGAGATGGCAGACGCTCGTGATGTCCATGCCGGTGATGTCGCGGCCATGGAAGATGATGCGTCCGGAAGTCGGCGGCAGCTCGCAGGTGAGCATCTTGAAGAAAGTGCTCTTGCCGGCGCCGTTCGGCCCGATCACGCCGCGCAGCTCGCCCTGATTGACGGAAAAATTGATGTCGCGGTTGGCGGTCAGCCCGCCGAAGGATTTGGTGATGCCGCGGGCCTCGATCACGGGTCCGGAGAACGGCGTCTCATCGGGTCGGCGCGATGGGCCGACCGTGGCCATCGGCAAGGCCGGCGCGGGCGTCGCAAGCGTCGGGGCCGTTCCGCTCTGCCATCGCCCGGCAAAAAGGCCAACCGCGTCACGAACGCCGCCGATCAAGCCGCGCCGCAGAAAGCAGACCAGCAGTACGAAGATGAGGCCTAGGGCAAGCTTCCACGCCGCCCCGAGATTGAGCGCGGCCTGCAGGAAGTCGCGCAGGGAAAGCCACACCAGGGCACCGAAGAGCGGCCCGAACAGGGTGCCGCTGCCGCCGATCACCGTCTGCATGACGAGCTGGCCCGACGTGTCGAAGGTGAAGGCTTCGGGCGGCATGAAGGCCTGCAGCACGCCGAGCAGGCCGCCGGCCAGGCCGGCATAGGCCGCGGCGATGATGAAGGCGGTCAGCTTGTAGCCATGGACATTGTGACCGACGGCGGCGGCGCGCGACGGGTTCTCGCGAATGGCGCTCAGGATCGCACCGACCGGCGAGCGCACGATGCGCAACGCGATGACGATGCCGATGAAATAGCAGATCGCCAGGAAGCCATACATCGACCAGCCGGTGCCGACGCGGTAGTGGATGCCGAAGAGGTCGAAGCTTGGCGCCGGTACGCCCGGTATGCCGTTCTCGCCACCGGTCCAGGCCGAGAGCGGCGAATTCTCCAGAAAGAAGAAGGTCTCCGCGATCGCGACGGTGATCATCGCGAAGTAGATGCCGGTGCGCCGAAGCGCGATGAGGCCGACGAGATAGCCGGCAGCGGCGGCGGCGATCATGCCGATGACGAGGCCCAGGATCACGCTCGACACGATGGCTTTCGTCAGGAGATAGGCCGCGACGAAGCCGCCGGTGCCGTAAAACGCCGACTGGCCGAACGACAAAAGGCCGGTATAGCCAAAGAGCAGATCGAAGCCGATGCCGAACAGGCCCCAGATCACGGCCTGGTTGACCGTGTCCGGTGCAAATCCCAGCGGTGGCAGCACGAAAGGCGCGGCGATCAAACCAAGTGCCGTCAAACCCTCGACCAGCCATGGGCGACGGCCGAGCATCAACCGTCCGATCACGTCTGGCTCCGCGTTCCGAGCAAGCCTTGCGGCCGCAGCATCAGCACCAAGGTCATGACGGCGAACAGCATCACGCCGGAATAGCTCGGATCGACCATCGAGGTCAGGCTGAGAATTTCGCCGGAAATCAGGCCGCCAAGGATTGCGCCGGTGAACGAGCCGACGCCGCCGATCACCACGACGACGAAGGTCTGCACCAGGATCGCGTCGCCCATGTCGGGGGTCAGCGAGACCACCGGCGCATTGACGATCCCGGCGAAGCCCGCCGCCATCGCGCCGATGCCGAACACCACCATGAAGACGCGGTCGACATCGATGCCGAGCGCATCGACCATCGCCGAATCCTCGATGCCGGCGCGCACGATGAGGCCGAGCCGGGTGCGGAAGAGCACGACGAAGAGGGCGAGCAGCGCCACCGCGATGATGCCGACCACGACCAGCCGATAGGTGGGATAGAACATGAAGCCGAGCGAGCTGATGCCGGCGGCCCAGGACGGCGGCGGGACGGTCTTGGAGAGGCTGCCGAAGACCAGCCGCACGATTTCCACCAGGCAGATGCCGATGCCGAAGGTGACCAGGATCTGATCCTCGGGCGGCCGGCTGTAGAAATAGCGGATGATGACGCGCTCCATCAGCACGCCGACAACCGCCAGGAACAGAGAGCCGGCGACGACCGCGATGGCGAAGGATCCGGTTGCCTCATAGGCGACATAGCCGGCATAGCCGCCGAGCATGAACATCGCGCCGTGCGCCAGGTTCAGGACGCCGAGCGTGCCGTAGATGATGGTCAAGCCCGAGCTGATCAGCGCCAGCAACGCGCCCAGCGCCAAGCCGTTGAAGCACTGCGAGACGAAATTCGGCCAGGTGATCATACCTTGCGAACCTACGGAACGGCGCGAACGCGGTCCAGCCCGACCCCGCGGGCGGCACGCGCCGCCCGCGGGAAGGGATCTCCGGGTTGCTCAGGTATAGGAGCCGAGCTGACAGCCGAACGCATCAGGCGCCTGCATCAGCGGCGCGCCCGGCAGCACCTCGGTGACCTCCCAGAAGTCCTCGGGGTTCCGCATCGCCTTGGGTGCCTTGCCCCGGACGATGACGACCGGCCGCACCAGCTGATGGTCGGCGGCGCGCCAATAGACCTCGCCGACAAAGGACGGGATCTTGCGGCCGGCCTCGTAGGACTTGATCACGTCCGGCGGGTAGAAGCTGCCGGCATGCTCAACGGCGTCCGCCCACATGGCAAATTGCATATAGGCGTTCTCCGCGCCCCATTCCGGCCGGTAGCCGTACTTCTTCTGGAAGGCGGTGACGAACATCTTGGCCAGCGGGTACTTGTCTTCGAGCGTCCACCAGAAATCCGTGGCGGCGTAGACGCCTTCCGTGGTCTCGGCGCCGACCTCCTTGGCGAGGAACGGGGTCTGGTAGGGGATCGCCAGCTTCATCTTTGGCAGAATGCCGAATTGCTTGGCCTGCTGGGTCGACAGCACCGCGTCATGGCCCCAATTGACGTTGATCAGGATCTCGGCGCCGGAATTGGCGATGTTGGTCAGATAGGAGCTGAAATCCGGCGCTCCCAGCGGCGACACCTGGTTCGTCACCATGGTCCAGCCGCCGTTCTCCGTCAGATAGTCGTTCACCGACTTGGTGACGGTGTGGCCGTAGGTGTAGTCCGGCGTCATGAACGCGGCCTTGCGGTTCTTGCCGAAATTCTTGATCAAGACCGGGCCGATCGCGGCAGCGGCGGTCTGGCCGTAGAAGTCCTGGCGGAAGCTGTAGCGGACGCAGTCCTTGCCGGTGGTGTCGTTCGAGCCGGTGATACCGGTCACGTAGAGCACCTTCTCGCGCTGTGCCAGCTTGTTCAGCGCCACGGCCACCGCGCTCGAGGTCGAGCCGGTGATCAGCACCGCCTTGTTCTCGGTGATGAAGCGCGACTGCTCCTGGACGGCGGTGTTCGGATTGGCTTGCGAATCCGCGACACCGACCTCGACCTTCTTGCCGAGCACGCCCTTCTTGGTCTTCGGCGAAATCGCCTTGATCAGCGGATCGCCGCTGTTGATGTGCTCGACCGCGAGCTCATAGCCCTTGAGCTCGTCCTCGCCTTGGGCGGCATAGGTTCCGGTGCGCGGCACGGAGATGCCGATGAACACCGACGAGCCTTCCGAGCCGGCCGGCCAGGTGCCGATCGGCGGACGGTCTTCGGCGGCGATCGAGAGACGCGGCAGCGACGCTGACGCAACCAGAGCACCGGCGGCGGTGAGCACCTTGCGGCGCGACGGAGTCATCCTGTCAAACGACTTCATGCTGTTTTCCTCCCTGTTGCACAGCGACAACCCGCGGTGTGCCGTGGGTTCCGGCTGGTCCTTGTTGCGTATTGCGTGGCTCCCGCGGCAAGCAAAGCACCGCGAAAATCCCTCGGGTTATGCTACTGACCGCGTTCCGGCCCAGCCATTAGACTTTCGTCTAATTCGGGTTGGGTTGCGCAACGCCCGGGCGAGCCTATTATTGCTATTGCCGCGTTGCGGCGAGAGGAGGCCGATGGCGGCGTTTCACATCGTCATAGCCGACGACCATCCGCTGTTCCGCGATGCCCTGCGCCTTGCCGTGTCGCAGACGGTGGTCGATGCCGACATCGCCGAGGCGGATTCCTTCGATAGCCTGTGCGCGCGGCTGCGCCAAGCGCCGGACACCGATCTGTTGCTGCTCGACCTCAACATGCCGGGCATGAACGGCCTCTCCGGGCTGCTCTATCTCCGCGCCGAATTTGCCGCCGTGCCGATCGTCGTGGTCTCGGCCAATGAAAACCCGCGGGTGGCGCGGCGCGCGCTGGGCCTCGGCGCCGCCGGCTATATTCCGAAATCAGCGGCGGCGAGCGAAATTCGCGAAGCCCTCGGCGCGCTGCTCGCCGGCGGCACCTGGCTGCCTCCCGCCTTCGACGGCAGGCCGCCGGGCAGCGACAGCGATGCCGCCCTCGCGGCGCTGCTCAACACGTTGACGCCGCAACAGAGCCGCGTGCTGATGCTGCTCAGCGACGGCCTCGCCAACAAGCAGATCGCCCACGCCATGGAAGTTACCGAGGCGACGATCAAGGCCCATGTCTCGGCGATCCTGCACAAGCTCGGCGTCGATAACCGCACTCAGGCGGTGATCCTCGCCGGACAATTGGCGAGCGGATTCGCCGAGCCGGCGCCAGGCCAAGCTGCCGCGCCCGCCGCTCTCCGGTAGGGGCAGGAGCCCCGACACACTTCGCCGGGCGGTGCGTTCTGGCTCCTTCCACAACGAGGTGGTAGCGTCTTCCCGCGGTGATCGGGCCATCGGGTCGGTCCGGGCGCCGCTTTCATCCGACCAGGGAGGGGGTTCCATGCCTAACAGACGGCTGGTTTTGCTCACCTATTGCCTTGGCCTTGCCGCCGCGCTGCCGGCGCTCGCGGCCGACAACACGCCGCTCAACGTGAAGCCCGGCTTATGGGAGATGACCTCGGACATCGAGCACAGCGGCACGCCGCCGATCCCGCCCGAAGCGCTTGCCCAGCTGTCGCCGGAGCAGCGCGCCCAGCTCGAAGCGGCGATGCAGCAATCGATGGCTCCGCAACATCGCGTCATGAAGCACTGCGTGACCCAGGCCGATATCGACAAAGGCTTCGACGAGATGGAGCATTTGGGTCACGGCAAATGCACGCAGAACGTCGCGTCCCGCACATCGACCTTGCGCGCCGGCACCTTCAGCTGCACCGGCGACGAGACCATGTCGGGCACCTATCGCTTCGAGGCGCCCAGCCCCGAAGCGATGGTCGCCCATTGGGACATGACCATGGGCAACGGCGACAAGACGATGAAGATGAAGAGCGTTACTGCGGCCAAGTGGCTTGGTGCCGATTGCGGCGACCTGAAGCCGAAGGATTAGCCGATCGGCGCTTGCCCCATTCGACATGATGGCGCCGATCAGGCCGGTCCGGGTTCGAGAGGCATCAGCGTTCCCGCATTACCGTCTCTGCGGGAGCAGAATGAGCCGGGCAGTGCGCCTGATCAAGCCGGGCACCCGGCTCCTGGCTTAAGCGTTGACGCCGATATGGGCGGCCAGCGATTCGAGCGGCGCGACGGCGAAGCGCGAGGCGGTGGCGAAGGTGATGTCGCCGCCAAGCCCCGCTGCCGCCACGGCGCCGTGGAAGACTTCGGCGATCTCCTGGCGCAGCTCCGCCGCGATGGGACGATGGCTGCGCAGCACGAGGTCGAAGCGCTGCGGGCGCACCAGCCCGTCGAGCTGCAGCGCGCCCATGCGGCTCATCTCGACCTCGAGCACGAAGCGCGTGCCTTGATCGCTGGCCGGAGAGCCCGCCGAGCGGCGGCGGAAATAGAGCCGCACCGGCCGCACCGCGGCGCCGTCGATGAGCGGCAGCGCATAGACGTGCCAATCGCCCGATTGTGATGAATCGAGCTGGCGCAGCTCGGAGACGTCGCTGTCGAGCTTGAGGCGAAGGTCGCGGCGGCCGAACGCGTCGAGCGCGTCCAGGATCCGGGGGCCGGGCCAAGTCCCGGCATTGAGCGCGCTCATCAGGAAGAGCAGAGTGCCCGCCAGTTCCTCGCCGGAAGCCGGCGCGAGGGTGGTGCGCAGCTGCGCCGCGAGGTCGGGGAGGGCGCGCTCGAGGGTCGCGAGCGTCTCTTCGAGCGCCGGCCAAGTCGTGCGTTGCGCCAGCGGCAGGTCGGAAGGCTCGTCGGGCGGCGTTGCGGCGAGCTGCTGCAAGCTGACCAAGCTTCCCGGCGGCAGTGCCAGCCGCCGCTCCAGGGCCAGCGTCCCGATCGGCGTCTCGACCACGGTCTCGCCCGCGGTCGATGCTACGACTGTGCCGGCGAGATCGACGTCGTCCGGCGCGGTTCCCGCCAGCGCCTGGACGCGAAGCTCGAGCCGGCTGCCCAGCGGCAGCGCCGGCATCGCACCGCCCGGCGGCAGTGCGACGAGGCGCGCGGGCACGACGGTTGCGGCCCCCAGCGCCTCGGCGGGCGTGCGCGGCAAGGCGGTGACGTCGCTGAGCTCGACGGTCGCGCCGGGCGGCAGCGCCAGGCGGCGGTCGAGGGCGAGTGTCCCCAGCGGCGTGTCGAGCAGCGTTTGTCCGGCAGCGTCGGCCGACCCGGCCAGCACCGTGCCGCTGAAGCTCGCGGGCGGCGCCTCCCTATCCGCTGTCGGCGCCGCGCTGCCGAGCGTTGCGGGCGCCATCTCGCCGTCGGCGTCTGCCGGCGGCGCCGTCGGCAGATCGGCGACGGTGACGCGTAGCATCAACCGGGTTCCGGCGGCGAGCGCCGCACCGCCGTTCGCGGCCGGCGCCGTGACCGTCGCCTCGACCGCGTTGCCGAGCGCGAGCTGCGCCGGCGCCGTCTCCGTGGACTCCGCGGCAGCGCCGCTCACCGTGGCGCCAGGAGCTTTGGCGGCGCTTGCGAGGCTTGTCGTCACCGCCGGCGGCAGCGCGGGCGTCTCGCCCGATGTGCCTGAGGAGTCGACATGGAGCAGGACCACCGAAGGCGGCGGTCCCGGCAGCAATTTAAGATTGACTTGGCTGCCGGCGGGCAGCGAGAGGGGCGTCTTCAGCGCCAGCGTGCCGTAATCGGTGCGCAGCAGCAGCGCGCCGTTGCCGCCACGGCCGACGACGACCGCGGCGAGCGTCGCCGCCAGGAGCAACGCCGCCGGCGGCTGTTGCGCCAGCTCGATCACCGGCAGCGGCGCCGTCACCGTGATGCCGGGAAGGAGCGGCGCGCCGGGAAGGGAGACGTTGCCGAAGCTATCTGCCATGGCCGCCCCCTTCCGTCCGGCTCAGAGGGCGTGATCGAGGCGCTGGAAGATCGCCTCGACATCGCTCGCCGCTTCGCTGCCGGGATGGCGGGTCAGCAGCGACGCCTGGCGGCGGATGCTGTCCTTGACGTGGTCGTCGCGGCGGATGATGCCGGCAAGCGGCGGCTCGAATTTGAGGAATTCGCGGCACGCGCGCAGCAAGGTGCCGTAGACCCGCTCGCCCTCGCGCTGGTTCGACACCATGTTGACGACGATCTGAATGCCGCCGGCGAGCTGCTCCATCGCCGTGACCTTGATGTAGGCATAGGCATCGGTGATCGAGGTCGGCTCGTCCGTCGTGATGACGAGGCAGGCGCGACAATGCGCGGTGAGGAGGCGCACCGTGCGCTCGATGCCGGCGCCGAGGTCGAGCACCACCCAATCGTAGTTCTCCGCCAGCAGATGCAGCTCGCTGCGCAGCGCCAGCAGCCGGTTCGGCGACAGGGTGGCGAGGCTGCCCGAGCCGGAGCGTCCGGCGATGATGTCGAAGCCGCCGTCAAAGCGGGTTGCCGCCTGAGTGAGGGTCGCCTCGCCGGCGATGACGCTGGCGAGGTCGCGCTCGGGCGTGATGCCGAGCTGAACGTCGACATTGGCGAGGCCGAGATCGCCGTCGAAGAGCAGCGCCCTCTTGCCCGCCTTGGCCATGGCATGGGCGAGGGTGATGGAGAACCAGGTCTTGCCGACGCCGCCCTTGCCGGAGGCGATGGCGATGATGTTGCGCTTGCGCGGCAGCGCGGCCTGGCCAGGCGTCGGAAACGCCTGCACGATGGAAGAGGCTGGCTTCATAGTGACCCTCTCATGGCTTTGGCCTGCCGCGGCTGCTGTTGCGACTTGGGCAGGATGAGGCGTGCGAGAACGACGGGGTTGAAGGCGGTGAGCCCTTTGGCGATGTCGGGCGAGGTGCCGGCTTCGGCGAAGCCGAGGCGCAGCGTCTCGGCGCAGCCGATGACGCTGCCCAGGCGCTGCACCATGTCGAGCCGGGTGACGATCATGCGGCTGGCGCCGAGATCGCGAAAGATCCGCGCCATCTCGACCGTGTCGACGGCATCGCCGCCGGCCGGCAGCACCAGCACGGGCTCGGCGCGGCTGGCGGCGATGAGCTGCGACAGCTCGCGGCGGTCGCCGGCGCTATAGGGGTTGATGCCGGGAGAATCGACGAGCAGCAGCTCGCCGGGGTTCTCCAGCGCGCTGAGCGCGCCAAGGCGCTGCGCGCTTTCCGCGCGATGAAGCGGCAGCTGCAGCACGCGAGCGAAGGCCTCGAGCTGCTCGATGCCGCCGGCGCGCACGGTGTCCGCGGTGACGATGCGCACCGGCGTTCCCGCCATCACCGCGCGCGTCGCGAGCTTGGCGATCGACACGGTCTTGCCGGCGCCCGGCGGACCCGCCAGCAGCAGCGGCCGGCGCGCCTCGCCCTCGAGCGGCTTGAAGCTGAAGAAGGTGGCAAAGGCGCTCGCCAGCGCCAGCAGCGGCTCGTCGGTCTCGAAGGGAAGGGCGGCGCAGAGGATCTTCTCGACGACGAGCGGTGCGAGGCCGTGGGCGGAGAGCGCTTCGTTGAGCACATCGATGACGTCGGGCTCGATGCCCGGCGCGAGGCGCTCGGGCTGTTCCACCGCGGCGGTAAGCCGCGTCGCGCCATCCTCGCCTTCCTCGGTCGAGACGATGACGGCGTCCGACCCGAGCCGCGCGCGCACCAGCGCCATCGCCTCGCTCATCGTCGGTGCCGTGAAGGTTCTGAGCCGCATCGCTTAGATCGTTCCCACCGTCTTGATCTTCGCCTTGGGATGCACCTCGTTCTGCGACATCACCACGGTGATCGGCCGGAAGCGCTCGATGATCGAGCGCACATAGGGGCGGACGCCGGCGCTGGTCAGCAGCACCGGCGTCTCGCCCTGCATGGCGTGGCGCTCGAAAGTGCTGCGCACGGCGGCGATGAATTCCTGCAGCCGGCTCGGCGGCATGCTGAGATGCCGCTCTTCGCCCTGTCCGGTCAGCGCCTCGGCGAAGGACTGCTCCCAGGCCGGCGACAGGCTGATCAGCGGAATGAAGCCGGTTTCGGCGGTGTTCTGCTCGCTGATCTGGCGGGCAAGGCGCGCCCGCACATGCTCGGTGATGATGCTGACATTGCGGCTGTAGCCGCAGGCCTCGGAGATGCCCTCGAGAATGGTCGGCAGGTCGCGGATCGAGACGCGCTCGGCGAGCAGATTCTGCAGCACGCGCTGGATGCCGCCGACCGAGATCTGGCTCGGCACCATGTCGGCGATCAGCTTCTGGTGACTCTTGTCGAGCTCGTCGATCAGCTTCTGCGTTTCGGCATAGGACAAGAGCTCGGCCATATTGTCCTTGATCACCTCGGTGAGATGCGTGGTGATCACGGTTTGCGGCTCGACCGCGGTATAGCCGCGGAAGGTCGCCTCCTCGCGATGGGCCTCGGCGACCCATTGCGCCGGCAGCCCGAAGGTCGGCTCGACCGTCGGCTCGCCGGGGATCGAGATCTGCCCGCCGCGCGGATCCATCACCAGCAGCATGTTGGGGCGCAGATCGCCGCGCCCCGCCTCGATCTCCTTGACGCGGATGACATAGGTGTTGGCGGGAAGCTGCAGATTGTCCTGGATGCGCACCGACGGCATGATGAAGCCGATCTCGGCGGCGAGCTGGCGGCGCAGCGCGCGCACCTGATCGGTGAGACGGGTGCCGTGCTCGCTGTTGATGAGGCTCAGGAGACCGTAGCCCAGCTCGAGGCGAAGCTGGTCGATCTGCAGCGCCGTCTGGATCGGCTCCTCTTTCACCGGCGTCGCGGTCTTGGCCTGCTGCGCCGCCGCTTCGGCCGCCGCCGCCTTTTCGCGCCGCTCGGTCGCTTTCCACGCGCCGCCGCCGGCGAGCGCCGACAGCACCAGGAAAGGCAGCATGGGAATTCCGGGCATCAGCGCCAGCGCGAACATCAGGAAAGAGGCGACGCCGAGCGCGGCGGGGTAGGCGGAAAGCTGGCCGAACAGCGCCTTGTCGGTCGAGCCGCTGACGCCCGCCTTGGAGACGAGCATGCCAGCGGCGGTCGAGACGACCAGCGCCGGGATCTGCGAGACCAGGCCGTCGCCGACGGTGAGCAGCGTATAGCTCTGCGTCGCTTCGCTGAACGAGATGCCCTGCTGCACGACGCCGATGACGATGCCGGCGCCGATATTGATGGCGGTGATGATGAGTCCCGCGACGGCGTCGCCGCGGACGAATTTCGAGGCGCCGTCCATGGCGCCGTAGAAATTGCTTTCGTCCTCGAGCTCGCTGCGACGCTTGCGCGCGGTCTCTTCGTTGATGAGGCCGGCGGAGAGATCGGCGTCGATCGCCATCTGCTTGCCGGGCATGCTGTCCAGGCTGAAGCGCGCCGCGACCTCGGCGATGCGCCCCGAGCCCTTGGTGATGACGACGAAATTCACCACCACCAGGATGATGAAAACGATGACGCCGATGACGAAGTTGCCGCCCATGACGAAGTTGCCGAAGGCCTGGATGACATGGCCGGCGGCGGCGGTACCCTCATGCCCATGGCTCAGGATGAGCCGCGTCGTGGCGAGATTGAGGGCGAGCCGCAGCATCGTCGCGATGAGCAGCACGGTCGGGAACGAAGAGAACTCGAGCGGGCGCTGGATGAACAGCGCCACCATCAGAATGACGACCGAGAAGGTGATCGACAGCGCGAGGCTGATGTCGAGCAGCCAGGGCGGCATCGGCAGGATGAGCACGACCAGGATCGCGACGACGCCCAGCGCCAGCGCGATCTCGCCGCGGCGCAGCACCGCGCCGAGCCGGCCGAGCAGCGCCGCCGGGCTTGGCGCCCGCGCCGCTGCCGCGGCTATGGTGGTGGCTTCCGCCATCAGTGCCGAGCGGTTCTACGCCATCGCCCGTTCGGGCTCTCCGGAGGGCGGCACGCTCACGCCCTCCTGGCGGTATTGCTGCAGCTTGTTGCGCAGCGTGCGGATCGAGATGCCGAGGATGTTGGCGGCGTGGGTGCGGTTGCCGAGGCAGTGCTGCAGCGTCTCGAGGATGAGGTCGCGCTCGACATCGGCAACCGTGCGGCCGACGAGGCCGAGCTTGCCGCCGACGCTCACCGGTGTTGGTGCGCTCGCCTCAGCGCCGGGCTTGGGCGCGCTGAGCAGAATCGCTTCCGGCCCGAGCTCGTCGCCCCGCGCCAGCAGCACGGCGCGATGGATCGTGTTCTCGAGCTCGCGCACATTGCCGCGCCAGGGGTGGCGCTGCAGCATGTCGCGCACGCCGGCGGCCAGCGGCCGCGTCGGAACCGCGTTGGTCTCGGCATATTTCTTGGCGAAATGATCGGCCAGCAGCTCGATGTCCAGCGGCCGCTCGCGCAGCGGCAGGATGCACAGATTGACGACGTTGAGGCGGAAGAACAGATCCTCGCGGAAATTGCCCTTGCGCACCTCGTCTTCGAGGTCGCGGTTCGAGGTGGCGATGAGGCGGATATCGACTTTGATCGGCTGGTGGCCGCCGACGCGGTCGATCTCGCGCTCCTGGATGGCGCGCAGCAGCTTGGCCTGCAGGCGCGGGTGCATCTCGCTGATCTCGTCGAGCAGCAGCGTGCCGCCGTTCGCTTCCTCGAACTTGCCGACGCGCCGCGCCACCGCGCCGGTGAAGGCGCCCTTCTCGTGGCCGAAGAGCTCGGATTCGAGCAGGTTCTCGGGGATGGCGGCGCAGTTGACCGAGATGAAATTGTGCTTGCCGCGGCGGCTGCGGCGATGGATGTAGCGCGCCATCACCTCCTTACCGGTGCCGCTCTCGCCGGTGACCAGCACGCTGGCCTCCGAGGGCGCCACCTGGTCGGCGAGCCGCACCACCTCGGCCATCGCCGGGTCGCGGAACAGGAAGGCATGGCTTTCCTGGGCTACGGCTTCCAGCACCGCGGCGATAAGCTCGGCATCGGGCGGCAGTGGAATGTATTCCTTGGCCCCGGCGCGGATGGCGCGCACGGCGGCGTCGGCGTCGGCGCCGATGCCGCAGGCGACGACCGGGACGTTGATGCGCTCCTGCTTCAGGCTCTCGATCATCCGCGCGATGTCGAGCTTGACATCCATCATCAGGAGATCGGCGCCCTGGCCCGAGCGCAGCGCGGCAAGGCCGCGCTCGATGTCGTCGGCATGCGCGACGGTGGCGCCGCGCGCCAGGGCGATCTTGCCGGCGGCGCTGATATAGCCCTCGAGCGGGCCGAGAATGAGGAGACGCATCGTCGTTGACCTTTCTCTAGGCGCGATCGGCCTTGACAATTTCCGTCATGGTGACACCGAGCCGCTCGTCGACGACGACGACCTCGCCGCGCGCCACGAGGCGGTTGTTGACATAGATGTCGATGGCCTCGCCGACCTTGCGGTCGAGTTCGACCACAGCGCCGCGGCCGAGCTTCAGGAGCTGGCTCACCTGCATGGTGGCGCGGCCGAGCACGGCGGAGATCTGCACGGGAATGTCGTAAACCGCCTCGAGATCCTTGGCGTTTTGCGGCCGCGCCTCGCCATTGTTCATCTGCTCGCTGTCGAGCTCGTCGAGCTGCAGGTTCTGCGGATCACTCATCAGCATTCTCCTCGGGACGGCTCGTGCCCGGAACAGGGAGGGAGTCGAGAGCGCGAGCCAGCGCCCCGTCGATATCGTGCATCAACCGCCGGTGGTCGCGCTCGGCGCCGCCTTCGGCCCATTCGACCCGGGCATCGCCCGGGC
Source organism: Allostellaceae bacterium (assembly GCA_035509275.1). Classification (GTDB taxonomy): domain Bacteria; phylum Pseudomonadota; class Alphaproteobacteria; order ATCC43930; family CGMCC-115725; genus DAHUYF01. The sequence goes on along the minus strand of DATJLU010000212.1, from coordinate 1,335 downwards.
CCAGCGCCTCGTCCGCCAGCAGCACCACCTTGCCGCCAAAGCCGGTGGCGCCGGTGATTGCGGCGAGGCGTTGCTGCAGCGGCTCGAACAGGCTGTCGGCGACGCGGAGGACGAGCCGCGGCTCGTCGAAGGCCTCGCGCAGGCAATCGCTCAGCAGCGCCTCGATCTCGGTCAGCGGCGCCTTGCGGCTCAAGGCCGGTACCGCCTTGCGCAACAGCATGCTCATGGCGGCGCAAGCCTGACGCTGCGCCGCGTCGGCGTCGCTCTGGCGCGCCGCCAGCAGCTCGCCGATGCCCGAAGCGAGGGAGGTCACGGCGTCGGCGGTGCGCGCCTCGGTCGATTGCGCGGCCTCGGCGAGCGCGGCCGCACGGCCGGATTCCATGCCGGCTTGCCCCGCCGCCTCGAGCTCCGCCTTGGAGAAGGTCGGCTCGGGCGGTGGCGGCGGTGGCCGGCGCGCTGCAGCCACGGCCGGCGCGTCCGGCTGGTCGAACGACTCGTCGAAGAGGAATTTGTGCGGCGCGCCCATCCGATGCCTCAATAGACGAGCTCGTCCTCGCCGCCTTCGGCGATGACGATCTCGCCGCGGGCGGCGAGATCCTTGGCGAGAGCGACGAGATAGGCCTGAGATTCCTCAACGTCCTTGAGGCGCACCGGCCCCATGCTGGCGATCTCCTCGCGCAGCAGCTTGCCGGCGCGTTCGGACATGTTGGCGAAGAAGAGGTCGCGCAGCGCTTCGGAGGCGCCCTTGAGCGCCAGCGGGATCTTCGTCTTGTCGGAGTTGCGCAGGATGCCTTGGATGGCCATGGCGTCGAGCTTGGAGAGATCCTCGAATGTGAACATGAGCGCCTTGATGCGCTCAGCGCTGTCGCGGTTGCGCTCTTCGAGGGCGGTGAGGAAGCGCGTCTCGGTGTTGCGGTCGAGGCTGTTGAAGATCTCGGCGATGAGCTCGTGCGAATCGCGGCGGTTGGTGCGCGCGAGGCTCGAGAAAAACTCGTTGCGGAGCGTGCGCTCGACATCGTCGAGCACTTCCCGCTGCACCGCCTCCATGCGCAGCATGCGCAGGACCACTTCCATCGCGAAGCTTTCGGGAAGCTGCGTCAGCACGCGGCCCGCATGGTCGGGCTTGACCTTCGACAGCACGACCGCGACGGTCTGCGGATATTCGTTCTTGAGGTAGTTCGCGAGGACGGACTCGTTCACGTTACCGAGCTTGTCCCACATAGTGCGGCCCGCGGGTCCACGGATTTCCTCCATGATGGAGTTGACGCGCTCGGTGCCGAGCACTTTGACGAGGAGCCGCTCGGTGCTTTCGTAAGTGCCGACGAGGGAGCCTGT
>DATJLU010000211.1:0-4474 GCA_035509275.1 Allostellaceae bacterium | reverse complement strand
ATCGCGGCAAGCCGGCCGAAGGGCGGTGCCGCTATGCGTTTGCGCGCCGCGATTTCCTGTTCGAAGAAGGTATCGCGGTCGCCGCTCGCCAGCGCGCGCATCACCGGATCGTCGGGATTGCGCGTCTGGATGAGGACGAGCCCCGGCTTTTCGGCGCGCCCCGCGCGGCCTGATACCTGGTGCAGCAGCTGAAACGAGCGCTCGCGCGCGCGCAAATCGCCGTCGGAGCCGCCGAGATCGGCGTCGACAATGCCGACCAGCGTGAGCTGCGGGAAATGATGGCCTTTGGCCACGACCTGCGTGCCAATCAGCACATCGGTTTCGCGTTTCGCCATGGCGCGGATCGCGGCCTGGGTTTCGAGCGGCCCGTGCAGCGTATCGCTCGAAGCAATGGCGACGCGCGCGTCGGGAAAGACGGCGGCGAATTCCTCCGCGACGCGCTCCACGCCCGGCCCGCAGGCGATGAGCGATTGCGCGATCTCGCAATGCGGGCATTTGAGCGGCGTGGGCATTTCGAAGCCGCAATGATGGCAGACGAGCCGGCGCTGATAGCGATGTTCCACCAGCCAGGTGCTGCATTGCTTGCAGATCAGCTTGTGTCCGCAGGATTGGCAGAGCGTCAGTGGCGCATAGCCGCGCCGGTTCAGGAACAGCATCGCCTGCTCGCCCGCCGCCAGCGTCTCGGTCAACGCCGCCACCAGCGGCGGTGCGAGGAAGCGCTGCCGCTCGGGCTTGGCGCGGCGCATATCGACGACGCGGATCTCGGGGAGCTGCGCCGTGCCGTGGCGTGCCGGCAGATGCAGGCGCTGATAACGGTGCTGCTCGACATTGATAGTGGTCTCGAGCGAGGGCGTCGCCGAGACCAGCACGATCGGCAGCTTGGCGAGCGAGGCGCGCACCACCGCCATGTCGCGCGCGTGATAGATGACGCCGTCCTCCTGCTTGAAGGAAGCGTCGTGCTCCTCATCGACGATGATCAGGCCGAGATCGGGAAAGGGCAGGAAGAGCGCCGAGCGCGCGCCCACCACCACCGCCACGCTGCCCTCGGCGACGCCGCGCCAGGTGTCGCGGCGCTCGGCATGGCCGAGATCGCTGTGCCACTGCGCCGGCTCCGCGCCGAAGCGCTCGGTGAAGCGCCGCAGCCACTGGCTGCTCAAAGCGATCTCGGGCAGCAGCACCAGCACTTGCCGGCCCAGCTCCAGCGCCGCGGCGATGGCGGCGAAATAGACTTCGGTCTTGCCGGAGCCGGTGACGCCGTCGATGAGCGTGGTGGTGAAGCCGCCTTCATTCACCTTGGCGACGAGGTCTGCGGCCGCGAGCGCCTGCGCCGAGGAGAGGTGCGGACCGGGCCGGCGCCAATCCGGCGCGGCACGCGGCGGCCGGCTCGGCAGCGCCACCGCCTCGACCAGCCCCGGTCCGATCAGCGCGCGCACGACGCCGGGGCCGCAGCCGGCGCGGCGCGCCAGATCGGCGGCGGGAGCGGGCGGCCCATCGGCAAGCGCCTGCAGCACGCGCCGCCGCGCCGGCGTCAGCGCCGTCTCGGCAGCCAGCGCGGCACGGCCGCGGGCGGTCAGCGCATAGCCGGTGATCGCGTGCCCGGGATGAAGCGCGTCCGGCACGCTCATCGCCATGCGCAGCACCGCGCCGGGCGGCGCGAGGGTGTAGGACGCGACCCAGTCGACGAGTCGCCGCAGCGAGTCCGGCATCGGCGGCGCGTCGAGCCGCTCGCTGACGCGCTTCAGCTTCGCCGGAGCGACATCGCCGGCGGCCTCTCCCCACACCACGCCGAGGGTTTGGTTCCGGCCAAGCGGCGCGGCAACGAAATGACCGGGCTGCAGCGCCCATTCCCGCGGGGCGAGATAGTCATAGGCGCCCGCAAGCGGCAAGGGCAGCAGCACGCTCACGCGCACATCGTCAAGCGCAATCGCCGCGTGGTCGGCAGCCGCGCGAGAACTGGCGTGGCGGTCGGGCATGGGCTACACTCTTATCGAGAAAGCGGCAGGCGTGCCAGCCGCGGCGGAAAGGGATTTCGACCGGCATGAAGTTTTTTATCGACACCGCCGACCTTGCAGAGATCCGCGACCTTGCCGCGACCGGACTCGTCGACGGCGTCACCACCAACCCGTCGCTCGTCGCGAAGACCGGGCGCAACTTTCTCGACGTCGTGCGCGAGATCTGCGCCATCGTGCCGGGACCGGTGAGCGCCGAGGTGACGGCGACGGATCACCCGACGATGCTCGCCGAAGGCCGCTTCCTGGCAACGCTCGCACGCAATGTCGCGGTGAAGGTGCCGCTCACGCCGGCCGGGCTCAAGACCTGCCGCGCGCTGGCGGCCGAAGGCACCATGGTCAACGTCACGCTGTGCTTCTCGGCGGCGCAGGCGCTGCTGGCCGCCAAGGCGGGAGCGAGCTTCATCTCGCCCTTCGTCGGCCGCCTCGACGATGTCGGATCGGACGGTATGGCGCTGATCGCCGACATCGTCGAGATCTACCGGAACTATCCCGGCCTCAAGACCGAGGTGCTGGTGGCCTCGATCCGCCATCCCATGCATGTGATCGCGGCGGCGAAAATGGGGGCGCATATCGGCACCGTGCCGCCCGGGGTGCTGCGCCAGATGTTCCAGCATCCGCTGACCGACAAAGGTCTCGCCGCGTTCCTCGCCGACTGGGCCAAGACCGGCCAGTCCATTCTCGGCGAGACCAAAGTCGCCGCCGAGTAGGAGTGCGCCGCGTGGATCGTCCCAAAGACAAGACGACGCCCACCGAGCCGGCACGCCCCGTGCTTCCCGCCCCCCGCAGCGCGCTGACCGCCAGCGAGGTCGCGGCGTATCTGAGACAGAACCCCGATTTCCTGGTCGAGCACAGCGAGCTGCTGCAGGTGCTGACGCCGCCGAGCCAGCAGCGCGGCGAGCGTGTCGTCGACATGCAACATTTCATGCTGCAGCATCAGCGCGCCGAGATGGCGCGGCTCAAGAGCCAGCATCGTGCGCTTATCGCCACCAGCCGCGCCAATCTCGCGAGCCAGTCGCGCGTCCATGCCGCGGTGCTGGCGCTGCTCGCCGCCAGCAGCTTCGAGCAGCTGATCCAGATCGTCACCACCGATCTCGCGGTGCTGCTCGACGCCGATGTCGTGACGATCGCCGTCGAATCTTCGGGACAGCAGCGGCCGCGCCTCAGCCATCAAGGCGTGCAGATCCTCGAGCCGGGCACGGTCGATGCGGTGCTGGGCGTCGATCGCGACGTGGTGTTGCAGAGCGATTCCGAAGGCGACCCCGCTTTGTTCGGCGATGGCGCGGGACTGGTACGTTCGGCGGCGCTGCTGCGGCTCTCGGTGAGCGCGGCGGCGCCGGCGGGTCTGCTCTGCATCGGTATGCGCCGGCCGGGAAAATTCCATGGCGGCCAGGGCACCGAGCTGTTGGGCTTCCTCGCCCGCTCCCTCGGCGTCACCATCGCCGCATGGCTCGACCTGCCGGTGTGACGCCGCGGAGCGGCCCCGCTCCGGTGCCGCTCGCCGCTTTTGACGCCAGCCCCGATCTCGCCGACGCGATCTTGCGCTGGCACAGCTGGCTTGCCAATGAGCGCCGCGCCTCGGCGCATACGCTCGCCGCTTATGGCCGCGATCTCGCGGCGTTTCTCACCTTTCTGACCGAGCATCAGGGCGGCCAGGCCGGGCTTGCCGAGCTCGGCGCGCTCGCCGCCGCCGATGTGAGGGCGTATCTCGCGCGCCGCGCCGCGGACGGGCTCGAGCGCAGCTCGACCGCCCGCGCGCTCTCGACCTTGCGCAGCTTCTTCCGCTTTCTCGACCGGCGCGGCCTGGTGAAGAACGCGGCTCTCGCCGCGGTGAAGACGCCGAAACTGCCGAAATCCGTGCCCAAGGCGCTGTCGGTGGCGGAAGCCGACAGCGTCCTGGGCGAAGCCGGCGATGCGGGCACGCCCTGGATCGGCACGCGCGACGTGGCGATCCTCTCGCTCCTCTACGGCTGCGGCTTGCGGCTTGCCGAGGCGCTCGGCCTTCGCCGCCGCGACGCGCCGCTCGCAGCCGGCACGCTCACCGTCACGGGCAAGGGCAACAAGACGCGGCAGGTGCCGGTGCTGCCGCAAGTCGCCGACGCGGTGAACGCTTATCTTGCCGCCTGCCCTTATCGCCAGGCGCCCGAGGACGCGCTGTTTCTCGGTGCGCGCGGCGGCCCGCTCAATCCGCGGCTGGTGCAGCGCAAGATGGAAGCGCTGCGCACCGTGCTCAATCTGCCCGAGCGCGCCACGCCGCATGCGCTGCGCCACAGCTTCGCCACGCACCTCCTCGCCGGCGGCGGCGATCTCCGCGCCATTCAGGAGCTGTTAGGCCATGCGAGCCTGACGACGACGCAGCGCTACACCGCCGTCGACGCCGAGCGCCTCATTGCCGTCTATGCCAAGGCGCATCCGCGGGCGAAGGGTTCGCCGGCAGCAGCGAGTCCGCCGTCACCCCCCACCCC
>DATJLU010000210.1:0-19710 GCA_035509275.1 Allostellaceae bacterium | reverse complement strand
GTCGCCTTCACCTGGAAGGGGGCCGCGATCGCGTCCGCCGTGATGGGCTTCCCGCTTCTCGTGCGCGCGATCCGGCTTTCGCTCGAGACGGTCGATCGCGGACTCGAGGCGGCCGCGCGTACGCTCGGGGCCAAGCCCTGGCGCGTGTTCCTCACCGTGACCCTCCCCTTGACGCTTCCCGGAATCCTCACCGGTGCCATTCTCGCCTTCGCGCGCAGCCTGGGCGAGTTCGGCGCCACGATCACCTTCGTCTCGAACATCCCGGGCGAGACGCGCACGCTGCCGCTCGCGATCTACACGTTGAGCCAGACGCCCGACGGCGACGCCGCCGCCTTGCGCCTCGTGATCCTCTCCTTCCTCCTCGCCATGGCGGCGCTCGTGACCTCCGAAATCCTCGCGCGGCGCATGCTCGTGCGCCTCGGCATGTAGCGGGGGCGCCATGCTCGAGGTCGCGGTCCAGGGCGAGTTCGGCGCCTTCGCGCTCGACATGGCGTTCACCGCCGGCTCCGACGGCATTACCGCGCTCTTCGGCCGCTCGGGTGCCGGGAAGACGCTTCTCGTCAACATGCTCGCGGGCCTGGTGCGACCGCGCGCGGGGCGCATCGCGCTCGACGGCACGGCCCTGTTCGATTCCGCGGCGCACATCGACTTGAAGCCCGAGGCGCGCCGGCTCGGCTACGTGTTCCAGGACAGCCGGCTCTTCCCGCACATGAGCGTGCGCGGGAACCTGGTCTATGGCCGGCCCAAGCGGGCGGCGGACCGGCGCGTCGATTTCGACCATGTGGTGACGTTGCTCGGCATCGAGCCTTTGCTCGAGCGCCGGCCGAAGGCGCTTTCGGGCGGCGAGAAGCAACGGGTCGCGATCGGGCGCGCGCTTTTGGCCGAGCCGCGGCTTCTCCTCATGGACGAGCCCCTGGCCGCGCTCGACGCCGCGCGCAAGGCCGAGATCCTGCCCTATATCGAGCGGCTCCGGGATGACCTCAAAATCCCCATCGTCTATGTGAGCCACGCGATGGAGGAGATCGTGCGCCTCGCCGACACGGTGGTGCTGGTCTCGGGCGGGCGCATCGCGGCCCACGGGCCGATCGAGGAGATCATGGGCCGGCTCGATCTGCGTCCCCTCACCGGGCGCTACGAGGCGGGTGCGGTGATCTCGGCCACGGTCGAGGGCCATGACGAGCGCTATGCGCTCACCAGTCTCCGTTTCGCGGGCGGCGTTCTCACCGTGCCGCGGGTCGAGCTCGAGCCGGGCGCGACGCTACGCGTGCGGGTGCGCGCGCGCGACGTCGCCCTCGCCCTCGCCCCGCCCAAGGACACGAGCGTGCTCAACGTCTTTCGCGGCACGGTGACCGAGGTCGGCGCCGAGCGCGGCCCCCAGGTCGATTTGAAGCTCGACATCGGCGCACCCCTTTGGGCGCGCGTGACGGCGCGCTCGTTCGACGCGCTCGGGATCGAGGTCGGAAAGCCGGTCTATGCCCTCATCAAGGCGGTGGCGCTCGACCGGCACAGTCTCGGCTGGGTGGGTGCCGCGCGCTTTCGTGGCGACGAGGACGGCACCGGCATCTAGCCGGCGCCGTCCCCTTCCCCTGGGCCCCCCTAAGGACCCCTACTCCGCCGGCTCGGTGCTCATGCCGTGCACATGGTGCACTTCCTTCTCGCGCGGCATGATGGTCGCGAACTTGGCGCAATAGATCATGATCAAGGCGACCGCGAGATAGCTCGCCGACACCACGGGCGAGCGCGCGAGGCCGATCGCCTCGGAATGGATCAACCCGAAGAAGGTGAGCACGGCCCCCGAGGCGGCGAAGGCGGCCGCCTTGTAGAATTCGCGCTCGATGATGAAGACCGTGATCGCGCCGAGCACGATGCCCGCGAGCGTGGCACCGTCGCCGAGCGTCGTGAGCCCCGCATAGAGCACACCCTTCTGTGCCAAATGGTCGAGCCCGACCGTGGCCGCGTTGGTGCCCGCGGCCCCCAGCGCTCCGTCGATCTGCACCTTGCCCCAGGCCGCGATCTGCGGCACGAGGGCGAGGATGATCGCGGGCGCGTGGCGCTTCGGCGTCTCCTGGAACGCCTGGCTTCCGATCAGCATGCCGATATAAAGGAGGATGGGCAGGATCGCGATCACCGGGATGAGGGCGAGCATGAGCGCCATGATGCCGAGCCAGGTGAGCACCAGGATCATGACTCCGGTCGCCGCCGAGTAGCCGATGCGCCCGCCCATCGCCTTCCAGCCCGGGTGCCCGATATAGACCGCGTTGATGAAGGGATTGCCCATCAGGCAGCCGATCAGGCTGATGACGCCGTCGGCGGTCAGCACCCGCGTCGTCGGGAAGGAATCCCCCGCGGCGGCGGCGCTCTCGACATTGTCCATCGCCTCGACGAGGTCGTAGATGCCGAACGGGATGGCGGTGACCAGGATGGTGCCGAAGAACTTGAACCCGGCGAAGACGTGGCCGACGGCCGGGAGCGGGTATTGGAAGCCGAAGCCCGCCACCGATTTTGCCAGCGCGGCGAAGCTGAGCCCGCCATAGCCGAGGCCGAAGGCGTTCGAGCCCCAGGCGATCAGCGTGCCGACGGCGATGGCGACGAGCCCGCCCGGTATGCCGCGGAAATAGCGCACGCCGCCGAGCCAGTTGGCGAGGATGAGGGCGAAGCAGACGAAGCCGATCACCGGCGTCATCATCATCTGCGAGGCCGGGCTCATCGAAATGAACGTTATCGAGACGCCCGCGAGCGAGCCGAGCAGCGCGGCGCGCGGCGTGATCTTGCGGATCCAGGGCGCGATGAACCCGCCCGCCATCAGCACGAAGCTCTGCACGAAGACCCAGGTGAGGCCGGCTTCCCAGGCCTGCACGGGATCGTGCGTCCGGCTCAGCACCGGCAGCATGATGACGAAGGTGACGACGAACATGTGCGGCACGCTGGTGCCCGAGGGCAGCGCGGCGACGTCGCTGCGCCCGGTCTTCTGCGCAAGGCGGTAGGCGAGCCAGGCGTAATAGAGCGTGCTGAGGCACAGCATCAGGCCGGTCGCCGGCAGGATGCGGCCGAAGACCAGCCAATCCGGCATCTTCAGCACGAAGCGCAGCAGCCCGGTCAAGGTCAGCACATTCACCAGGATGTTGGTGCCGAAGCCGAAAAAGGCGTTCCAATCTCCCGCGACCCAGATCCGCGGTTTGGTCTCGATCGTTGCAACGCCACTTGCCATGGGCCCCTCCTCGCGAAATCCCGGCTCGATCCGGCCTGCCGTCAGTTCCCGCCCAGCGCTTCGATCAGCGGCTTGGAGCTCCCGACCCAGCCGAAAATGCCGCCCTGCGCCTTGATCATGCGCAGCCCCATCTCGTGGAATTCCGGGAAATAGGAGCCGACGCAATCCTCGAGCACGAGGCACTCGAAGCCGCGGTCATTGGCCTCGCGCACGGTGGTGTTGACGCAGACTTCGGTGGTGACGCCGCACACGATCAGCTGCGTGATGCCGCGATTGCGCAGGATGGCGTCGAGGTCGGTGGCGTGAAAGGCGCCTTTGCCCGGCTTGTCCACCACCGGCTCGCCGGCGATCGGCGCCAGCTCCGGGATGATGTCGTGGCCGGGCTCGCCCTGCACCAGGATGCGCCCCATCGGCCCCGCATCGCCGATGCCGGTCTTGAGCTTGCCGCGCGCCTTCTTCGCCGGCGGCAGATCGGAAAGGTCGGGGCGGTGGCCTTCGCGCGTATGGATGACCAGCATGCCCGCTTGCCGCGCCGCCGCCAGCACGCGCCCGGTCGGCACGATCGCCCGGCGCAACAGCGATACATCATTGCCGAGCGCCGCACCGAAGCCGCCGGGCTCGAGGAAGTCGCGCTGCATGTCGATGATGACGAGAGCCGCGCGCGGCGGATCCAGCGTCAGAGGATAGGGCTCGCACGGGATCGTTGGCATGCTCGCTCCGCAGTGCCGGAAGCCTCTCCTCTCCCGTCGCAAGAGCTATGCCACTCGCCTCGACTATCCCCAGGGATGGCGCCGCCGGCCGCTTAGCGCCGCCGCCTCAACCACATAACCGCTTCGGCACGGCGGCGCCGCTGCCCAGGAAGCAGGCGCCGCCTCGACCGTTGCATGCAATTGCAGCCCGCCTGACTATTCAAACGGCAACTCACCCCGCCCGCTGCGACCCCTCGACCCACCGCCCTCGCTTTTGCCGCCTGAATTTGGCACGATGCCGCCCTTCCAAGCAGCGGAGCCGTGCAATGAGCTTTACCGTCGGCGGTGGGTTTCCCGATCGCGACCTCATCTCGAAACTGACCGCTCACATGCTGCTTGAAGTTCAGGCGGTACATTTCAATGCCGAAAAGCCTTTCGTCTTCACCTCGGGCTGGCACAGCCCGGTCTATATCGATTGCCGCAAGCTGATCGCGTTTCCCCGCTTGCGCGGCACGCTGATGGATTTCGCGACCTCGATCATCCTGCGCGAGGTCGGCTTCGAGGTCATCGACACCGTCGCCGGCGGCGAGACGGCGGGCATTCCGTTTGCCGCCTGGATCGCCGACCGGCTGATGCTGCCGATGCAATATGTTCGCAAGCAACCCAAGGGCTTCGGGCGCAATGCTCAGATCGAAGGTTATGTCCGCGAAGGGGCCCGCGTCCTCCTCGTCGAGGACCTGACCACCGACGGCCGCAGCAAGGTGAATTTCTGCAACGCGCTGCGAAAAGCCGGCCTCAAGGTCAACCACGCCTTCGTGATTTTTCACTACGACATCTTTCCCGAGAGCCGCCGGCTCATGCAGGAGATGGAGATCAAGCTGATGGCGCTCGCGACTTGGTGGGACGTGCTGCGCGAGGCCAAGGCAGGCAACTACTTCGACGCCCCGACCCTGGCCGAGGTCGAGCGCTTCCTCCACGACCCCGCCGGCTGGTCCGCCGCCCATGGCGGCATTTCTTCGTTCGCCGGGTGAGGGCCTACCCCACCTCCGCATCCCGCATCGCCAGCAGCTCGAACGGCGCCTCGAACCCCGGCAGTGCCATCACCCGGTCCGCCCAGCGGGCAAGGTACCGCCAGCGCGCCAGCTCGAAGCCGCAAACCTGGGCAAAGGCCACATCGCCATAGCAGAAGAGGTCGGCGACCGTGGGCTCGGCGGCGCAGAGATAGAAGCGGTCGGCGAGCTGCGCGTCCAAGCTCGCCAGCGCCGTCTCGGCGCGTTGCCGATGGAACGCGGCGACCGCCGGCTCGATGACGAGCGGCAGCAGCTTGCGCTCCATCAGCGAAACGCTGTAGCAGCCATAGACCGGCGGATAGAGCACGTCGACATCCCAGTAGAGCCATTCGCGCACGGCCTGGCGGGACGCCGCATCCGGCGCCTGGAAGCGGCCTAGCGTCGCTGCGAGATGCTCGACGATGGCTCCCGATTGGACATGGACGCGGTCCTCGTCGCGGTCGTGCAGCACCGGCACTTGCCCCCAGCGCGAGAGCGCCAGAAACTCCGGCGTTCGATGCATTTGCTTCTGGAAGCTCACATACCGGAACAAGAACGGCTCGCCCGAAAGCCGCAGCATCAGCGCCACTTTATAGGTCGGCAGCGAGTGCGGACTGCCATAGAGCGTAAAGCGCATCCCCATCGGCCTCCTCAAGGCGAGCGCGCGAAGCGCGTTCGTCCGCGGCGGCGGCAGCGATTGCGTAGCAATCGCGAGAGCCGCGCCGGGCCGACGAGCCTCACGTGCCTACTCATACCCCGGCGGCGCCACGAACCCCCAATACTCCCGCTCCAGCAATTCCGCAAACCGGATGCAGGTGAGATCGCCATATTGCGGACCGGCGATCTGCACGCCGATCGGGAGACCTTCCGGGTTTGCGCCGATCGGCGCCGCCGTGGCGGGGAGATAGACGTTGCAGGTATAGCCCGCCCAGAACAGCTGATCGGTGCTCGGCACGCGCTTGCCGTTGACGGTGATCATGCGCTCCCAGCGCTCGCCCTCATGGTCGTGTGGTTGCGCAGCCGAAGCGGCGACCGGACAGAGGAAGAGATCGTAGCTGCGGAAGAACTCGGCCCAGGCGAGGCGCATGCGGTGCCGCTCCTCATTGGCGCGCAGCCAGTCGCGATGGCGCAACGCGTTGGCGCGCTGCATCTGCGCGTAGTAGCTCTGATCCTCCGGGCGCATCGTCTCCACCGCCGCGAGCGTCTCGGCAAAGGCGGCATCGCTCATCCGCGTCGAGGTCGCCGAGCGCAAGAGCTGGATGTAGTTGGCATGGGCGCGGGCCCCATCAATCGCCGGGCGCGCCCGGTCGTTCACCACCGCCCCCTGCTTCGCCAGGAAATCGGCAAGCTTCTGCAGCTGGTCCTGGATGCTGCGGTCGACCGCGGCATTGGGATCCTCGAGCATGAGCGCCACTTTGAACTCGCCAAGCCGCGCCTGCTTCGGCTGGGGCAGCTCGAGCCGCCAGCCCGTGCCGTCGATCTCGTCCGGCCCCGCCATGATGCCGAGCGCCAGCGCCAGATCGGCGCTGCTGCGCGCCAGCGGCCCGCACACCGAGATGTCGGGCGTGGCGGCGCGCTCGCCCGCCGCATGGCCCTTGGGCGAGACGATCCCCCAGGTCGGCTTGTGCCCCCAGACGCCGCAGAAATGCGCAGGGTTGCGGATCGACGAGCCGATATCGCTGCCGGCTTCGAGCGCGGTCAGGCCGGCGGCAAGCGCCGCCGCCGACCCGCCCGAAGAGCCGCCCGGCGCGCGCGCGCGGTCCCAGGGATTGTTGGTGGTGCCGTAGATCGCGTTGAAGCTCTGCCAATCCGACAGCCAGAGCGGCACGTTGGTCTTGCCGAAGATGACCGCGCCGGCGCCGAGGAAGCGGTCGACGGCAAGCGCGTTGCTCTTGGCGATATTGTCCTTCAGCGCCGGGACGCCCCAAGTCGTCGGCAGCCCGGTGATGTTGTAGGACTCCTTCAGGGTCATCGGCACGCCGTGCAGCGGCCCCCAGCTTTCGCCCCGCGCCAGCGCCGCATCGGCCGCATCCGCGCGCTTGCGGGCGCCCGGCAGGTCGCTGGCGATGATCGCATTGAGCTGGGGATTGAAGCGCTCGACGCGCGCCAGGAAATGCTCGAGCAGCGCGCGCGAGCCGATGCGCTTCTCCCGGATGTCGCGCGCCAGCTCGCTGGCGGAGCGGAAATGAAGTGCGGTCATGACAGCCTCCGTTGCTCTCTATCTCAGCAATCCGCGCACGGCGTCTGCGATCTGCGCCGGATTGACCCGGCAGATATCCTCGAGCGGCGGCGCGTAGGGGATGGGAATGCGCGGCGCGCCCAAGCGGCGCACCGGCGCCTTGAGATCGCCGAACAGCGCCTCGCCGGCACTCGCCGCGATCTCGGCGCCGAAGCCGCCGGTCTCGACCGCCTCATGCACGATGAGGAGCCGCCCGGTGCGCTTGGCGGAGCTCAGCACCGCGTCGCGGTCCCAGGGATAGAGCGTGCGCAGATCGATGATCTCGACCGAGGCGTCGCCCTTGAGCAGATCGGCGGTGGCCTCGACGACGCGCAGCATTCCCGACCAGGTGACGATCGTCGCGTCTTCGCCCCGCCGCGCGAGGCGCGCCTTGCCGAGCGGCAGCGGCGGCGCGCTGTCATCCACCTCGCCGGTCACGCCCCAGAGGTCCTTGTGCTCCATATAGACGACGGGATCATCGCAGCGGATCGCCGCTTTGAGCAGGCCGAAATTGTCCGCCGGCGTCGCCGGCGTCACCACGACGAGGCCGGGGATATGCGCGTACCAGGCTTCGAGCGATTGCGAATGCTGCGCCGCCGAGGAGCGCCACATGCCGCTCGGCTGGCGCACCACCAGCGGCACGCGGCCTTGCCCGCCGAACATGTAGCGCGCCTTCGCCGCCTGGTTCACCAGCTCGTCGACGGCGCAGAGCGCGAAATCGGAAAACCGCATCTCCACCACCGGCCGCGTGCCGACCAGCGCCGCGCCCACCGCCGTCCCCATGATCGCCGCTTCCGAGATCGGCGTATCGAGGATGCGCTCCGGCCCGAACTCCTCGACGAGACCCCTGTACTGGCCGAAGACGCCGCCGCGGCCGAGATCCTCGCCCAGCGCCCAGACCAGGGGATCGCGGCGCATCTCCTGCTGCAGCGCCAGCCGGCCGGCATCGAGATAGCTGAGCGCGCTCATCGTGCGGCCTCCACCGGCGCGCCGACATCCTGCACATCGGCCCAGGCGAGCGCGCGATCGGGCCACGGCGCGGCGCGCGCCGCGTCGGCCGCTGCCGCCATCTCGTCCCGCGCTGCTGCGACGACGCCGGCGAGGCGATCCGCGCCGACCCCGTTCAGCGCCAGCGCCTCGGCGCAGCGGCGCAGCGGCTCGTCCTGCTGCTTGGCCGCCACCTCCTCGGCGCTGCGATAAGCGGCGACATCGGCGGCGGTGTGGCCTTTCAGGCGATAGGTGCGCGCCAGCAGGAATTGCGGCCCGCTGCCGGCGCGGATGCGCGCCACCAGCTCGCGCGCCGCATCGTCGACCGCGGCGACGTCATTGCCGTCGACGATGGTGGCGGGAATGCCGAGGCTTGCCGCGCGCGCATCGGGACCGCCGCCGGCGGTGAGCGAGGCGGTGCGCGTCGTCGCGGCAAAGCCGTTGTCCTCGCACACGAACAGCACCGGCAGCGTGTAGATCTTGGCCCAGTTGAGCCCTTCGAGGAACGGGCCGCGATTGATCGCGCCATCGCCGAAGAAGCAGGCGACGACGCGGGGCTCGCGGCGCAGCTTCACGCCTTGCGCTGCGCCGACGGCGATGAGGATGCCGGCGCCGACGACGCCATTGGCGCCGAGCATGCCGATGGCGAAATCGGCGATATGCATCGAGCCGCCCTTGCCCTGGCAGGTGCCGGTGGCGCGGCCGAAGAGCTCGGCCATCATTGCCGCGGGCGAGGCGCCCTTGGCGATGGTGTGGCCATGGCCGCGGTGATTGCTGGCGATGAGGTCGTCGCGCTGGAGATTGGCGCAGACGCCGGTGGCGATCGCCTCCTGGCCGATCGAGAGGTGGATGGCGCCCTTGACCTCGCCCGCTTTGAGCGCCGCTTCCGCCGTTTCCTCGAAGGCGCGGATGCGGTTCATCAGGCGGTAATGGCCGAGCATGCGCTCGGCGTCGAAATTGGCCCGTACCGGTCCTGCCATGGCTGCCTCCCGGCTTGCTTTTTCCCGGTAGCCCGGCCTTTATCCCGGAGTTGCGCCGCCGACAAGGGAGAAACGGCGATGGCAGGGGTGCGCGTGGTCGACAGCATCACCAAGCTGGACGACAGCGACGCCGGCGCGGTGATCGTCGCGGGCTCGCATGGCGGGCTCTTTCCCGCCTATCTCGCTGCTGTCTCCCATCTCCGCGGCGTCGTCCTGCACGATGCCGGGCTCGGTCTTGACCAGGCTGGCATCGCCTGCCTCGACTATCTCGACCGGCTCGGCATGCCGGCCGCCACCATCGGCCATCTCACCGCCCGCATCGGCGATGGCCAGGACATGGCGGCGCGCGGTCGCGTGAGCCATGTCAACCGCGCCGCCGCCGCGCTCGGCTGCGCGCCGGGTCAGGCCTGCCGCGCCGCGGCCGAAACGATGCTGAAGGCGACACCCGCGACGGCGGAGCCGCCGCCTTATGAAGAGGCGCGCTTCCTGCTGCGGCAAAAGCCGGGCGAGCCGGCGGTGTGGGGGCTCGACAGCAATTCCATGGTGCGGCCGGCCGATGCAGGGCAGATCGTCGTCACCGGCTCGCATGGTGCGCTGCTCGGCGGCAAGCCCGCGAGCGCCATTCAGACAGCCGTCCTCGCCGCGATCTATCACGACGCCGGCATCGGCATCGACCGTGCCGGCATCTCGCGCCTGCCGGCGCTCGAGGCGCGCGGCATCATCGCCGCCACCGTCGCCGGCGACAGCGCCCGCATCGGCGATGCGCGCTCGGTCTGGCAGAGCGGCCGCCTCTCCGCGCTGACCCCCTGCGCCGAACGCGCCGGCGGCCGCCTCGGCATGCCGGTGCCGGATTTCGCCGAGGCGGTGATCCAGAGCGGCGGGAAAAGTCCTCATCCTCGGACCACGTGAGAAAAGCGATTTTCGACGACGGCGATGCTGTGTCGATCGCATGGATTCCCGCTTTCGCAGGAATGACGGAGCACTTTGATTTTGCTTTAATTCTCCGTCACCCCCGCGAAAGCGGGGGTCCATCGCGACGCCGCACCGTTCTCGAGAAGACGGCAATAGGGGAAACATAGATGACCACCACTTCCGCCCTCGCCAATCGTCCCGCGGGCCGCATGAGCGGCGGGCGGGCCATGGCGGAGATGCTGCGGCTCGCTGGTGCCGGACCGATGTTCGGCATGGGCGGGTTTCAGCTGCTGCCGTTTTACGACGCGGTGGGACAGCTCGGGCTGCGCCATTGCCTCATCAATGATGAGCGCTGCGGCGCGTTTGCCGCGGACGCTTACGCGCGCGTCACCAACCGGCCCGGCATTTGCGACGGCACGCTCGGGCCGGGCGCCACCAACCTCGTCACCGGCCTCGTCGAATCCCTCAACGCCGGAACGCCGATGGTGGCGTTCGCCGGCGATACGCATCGCGCGCATTCCTGGAAGAACATGACGCAGGAATGCCGGCAGACCGAGATCCTGCGCCCGGCGGTGAAGGAGCTGATCCGCATCGAGCTGGTCGGCCGCATCCCGGAGCTGATGCGCCGCGCCTTCACGGTCGCTACCTCTGGCCGGCCGGGACCCGTGCTGCTCGACGTGCCCGAGGATGTCTGCCATGGCGAGCATGAGTTCGCCGCCGAGGATTTCGCCATCGACCCCAAGACGCTGATGGCGCCGGCGCAACGCATCCGCCCCGCCGCCGACGCGGCGGCGCGCGCCGCGGCGCTGCTGGTGCAGGCGAAGCGGCCGCTCATTCTCGCCGGCGGCGGCATTCATCTCTCGGGCGCTCAGGGCGCGCTGTTGCGCCTGGCCGAAGCGCTCGCGATCCCGGTCGCGCACAGCATGAGCGGCAAGGGCTCCATCCCGTGCACGCATAGGCTCTCCGCCGGTCTCTTCGGCCGCTATTCCCGCATCGCCAACGATCTCGTGGCGTCGGCCGATTGCCTGCTCGTCGTCGGCTGCAAGCTCGGCGAGATCCCGACCAAGCGCTATGCGCTGCTGCCCAAGGGCGTGCCGGTCATTCACCTCGAAATTGTCGCCGAGGAGATCGGCCGCTGCCATCCCGCCGATATCGCGCTCTGGGGCGATGCCGGCGCCGGTCTCGACGATCTCGCCGCAGCGGCGGCGGGCGAAGGGAAGCGGGTCCGCGCCGAGCGCGCCGACTATGTCGCCGAGCTCGGCCGGCGCATGGCAATTTGGCGCAAAGAGGCCGAGCCGCGGTTGCTCTCCGAAGAGCGGCCGATCAACATGGCGCGGCTCTGCCACGAGCTCAATCGCGTGCTGACGGCGGACAGCATCCTCGTCGCCGATGGCGGCTTCGCCGCGCATTGGACCGGGCTGCTCTACGACACCAAGGCCGCCGGCCGGCATTACATCGCCGATCGCGGCCTCGCGTCGATCGGCTATGGGCTGCCCGGCGGCATGGGCGCGGCGCTGGCGGCGCCGCACAGTCCGGTGGTGGCGGTGACCGGCGATGGCGGCTTCAATATGGGTCTGGGCGAGCTCGAGACCGCGCGCCGCGCCGGCGCCAATCTCACCGTCATCGTCGTCAACAACGCTGCCTCGGGCTACGTCAAGGCGCTGCAGCACGCCATGTTCGGCAAGCGCTACCAGTCGAGCGATCTGGTGGAGATGAACTACGCCGAGATCGCCAAGGCGATGGGCTGCCGCGGTCTCCGCGTCGAAGACCCGGCCCAGCTCGCCGCCGCGCTCTCGACCGGCATCACCGAGCGCGACCGCCCGACGGTTATCGACGTGGTCGTCACCCGCGACCCCGCCCAAATGCTCCCCGCCATCGACAGCCGCACCATCGAGATCAAAAAGGGCGATCGCGTTGCTTAGGCGAACGCGCGAATCCCCTCTCCCCTTGTGGGAGAGGGAGGGGCCCAGCGCGTAGCGCTGGGAGGGTGAGGGGACGCGCGCCACCGAGCGCGCGCCATCCACATTCCCGCACCGATTTCTCGGTTGATTTCCCCGCCGGAAAAGCGGCTTCATGGAGTGGGCGGTATCGAAAATACCGCCTGACCAACCATCAAATCAGACGGGGAGGACGCCCATGCGCGTCGTAATCGCTATTCCGCTCGTCGCTGCGATCGCTCTGGCAGTCCCGGCATTTGCTCAGGATAAGATGACCGATGCCGACGCCATGGCAAAGGTCGAGAAGGTCGTGGCGCAGTTCGACCAAGGGTTCCGCAGCCAAGACGCCGCCGCACTATCCAAACTCTATACGCCAGACGGTGTCTACGTCGCGGCAACCGGCAAGGTCTTCACCGGTCAGCAGCAAATCGCGGACGCCTATGCCACCATCTTCAAAGCCATGGGCGGGATAAAGTCGTTCGAAGGCAAGGTCGACCAGGCGCACGCCTTGAGCGACGGAGGCGCATGGGCCATCGTCCATGCGACCGTGGAAGGCGGAGCAGCGACGACGCGCAATCACGTTGCCGCAATCTATGCGCCGGAAGGCGATGGGTTGAAGGTGCGAATGCTGAGCGTCGGCGCAAACGTGCCACCGTCGCCCGAAACGGCGCAGACCCCAGCAGCGCCGATGAGCGGCTCCAGCACCAAGTAAAATCCCCTCTCCCCTTGCGGGAGAGGGACAACCCGGCCGACCGCTCTGCGGTCGGCCCCGGAGGGTTCGATCGCAGAGCGATCGAACGGGTTGTCCCCAGCGCGTAGCGCTGGGAGGGTGAGGGGGCCGTGCCGCTACCCCGGCTCGAACCCCTTCGTCCTGAGCCGCGCTTTCGCGTCCGGGCTGGCGAGGAATTGAAAGAGCGCCTTTGCCGCATCCACTGACGTCGCGCCCGCGCCGATGGCGCCGACGAACACCGTCGTGCTGGCAAGCTCGCCGGGAAGCGGCCCGACCAGTTGCGCGCCCGCCACGGGCACGATCTCGGACGCTTGTCCGACGCCAAGCTCGGCTTCGCCCTTGGCGACGACCTCGGCGGATTGCGCGCCCGGCACCAGGATCGTCTTGCTCTTGAGCTGATCGGCGATGCCGAGGCGTTCGATCACGTGCGCGAAATAGACGCCGCTCGCGCCGCCCTTGGCGGGATCGGCATAGACGATCGATTTCGCCGCGAGCAGCGTCTTCTTGAAGGCGTCGACCGTGCTGATATCCGGCTTGGGCGCGCCCGCCCGGGCCGTCAACGACACGGCCGTGCTCGCCACGGTCGCGCGGCTGTCCGGCATCAGCTTGCCCGCTTTCTCAAGGTCTTCCATCGCCGGCTGTGACAGAATGATCACGTCGGCGCTGTCGCCGGCGAGCACGCGCTTCCTGAGGTCGGCGATGAGGCCGTAGGTGATGGTGAGCTTGATGTTGGTGCGCTGCTCGAAGATCGGCTTCAGTTCGTCGAGCGCCGCGGTCAGCGCCACCGAGGTCATGACCGTCAGATGGCCGGGCTCGGCGGCCCGGGCGGCCGGCATCAGCGCCAGCGCCGCGACAAACCCGCCCGTCACAACGCGCAAGGCTCCCCTCCTCGGCACGCCCATCGGTCCCTCCCTTGGCGATCCAGGCGCCCCGATTATCAACCCTCACCGGGCCGCGCGCCAGTCGCGGCTCGCGTCTCGCCAGGCGCTTGGACGCGAGCCGCCATCGTGAGCCGGCCGCTGCTGGTCATCGACGGCGATTCCTTCGCGCATCGCGCCTATCATGCGCTGCCGAAAACGCTCCGACGCCGCGGCAACAAGGGCGCCGGCGCCATCATCGGCTTCGCGAATTTCCTGCTGCGCTTTTACGAAGACATACATCCCCGCGCCGTGCTGGTCGGGTGGGATACGCTCGACGCGCCGACGTATCGTCACCAGGCGTTCGCCGGTTACCAGGCCGGGCGCGACTTCGACGAGGAGCTCTGCGAGCAGCTCGAGGTGTTGCCGGAGTTCGTGCATGCCTGCGGCTTCGCCTGTGCCAAGGCGCCCGGCTACGAGGCCGATGATTTTCTCGCCGCCGCGGTTGCGCGGGAGGAGCGCCGGGGCGGCACGGTCATCGTCGCGACCGGCGACCGCGACAGTTTTCAGCTCGCCTCGCGCAAGACCACGATCCTCCAGCCGCTGGGCGGCGGCGAGATGGCCCGCATCGGGCCGGAGGAAGTGCGCGAACGATATGGCGTCGAGCCCCGCCAGGTGCCCGATTTCATCGCCCTGCGCGGCGATCCCTCGGACAAGCTGCCGGGCGCGCGAGGGGTCGGACCCAAGGGCGCCGCCGCCCTGTTGCGGCAATACGGAACCCTCGAGGCAGCGCTCAAGGACGGCCGCTTCGCCGGCCAGGCGCAAGAGCTGCGTCTCTACCGCTCGATCGCCACGATGGACAAATCGGCGCCGCTCCCGCCGCTTCGCCATCAGACGCCGAGCTGGGGCAGGGCCGGCGCTCTGGCGCGGGAATGGCAGCTCGATCGTCTGGCCGATCGCTTGGACGCATTGCAGCGCCGATAGCTTCGGCCTGTGCCCGACGAGCACGTGTCAGAGGGGATCATGCGGATTAAGTGCCGCTTCGACGTGCCGCGCGGTTTGACGATGCCGGCGGCCGCGCCTAAGATATCGCCCTTCAGTTTCGGTTTGCCGGGCCCCCATGACGCCATCGCGGCCCTTCACCCACGCCCTTGAGCTGCTGCGCGCGGCGCATTTGCGGCCGACCCGGCAGAGGCTGGCGCTGGCCCGGCTCATGTTCGAGCACGCCGACCGGCACGTCACCGCCGAGCAGCTGCACGGCGAAGCGGTCGAGGCTGCGGTCCGGGTGTCGCTCGCGACCGTCTACAATACGCTGCATCAGTTCGTCGGGGCAGGGCTGCTGCGCGAGGTGGTGGTGCATTCCGGCCGCGCCTATTTCGACACCAACGTCAGTGACCATCACCATTTCTTTTTCGAGGACACCGGCCGGCTGCTCGACATTCCGGGCGAGCAGGTCGCTGTCTCCGGCCTGCCGAAGCCGCCCGCGGGCGCCGTCATCCGCCGTGTGGACGTGATCATCCGCGTCGATCGGGATCCGGCTCCGGCCGCAGATTAGAAATTTTCTAAGGTTTATTGACTCGCGGCGCAGGCGGGCGCACAGTTCTCACCGTCACCGGCTTTTCCCGACCAGGCTGAGGAGGGCACATGCCTTCTCTCAAGGGAACGGAGACCGAGCAGAATTTGAAGGACGCGTTTGCCTGCGAGAGTCAGGCGAACCGCCGCTACCTCTACTTCGCCGAGAAGGCGGAGGTCGAGGGCTTCAACGATGTCGCGGCCGTGTTCCGCTCGACGGCCGAGGGTGAGACGTGGCACGCGCACGGCAATCTCGAATATCTCGCGGAAGCGGGCGACCCTGGGACCCGCAAGCCGATCGGTTCGACCGGCGACAACCTCAAGGCCGCGATCGCCAGCGAGACGCACGAGCACGCCGACATGTATGCGGGCATGGCCCGCACCGCCCGCCAGGAAGGCTTCGACGAGATCGCCGACTGGTTCGAGACGCTGGCCAAGGCCGGGAAGTCGCATGCCGGCCGCTTCCAAAAGGCGCTCGACGCGCTTTGAGCTGAATTCAAACCATTCGAAGAGAAAACCCGACCGGAGGAAAACATGGACGCAGAGGCTGACAAGAGAGCAGGCGGTTGCCCGGTGGTGCACGGGACCACGAACGTTGGCATGAGGTCGAACAAAGACTGGTGGCCGAATCAGCTGAACCTGAGGATTCTCCGCGCCAACTCGCCCCAGTCCGATCCCATGGGCAAGGCTTTCAACTACGCCGAAGAATTCAAGAAACTCGACTACAAGGCGCTGAAGAAAGACCTCGCCGCGCTGATGACGGACAGCCAGGATTGGTGGCCGGCGGATTTCGGCCACTACGGCGGGCTGATGATTCGCATGGCGTGGCACGCTGCCGGCACCTACCGCATCGGCGACGGCCGTGGCGGCGCGGGCGCGGGTCAGCAGCGCTTCGCGCCGCTCGGCTCCTGGCCGGACAATGCGAACCTCGACAAAGCGCGCCGGCTGTTGTGGCCGATCAAGCAGAAATACGGTTCGAAAATCTCCTGGGCCGACCTCATGGTCCTTGCCGGCAATGTCGCGCTCGAAACCATGGGCTTCAAGACATTCGGCTTCGGCGGCGGGCGCGCGGATGTGTGGGAGCCCGACGAGATCGTCTACTGGGGCAAGGAGAAAGCTTGGTTCCCTGATCCTAAGAGCGACCAGCGCTACACCGGCGTCCGCGATCTCGAGAACCCGCTGGCGGCCGTGAATATGGGCCTCATCTACGTCAATCCGAACGGGCCGAACTTCAAGCCGGATCCGGTTGCCGCCGCGGTCGACATTCGCGAGACCTTCAAGCGCATGGCGATGAACGACGAGGAGACGGTTGCGCTCATCGCCGGCGGACACAGTTTCGGCAAGACCCACGGCGCCGGCGATGCCGCGCTGGTCGGCCCCGAGCCGGAAGCGGCGCTGATCGAGGAACAAGGCCTTGGCTGGACGAGCAGGTTCGGCACCGGCAAAGGCAAAGACGCGATCACCGGCGGTCCGGAAGTCACCTGGAGCGTGACGCCGACCAAGTGGAGCAACAGCTTTTTCGAGAACCTGTTCAAATACGAATGGGAGTTCGAAAAGAGCCCGGCGGGGGCCAATCAATTCAGGGCGAAGGGCGCTGCCGCGACGATTCCGGACGCCTTCGATCCGTCGAAGCGTCACGTGCCAACCATGTTGGTCACCGACCTCTCGCTGCGGATGGATCCAGCCTACGAGAAGATTTCCCGGCGCTTCTACGAGCATCCGGACCAGTTCGCCGATGCGTTCGCCCGGGCGTGGTTCAAGCTCACGCACCGCGACATGGGCCCGCGCGTCCGCTATCTCGGCCCGGAGGTCCCGAAAGAGGAGCTGATCTGGCAAGACCCGCTTCCGGCGGTCGATCACAAGCTGATCGACGCGAGGGACATCGCCGACCTCAAGGCCAAGATCCTCGCGACGCGCCTTTCCATCTCCGACCTGATCGGGACCGCCTGGGCCTCGGCGGCAACCTTCCGCGGCTCCGACAAGCGCGGCGGGGCGAACGGCGCCCGCATCCGTCTGGCGCCGCAGAAGGATTGGGAGGTCAACCAACCTGCGCAATTGGCCAAGGTGGTCGACACCCTTGCGGAAATCCAGAAGGGCTTCAACGGCGCCGCGAGCGGCGGCAAGAAGGTGTCGCTCGCCGACCTGATCGTTCTCGGCGGGTCAGCCGCCATCGAGCAGGCCGCGAAGAAAGCCGGGCACGACGTGACTGTTCCCTTCGCGCCCGGCCGCACCGACGCGTCGCAGGCGCAAACCGACGCGGAGTCCTTTGCTTATCTCGAACCGGTCGCGGACGGGTTCCGCAATTACCTCAAGGCCAAGTTCAACGTCACGCCGGAGGAGTTGCTGATCGATAAGGCGCAACTCCTGACGCTGACCGCGCCGGAGATGACGGTTCTCTTCGGTGGCCTGCGCGTCTTGGGCGCGAACCACGGCAAGTCGAAGCATGGCGTCTTCACGATTCGTCCGGAGATGCTGACCAACGACTTCTTCGTGAACCTCTTGGACATGAGCACCGAGTGGAAAGCGACCGCGGATGAAAATGTGTTCGAGGGACACGATCGCAAAAGCGGCAAACTCAAGTGGACCGGCAGCCGCGTCGACCTCATTTTCGGTTCGAACTCCACGCTGCGCGCCCTTGCCGAAGTCTACGGCGCCGACGACGCGGAAGCGAAGTTCGTGACCGACTTCGTGGCGGCATGGACCAAGGTGATGAACGCCGATCGCTTCGACCTCGCCTGATTTCTGCCAAAAGGGTTTCGGCGCCGGCTGCGCCGGTGTTGGTTCAAGACAACGACTGGCCCCGCCCGCGGCGGGGCCTTTCTTTGTGTGCCGAGGGTGTCGCCGCGCGCTCGGCCTCGGATGCGGCGGCCCCGTTATCGCGTGGCCAAGGCCGGGCGCAGCATGATGGCGAGCGGAAGTGTCGCCAGGCAGATGACAGCCACGACGGCCATCATCGGGTGGACACCGACCATGTCGCCGAGCCAGCCATAGGGGATCGGCGACAAGGCGCCGCCGCCGATCGTGCCGGTGTAGAAGATGCCGAAGGCGGTCTCCCGACGGTCGGCGGCGACGAGTTCGGGAACGGTGCCGTAGAGCACCGATGATGTGCCGTTGAGCGCCACGCCGAGGAGCGGCAGCAGCGCCAGGCTGGCGCCGAGCGGCAGCGGCAGCAATGCCAAGATGCCGGCGGCGGTCAGGCCTTCGGTGAGATAGACGGTGCGCAGCACGCCGAGCCGCGCGCCCAGGAAACCGCAGACCAGCTTGCCGGCGGCCCCGCCGGCGAAGACCAGCGCCAAGGCCACGCCCACCGTCGGCAGCTCCGCGCCCTTCATCTTCAACAGGAACGGCAGGAAGGTGAGAAATCCCATCCGCGTCGCGCTGTCGATGACGCCGATGGCCAGGAGCACCCGGAAGCCGCGCTGCGCGCCGGCCGGCGCCGCTTCGCTGTCGGCGAGCGCCTGTTCCGGCTCGGCGTCAGGCGGCGGTGCCGCTTCGCCCGCGCGCTTTCGGAGCGTGTTGAGGGCGAGCGCGATGACGACCGCCGCGGCGAGTGCGACCGCGCCGACCACCGAGACGGCGGGCCGCCAGGTAATCCACGCAATCAGCGACGCGGTCGTGGCCGGCACGATCACCTTGCCGATGTCGCCGGCAAAGTTGTACGTGCCCAGCGCCGCGCGCGAGCGGCTGCCGTCATAGGCCCGGGCCACGAGGCTCGAGGCGATCGGATGCTGCGTGCTCAAGCCGATCCCGCCGAGCACCAGCGCCAAGGCGAGGCTGTGGAGGCTGGCACTCGCCCCCGCCAGGACATAGGCGAGCCCGACGATGCCGGTGCCGACCGTGAGCACGAGCGCGCCGCCGACGCGCTTGCCCAGGGTGGCCGCCGGCACCTGCATCGAAGCCATGGTGCCCGCGGCCAGCGCACGCAGCACGCCGACCGCGGCATAGTCGAGACCGAACGCCCCCTGCCAGATCGGAAACAGCACGTAGAGGAGATCGGTCAGCCCGTCATGGAGCGCATGCGCCCCGCAGACCACGGCGAGCACGCCCCGCCTACTGGCCGATGCCGAAGGCAGCGAAGAGAGTCTTCCGGTGGTGTTGCTGACAGCGGTCATCTCACCCTCCTGCCCTGAATTAAGGACCGTGACAGGACGATGACAAACGAGTTGTCTTCACCGCCGCCGTGAGAAAAACTCATGTCCATGCCGACCGGCCGCCGACTGCCGCCGCTCAATGCGCTGCGCGCCTTCGAAGCCGCCGCGCGCCTCGGCGGCTTCGCTCGCGCCGCCGAGGAGCTGAACGTCACCCAGGGTGCCATCAGCCGGCAGGTCAAGGCGCTCGAGCACTGGGCGGGCGTGCCGCTCTTCGTGCGGAGCAACCGCAACGCGGTGCCGACCGAGGCCGGCACCGCGCTCCTCGCCGAGGTCGGCGCCGCTCTCGACCGCCTCGCGAGTGCCGCCGAACGGCTGCGGCTCGGGCCGCGGCCGCGCGCCTCCCTGCGCGTCTCGGCGCTTCCCACCTTCACCATGCGCTGGCTCATTCCGCGCCTTCCCGCCTTCCAGGAAGCGCATCCC
>DATJLU010000209.1:0-5996 GCA_035509275.1 Allostellaceae bacterium | reverse complement strand
AAGGGCCAGGAGCTCGTCTATGCCGCCCGCGTCTCGCTCGACCAGACGCAGATGCAGATCGACGGCAAACCGGTCGATCTGTCGCCTGGCATGGCGGTGACGGTCGAGATCAAAACCGGATCGCGGCGGGTGATCGATTATCTCCTGTCGCCCTTGCTGCGCTATCAGCAGGACAGCTTGCGCGAGCGTTAGCGGCCGCGACGCCGCGCCTGCGGCTCGAGCCTCGGTTATTCTTCCTCGTCGCGGAAGTCGCCGCCCAGGCGCAATCCCTCGATCCAGGTTTCGCCCGCGCGCTTGATCACGGTCATCGGCTTTACCCCGGCATGCTCTTCCAGCGCGGCGGCGAGCGGCTCGGAATGCGTCACCACCCAGATCTGCGTGCGCTCGGCCGCCTTGGCGATGAGCCGCGCGAGCGGCGGCAGCAGCCCGGGATGGAGGCTCGCTTCCGGCTCGTTGAGGGCGATGAAGGCGGGCAGGCGATAGGCCAAGAGCGCGCCCATGAGGCCGAGATAGCGCAGCGTTCCATCGGAGAGCTCGTCGGCTTCGAAGGTGCGCTGCGGATGCTCGGCGAACACCATCCCGAAAGATGCGGTGCGTCCCGGCCCCGGTACGACGAGCCGAGCGCCCGGAAACGCATCGGTGACGGCCTGATCGAGATCATGCGTGTCCTGGCGAATAAAAACGAGGGTGGCGAGAACGGCGGCGAGATCGGCGGCGTCGGAGGACAGCGTCGGCGTGGCGACGGCAAGGCAGGGCCGGCGCAGCGGTGCCGCGGGATCGGTGCGGAAATCGTGATAGAAGCGCCAGTCGAGCATGGTTCGGCGCAGCATGTACAGATCGGGAAAACGCGGCGGATCCTCGATCGCCGCCAAAGCGGTCTGCGAGGCCAACAGCTCGTGGTCGAGCGCGGCGCGGCGGCCTTCGATGTCGCGGGCGAAGACGGCAGGGCCGCGGCGTTCGAGCAAGCTGGTCTGGCGCGGTCCCCGGTGCAGCAGGAGCGTCTCCTCCTTGATCAGCGGCTCGACCGCGAAGGCCGCTTCGGTACATGCCCGGAGGCCGATCTCGATCGCGTAGGAATAGGCGAGCGCCGGGGCATCACTGCCATCGGCATCGCCAAGCGCCGCCATGAGCTTGATCCGCGGCGGTTTGCGCGCCTGGCGCTTGCCCGCCCAAAGCGCCGAGTCCATGCCGCCTTCAGCGGCCAGCGCGCGCGAGAGATGGCCCGCGGCAGCGGCCTGGATGAGCTGCAGCGCGCGGTAGAGATTGGTCTTGCCGGCGCCATTGGCGCCGACGAAAACGCTGAGACGGCGCAGCGGAAAGCGGATGGCGCGCAGCGAGCGATAGCCCGCCGCCGCGATTTCGGTCAGCGTGTAGCTCATGGTGCGGGCTCTTCTGGGATCGTGTCGCCGGTGAGCCGCCACACCACGCCCTCGCGCGTCGTCCGGTCTTCGAGATCGAGCGGCGTCGGTACGGTGTAGCGGGCGAGTTCGACGAGCCCCGCTTTCGGCAGATAGGCGCGGCCGGGATCGCCGAGCAACACCAGCGCGCCGGCGCTGGCGAGCTGCCGGAGCCAGAGCGTGAGCCGCTCGGCAAGCGGCCGCTCGTAGCACATGTCGCCCACCAGCACGACCTGCCAGGGCGGCGGGAAGCGGCCGATCACATCCTCGCTCATCACCGCGACCTCGAGGCGATTGAGCGCGCCGTTGAGGGCGATGGCGGCGGCGGCGAAGGGATCGATCTCCGCTGCAGCGGCTCGCGCCGCGCCGGCGCGCGCCGCCGCCAGCGCGAGCAGCCCCGAGCCGGCGCCGAAATCGAGCACGCTCCGGCCGCGCACGAGGCCGCGATGGTCGAGGATGTGGCGCGCCAGGGCTTGGCCGCCCGCCCAGGCGAAGGCCCAATAGGGCGGCGGCAGCTGCGTGCGGTCGAGCACGGCTTCCGTCGCCTGCCACAGCGGCGTGATCTCGGTGGCGAGATGGAGGCGGATCTCCGGTACGAGCGGTGGCGCGGCGACCGCTGTGTTGGCGCGGATGAAGGCGGCGGGCTCAGACAACATGGGCCGCGATGATGCCGATGAGCAGCAGCCAGCCGGTCCAGCGGTTGGAGCGGAACTTGGCGAGGCAGTCGGCGGCATCGTCGATGTCGACCCGAGCCGCTTGCCAGAGCAGCTGCAGCAGCGCCGCGCCGAGGCCGAGATAGAACGGCCAGCGCATCGCCGCCGCCGCGCCCGCCTCGGCCCAGAGCGCCGCGGCGGCGGCGTAGAACGCGAACAGCCAGGGCCGCGTGCGCGCGCCCAGCGCCAGCGCCGAGGACTTGACGCCGATCAGCACGTCGTCCTCCTTGTCCTGATGGGCATAGATGGTGTCGTAGCCCAGGGTCCAGGCGATGCCGCCGAGATAGAGCCAGAGCGCCGCGGCGTCGAGCCGCCCGCTCGCCGCCGCATAGCCCATGAGCGCGCCCCAATTGAAGTTGAGCCCGAGGAAGAATTGCGGCCAATAGGTGACGCGCTTCATCAGCGGATAGGTCGCGACCAGCAGCAGCACGAAGAGCCCCAGCAGCACGGCGAGACGGTCGAGGCTCGCCAGCACGGCGGCGCCGAGCGCGAGCTGGGCCACAAGAAAGAGCGCCGCCTGGCGCAGCGACACCGCTCCGCTCGGCAGCGGCCGCGTCCGCGTGCGCGCGACGCGCGCGTCGAAATCGCGGTCGATGATGTCGTTCAAGGTGCAGCCGGCGCCGCGCATCACGACCGCGCCGATGCCGAAGAGGGCGATGAGGCGCCAATCCGGCCAGCCCGGCGCCGCCAGCGCGATCGCCCACCAACCCGGAAACAACAGCAGCCAGGTGCCGATCGGCCGGTCGAGCCGCGCCAGGCGGATATAGGGGAGGAGCGCGGGCGGCGCGTAACGCTCCGCCCAGTCGCCGCTGCGGATGTCGCTCATCGCGGCAGGGGCGGGGAAGGGGGCGGCATCGCCATGTCGGCCGTCATCATCATCGGCTACTCTCCGCAGCGGCGCCATCTTGCCCGCCGCCCGCGTCACGGCCAAGCCCATCCATGACTGCCGCAAAAACCCGCCTCTACGTCACCACCGATCTCGCCGGCGGCCTCTCGATCGGCCTTCCGCCGTCGCAGGCGCATTATGTGAAAACGGTGTTGCGGCTGGAGAAGGGCGCGGCGCTCGCGCTGTTCAATGGGCGCGACGGGGAGTGGCTCGGCCGCATCGACGGCGTCGGCAAGGGCTGGTGCTCGGTGACGCTGTACGAGCAGCACCGCCTGCAACAAGCCGCGCCCGATTTTTGGCTGCTCTTTGCGCCGATCAAGCGCGGGCGCATCGATTTCCTCGTCGAGAAGGCGACCGAGCTCGGCGTCGCGGTGCTTCATCCGGTGCTGACGCAACGCACCATGGTCGAGCGCGTCAATCTCGACCGGCTGCGCGCGAACGCCATCGAAGCGGCGGAGCAGACCGAGCGGCTTTCGGTGCCCGAGCTGGCCGAACCCGAGTCGTTGTTACGGCTCATGGCGCGCTGGCCCGCGCCGCGTCGATTGCTGCTATGCGACGAGAGCGGGGCTGCGCCGCCCATCGCCGAGACCCTGCGCCATGCCGCCCCTGGGCCCTGGGCGGTCCTGGTCGGGCCGGAGGGCGGCTTCGCCGAAACGGAACTTGACGCCCTTCGTAAACTTCCCTTTGTTTCACCCGTCGGTTTGGGCCCGCGCGTGCTGCGCGCCGACACTGCGGCATTGGCGGCGTTGGCCGTGCTGCAAGCTTTCATTGGCGATTGGTCTGCGCCGCTCCGGCGCTGACGCCGATGATCGTTCGTCATGACCAGGGGATCGGGGGTTTTGCACCGTGTCTGCTCCATCGCACTCCGGCGGTGCGCCGATCACCGACAAGCGGCAGCTCGTCGAGTACCTTGCCGCCGGCGCCAAGCCGCCGGCGCAATGGCGCATCGGCACCGAGCATGAGAAGTTCGTCTTCCGCGTCAAAGACCATGGCACCGTCGCCTATGGCGGCAAGGACGGCATCCGCGCCCTGCTCGAAGGGCTGATGCGTTTCGGCTGGAAGCCGGTGCAGGACGGCGACAATCTCGTCGGCCTCGGCAATGAGGAGGGTGGCGCGATCTCGCTCGAGCCGGGCGGTCAGTTCGAGCTGTCGGGCGCGCCGATCGAGACGCTGCATCAGACCTGTCAAGAAGTGACGGAGCATCTCCGGCAGGTGCGCGCGGTGACCAGCGAGCTCGGCCTTGGCGTGCTGGGGCTGGGCTTCCATCCGACGGCGCGGCGTGAGGATGTGCCGTGGATGCCGAAGGGCCGCTACGCCGTCATGCGCCGCTACATGCCGACCAAGGGCAAGCTCGGGCTCGACATGATGCTGCGCACGTGCACCGTGCAGGTCAATCTCGACTTCGACAGCGAGAGCGACATGGTGCGCAAGATGCGCATGAGCCTCGCGCTGCAGCCGGTCGTCGCCGGGCTGTTTGGCAACTCGCCTTTCGTCGAGGGCAAGCCGAGCGGTTATCTCAGCTACCGCAATCATGTCTGGACCGACGTCGATCCGGATCGGACGGGGCTGCTGCCGTTCGTGTTCGAGCCCGGCTTCGGCTTCGAGCGCTATGTCGAATACATGCTCGATGTGCCGATGTATTTCGTCTACCGCAACGGGCAGTATCTCGACGCCGCCGGGCAATCCTTCCGCGACTTCCTCGCCGGAAGGCTGCCGGCGCTGCCCGGCCAAGTACCCAGCATGAGCGACTGGAACGACCATCTCACCACCGTCTTTCCCGAGGTCCGCCTCAAGCGCTACATCGAAATGCGCGGTGCCGATGGCGGTCCTTGGCATCGGCTGTGCGCGCTACCCGCGCTGTGGACCGGCCTCTGTTACGACCGCGCCGCGCTCGACGGCGCTTGCGATCTTGTCGCCGATTGGACGCTCGAGGAGCGCGAGCGGCTGCGCCTGGAGGTGCCGCGCCTCGGCCTCAAGACGCCGTTCCGCGACGGCACGGTGCG
This sequence comes from Allostellaceae bacterium, assembly GCA_035509275.1. Classification (GTDB taxonomy): domain Bacteria; phylum Pseudomonadota; class Alphaproteobacteria; order ATCC43930; family CGMCC-115725; genus DAHUYF01. The sequence continues at coordinate 997 of DATJLU010000209.1, read as the reverse complement.
CGATCTCGCCGTCAAGGTGGTGGCTCTCGCCCGCGCTGGCCTCGGACGGCGCCGGCGGCTCGACAGTACCGGCCAGGACGAAAGTCACTTCCTCGAGCCACTCGCCGAGATCGCCGATTCCGGCCGCACCGCCGCCGACCGGCTCCTCGATGATTTCGCGACGCGCTGGGGTGGCCGCATCGATCCGATCTTCGCGCAAGAGGCCTATTGAGCCGAGCGGCGCCGCTGCTCCGGGCCGCGCGCTCCGGGGTTTTTCTGCGGAACCTCGACGCAGCCGGGGCGTTCTCAAAGTGCAGCCTTAAAGCGGCTGCGTGACTTGTCTCCAGCGCCCCGCGGCCTGTCCCCCCACGCTGCGGGGCGCATCCTTTTTGCGCTGTGCTGGACGAGCCCGGCTACCCCCGGCGGGGCGGCTCCGATCACTCGCTTTTGATCAGCGCTCCAAATAGTAGGTCAGAGTCACAACGACGCTCACCCGCTCGTCGATCGTGCTCTGCTATCGTGCAGTCGTTCAATTCGTGCAGCGTGCGATCGACTCGTTCGACCTCGTTGGCCCTCTGGAATGTTCGGTTCTCGCCGCGGAGCGCCTTCACTTTTGCGCGAGGCGCAGGACGGACCAGCGGTCCGGAGCGGCCGAGCCCGCCTCGGGCGACAAGCCCGAGAGCGACATCCAGCGCGAGCGGAACCAGGCCGAGGACGAGACCTCGACCCGGATGCGGCGGCTCGCCGGCGGCCCCTGCAGCCCGATGGCGTGCCAGGGAATGAGCGCCTCGCCGACGATGCGCGGCTGGTCGGCGCCGAAATAAAGGACGCGCGCTCCCGGCACCTTGGCGCACCGGTTCTGTCCCGGCGTGACGGTGGCTCCGGCGCAAAGCCGCGGCGTCATCATCGGGTGGTCCCGGTCCTTCTCCCCGATCTCGCCGCTGCGCGGCGGAATGAAATAGAGGGTGAAGCGCCGCGGCCCGGCACCGGCATCGACGTCGAGCTCGACGCGATAGGC
>DATJLU010000208.1:0-8742 GCA_035509275.1 Allostellaceae bacterium | reverse complement strand
CGCTCCATGTCCTCGATCTTTTCCGTTTCGCTCATCCGGTACTGATCGGACCAACGCTGATATTGGCGGGCGTAATAGCTGCCGGGCTTGCCGTAATCCGACAGGCCCGCCGCCGCGACGTCGATTGTATGCAGCCTGGCGAGGCCCTCGTTCATCGCGTCGTAGATCCGGGCGCGATCCTCGCGCTCGAGCTCCGGCAAGGCCGGGTTCCAGAGGACGCGCCCGTCGACGAACGTCATCAGATAGAAGGCGGTGCCGATGACGCTGTCGTCCTCACAGAGCGCGAGCGCGCGCGGCGCCGGATATCCGACGCCCTCGAGCGCCTTCAAGACCCGGAACTCGCGCTCGATCATGTGCGCCATCTTGAGCAGCTTGCCCGGCGGCTTGCGGCGCAGCACGTAGCGCTTGCCGCCGGCGGTGAGGCGGAAGGTCGGGTTCGACTGCCCGCCGCGGAACTGCTCGACCTCGAGCGTGCCGCGAAAGCCCTCGACATGCTGCGCCATCCACTCGGCCAAGCGCCCGGTCTCGAAGCGATGGCGCTCGATGACCGGCATCGTGCCGGTGAAGTCCTGGGTCTCGCTCATGCGTCCCCGCCCGTGGCTGCCCATCGCGGCAGCGTCTATTGAAGTCGCCCGGGCAGCGCTTGGCAAAGCCGATTCGCCTTGCGATGCTGCGCCGAGCGATGTTGCGGAGGTTTTGGCCCATGAGGGCAGCAGCTGACAAGACCCTGCGCGTCGCGCTCGGCGGGCTCGGCGCCGTCGGCTTGCCCGTGGCGCGCCGCCTCGCGGCGGGGCTGCCCGGGCTCAGCCTCGCCGCCGTGTCGGCGCGCAACCCCGACCGCGCCGCGGCGCGGCTGCGCCCGCTCGGGATCGCGGTGCCGATCGTCCCGCTCGCCGCGCTCGCCGAAAACGCCGACATCATCGTCGAGAGCCTCCCTTCCGCTTTATTCCGCGCGATTGCGGAGCCGACGCTCGATGCCGGCCGCCTCTTCCTGCCGCTCAGCGTCGGCGCGCTCCTCGACCACCCGGATTTGATCGAGCGCGCCAAGCGCGGCGGCGCGCGCATCATCGTGCCGACCGGCGCGCTGCTCGGACTCGACGCCGTCCGCGCCGCGGCCGAAGGCGAGATTCGCTCGGTCACGCTGGTGACCCGGAAGCCGCCGGCAGGCCTCGCCGGGGCGCCTTATCTGGTCGAGCGCGGCCTGTCGCTCGCCGGCCTCGATCGTCCGCTGAAACTCTTCGAAGGGGCGGCGCGCGACGGCGTCCGCGGCTTTCCCGCCAATGTCAATGTTGCCGCCGCCTTGGCGCTGGCGGGCATCGGCCCCGACCGCACCCGGCTCGAGATCTGGGCCGACCCGGGCATCGAGCGCAATACGCACCGCATCGAAGTGGAGGCCGACAGCGTTCACCTCTCGATGACCATCGAAAACGTCCCCTCGCCCGAGAATCCGAGGACCGGCCGGATCACACCCTTAAGCGTGATCGCCTGTCTTCGCAGCCTCACTGAGACGGTGCGGATCGGCAGCTAAGGGCACCACATGACAGGAAGTTCACCATTTTATGGTCGACAACGGCGAGCCGCTAAGGAAGACTGCTGCAACTAATTTCAATCTTAAGGTAGCCGCGGCTTCGGCGAAGCGGCTCAACAGGGAGGAAAATCTAAATGAAATCCGCGCATTGGAACCGGTCTGTAGGGCGCCGCAACATCCTCAAAGCGGGCGCCGCGATCGGCGCCTTGCAAGTGGCATCGCCCTTCATCATTCAGGCGCGCGGCGAAGCGACGGTGAAGATCGGCATGGTCGATCCTTTGACCGGCATCCTCTCCGCCCTGGCGCAGAGCGAGGTCGAAGGCGCCAAATACGCCGTCGCCGAGGTCAACGGCAAAGGCGGCATCCTCGGGCGTCAAGTCGAGCTGCTGGTTGAGGACTCCGCCAACGATGTCGGCACCGGCGTCCAGAAGACGCGCAAGCTCATCGACCGGGACCAGGTCGACGTGATCTTCGGCGACGTCAATTCGGGCATCGCCTATGCGATGTCGCAGGTGACCAACGAGAAGAAGGTCTTCCACATCGTCCCCGGCGGCCATACCGATCCGATCACCGGAACCGATTGCAAATGGAACGTCTTCCGCATCTGCAACACGACCTCGATGGATGCGGCCGCGATCACGCCGGAGCTGGTGAAGAAGTTCGGCAAGAAGTGGTTCTTCATCACGCCCGACTACGCCTACGGCCATACCCTCCAGGACGCCTTCATCAAGAATCTGAAGAAGGCCGGCGGCACCTATGAAGGCGACATGCTGCCGATCAATACCTCGGATTTCTCGGCGACGCTGATCAAGGCCAAGGCCTATCAGCCCAACGTACTGCTGAACAATATGGGCGGCCTCGCGCAGATCGACTGCATGAAGCAGTTCACGCAGTTCGGCATGGGAAAATCCATGGGGCTGGGCGGCGCGCTTTACGAGCTCGAGAGCATCAAATCGGTGCCGGCGGACGCGCAAGCCGGCTGGTGGGTGATGGAGTGGTGGTGGAACCAGCCCAACGTGCCGCATGTCGCCGATTTCGTCGCCGGCATGCGCAAGGCGACGGGCAAGACGCCCAGCGCCCGCCACTGGTTCGGCTATGTCGCGGTGCATTCGGTGCGACTTGGGGCGGACAAGGCCAAATCGCTCGCCGGACCCAAGCTCTCGGTCGCGATGGAAGGCCTGGAGCTGCCGCCCGATGTCGCGCTGCAGCCCGGGAAGACCTTCTACCGCGCCGGCGACCATGAGCTCATGCCCAATATCTTCGTCGGCGAAGTCCATCCACCGCAGGGCAATCCGGACAACGTCTTCACCGCTTCGGCGCTGGTCCCGGGAGAGCAGGCCGCCGGCACGGTGGAAGACACCGGCTGCAAGATGACCCACCCCGCGGCCTGACATTATCGACAGGCATCCCCGCTGCGGCGCGCGCGCCGCAGCGGGTCGAGAGCTCAGCGGAGAGTGGCCGATGCTGCAACTCGTACTCTACAACGTAACCAACGGGCTGATCATCGGCGCCTTTTACGTGCTGATGGCGTTGGGGTTGTCGCTCATCCTCAACCTCAGCAACGTCATCAACTTCGCCCATGGCAATTTCCTTGCCCTTGGCGGCTATATCGCCTTCGTGATCTCCCCCTACACCGGCTTCTGGGGCGCGCTGTTGCTGTCGCCGCTGGTGGCCGCGCTGTTCGGCTTCATCATCGAGCGGCTGATGATCCGCCGCGTCTATGGCCGTGATCCCGTCTACAGCCTGCTGCTGACCTTCGGCCTTGCCTTCATCATCCAGGATGTGTGCCGCTATATCTGGGGGCCGAACGGGCTGCCGCTCGGGATACCGGAGGTCATGGCGCAGCCGCTCAGCGCCAATCTCTTCTTCATTACCTGGTATCGCATCTTCATGGTCGCGATCGTGATCATCGCCGTGGCCGGGCTGTTCGCCTTTCTGCGCTTTAGCCGGGTTGGCATGCGCATCCGCGCGGGTACGCTCGACCTCGATACGGTGGCGGCGCTCGGCGTCAATGTGCGGCTTTTGCGCTCCTTCAATTTCGCGCTGGGATCGCTGCTGGCGGGGTTGAGCGGCGTGCTCGCCGCCGGCCAGATCGGCCTCAATCCCAATATGGGCGATGATCTGCTGATGCCGAGCTTCATCGCCATCATCGTCGGCGGCGTCGGCAGCCTGACCGGGACCCTGCTCGGCGGCCTGCTGATCGGCGTCGCCGCCGCCGTCACGACGGTGTTCTACCCCTCGGCCAGCGAGGCAGTCATCTACGTCATCATGGCGGTGGTGCTGCTGTTGCGGCCGCGCGGCCTCTTGGGTGAAGAAGGAATGATGACGTGAACAGCGCCGCGGTCATCGACGCCGTCAAGCGTCCGGGCGAGAGCCGCTGGCTGCCGCTCATCGCCGTCTGGCTGGTGCTGCTCACGGCGCCGCTCTGGCTGCCGCTGCTCGGCGGTTACACCGCGCTCGCCGCACGCGTCCTGGTGCTGGCGCTGGCGGCGATCGGCTTCAACCTGCTGCTCGGCTTCACCGGCGTCATGAGTTTCGGCCATGCCGCCTATTTCGGCCTCGGCGCCTACGGTGCCGGGCTCTCGCTCAAATTTCTGGCCGCCAGCACGCCGCTCGCCATGCTGCTCGGCACTCTGCTGGGCGGCGTCGCGGGCACGTTGTTCGGCCTGCTCATCGTTCGCCGGCGCGGCGTCTATTTCGCCATGGTGACCATCGCCTTCGGCCAGATCTGCTACTACATCGCCTATAGCTGGAACGACCTGACCGGCGGCTTCGACGGGCTGCGCGGCTTCCAGCGGGCGCCGATCCATCTCGGTCCCTGGCTTGTCGACATCACCGATGGCGGCAATGTCTTCTACTATTTTCTGCTCGCGGTCTTCGCCGTGGCGGTGGCGGCCATGGGATTGCTGCTGCGCTCGCCCTTCGGCCGCACGCTCATCGCCATCCGCGAAAATGAGCGCCGTGCCCGGTTTTTGGGCATCCCGGTGGAGCGCCATATCTGGCTCTCCTTCTCCATCTCCTGCTTCTTCACCGCGCTCGCCGGCACGCTCTACGCGCTGCTCAACAATTTCGCCGATCCGCTCGGCCTGCATTATTCGCTGTCGGGCGAGATCGTGATCATGACCGTCATGGGCGGCATGCGCATCTTCTGGGGTCCGCTGCTCGGCGCCGCCGTTTTCGTCGTCCTGCAAGATTACATTTCGAGCATGACGGTCAATTGGATGTCGTTCATCGGCCTGCTCTTCGTCCTCGTGGTGCTGTTCTTCCCACGCGGCCTCCTCGGCTTCCTGCAGCGGCGGAGCCAGGGATGAGCGTTCTCGAGGTCCGCAGCGTCACCAAGGCTTTCGGCAGCCTCGTCGCCGTGCGCGATGTGTCGCTCACGGTCGAAGCCGGCGAGCTCCGCGCCGTGATCGGCCCAAACGGCGCCGGAAAGACGACTTTCTTCAATCTCATCAGCGGCTTCTTCCCGCCGACAGCGGGCACGATCGCGTTCGACGGAATGGATGTGACGCGCGTGCCGGCACACAAGCGCGTCGCCCTCGGCATGGCGCGGACGTTCCAGATCACCGAGATCTTTCCCGAGCTCAGCGTCGCCGAGAATGTGCAGATCAGCGTCGAGGTGGCCGCCGGCTATCGTCTCCGCCCTTGGCTCAGCCGCAGCGCCGCGGCGGAGGTGCGCAACACGGTCGATGAAATCCTGACGCTGGCCGGCATCGAGAAAAAGGGCGGACGACTCGTCGGCGAATTGTCGCATGGCGATCAGCGCGCCGCCGAAATCGCCATGGCGCTCGCCTTGAAGCCCCGCCTGCTGCTGCTCGACGAGCCGACGGCAGGCATGGGCGACCAGGAAACCTACGAGATCACCCAGCTGATCCGCCGCCTCCACCGCGACAGCAAGCGTACCATCGTGCTCATCGAGCACGATATGCGCGTCGTCTTTCATCTCGCCGATCGCATCAGCGTGCTCGATCAAGGCCGGCTGCTCGCCGAGGGGACGCCGGCGGAGATTGCCGCCAACGAGGCCGTTCAAGCCGCTTATTTGGGCAAAGCGGCATGAGCGGCGCCAATGGCTCGAATGGTGTGGCGCTCAAGGCCGAAGGCCTCCACACCTTCTACGGCAAAAGCCACATCCTGCACGGCGTCAGCCTCGAGATCGCCGAGGGGCGCATCACCACCTTGCTCGGCCGCAACGGCGCGGGCAAGACGACGACGCTGCGCAGCCTGATGGGACTGACGCCGGCGCGCGAGGGGCGGATCACCGTCTTCGGCGCGGAAACGACGCGCTGGCCGAGCTTCCGCATCGCCGGACTCGGCGTCGGCTATGTTCCCGAGGGACGCCGCATCTTTCCCAATCTCAGCGTCGAAGAAAATCTCAAAGTGCCGATCGAGCGCCCGGGCCCGTGGTCGGTCGAGCGCGTCTTCGAGCTCTTTCCGCGGCTGCAGGAGCGGCGCAACAACCGCGGCCGGCAACTCTCGGGCGGCGAGCAGGAAATGCTCGCGATCGGCCGCGCGCTGCTGCTCAATCCGCGGCTGCTGATGCTCGACGAGCCGTCGCAGGGCTTGGCGCCGCTCGTCGTCAAGGAAGTGTTCCGCGTCGTCGAGCAGATGCGCAGCGAAGGCATCTCGGTGCTGCTCGTCGAGCAGAATGCGCGCATGAGTCTCGCCATCGCCGATGATGCTTATGTGCTTGATGATGGCGCCATCGTTTATTCCGGCTCGGCCAAGGAGCTGGCCGCAGACGAAGAGCGCGTGCAAGCGCTTGCCGGCGCCAGCGCGGAAGAGTGGCACGAGGAGCCGATTCGCCGCTGATTGCGCAGCGAAGCGTCGCATTCACCCATAGATTTGCATTCTCATCGAACTGATGTTGCGCTGCGACATTTTGGCGCCCGCGCAAAACCGTGCTTTTTTGATAGGCATGCCAAACTTTTTGACACGAGCCTTAGACTTCGCCGGTTTTTTTGGCGATCCTGAGCGTCGTTGTGTCGGCGTCAGGCGCGCCGGCACCGTTGTAGAGGAGCAGACCAAGAGCGGATGCGCTTAGGCTGCCGGAGTCGTCACCCCCAATCTCCGTCCCATGCCGTCGGCAGGGGCAATGGTGGGCATCAACCTTGCATACCCGTCCAACGGATGCCACCTCGCTCACATGAGCGCGGGAGGGCGCGGCTGAGGCTGGAACCGCCGCAAAGAAGGGGCTGTTTCCAAGGTGCTGACCGGTCATGTGGAAGTCGAACCGAAATACCCCGGTGCCGTTAATGGTTAATTAACATGCAACGCGTAAAGTTTTGTATCAGTCCCGCAAAGAATTTGCGGTGTCTAGGGCGAGGTGGAGAATGATTTCTCAGGATAATCTGTTCGGTCTCTTTGCAAAACTGTACGACAGTCAGAAAGAGACTGAGATGACCCTGGAGGATTATCTCAAGTCTTGCGCGCGCGAACCGATGGCGTACGCCAGTGCCGCCGAAAGGATGCTGGCCGCTATAGGCGAGCCAGAGATCGTCGATACCAGCCACGACCCGCGTTTGGGTCGGATCTTCATGAACCGGAGCATGCGGGTCTATCCCGCCTTTGCCGATTTCTACGGCATGGAAGAGACGATCGAGCGCATCGTCGGCTATTTCCGCCATGCGGCGCAGGGCCTCGAGGAGCGCAAGCAGGTCCTCTACCTCTTGGGCCCCGTGGGCGGCGGCAAATCGTCGCTCGCCGAGCGGCTGAAGCTGCTGATGGAAAAGATGCCGATCTATGTGCTGAAGGCGGGCAAAGAGGTGAGCCCGGTCTTCGAAAGCCCGCTCGGCCTCTTCGATCCCCTCCGCATGGGCGACACGCTCGAGCGCAGCTATCGCATTCCCAAACGGCGCCTCACCGGCCTCGCCTCGCCCTGGGCGCTGAAGCGCCTCGACGAGTTCGGCGGCGACGTCTCCAAATTCACCGTCGTGCGGCTCCATCCCTCGCGGCTGCGGCAGATCTGCATCGCCAAGACCGAGCCGGGCGATGAGAACAACCAGGACATCTCGAGCCTGGTCGGCAAGGTCGACATCCGCAAGCTCGAGTTCTTCAGCCAGGCCGATGCCGACGCCTATGCCTTCTCCGGCGGCCTCAATCGCACGACGCAAGGCATTCTCGAATTCGTCGAAATGTTCAAAGCGCCGATCAAGATGTTGCATCCGCTGCTGACCGCGACGCAGGAAGGCAACTACATCGGGTCCGAGAATATCGGCGCCATCCCCTATCAGGGCATCATCCTCGCGCATTCGAACGAGGCGGAGTGGCAGACCTTCAAGAACAATCGCAACAACGAAGCCTTCATCGACCGCATCTGCGTGATCAAGGTCCCCTACTGCCTCAGGGCGCAGGAGGAACGCAAGATCTACGAGAAGCTCCTCGCCAACAGCGAGCTCGCCGCATCGCCCTGCGCGCCCGGCACGCTCGACATGCTCGCCCGCTTCCATGTGCTGTCGCGCATGAAGCCGCACGAGAATTCTAACCTCTACTCCAAGATGCGCGCCTATGACGGCGAGAGCCTCAAGGACAGCGATCCGCGCGCCAAGACGGTGCAGGAATATCGCGACGCGGCCGGCGTCGACGAAGGCATGGAGGGACTCTCCACGCGCTTTGCCTTCAAAGTGCTGTCGAGCACCTTCAACTACGACACGCAAGAGGTCTCGGCCGATCCCGTGCACCTCATGTACGTGCTCGAGCAGTCGATCCGCCGCGAGCAGTTCCCCGAGGAAAACGAGAAGAAGCTCCTGACCTATATCAAGGCCGAGCTCGCGCCGCGCTATGCGGAATTCATTGGCAACGAGATTCAGAAGGCCTATCTCGAGTCTTATGGCGATTACGGCCAGAACCTGTTCGATCGCTACGTAGCGTACGCCGACGCCTGGATCGAGGATCAGGACTACAAGGACCCGGATACGGGGCAGCTCATGGATCGCGAGCTCTTGAACCAGGAACTCTCGAAGATCGAGAAGCCTGCGGGAATCGCCAATCCCAAGGACTTCCGCAACGAGGTGGTGAAGTTCGCGCTGCGTACCCGCGCCGGCAACAGCGGCCGGAACCCGGCCTGGACCTCCTATGAGAAGCTGCGCGAAGTGATCGAGAAGCGCATGTTCTCGCAGGTTGAAGATCTGCTGCCGGTGATCAGCTTCGGGTCGAAGAAGGACTCCGACACCGAGAAGAAGCATCAGGACTTCCTCGAGCGGATGGTCTCGCGCGGC
>DATJLU010000207.1:0-15856 GCA_035509275.1 Allostellaceae bacterium | reverse complement strand
GGGATTACACCGGACTGGCAGCGCCAATCCCGCATCGGCGTCGCCGAAGCGGTCTATTGCGCGGGCAAGACGGCGGCGCAGATCGGCCGGATCCTGGCGCTGGCCGAGGAGCGCCGCCAATCGCTGTTTTTCACCAAGCTCGACGCCAGCCGTTTTGCCGAGCTCGATGCCGGGGCGCAGCGCCGGCTCGACTTCGATCCGCTCTCGCGGACTGCCGTGCTGGACCATGGCCTGCCGCAGGCGGTGCCGGCGCGGGTCGGCATCGTCTGCGCCGGCACGTCCGACATGCCCGTCGCCGTCGAGGCGCAACGTGCCCTTGCGTTCAATGGCGTCGCGTCGCCGCTGATCGGCGATGTCGGCGTCGCCGGGCTGTGGCGGCTGCTCGAGCGCCTCGACGAGATCGCCGCCTGGCGCGTGGTCATCGTCGCCGCCGGGATGGAGGGGGCGCTGTTCAGCGTCGTCGCCGGCCAGGTGCCGGGGCTGGTGATCGCCGTGCCGACCTCGGTCGGCTACGGCGTTGCGGCCGGTGGGATGACGGCCTTGCACAGCGCGCTCGCCTCCTGCGCACCGGGCGTTGTCGCGGTGAACATCGACAACGGCTTTGGCGCGGCTTGCGCCGCGCTCAAGCTGTTGCGCGTCTTTGCCGCCCTGTGAGAGGCCGCAGACCTTGCGCTTGATGGGAGTCGGCGATGACCAGTTTCACCTCGCGCTTCATCACGGCGAACGGCATCCGCCTCCATTACTGGCGCGAGGGCCGTGGCGCGCCGCTGCTGCTGCTGCATGGCTGGCCGGAATTCTGCCGGGTCTGGCGCAAATGCATCCCCGATCTGGCGCGCGACTTCGATGTCATCGCGCCCGATCTGCGCGGCTTCGGCGACAGCGACAAGCCGGCGCGCGGCCCGTCCGCCGAAGCCGGGGCCGATGTCCATGCGGCGGATATGCTGGCGCTGCTCGACGGGCTCGGCCTCGCCCGCGCCGGCATCGTCGCGCATGATGTCGGCGCCTATGCCGCGCAAAGCCTGGCGCGCCAGCATCCCGAGCGGCTCTCCGCGCTCTTCTTCTTCAACTGTCCCTATCCCGGCATCGGCGCGCGTTGGGCGGCGCCGGGGCATCTCGGCGAAATCTGGTACCAGTCCTTTCATCAGCAGCCCTGGGCGGCGGCGCTGGTCGGCAGCTCGCGCGAGGCCTGCCGGCTCTACTTCCACCATTTCCTCAGCCACTGGGCGCATGATCCCCACGCCTTCGACGCCGATCTCGACGCCTGGGTCGACAATTTCATGAAGCCCGGCAATCTCCAAGGCGGCTTCAACTGGTACATCTCGGCGCATCGGGCGCGGCTCGCGGTGATGCGCGGCGAGGTGCCGCCCTCGCAGATCGCGCTGCCGACGCGCGTCCTCTGGGGCGAAAGCGATCGCGTGCTGAAAAGCGAATGGACCGACCGGCTGGGCGAGTACTTCAGCAATCTCGTGGTGAGCACCGTGCCCGAGGCCGGCCATTTCGTCCATTACGAGAAGCCGGACCTCGCCTGCCGCGAAATCCGCGCCTTCTTCACGCAGCACGCGGCGGGCCGGTGAGGGCAGGGGATTGCCCGGCGGTGCCGGCGCGGTAAAGTGATTGGCGGGGAGGGCCGCATGCTGCGCAGCGCCGAGCGCATCCTGACGACGCATACCGGCAGCTTGCCGCGGCCGGCAGCGCTCACCCGGCTCTATGCCCGCCGCGCGCAGGGCGAGAGCGTCGATGCGGCGGCGCTGGCGGAAGCCGGCCGGCAGGCGCTGAGCGCGGTCGTGCGCCAGCAGATCGCCTGCGGCATCGACATCGGCAATAACGGCGAGCAGCAGCGCGACAGCTTCTTCCTTTATCTGCGCCATCGCCTGAGCGGATTGGGCGGCAGCTGGCGGCGCTCGCCGCGCGGCGATGTCGAGCGCTATCCCCTGTTCAAAGCGGCGATGGAGCAGCAGATCGCCGGCAGAGAGGCGGTCAGCCATTTCGCGCCGCCCAAGGCGATCGGCGCGGTGCGCTATCTCGACCCCGCACCGATCGAGAGCGAGTGCCGCGATTTCCGCGCCGCGCTCGACGAAACCGGCAATGCCTTTGCCGAGCCGTTCCTCACCGCGCCGTCGCCCGGCATCGTCGCCGCGGCGGTGCTGAACCAGCATTACGACAGCGAGGACGCCTATCTCGCGGCGCTGGCCGAGGCGCTCAAGGTCGAATACCAGGCGATCACCCGCCACGGCTTCCTGCTGCAGCTCGATTGCCCCGATCTCGCGCTCGAGCGCCATCTCACCTACATGGATCGGCCGCTCGGCGATTTCCTCGGCTTCGTCGAGCGCGTCGTCGCTTCCATCAACACGGCGCTCGACGGCATCCCGCGCGAGCGCGTCCGCATGCATGTCTGCTGGGGCAATTACGAGGGGCCGCATGATTGCGACGTGCCGCTCGCCGAGATCTGGCCGCTGCTGCGCGAGGCCCGGGTCGGCGCCTTCGTGCTGCCCTTCGCCAATCCGCGCCATCAGCACGAGCTGCGCTGCCTCGCGGCGCTGCCGCCGGCCGAGGATCAGCTCATTGTCGCCGGCGTCATCGACAGCGTGACCAATTTCGTCGAGCATCCCGAAGTCGTGGCCGAGCGCATCGAGCGGGCGGCGCATGCCATCGGCGATCCGCGCCGCGTCATCGCCGGCACCGATTGCGGCTTCGATACCTCGGCCGGCATGGGCCGAGTGACCGAAGATATCGTCTGGGCGAAGCTCGGCGCGCTCCGCGACGGGGCGCGCATCGCTTCCGATCGCCTGCTGCGCTAAGACCTCCGACATGCCGCAACCGCTCTTCTCGCTCGACGGCAGGCTTGCGCTCGTCACCGGCGCGGCGCGCGGGCTCGGCCTTGCCATGGCGCGGAGCCTGGCGCTGGCCGGCGCCGAGGTGCTGCTCAATGGCCGCGACGAGGACCGCCTGCGCCCTTGTGTCGAGGCGCTCCGGGCGGAGGGGCTGAAGGCGGCGGCGCTGGTCTTCGATGTCGCCGACGACGCTGCGGTCGACCACGCCTTTGCCGCGATCGAGCGCGAGCAGGGCCGCCTCGACATCCTTGTGAGCAATGTCGGGCTGCGCAACCGGCGGCCGATCGATCAGCTCTCGGGCACCGATATGCGCGAGATGCTCGAGACCAACCTCACCGCGCCTTTCATCCTCGCCAAGCGGGCGGCGGCGCTGATGCTGCCGCGGCGCTGGGGCCGGCTCATCATGGTGACGTCGGTGGCGGGGTCGCTGGCACGTGCCGGCGATGCCGCCTATGCCGCGGCCAAAGGCGGGCTCACCGCGCTGACGCGCGCGCTGGCCAGCGAATACGGGACGCACGGCATCACCGCCAATGCCATCGCGCCAGGCTTCTTCGCCACCGAGACCAACGCCGCGCGGGTCGCCGATCCCAAGGTCCGGTCGATGGTCGAGATGCGCGTGCCGCTGCGGCGCTGGGGTGAGCCGCGCGAGATCGGCGCTGCTGCCGTCTTCCTCGCCTCGGAGGAAGCCTCCTACGTGAACGGCCACGTGCTCACCGTCGATGGCGGGCTCAGCGCGTCTTTGTGAGCCGCGGCCGCCGTCGAAACTGGAATTGCACGATCTGGCTATTGCATGAGGGAATCGCGCGCTAAGCCGCTTTCGCTGACATCGTGGGGCTCAGAAATGGACCCCCGCTTTTGCGCTAGGGAACGTACAAATCGCACAGTGAAATCGTGTCCCCGGTTTCGCCTTGCCCGCGAAAGCGGGCATCCAGGAGCTTCAGCCCCGATGAATGGAGCGCATGGCTCTGGGTCCGCGCTTTCGCGGGGACGGCGGGAAAGATACTGGGATTTCAGTATTTTTTGAGATGTGTACGCACCCTACCGCTTTCGCGGGGGTGACGAATTCTAGAGCAAAATCAAATTATTTCGTCATTCCCGCGAAAGCGGGAATCCATACGATCTAACAGCGCCACCTTCGTCCACTTCGATTTCTCCGCATACGCTTTTGCGGGGGTGACGAATGAGAGTGCTGCCATGCGAGCGGATACGGCTCTACTGCGACAAGCTCACAAAGCTCGCCCACAGGATATCAAGCCCGATCGCGACCGCTGGTTGGGTGATGGTGGGGTCGTCTTGGCGCGAGTTGACCAGGACGACGACGGCGAGGTCCTGGTCCGGCAGCAGTCCGATATAGCTCGAGAACCCCGGCAACCCGCCGTCCTTGGTGACATAGAGCGGCCCGTGCTGGTTGCTCGGCAAGACATCCCAGGCGAGCGCCGACTCCGCCCCGGTGCAGTTCGCGAGATCCGGATCGGTACCTCGGCAGGCATAAGGTGTTTCCGCGATCGCGAAGCCGTCATGGATCGCCTGGGGAATGGAATGCCCGGCCACCCTACTGCGCAGCAGCGCCGCGGCGGCGAAGCTGGCCATGTCGCGAGCGCTCGACTTCAACGCGCCGGCGGGAGCCCAGATCGGTACGGGATTCGATGATGCGGCACCAGGATCGACCAGGACGGCGAGCGGGTCCACATACTGCGTGCCGCCATTGGTGACATCGATGGTCACCACCTGACCATGGACGAGATGGGCGGTCGCCTGTGCCGGCTCCCCGCCCGAAAGCTGCCCGCCGCTGATCGTAATCGTCGGCGCGGTTTGATATCCGGAGCCGTCTGAGCCGAGCCGTATCGCAACGACGCTGCCCCCTTGTATCACCGCCACGGCATGTGCCGGCGTCGTTGGATTGCCGCCGGCGAGCGCTACCTGCGCCGGCGCCAGATAGCCTTGACCGGAACTGCTTGCGCACGCCGTCACCGCGGGGTTCGCCGGGCAAATGGCGGTGACCTTGCCTTTCGAGACGGTCGCGAGGGCGGTCGCGCCTTGCCCGCCACCGCCGGTGATCTGCACGGAAGGCGCCGTCTCGTACGCCCCGCCGTTGCTGACGATGTTGAAGCCGGTGATCGCACCCGCATCGTCGACTACGGCGGTGGCCAAGGCTTGCTGATATCCCTGGGCGAGCAGCGGGGCCCGTGAAGATGGTGGCGTCAAGGACGTTTCCCGCATCGACAGCGGCTGCAGGAGCCGTTGCCGAAGCAGCGTTTCCCATCCGCTGAGAGCCGCGTTCTCCAGCGGCGCGTTGGGCGTGCTGCCGAGCAAGAGGCCGATCAAGCCGGTCGAAAAATCCGAGTAGGAATAGGGAAACGGCGGCGCGGTGATGGTCGGGGGCGTCAACTGGTCTTGCGGCGCGTAGCTGCGAAAGAAGGTGGTAAAGTCGCTGGCGTCGTATTCCGTGATCGTCGGCCGACCACTCGGCCGGCAGCCGGTTTGTTGCGGTGTTTCGGGGCCCGAGCAGATCGGCGGATAGGTCGGATATCCCGCCGTAAATGATCCGAGCTGCTGCAGCGTCACCTGCGGCCCGGCACCCGGCAGCGCGCCGAGCTGCGCCTGATACTCGCCAAGGGATGCGTTCAGCAGGGAGGGATTTGCGGCTGCCGCTTGGCCCAGCAGATTGGTCGTGAACACTTTGGTGACCGAGCCGATCTGAAAGATCGTCTTCGCGGTCGGCGGCGCCGCCGCAGCGGCATCCGCGAGCCCATACGCGTAGAACTTCGGCTCCTGCCCCGGCAACAGCACGGCGACCGCGGCGCCGATCACGGTGCCGTCCGAAACCGCGGAGCCCGCAAAATTGTCGACGATCTGCTGCAGGTCGTTGGCTTGCGCGACAGCGCTTACCGGAACGCCGATGGGACAGAAGGCCACAAGAGCCAGGACCGCGCGCCGGAACGCCGATCGAGTCCGCAGCGCATCCCGTGCGATCCGATGAAAGCCCTGACACGTCATGACGTGCTACTCCCGGGCTCATTGGGCGGGTTCAAGGATCGACTTGATCGAAAGGCGTGAAACCCTCGCAGATCGCCAAAGCGTGCGCAAGCTACATGATTCCGTAACCGAAGCCGGCGATGACGGCGTCACCGTTGTCTTCTGCGGCATCTTCCCGCTTGGCGTCCGCTCGCCCGGTTCGCTATATCCTCGGCACAGAACCAAGAATTGAAGGTGGGAGAGACGATGCGCGGATTGATGATGGACCGCCCCTTGCTCATCGGGGCGCTCATTCAATATGCCGCCGACTATCACGGTGATACCGAAATCGTCAGCCGTACCATCGAAGGGCCGATCCACCGCTACAGCTATGTCGATGCCGAGCGGCGTGCCCGGCAGCTGGCCAAGGCGCTGAAGCGGCTGGGGATCGAGAGCGGCGATCGCGTCGCCACCATCGCCTGGAACAACCACCGGCATTTCGAGCTTTACTTCGCCGTCTCCGGCATGGGCGCGGTCTGCCACACCATCAATCCGCGGCTCTTCGGCGAGCAGCTTCGCTACATCGTCAACCATGCCGAGGACAAGCTTCTCTTCCTCGACCTCACCTTCGTGCCGATCGCGGAAAAGATGGCGGCCGAATGGCCCGGTGTGCGGCACTACGTGATCATGACCGATCGCGCGCATATGCCGGAGACGAGCCTTCCCGGCGCGCTCTGCTATGAGGATCTCGTCGCCGGCGAAAGCAGCGAATTCGTCTGGCCCGAGTTCGACGAGAATACCGCTTCCTCGCTCTGCTACACCTCGGGCACCACCGGCAATCCCAAAGGCGCGCTCTACACCCATCGCTCCACCTTGCTGCACAGCTTCGCCATCTGCTCGGCCAATGCGGTGGGAATCTCGATGCGCGATTCAATCCTGCCCGTGGTGCCGATGTTCCATGTCAACGCCTGGGGCATTCCTTACGCCGCGGCGATGTCGGGGGCGAAGCTGGTCTTCCCCGGCCCGAAGCTCGACGGCGCCAGCCTCCACGAGCTCTTCATGAGCGAGAAGGTGACGCTGTCATGCGGCGTGCCGACGGTGTGGCTTGGCCTGCTGCAGTATCTCGACCAGACGGGCCAGCGCCTCGACGGGCTGAAGCGCGTCACCGTCGGCGGCTCGGCGGCGCCGCGGGCGATGATCGAGGCCTTCGAAGAGAGATACGGCGTCCAATGCATCCATGGCTGGGGCATGACCGAGATGAGCCCGGTGGGAACGCTGGCCTTGCCCAAGGCGAAGCACCTCGACCGGCCGACGGAGGAGCAGCTCGCCATCAAAGCGCGGCAGGGCTTCCCGCTCTTCGGCGTCGACATGAAGGTGGTGGCGCCGGACGGCAGGGTCCTGCCGCATGACGGCAAATCGAGCGGCGAGCTTTATGTCCGCGGACCCTGGATCATCGGCGCCTATTACGACGATGAAGCGGCGACGGCGGCGGCTTTCGACGCGGAGGGCTGGTTCCGCACCGGCGATGTCTGCGTCATCGATGCCGACGGCTACATGATCATCGTCGACCGCAGCAAGGATGTGATCAAATCCGGTGGCGAGTGGATCAGCTCGATCGACCTCGAAAACGCCGCGATGGGACATCCCGAGGTCGCGGAAGCGGCGGTGATCGGCCTGCCGCATCCCAAATGGGACGAGCGGCCGCTGCTCGTTGTCGTGCCCAAGGCGGGGCACCATCCGAGCAAGGAGTCGATCACCGCCTTTCTCGGCGACAAGATCGCCCGCTGGCAACTGCCGGACGATGTCGTGTTCGTGCCGGAGCTGCCGCATGGCGGCACCGGCAAGGTGCTGAAGACGCGGCTGCGCGAGCAGTTCAGCGACTATCGCCTGCCGACGGTGTGAGATCGCGGGGCGGGGCAGGGCAATCGCCTATGGGTTCACCACGGAGGTGATCTCCGTGCCTCCGTGGTGAATTTTCAGTGGCGCATGCGATCGCCCTGCGGGGTGAGGGAGGAAGGTCATGGCGGGGCGGCTCGACGGCAAGGCGGCGTTCATCACCGGCGGCGCTTCGGGGCTCGGGTGCGCGATGGCGCAGGCCTTCGCCGCCGAAGGAGCGCGCGTGGCGATCGCCGATATCGACCGCGGGCGCGGCGAAGCGGTGGCGCGCGAGATCGGCGCGCGGGCGATCTTCCTCGCCCATGACGTCACCGACGAGGAGCAATGGGTCGCCAACCTCGGCGCGGCGGCGAGCGCCTTCGGCCGCCTCGACACCCTCGTCAACAATGCCGGCATCGGCACGCGCGGCACGGTCGAGAGCACCTCGCTCGAGGAGTGGCGCCGCATCCACGCCGTCAATCTCGACGGCCCTTTCCTCGGCTGCAAGCACGCCATCCCGCTCATCGCCAAGGCGGGCGGCGGCGCGATTCTCAATATCTCCTCGGTCGCGGGGCTCATCGGCGCGCGCGACAGCGCCGCTTATTGCGCGAGCAAGGGCGGCCTCCGCCTGCTGACCAAATCGGTGGCGATGCATTGCGCGCACCGCAAGAACGGCGTGCGCTGCAACTCCGTTCACCCGGTCTATACCGATACGCCCATGGTCGGGCAGATGCTGGCGGAATCGCGGCAGCCCGAGAAAATGCTCGAGGCGATGAAGGCGATGATCCCGCTCGGCCGGCTCGGCACGCCCGAGGAGCTGGCGGCGATGGCGGTCTATCTGGTGTCCGATGAAGCGGCTTTCGTCACCGGCGCCGAATTCGTCTTCGACGGCGGCTACACGGCCAACTGATCAGCGCCAATGGATCAGCGCTCGTCGAGATATTGCGCGACGGTCTTGAACTGATCGTTGGGGTAGACGTCGAGGCGCACCATCGCGACGCCCGCCTGCTTCATGTCGAGAACCTCGGCGGCGCCGCGCGAGAGGTCGATGACGCGGCCGGCGGCGAAGGGGCCGCGGTCGTTGATGCGCACCAGCACGGTGCGGTTGTTGGTGAGATTGGTCACCTTGACCACGGTATCGAGCGGCAAGCTGCGATGGGCCGCGGTCAGATCGTACATGTCGTAGCGCTCGCCGCTCGCGGTGGGGCGGCGATTGAAGTCGCGTCCGTACCACGAGGCGAGGCCGACCTGGGTGAAGATCGGCTGCTTCTGCGGCGCCGGCGCTTCCGGCGCGACGGACGGCGCCGCGCTGATCACCGGCGGCGGCGCTTCGGGCTGTGGCCCGGTGCAGGCAGCGAGCGCCGCAGCGGCCAAAAGCAGGGTCCCCCCCAAGCCCGACCGTAGCAGACGCGTCCCCCGAACGTTCTCGCCTTTCGGCTTCATACCCCAAGAGTGTATGGAACTTCTTGACGAGTTCCTAACATAAGATTCTTCGGCGATTACAGAAATAACCTGTTGTTTGCGCCGTCTCGGCCGCGAAACTCCGCAATCCGCCGATTTTCGCCGCTGGCGACAAAGCGCGGCCGCGCCCGCGGTCGAACGCAGCGTATTTTGCGCTTATCGGCGACGATTTTTTGTGGGGGCCGACTGCAAATCGTGATGGCCCCACCTCACCCCAACCCTCTCCGCCCCAATGGGGCGGAGAGGGAGGGACCCATCGCAGAGCGATGGGAGGGTGAGGTGGGGCGTCGGCGATCTTACGCGCTAGCCGAGGTAATTCTGATTGATCGCGTCCGCACGTCGTTAAACGACAAGAGGCCGCTCATTGCTGAGCGGCCTCCGGTTTCGTCGGTGGTTGCACAGCTGCGGATCGCGCAAACGACGCGTCGCAGCAAGATAATTGTACCGATGCTCGCGCGGAAACGACAAGCGAAAGCGCGCGCGGCGCCCGCCGCGCCGCGCTCTCGCGGCGGCGCGATCGCGCCCGCAATCCGGCGCAAGGGCGGCGTCGACCGCGCGTGACCGCGCAGGAAATGCGCGTGGCAGCGGCATTTCCTCCGCGCGAGCGGAATGCTCGCGCGCGGCTGCGCGTCGCCGCGGCGCGCGCTCTGCGCCCGGCATGCGCGGCGCGCGCCGTCGACTGCCGACGCGCTCTCCACCCCGAAACCGGCAGCGATTCCCGCCGAGTCGCGGACTTGCGTTCGGCTACGCATTCTTGCCACATTGGGGATGTTAGATTTCCGTAGGGCCGGTTCCGGATTTAACCATCCGCCACCGTCTCCACTGACCGGCGTCACTTGACCGGCCGCTCTCTTGATCGGGCGCGGTTGTTGTTCGGTATTGGCGCCTGGGGCGAAAGGGTAGAGGCGCATGTCGCGCGAGACCGATCATGCACACGAAGGGCGGCCGATCGCGCTTGCCGGGCTGTCGCTCATCGCCCTGCTGATCGGCATCCTCGCGGGCGGCAGCTCGGTGCTGTTCCGCGCCGTGATCGCGGCGGTCCACAACCTCTTCTTCCTCGGCAAGCTGTCTTTCTATTACGACCCAAACCTGCACACCCCGGCGAGCTGGCTCGGCCCGTTGGTGATCCTGTCGCCCGCGGTCGGCGGCATCGCCGTGGTCATGCTGATTCGCGCCTTGCCCTCGGACCGCCGCGGCCAGGGGGTCTCCGACATCATTGACGCCATCTATTACCGCGAAGGCCGGGTGCGGACGATTTCCGCTTTCACCAAATCCTTCGCCGCCGGTGTTCAGAGCGCCAGCGGCGGCTCGGTCGGGCGCGAGGCGGCGATCGTGCAGATCGGCGCGGCGCTGGCCTCGCGCACCTCGCGGCTGTTCAACCTGGTGCAATGGCAGCGCATGACATTGGTGGCCGCGGGCGCCGCTGCCGGGCTCGCCGGAGCGTTCAACGCGCCCCTCGGCTCGATCGTCTTCGCCATCGAGCTGATGATGCCGGAGATCAGCGCCCGCACGCTGCTGCCGGTCACCATCGCCACCGGAGCGGCCACTTTCGTCACCCGCTTCTATTACGGCCTGCAGCCGACCTTCCTGGTGCAGACCGTGATGGCGACGCATCTGCGCATTGCCGGCGCGCTGGGTCTCTTGCCCTTCGTCCTTTTTGGCATCCTGCTGGGCTTTGCGGCTTGGTCGATGATCGCGCTGCTCGGCTGGTCCGAGAAGCAATTTGCGCGCATCTCGCCCAACCCTTACCTCCAGCACATCATCGGCATGCTGATGGTGGGGCTGCTCGCCTACGGCATGATGATGCTCACCGGCTATTACTATGTCGAAGGGCCGAGCTATGCGGCGCTGCAGGACATGCTGCGCGGCGACGTTGCGACCTTGGGCTTCTTCGCGCTGCTGTTCGTGGCCAAGGCGCTGGCGACGACGATCACGCTTGGCTCGGGCGGCAGCGGCGGCGTGTTCTCGGCATCGATGGTGCTGGGCGCGGCGCTGGGCGGCGTCTTCGGGACGGCGACGAGCCTGGTGGCGCCGGGCCTCGAGGTCGATGTCACGGATTTCTGCATCGTCGGCATGGCCGGCATGCTCGGCGGCACCACCGGCGCCGCCATCACCGCCATCGTCATGGTGTTCGAGCTCACCCGCGACTACAACGTCATCGTGCCGATGATCCTGGGCGTGACCTTGGCGCTCGCGGTGCGCCGCGCCGTCCTGCCGGAGAGCGTCTATACCCTGAAGCTGGTCAAGAAAGGGCACGAGGTGCCCGACGCGCTGCAGGCGAACACCTACCGCATCCGCCATGCCGACAAGGCGATGGCGACGGATTTCGAGCTGCGCAACGCGAGCGAGCCGCTCGACGAGGCGCTCGGCTCGCTCGAAGAGACCGGCGCGCCTTTCTATCTCATGATTGCCGATAGCGCCCGGCTCAAGGGCTATCTCCGTCTCGATCCCGGCTTCAAGCTCTGGCAGGCGCGTGAGCATGGCACCACGCTCGGCGATGTCACCCGCACCGATTTCGTCCTGGCGCGGCCGGCCGATACGATGTTCGACGTGATCGGGCGCCTGGCGCGGCGCGGCGGCAATCTTGCCATCGTCGTCAGCGGCTCGCGCCGCATTCCGCGCGCCACCAATGTCGTAGGGTTCATCGGTCTCGACACGATGGGTTCTGCCGTCATCGACAATGCCCGCGCCTATGCCGCGCCGCCGAGCCGCAATCCCTTCCCGATTCTCTATCGCCGCCGCGTCGTGCGTCCGATCCGCTTCTGGCGCGACAAGCTGAGGGGAACGCGCCCCGAGCCCGATACCTGATCCCGCAGCTTCGATCGGGCATGCCCACCGCGCGAAATGGTGCCATGGCATGTGCCAAAGACGAACTTGCCTCGGCAATAGGCAAGGTTACTATTGAGGCAGTGCTGTTGCCGAGCGGAGACGGGGCGGCGGCATGATCGAGAAAACCAGGGAGCCCGCGATGCCGCGAAAGTTTCGGCTGACCTGCGCGCGCACCATCTATTTCGACATTGATATTGCCGCCGACAGCAGCGCCGAGGCGGAGCGTCTGCTCGAGAGCATGCTGAAGATCGATCCGATGGCGGCCGAGCGCCAGCCGGTCGGACGCCCGGTCGACCGCGTCGTCGAGATCGGGGCCGACGAGCAGGCGGTCGCCAAACCGCACGACGCAGCGGCTTAAGGTCACTCTTCGTCCGGGAAAGCGCGACACGGCAAAGCCGGCGGTCTCGGCGAGACGGCCGGCTTGGTGTTTGGTTGGGCTGGACATGCTAGCCCGGATTTCTCACACCGTCACGGGCTGCGACGGCGATCTTTGGCGCCAGGGTAGGAGCCGGGACGCGCGGCGATGCGAGCACCGTAAGCGTCCCGGCGACGCCCTCCTGGCGCCAAAGAGCGCCGTCCCTCCGGGTTGCACACTGTTGGCGCGCTGCCGCGTCGCTGCGGGCTTGACGATGCTCACATCGCCTGCGCCCTGGCTCCTAACATCGCGCCAACAGTGTGCAACGCAGCACGCGACGGTGTGAGAAATCCGGGCTGGCCCGGGCGCCTCGCTAGGATTGGGGCGGCAGCCGGTGTATGGTACCCAAGGCGGGGCATCTCCCGCCGGCCACGGTGTGCTTCATCCGATGAGAGCGATCCCAGCCCTCTGCCTCTCCCTTATCCTTCTCTGTGCCGGCAGCGCCTTTGCCCAAGAGACGCGGATTGCCGCGATCGTCAATGACGACGTCGTCTCGCTCAACGATCTCGAGGCGCGGGAGACGCTGGAGATGCGCTCCTCCGGCATCCAGGACACGCCGGACAATCGCCAGCGCATCGAATCGCAGGTGCTGCGCAGCCTCATCGACGAGCGCCTCGAGATGCAAGAGGCCAAACGCCAGGGCGTCTCCGTCTCGAAGGAAGAGATCAATCAGGCCCTGGCCCGCATCGAGCAACAGAACAACATGCCCAAGGGCAGTCTCGACGCGTTCCTGGCCAAGGCAGGTATCTCGCGCGCCTCGCTGGTCGATCAGATAACCGCGGGCCTCACCTGGGCCAAACTGGTGCGCAACCGCCTCTCGGAGGATGTGAACATCTCGGACGAAGAGGTCAATGATTCGCTGGCGCGGCTGAAGCAGGAATCCAATGTGCCGCAAGACCGCGTCTCGGAGATTTTCCTGGCGGTCGACAATCCGACCCAGGAGCCCGAGGTGAAGGGGCTCGCCGACAAACTGATCGAGCAAATCCGCAGCGGCATCAAATTCGACGCACTGGCGCGGCAGTTCTCGCAATCGCCCACCGCCGCCGTCGGCGGCGATCTCGGTTGGGTAACGACGGACCAGCTGCTGCCCGAGCTCGGCAAGGCGCTCGACAAGATGAACCCCGGCGAGATGTCCTACCCGCTGCACGCCGGCGGCGGCTACTACATTCTCTACCTGGCGAGCCGCCGGACGCTGGGCGCGCCCAACCCGGCCGATACCCAGCTCTCGCTGGTGGAAGTCGTGCTGCCGCTGCAGCCCGGCACGCCGCCCGACGCGCAGCAGCGCGCGTTTCTGCACGCGCAGCAGATCTCCGGCGAGGTCAAGAGCTGCGGCGAGCTGGCGAAGGTCGGTCGCGACGAGGCGCCGCAGACCTCGCGCGAAATTCCCGACATCCGGGCCGGCGAACTGCCCGAGAATGTGCGGCAGGCGGCGCTCAGCCTCGGCATCGCCCAGGCGAGCAAGCCGCTGGTCGTGCCGGGCGGGATTGGCGTCTTCATGGTCTGCCAGAAGAAGGACCCGCCGGGCGGCTTGCCGACCCGCGAAGAGATCGCGGATTCGCTCGCGCGGCAGCGGCTCGATGCCTTGGCGCGGCGCTATCTCGACGACCTCCGGCGCGGCGCCTACGTGGATATTCGCGGATGATGCTGCCGCTCGCGCTCACCATGGGTGAGCCGGCGGGGATCGGCGGCGAGATTGCGCTGCGGACATGGCTGCGCCGTGCCGAAAACGGCGTACCGGACTTCTTCGTCATCGATGACCCCATGCGGCTCGAGCGCCTTGCCGCGCGGCTCGGCTGGAGCGCGAAGCTGCGGCGCATCGCCGCCCCGGAGGAAGCCGCCGCCGGCTTCGGCGATGCGCTGCCGGTCCTGCCGCTCGCCCTGCCGCGCACGCCTGAGGCCGGCCGACCCGACCCGGCCAACGCCGCCGCCGTCATCGCCGCGATCACCACCGGCGTCGATCTGGTGACGGCAGGCCGTGCCGCGGCGCTCGTCACCAATCCGATCCAGAAGGAAGCGCTCTACGCCGCCGGGTTCCGCCACCCCGGACACACCGAATTCCTCGCCGAGCTGGCCGGCGGCGCGACGCCGGCGATGATGCTGGTGTGCGCCGAGCTGCGCGTCGTCCCGGTCACCATCCATCAGCCGCTGCGCGAGGCGCTGGCCGCGCTCAGGGCCGAGCACATCATCGCCGCGGGCCGCATCGCCGCGGCGGCGCTGGCGCGCGACTTCGCCATCGCGCGGCCGCGCCTGGCGGTTGCCGGGCTCAATCCGCATGCTGGCGAGAACGGCACGCTCGGCCGCGAGGAGATCGACATCATCGCCCCGGCGGTTGCCGCCTTGCGCAGCGCGGGCATTGCCGTCGAGGGGCCGGCGCCGGCCGACACGCTCTTCCACCCGGCGGCGCGGCGACGCTATGACGCCGCGCTCTGCATGTACCATGACCAGGCGCTGATCCCGCTCAAGACCATCGATTTCGCCGGCGGCGTCAATGTCACCTGCGGCCTGCCCTTCGTCAGGACCTCGCCCGACCACGGCACGGCGCTCGACATCGCCGGCACGGGCAAGGCGGATCCGACCAGCCTGATCGCGGCGCTGCGCCTTGCCGGCGAGATGGCGGCGTCGCGGGCCCGGCATCGCGCCGCGGGCTGAGCCAAGGGAATGGATGCGCCCGAGCTGCCGCCGCTGCGCGAGGTGATCCGGCGGCACGAGCTGGCGGCGCGCAAATCACTCGGCCAGAATTTCCTGCTCGATCTCAACCTCACGGCGCGCATCGCGCGCGCCGCGGCGCCGCTCGAGCACGCCCATGTCATCGAGATCGGGCCGGGACCCGGCGGCCTCACCCGCGCGTTGCTGCTGGCAGGCGCCGGCCATGTCACCGCCGTCGAGCGCGACCCCCGCTGCGTCGCGGCGCTCGGCGAGCTGGTCGCCGCCTTTCCCGGCCGCCTCAGCATCGTCGAAGGCGACGCGCTCGCCCTCGATGCGGCTGCCCTCGCACCGCCGCCGCGCAAGATCGTCGCCAACCTGCCCTACAACATCGCCACCCCTCTCCTACTCGGCTGGTTGCGCGTTGCCGAAGAATTCGAGAGCCTCACCCTGATGTTCCAGAAAGAGGTGGCGCTGCGGCTCGCCGCCGCGCCGCGCTCGCGCGACTACGGAAGGCTCTCGGTGATGGCGCAATGGCGCGCCGAGGTGCGGCGGCTCTTCGATATCCCGCCGCGCGCCTTCGTGCCGCCGCCCAAGGTGACGTCGAGCGTGGTGCAGCTGGTGCCGCGCGCCGCGCCGCTCGCACCCTGCCGCTTCGAGGCGCTCGAGCGCGTGCTCGCGGCGGGCTTCGGCCAGCGCCGCAAGATGCTGCGCCAGAGCCTCAAACCGCTCGGCCGCGATGTCGAAGCCCTGCTCGCCGCCGCCGGCGCCGAGCCGACGGCGCGGGCCGAGGAGCTGTCGGTGACGCAGTTCTGCGCGCTGGCGCGAGGTTATGATGCGCTCGGCG
>DATJLU010000206.1:0-4125 GCA_035509275.1 Allostellaceae bacterium | reverse complement strand
ATCATGCAGGAAGGCGCGACCCCACCACCGGTGCCGAAAAGGGCGTAGCGCCCGCGAGCCGGTTGAATTGACCCGGTCATGCTCTGCAAAACCTCTGTTCTCAAAGCGCGATTCACACCTTCCGGCCTTCGGCCTCTGGCGATCGCCCCTTAAGGGAGACAGCAAACCATGACGCGGCACATCCTCGTCATCGATCAAGGCACGACGTCGACCCGCAGCGTCATATTTGATGCCGCCGTCGCACCCGTCGCCTCGGCCCAGCAGGAATTCACTCAGTTGTACCCAAGGGCGGGCTGGGTCGAGCACGACCCCGAGGAAATCTGGACCACCGCCGTAACCACCGCCCGCCAGGCCCTGGCCACCGCCGGCCTGACCGCCGGCGGCATCGCCGCCCTCGGCATCACCAACCAGCGTGAGACGGTGGTGATCTGGGACCGCCGCACCGGCCGCCCCATCCACAACGCCATCGTCTGGCAGGATCGCCGCACCGCCAACGCCTGCGAACGGCTGGAAAGGTCGGGCCACGGCGGCCTGATCGCCACCCGCACCGGCCTGCGCCTCGATCCCTATTTCTCCGCCACCAAGATCGCCTGGCTGCTCGACCATATCGCGGGCGCGCGCGATGCCGCCGAACGCGGCGAGCTCGCCTTCGGCACCATCGACAGCTTCCTGCTGTGGCGCCTCAGCGGCGGCACCGTCCACGCCACCGACGCCACCAACGCGGCGCGCACGCTGCTCTTCGACATCCACCGCCAGGACTGGGATGACGCGTTGCTGGCGCTTTTCAACGTGCCGCGCGCGCTGCTGCCCGAGGTGCGCGACAATGCCGGCCGCTTCGGCGGCAGCCAAAGCGAGCTCTTCGGCGCGCCGATCGCCATCGCCGGCATGGCGGGCGACCAGCAGGCGGCGACCATCGGCCAGGCCTGCTTCGCCCCCGGCATGATCAAATCGACCTATGGCACGGGCTGCTTCGCCGTGCTCAACACCGGCACCGCGCCGGTCGCCTCGCTCCATCGCCTGCTCACCACCCTCGCCTACCGCCTCGAGGGCAAGCCCACCTACGCTCTCGAAGGCTCGATCTTCGTTGCCGGCGCCGCGGTGCAGTGGCTGCGCGACGGGCTCAAGCTGATCCAGCGCGCCGACGAGACCGAAGCGCTCGCCGAGGCCGCCGATCCGGCGCGGCGGGTCTATGTCGTCCCCGCCTTCACCGGGCTCGGCGCGCCCTATTGGGACGCCGAGGCGCGCGGCGCCATTTTCGGCCTCACCCGCGATGTCGGCCGGCCGGAGCTGATCCGTGCGACGCTCGAAGCCGCCTGCTATCAAACGCGCGATCTCCTCGAGGCGATGCGCGCCGACGGCGCCGCGCCGGCGAGCCTGCGCGTCGATGGCGGCATGGTCGCCAACAACTGGTTCGCGCAATGCCTCGCCGACACGCTCGGCCTCCCGGTGGAACGGCCGCGCTTCGCCGAGACCACGGTGCTCGGCGCCGCGGCGCTCGCCGGGCTCGGCGCCGGCTTCTACCCCTCGCTCGAAGCGCTCGCCCGCAACTGGCAGCGCGATGCGCTGTTCGCGCCGCGCTCCGACGCAGCCGCGCGCGACGCCGGCTATGCCGGCTGGCGCGACGCGGTGGCGCGGGTGCGCAGCCAGCGCTGATCCAGCGGCAGCCGATCCTCGGCTCTGTCTGACGATCTTTTAATTTGCACCGGCGCCAAAGGCGCAGTATCGGCGCTCCATGAGCTACGTCATTCATTACGTCGACCCCGCTCAGGGCAGCGGCTCGCGCGTGCTGCCGATGAAATTCGCGGACAAGGAAGTCGCCCTCGACAACGCCCGCATGCTGAGACGGTCCGGCTTCCGGATATCGCGGGTCGAAGGCCCGCACTTTGAGGTGAGCGGGGCCGCCGTCGAGGCTATTTCCGCGCGCAGCGTTTGAGGCGTTGGGCTTGAGAGTCGATTTGAGGCTGGTGCAAGCGCGCCGCCATCGCCGGCGCCGCTGGGTGCGGGGTCTCGCGACAGCGACCCGCCCGGCGCGATGTTCGGGGAGACGCGCCGGGCGGAGATGAGCCGCCGATGGGAACGAAATGGCGGCCCGCATTGGGCAGAACGACTCTATGCGCCCATCTGGTTCCATCCCCCATTGATGCGCGAATTGATCGCTAGCGGTGCGCGCTTCGGCTCAGCCGCCGTTGCCTTGCCGCCGGTCCAGCTCGTCGGCCCAGGCATCAAGATGCTCCGCGATCTGCCGCAGCTTCGGCGAGATCGCGGTCTCGTACTGATCCGCAAGTTTGCGGAACTGTGCCGCCCTCAGTCGCAGATGACGCGTCTCTTCGCCGTGGAGCATCTTGGTTATGCACCGTTGCCGAGCTTCGGCGCGACCACGAGCAGAGTGGACGCGGCCGCGCTTCCCTCGGCGCGTTCTGCGTCTTCCTCGATCTCGCGCGCCCACAACTCCAATTGGACGATCACCTCCGGCAGGTTGGTTTGAGCTGCCTGGGCGCGAAGCTCGGCGGCTTTCGCGCGAAGGAATTCTGCGCTCGACATGGTCGGCTCCCCGAAAGGCTCTTAAATCGTGAACAGACAGCAATGTGAGATATCACCACCGGAGCGGCGCAGCGATCGCGACGGCGCCCGTGAGCAAAAATGGGCCGTCAACTGGCGGGTGGAGAGGGTTCTTCGCCGACGCGGGCAAGTTCGCTTGCGGAGCGCTTGCTCAGCGGCGGCGTTCGATTGAATCAGCAGGCCGCGTTCGATTGAACGAGGCGTTTTGTCTTGAGAGAGGATCAAAATGAACCGACTTCTTGCGTTGACATCCGCAGTCGCGCTCATGGCATCGCCCGCCGTGGCGCTGGCGCAAACCAACACGACCCCTCCGTCGGAAAGCTCATCCACGATGACCGGCAAGATGAGCGAGGCCCTGATCAAGCAGAAGCTCGAACGGGAGGGTTACAGCGACATAAAGCTACAGCATGAAAGCGCAACCTCCGGGTCCGGAACGTCCACGCCGGGAACCGCCGAGGCATCGAAGCCGGAATACACCGGCACGGCGACAAAGAACGGCAAGACCGTCGACATTGACGTGAACAGCGAAGGTCAGGTCACCGAGAAATAGGACAGGTCTCGGCCTTGGCCCGGGGGGCAGAAGCCCCCCGGGCCCATTCAGGCGGCGAGCTACGAGTTCCCGCAAGTGACGGCCGACGCGCTCCTTGAGCCGCGTTTGGGCGAGGCCGGCTGGCGCAACACGGTGGCACGGGTGCGCAGCCATCGCTGATCTTCGGCCGGCGAAAAGCTGCTGGCCGTCGGCACCGGCGCGATGCGCCCCGCGTCAAGGGTGCCGAGCGTCGCGAGATCGACAACGTCGCCGGCCGAGAGGGCGCGCCTCGAGACGGCGTCAGTCCTCGATACGCCGCGACCGCGGCGGCGGGTCGAGCGCCGCAGGAATGGCGATGTTAATTTAATCTAAATGCATAGCATCCAAGGTAGTTGGGCGCGGGGGCTGCCTCCGGCGACATGGGAGCTTCCGATGTCCATCACCAGTGTGAGTTCTTCACAGGCGAGTTCGAGCCCGTCAAACAGCCAGCTCGTCAGCACGTTCAAGAACGATTTTCAGCAGCTTGGTCAGGCGCTCCAATCGGGAAATCTGACTGCGGCGCAGCAGGCTTATGCGACGCTCAGTCAGTTCGTCAGCCAGAACTTCCCGTCGGGCGGCACCAACGGTCAGAGCAGCCAGCTCATCCAGGCGCTGAGCCAAATCGGCAGCGCGTTGCAGTCCGGCAACATCGCCGCGGCGCAGCACACTTTCTCTGGGCTGCAATCGGCGGCGCAGGCGCAAGGCGGCCAGGGCGGAGCCGGTGGCGCGGCCGGCGGCGCGGGCGGAGCCGGCGGCGCAGGCGGCGGTGGTGGTGGCGGCGGATCGTCGTCTTCGTCATCGTCGACGATCGTGAGCGAGACGAGCACGACGTCGCCCAATGGTGTGACGACGACCGTTATCACCTATGCGAACGGGACGACGCAGACGACGACGACATACGGCGCGCCGACCTCTTCTTCCCAAAGTACTATCGCATAGATCGCGTTCCTCGGTCGGCAAAGCGATCAGCGCCGAGAGTGGCAATCCCGGGAGCGTGC
>DATJLU010000205.1:0-15680 GCA_035509275.1 Allostellaceae bacterium | reverse complement strand
GAGGGCCCCGGCGCGGGGGGCGCGCCGCGACCGGGCGCGGCGCGTCGATATCGGCTTCGGCGATGACCACGGCTGGAACGAGGAGCTGGTGCTGCAGCGCTATGAGCTGCTCTACGAGGCCGGACTCGTCGCCGAAGCGGGAGCGCGCGACGGCCAGGCGCCGCCGGGACACTCGATGATCCTCGACCATCGCCGCATTCTCGCCACCGCGATCGCGCGCCTCAGAGCGAAGATCAAATACCGCCCCGTCGTCTTCGAGCTGATGCCCGAGAGCTTCACCCTGTTGCAGCTCCAACGCGCGGTGGAGGCGCTCGCCGGGCGGCGGCTGCACAAGCAGAATTTCCGACGCCTCATCGACCAGCAGGGGCTGGTTGAAGAGACCGGCGAGATCGCGGCCGGAACCGGCGGACGCCCCGCCAAGCTCTTCCACTTCCAGCGCGAAGTACTGCTCGAGCGCGCCGTCTCCGGCACCAAGCTGCCGCTGTCGCGCTCCGCCTGAGCTCTCCGCGATCAGTGCCGGCGGAACCGCTCGGGATGGGTAAAGACCTCGAACCCGTCGTCGCGGGCGATGCCGATGAGCGTGATGCCGACCGCGTCGGCGACGCGCACGGCGAGCGCCGTCGGCGCGGACAGTCCGACGACGACGGGCGCACCGATCATGCCGGCCTTCTGCACCATCTCGATGGAAATCCGGCTCGACAGAACGACAACGCCAGCCGCGATCGGGCGGCCATCGCGCAGAAGCGCCCCGGCGAGTTTGTCGAGGGCGTTGTGCCGTCCGACGTCTTCGCGCAGCACGAAATCGCGATCGCGCTGCCAAAATGCGGCCGCATGGACCGAGCGTGTCCGCAGGTTCAAGGTTTGCCCCTGAGGCAGCGTTGCGACGGCATCTTCGATATCCCGCCGGTCAATCGCCAAACCTCGCGGCACCCGCGGTATCGACCGATTGGCTTCGGCAAGGCTCTCGAGCCCGCACATGCCGCACCCGGCCGGCCCGACATAGCGCCGACGTCGCGCCGCAAAGGCGTCGGACCGTGCGCCGCTCAGCCACATCCGCAGCACGATGCCATCGGCACATCCGACGATGGTCAGCTCTTCGATCTCGCTTGGATGCCGCACGATCCCTTCGGTCATGCTGAATCCGAGCGCGAAATCGCCGAGATCGTCAGGGGTCGCCATCAACACGGCGTGCGTTGCCCCGTCATAGCTGAAGGCAACCGGCACTTCCTCGGCCAGGGTCCGCTCGCCGATGAGCGCCGCCGCGCCGTTGCGCCAGGACTGCCGCGCTACGCTCTGCACGGGCGACGGCGCCATTGGGGGTGCTTTTAGCGTGATCATCGGTCAGGCGCCGGGCTGGGATGCTTGACGGCGGACCAGCACCGGTATCGATTTCGCCGCCGGCGTGCCGCTCTTCACATCGTGAAACGCGAGGGGCAGAAGCGGGTTGGTTTCCGGGTAGTAAGCGCCGACCGATCCCGCCGCGATCGCATGGGGCTTGGCCCAGAAACCACCGACGATCCGCCGGTTGCCGTCCGCCAAGGACTCGATTTCCACGTGATCGCCTTCGGCGATGCCGCGCGCCTCCATGTCGGCCGCGTTCATGAACACGACCATCCGGCCGCCGAAGACGCCGCGATACCGGTCATCGAGCGAATAGATCGTGGTGTTGTACTGGTCGTGGCTGCGCAGGGTCGCAAGACGCAGCATGCCGGGAGCGTCGACGGCCTCGTCTTCGCGCAGACCGGGAAAGACGAGAAAATTGGCGCGGCCCGTCGGCGTCTTCCACACCCGTTGACGCGGCGGGTTGGTGAGGTGAAAACCGCCCGGCCGGCGGATGCGCGCGTTGAAATCCGCGAAGAGTTGCGGAAAGACCGCTTCGATCTTGTCGCGAATCCGGTTGTAGTCGGCGGCATACCAATCCCAGTCGATACCGCAATCCGGCAGCGTCGCTTTGGCGACGCCGCAGACGATGGCGACCTCCGACTTGAGTTGCGCGCTGGGCGGGTCGATGAGCCCCGAAGAGGCATGCACCATCGACATGCTGTCCTCGACAGTGATCGACTGCCAGCCGCCCGCCTGCATGTCGATGTCGCTCCGCCCCAGGCACGGCAGGATAAGTGCCTCCTGGCCATGCACGAGATGGCCGCGGTTGAGCTTGGTGCTGACGGCGACGGTCAAGCGCAGGCGCCGCATCGCCGCCTCGGCGGCGGGCCAATCCGGCACCGCCCTGACAAAATTGCCGCCAAGGCCGAAGAAAGTTTTGGCACGCCCGTCGATCATCGCCTGCACCGCCTTGACGACGTTGTGGCCATGCGCCTTCGGGGGCTCGAATCCAAAAACCTTCTGCAATTGGCCGAGGAGCTCGGACGAGGGCTTCTCGTCGACGCCCATGGTTCGGTCGCCCTGCACGTTGGAATGGCCGCGCACCGGACAAATGCCCGCTCCCGGCTTGCCGAGATTGCCGCGCATCAACAGCAGGTTCACCATCTGCTGTACGTTCGCGGTGCCAAGCCGGTGCTGGGTCACGCCCATGCCGTAGACGAGGATGACGCGGCGCGCGCGCATGTAGACCGCCGCGACGCGCGCGAGCTGTTCGCGCGACAGGCCGCTCAGATGCTGAAGCTCGTTCCAATCCGTACGCCGCAGGTCTTCGGCGAAAGCGTCGAAGCCGTGCGTGTGTTGGGCAATGAAATCGAGATCAAGAATCGCCGGTTGGCCGCTGCGCAGCGCCACCTCATGCGCTTCCAGAACCAGCTTCATCACGCCTTTGAGCGCGGCAACGTCGCCGCCGATACGGACTTGGCAGTATTCGCTGGCGATGCGCGTCGCGCCGAAGGTCGCCATCTCGACCGGATTCTGCGGCGCCGCGAAGCGCTCGAGCGCGCGCTCGCGCAGCGGGTTGAAGACCACGATCGGCACGCCGCGGCGTGACGCGTCGTGAAGCGAGGTGAGCATCCGGGGGCTGTTGGTGCCCGGGTTTTGTCCGATGATGAAGATGGCTTCCGTATCGGCAAAGTCATCGAGCAGCACCGTGCCCTTGCCGATGCCGATGCTTTCGGGCAGACCAACACTCGTCGGCTCGTGGCACATGTTCGAGCAGTCGGGGAAGTTGTTGGTGCCGAAGCGGCGGACGAAAAGCTGGTACATGAACGCCGCTTCGTTGGAGGTGCGTCCCGAAGTGTAGAATTCGGCCTCGTTCGGGTCGTCGAGCGCGTTGAGCGTGCGGGCGATCAGCGCGAAAGCGTCGTCCCAGGCGATCGGCACGTAGCGGTCGGTGACCGCGTCGTAGCGCATCGGCTCGGTCAGACGGCCTTGTTCTTCGAGCCAGTAATCGCTTTCCTGCTCCAGCGCGCGAACACTGTGCTCGGCAAAGAAGGCGGGCGTCACGCGTCGTTTCGTCAACTCGAACGCGACGGCCTTGGCGCCGTTTTCGCAAAAGTCGAACGAGCTCGTATGCTGCGGATCGGGCCAGGCGCAACCCGGACAGTCGAAGCCGTCCGGCTGGTTCATCCGCAGCAGGGCCTTCGAGCCCTTCAGCAACACGCTCTGCTCGCGCAGCGCTTTCGCCGTCGCGTGCAGCGCGCCCCAGCCCCCGGCCGGCGCATCGTAAGGGGCGAAAACCGGCTTTGCCGGCGCGTTGCCGCCGCTACCGCCAGGGGACTGCTCGTCCATGATGGCCACCTTTCTGACTGTTTCGCTGCTCGCCTTGGGTAGACGCAATCAACGGTTGCGATTGAGAGCCGGTGGCGATGCTTGTCGCACTGCGAGCCGGTGGCGATGCTTATCGCCGAGCCGCGAACCGACTGCCCCGGTGGAAACAATTTGCAGGGCCGGTCGTCCCCAAACACGTTAGTGGTTTTTCGAAATGCGTTTGCTCGGATTGCCGTTCGCGGCGTGAGCGTCCCGCACGCTTCAAAGCGCAGCGCCGCCGCCGTCGACCTGTCGCTTCGGGCAAGGCGTCACATCGGCAGATCGGGAAAAAGCCGCGGCGCCATCTGCGTGACGAATTCCTTGAACAGACGGCATGGCTTCGAGATGTGCCGATTGCCCAGGTGGACGAGCGAGAGATCGAAGGTCGGAAAGCGCCAGTCGGGCATGACCTCGACGAGCCGACCCGCGCGAACATGCTCGGGCTGGACGACGGGAGGAAGGTCGCCGATACCGCCGCCCGCCAACAAGGCAGGCACCAGGCCGGCGAAGTCATTCATCGCCAGCTGCGGCTGAAAGGTCAGCGTTTCCTTGTCCTTGCCGTTCTTGTGAACGAAGGTCCAGCTGCTTTCGGGTCCCCTATACGAAAACGCGAGCAAGCGGTGAGCGAGCAGGTCCTGCGGCTGTTGCGGCGGCTCGCAAGTCTCGATGTAGCTCGGGCTGGCGACGAGCTGGTGCCGGTAGGTCAGGATCCGCCGTGCGACCAGCGCCGAGTCCTTCAGCGTACCGAGCCTGAAAACCGCGTCGACGCCTTCGGCGATGTGATCGACGTAGCGGTCGGTGACCAGGATCTGAACGCGAACATTGGGATAGGAAACCTGGAAGGCGGTGACCAGCGGGGTCAGCAATGTGTCGGAGATGCTGGGGGGCGCCGAGAGCCGCAGCGTGCCGGTGACGGTCGACAGCCGGTTCGACACGATGGTCTCGATCGCGTCGCTGAGCTCGGCGCTGCGGATGGCATGCTCCAGAACCTCCGCTCCCAGCTCGGTCAGTCGCAGATTGCGGGTCGACCGTTCCAGGAGGCGGATGCCGAGCTCGTCCTCGAGTTCGGCGATGCGGCGGCTGACGGTTGATATCGGCATTTTGAGGCGGCGCGCCGCCTCGGAGAAGCTGTTGGCTTCGACGACCTTGGCGAAGATCACGAGCGAATTGAGATCGGCCATCGCATTTCCGCCATTGGAAAATTCATTTCCGGCTTTGCTGTCTAATCGATAAACCGGCGTTGTCATAGGGTCGCGGCATCGGAGTGCCTTGCCGGGAGAAGCCGGTGGCGCGCAGTCCCAAAGGGAGGATCGCCGTGACGAGGGTCAAGCCGCGTTGGTATGAGCGACGCTTCCTGCTGATCGGCGCCGCCGTGGTTCTTCTTCTCGCGCTCGCGGCGGCGGCTTTTGCCGTCACAACGCTTGCTTATCCCCTCTTGCCTCGCCACCTGGCGATGGCGACCGGCGCGGAGGGTGGCGGCTACACCGAATTCGGCGAGCGCTATAAGCAGATCCTGGCTCGGCAGGGCGTCGACCTCCGGGTGCTCAGCACCGCCGGCTCCCTCGAGAATCTAGCCGTGCTGCGCTCGCCCGATTCCGGGGTGAGGGTCGCGCTCGTCCAGAACGGTCTCACCGACCCGCAGCAATCGCCCGACCTCGTCTCTCTCGGCACGGTCGCATCTATGCCGCTGTGGATTTTCTACCGCGGCCGTGAGGCGTCGCGCGATCAATTGGCAGAGCTGCGCGGGATGCGCGTGTCGGTCGGGCCGATGGGAAGCGGGACGCGGCAGTTGACGCTGGAGCTGCTGGCGCGCAACGGCATCGATGCGAGCAACACCGAGTTCCTGGCCTTGGCCCCGGCCGAAGCCGCAGCGCAGCTCGTTGCCGGTACCATCGACGCCGCCCTGATGCTGACCGGTCCGGAAGCGCCGGCGGTGCGGCAACTGCTCGTCTCTCCTGACATCCGATTGCTGTCGCTCAGCCGCGTCGACACCTATGTGGCGCTCTATCCCTTTCTGACGACGGTGGTCCTGCCGGCCGGATTTGCCGATCTGGCGCATGACCGCCCGCCGGCCGACGTGAAGATGATCGCGATCAAGATGAGCCTCATCGTGCGTCGCGACTTGCCATCCGCGGCGCAATACCTGCTGCTGGAGGCGGCGACGCAGATCCACGGGCACCCCGGCGTCTTTCAAAAGGCCGGGGAGTTTCCGGCCGCCGAGGGGACGGACCTGCCGCTGAGCGGCGACGCGCTGCAATTCTATAAGACCGGCGTGCCGCTGCTGCAGCGTTTCCTGCCGGTTTGGCTGGCGGTACTCGTCGAGCAGCTGGCGCTCGCGGCCCTGCCTCTGGCGGCCCTCGGCTATCCCTTGCTGCGGACGCTGCCGGGCGTCTTTGACTGGGGCGTGCGGCGGCGCATCTCCATGCTTTACGGGGAGCTCAAGCTGCTCGAGTTTTCGCTCGAAGATCGCAGCCGCGACGAACGCGCCATGCGGTCGGAGCTCGCGCGGCTGGACCGGCGCGTCGCCCATCTCCGCGTGCCCACCACTTACGCGCCGCTGCAATATGCTCTGCGGCAAGACATCGGTCTCGTGCGCGAACAACTGGAGAGCGCCGCTCAACCCGGCTGAAGGACGCGCCGCTCATCCGGCGGTCAGGCCAGCACCACGATCTTTCCGCCCGCCTTGTTTTCCTCCATGCAGCGATGGGCCTCGACGATCTCGTCGAGGTGGAAGGTCTTGCCGACCTGGACACGCAAATGTCCGGCGGCGATCTGTTGGACCAGCTCGTCGAGCGGCGTCCGCATGAAGTCCTCCGGCCCGCCATCATAGGTCGTCAGACCGACGGCGGTCGGGATCGCCTCCATCGGGCTGAAATGGTCGAACGACCATTTGTTGCCGACCATGCCGGTCATGCACACGATGCCGCGCTGCTTGGCGCAGCGCAGCGAATCGAGGAGCGTCGTCGTGCCGACGAGCTCGAGGACTTTGTCCACGCCGCCGGGGCAGACCTCCTTGACCTGCCCTGCGATCGATCCCGTGTCGATGAACACCTGATCGACGCCGCACGCGCGGAGCAATCTCTCGCGATCGGATCGGCGTGTGGTGGCTGCCACAGAGGCGCCGTGATTCTTGGCGATCGCTGCGGCTGCAAGACCGACGGAGGTGGTGCCGCCGCGGATCAGCAGACGCTCGCCCTTGTCGAGGCGAAGCGACTTGAACAGCGCCCCCCACGCCGTCTGCAACATTTCCGGGATGGCGCCGAAGATCTCCCAAGAGAGCGCGGTCTTCACGGTCTGCACTTGCGTTGCCGGGACGCAGGTATATTCGGCGTAGCTGCCGTCGAACTGCCGTCCCATGCCGCCCATGGCGGTCGCAACGACGTCGCCCTTGCCGAATTCGCCCTCCGGAGCGTTCTCGACCACGCCCACCGCCTCAATGCCTAGAATTCTCGGAAATTTGACGCCCGGCGAAAGACCTTGTCGCGTGAACAGCTCGGAACGGTTGAGGCCGAATGCCTTCACGCGGATCAAAACTTCGCCCGGTTGAGGTGTGGGAACCGGGCGGCTTTCGAGCTTCAGTGCGTCCGGACCGCCAGCTTCGTGGATCACCGCGGCTTTCATCATTGTCATGGCGCTTCTCCCTATGATGACGAGATCGAGATCGTTCGCACCATCGCCTTCGGGCTCCGGGCGGCGGCGAATCAGCCGGCATGCCGCTTGCGCGCCGCCAGCGCGGCGTCAATGCTTCCGCCCCACGAGCCGGTTTTTGCGAGCAGCAAGAAGCCTCCCGCCATGGTCATGTTCTTGAAGAAATTCATGAGTTGATCGAGATCGGAAAACTTTGTGTGGAAGATCAGAGCCGTGAGAACGCACCAGCCGGCCAGCAGGACGGCAACCGGGCGAACACAGAAACCCAGGAGCAGCAGCACGCCGGCCGCGTATTCCCACGCGGCTGCCGGCCAGACGAGCATCGCCGGCACCCCATAGGCCTGCATATAGGCCTCGATCCCGGCCGTTTCGGCGACCTTGGTCGTCGCGGAGACGAGGAACAGCAGCGCGATCATCAGCCGTACCGGCGCCTCGAGCCATGCGAAGGTCATTTTCATGCAATTTCTCCTGGGAGACCGGCGTTGCGGAACGCAGCGGAGAATTCGGTCTAGAGCTTTTCGAACCCGCCGCCGGCTGCAGCAAAGCCGCCCATGATCTGAAGCGAGCCGACAACGCCGTGCAGCTCCAACGGATGGATGCCCGCGCCATGAGTCGCCAGCCCGCCGGCGATCGCGATCTGTCGAGCGGAGCCTCCCGGCTTGATGCTGAGCGCAATCGCGGAAAGCGTGACGACGACGCCTTTGACCAACGACTCGCCCGTGCCGCCATAGGTCTCGATCCCTCGGCGCACGGCGATCCGGCCCACCGGCTGGCTGATCTGGATCCCGACCGCGCCATCGGCATGGGTGACGATGCGGTCAAATTCCGCGGCATTCACCGTTCCCGTGTAGACGTTGAACCCGCGCGCGCCCTGGCCAAAGGTCTCGATCGGCGCGTTCACCTGGAGCCGGCCGACGGTGCCGAAATTGACGAAGCCGATGCCGCTCGGGCCGAAGGAGGTGATCTTTTCCTCGGCGACCCAGTCACTGACGGCGCCCCAATTATCCAGCGCCATGTCATTGGGACCGTATGTCATGACCGGACCGTGGTTGCGCACCTTGTCCACGAAAGCACCGGAAACGACGAACACGCCGCCGCTGATGCGGTCCGCCGTGCCCGGCGCGATCCCGCCATCGCTGTGCACCGCGCCGGTTTCCAGGCGGCTCGCAACGAGACGCCCCCCGCCATCGCCACCGCCGCTGACAAAAATCCCGCTGCCGCGGACCGGAGCGCCGGCGCGGCCCACGCTCAGGCCGGCCAGGTCGGCGGTGATCACGATCGCCGGGTCGCGGTGCTGATTCCACAGCGTGAAAGCGCCCGGTATGACCTCGACGCCGTAGCCCTTGGGACGCTCGTCATAGCCTCGCGCGTCGGCGGCCGCGATGTCGACAGTCTCGACTTCGACATCGCCGCTCCGCACCTGGTCGCGCGCCAGGAGATGCACGACGCCGGCCACGCGCAGGTTTCGCAACACCAGCCGACCCAGCCGCTCGACCCGCGTGTCGTTGTAGAGGGCGCGCCGGTCGAGGCCGGTGCTCAAGTCGAGGCCTTCGATGCGATTGTCGGTCGAGAGCTGAACACCGTCCTGGCCCGGCGCAAAGCGGAGCGCGACTTTCCCGCTTGCCGCCGTCAGTTCTTGCCCGGGCGAGAGACGAAATGTCGGCAATCCATCGAGATCGCTGACCAGGGTGAGGCGGCGGACATTCGCATCCGCTGCGGCGGCGAGCAGCTCCGCCACGGTCGAGATCTCGCGTTCCCGCGCACTCATGGCATTTCCTCCCTTGCGAGATCGAATCGCGTCTTCCGGGTTTGGATCACGGGCGAGGCGGGTTGATCGGCGAGAAGCTGTAGCGCGCGATCCGCCATTTGCCGTCGGCGCCTTTCTTGAAAATGAACAGCTCCTGATTGGCTTCCGCGGTCGTCTTGCCCGTCGAATGATGATCTGTGGTGCCGGCGGAGTTCGTGCGGACATAGGCCCAGGTGGGGGCCATCACGACGAGCTCGGCGATGGAGAATTTCACGTGGAACTTCAGTTCCTGGAAGACGGCGTCATAAGCGGTGCGCACCGCGTCCTTGCCCACCGCCGACGCGCTGTAGGGCGGCATGAAGACGCCGTCATCGGTATAGAGGGGCAGCACCGCCGCGGTCTTGCCGCCGTTCAGAGCGTCGTTGTAGGACGCCAGCACGCTTCTGATCGCGGCTTCGTCCTTGGCGATCGCCGCCTCGCTCAGACCGCACGCCGATGCCGCATCGGCCGGGGTTTGCCCGAGATAGATCGACGACATCAAAATCGACGCGGCCATCAGAACCGGGCCAAAATAGCTGGTTTTCTGCATAGGACGTCTCCAACGGTTAGCCGATGCAGGAGACGCTACGCTGCCGGCGATTCGCGCAGTAGCCGGCAAACCCGCAAATGACATTTCCAGATATGGGACGATCGCGAAGCGTGTTCGTCCGCCGCTCCGGACGGCAATCACCGTCGCCAGCCGGCGAGCCCGAGCGCGGTTCGCCATCCACGCGGCTTGACTTCGCCGGCGGTGGCAAGCACGCTAATTCGTAGCATGCGCCGAAGGCCGCGGCCCTGGCCGGGTCGACCGCGTCCGGCCGGTTACCGGCAGCGGCAGGCGCAGCGGATCCAAAATCGCGGTCGGCGGGAGTTGACTTTGCCCTTGGCCGGGACGTTGAGACTGAGCGCGGTGATGACCATCGTGTTCGTCTCGCTGAGCGTCCCGTTCCTCGTTTTCATTCTATTGTATAATTATCAACGAACGTCTGCCGACATCGCGCACACCTTGCGCGACGACGTCGCCAAGACGAATGCGGCGAGCATCGAGAGCACGCAATCGCTGTTGCGGCCGGTGGCGGGCGCGCTTCGCGTTCTGGCCGGCGCTGCGGCGGCGGATCCCGGCTTCTTCCGAACCGAAGCGAGCGCCGATCTCCTCTATCGCACGCTCACCTCCGCCGAGCAGATCGACGCGGTCTATGTGAGCTTTGAAGATGGATATCATCGCGTGGTCACGCGGATCGACGCCGACCGTCGGCGTTCCGATCCGCGCATCCCGCCTTCGGCCAATTGGCATTCGAGCTACATCGACGATTTTTCCGCCGGCACGAAAAGGGCCCGTCATCGCACCTTCTACGATACCTGGCCCCATGTCGTCGGGCGATACTCGGTCGAAACCGATTTGGACATTCGCGCCCTACCCGGATACGCCGCCGCCAAAGAGACGAGAGGGCCGATCGTCGTTGGTCCGGCGATCAACCCCGATACGGGCTATCCCATAATCTATCTTTGCTATCCCATCATGCGCGAGGGAAGCTTCATCGGAGCTGCAAGCGCCAACATCACCCTGGATGTTCTCACCCGCTTCCTCGCTACCCATCGCGCCAGCGCGCAGAGCGAGACGATCATTGCGGATGCGAATGACGGCAAGATTATCGCCGCGCCCGAGGGGGACATGGCCGTGCGATCGGAAGGCGGCAAACTCCAAGTGGCGAGCTTGGAGAACATCGCCGATCCGGCGCTGCGCGCCGCTGATCGGCACCGCCGCGAGACACACCAGGACGAATTCACCTTCCACTCTCCGGCGACCGGCGAGGAGCTCAGCGCATCGTTCATCCGGATTCCGACAGAGTTCGGGCAAAGCTGGGAGGTCGTCACGCTCACACCCGTCAACGACTTCGTGGGCAAACTGACCACGACCAATCGGCAGATGGCGTCGATCATTGCGGTACTCACGACGGTCGAAGCTCTGCTGATCTACCTGTTCTGCAGCCGCCTCGCGCGTCCGATCGAACGCATCTCGGACGACCTGAAATCCGTCGAGGGCTTGTCCTTCGACGCCCGGCCGAGACGCCGATCTCGGATCACGGAGATCGTCCAGCTTCAATCGGCGGTCGCGCTGCTGCAAAATTCATTGCGGTCCTTCTCGGCCTTTGTGCCGATGGACGTGGTCCGCGCGCTCGTGCGATCGGGCGCACCGCTGACGTTGGGCGTCGAGGCGCGGCGCTTGACGGTTTTCTTCTCGGATCTGGAAGACTTTTCGAGCCTTGCGGAGCAGGTGGCGCCAAACGCGCTGCTGGAGCAAATGTCGGCCTACTTCGAGGAAGTGTCGCGCGCTGTCGCCCAGGAAGGCGGCACCGTCGACAAGTTCATCGGCGACGGCGTGATGGCCTTTTGGGGCGCGCCCGTTCCGCGGGAGGATCACGCGCTGCGGGCATGCGCCGGCGCGATGCGTGCCGCCCGCCGGATGGAGGCGACCAATGTCGCCTGGAAGATGGAGGGTCGTCCAGCGATCCGCATTCGCATCGGGTTACATAGCGCCGACGTTCTCGTGGGTAACGTCGGTTCCTCCGAGCGGCTCAGCTATACCGTGATGGGTGACGGGGTCAACGTCGCGGCACGCCTCGAAGGCGTCAACAAACTTTTCGGCACAACCATCTGCATCAGCGACAGCGTGTGCGAGGATGTCGGGTCGCAGGTCCTCGTCAGGCCACTGCGAACCGTTCAGGTCAAGGGACGAAAGCACAGCTTCATGATCTACCAGTTGCTC
This sequence comes from Allostellaceae bacterium, assembly GCA_035509275.1. Taxonomy (GTDB): domain Bacteria; phylum Pseudomonadota; class Alphaproteobacteria; order ATCC43930; family CGMCC-115725; genus DAHUYF01. Next base: position 3,789 of record DATJLU010000205.1, on the reverse strand, counting down.
GGCCTCATCGGCACCGACGACCCGGAGCTCGCGGCCCAGGACCGGGATGCCGAACTGGCCGCGCTGACGCGCGACGCCTCGCTCGCTTTCGAACGCGGCGATCTCGCCGAAGCGGCGCGGCGCTATCAAGGGATATTAGCCTCGTTTTCGGACGATCCCGTCGCAAGATCGATGCTCGCCGCCTGCGCCGAGCGGGAGCGGGTATGAGCGCATCCATCCGCCGTAGGCGAGCTTGTTGCTGAGCGGCCGATGCCGTTGAAGGAAGCGGCGCGCAGTTTCACGCTCGCGGCAGCACGCCGACAGGGAACTCTGTTGCGATGTCGCAGCAGAAGCGAGAACATGGTCTCGCTACCGCTGTTAGAAAATCAACTTAGGGAGGATCGCAATGAAACCCATTGCTATCGCACTGATGATGGCCGCTTTGGCTCTGATCGGCAGTCCTCGCGCGCGTGCCGCAGAGCCCTGCGATGCCCAGGGCAAGCTGCACTTCATCTGCGGCACGATGAACGTCGAAGACCTCGTCCAAGTCCCCGGCACCAAATGGGTGATCGGCAGCGGCTTCGCCGGCGGCGGCGCCAAAGTCGGCAAGCTCCATCTGATCGACAGCGAAAGCAAGCAGTGGAAACCACTCTTTCCCATCGGCACGCCGGCGATGCAGCTTGACAAAGCAAGCTATGCCGAATGTCCCGGCGCGCCGGACCTGACCAAGTTTTCCGCCCATGGGCTCAACATACGCGCCAACAGCGACGGCACCGACACGCTCTACGTCGTCAATCACGGCGGCCGTGACTCGATCGAGTTTTTCACCGTCGATCCCAAGGGTGCGGAGCCCAGGGTTACCTGGGTTGGCTGCGCCGTCATGCCGGCACACACCTGGCCCAATTCCGTCGCGCCGCTGCCGGACGGCGGAATGGTCGTGACCAACATGTTCGACCCGGCCGATGACAAGGCTTCGGACAAGATGAACGCCGGCGAGATCACCGGATCGGTCTACGAATGGCACTCCGACACCGGCTACAAGCTCGTGCCGGACAGCGAGATGTCGGGCAACAACGGCATCGAAGTCTCGCACGACGGCAAGTGGATCTACGTCGCGGCATGGGGCAACAAAGAAGTGGTGCGCCTGTCCCGCGACGGGCAGCCGCCGAAACGGACGGCTCTGCCCGCCGGTTTTCTCGTCGATAATCTGCGCTGGGCGCCCGACGGGATGCTGATGGTCGCCGGCCAAGATGTGGGAGCGGACAAGGTCTTCGCCTGCTTCCAAAGCGACAGCGTGCGGTGCACTCAGCCCTGGCGCGTCCTGCGCTGGGATACGGCGGCGATGAAACTTGATCCGGTACTGGCCGAAGCCGGCAATCCCGAATTCGGCGATGCAACCGTCGCCTTGGAAGTCGGCAGCGACATGTTCATCGGCACTTTCCGCGGCGACCGGATCGCTTATTTCCCCAGCAAGAGCGTGGCGCCGTCTCCGGCCGCTACCGGCAGCTCCGTACCGGCGGCAAAGTAGCAACCTGACGTCACGGGCGGGCGAGCCGGCATAGTCGTCCTCTCGCCCGCCAACGCCGATCGCGCGCGCCGGACAGTGGGGACGAGCCGGGCCTGAGCCCTCGTGCCGGCGCGCCGATCACCGCAAAAGGTCAAGCCGCTCAAGGCGTTGCCGACGGCTGCGCGGCGCGCGCGGCTGCCTGCGCAAAAACGGGCTTGACCTCCGTTATGCTCATTCTTAGCATAATGGCGAGGAAATGCTCAAACTGAGTATAAAGGTGGACCATGCCAGCCGCCCCTGTCGCCGAAGACGTCATCGCCCGCACCGCTTCGCTCTACCAGCGCGTGGAGCGCGTCATTCCGCCGATCGAATGGCCGGTCTTCGCCGGCGATGTCGATGCGATCCTCGATCTGAAGCGCGCCCGCAACGCCGTCATCCTGGCGCACAACTATCAGACGCCGGAGATCTTCCATTGCGTCGCCGATATCGTCGGCGACAGCCTGGCGCTCGCACGCGAGGCGATGAAGGCGAAGGCCGATGTGATCGTCCTCGCCGGCGTGCATTTCATGGCCGAGACGGCGAAGCTGCTCAATCCCGAGAAGCGCGTGCTGATCCCCGATCCGAGGGCCGGCTGCTCGCTTGCCGAGTCGATCACGCCGGCGGATGTAAAGCTGCTGCGCGAGCGCTATCCCGGTGCGCCGGTGGTGACCTATGTCAACACCTCGGCCGCGGTCAAAGCCGAGTCCGACATCTGCTGCACCTCCGGCAATGCCAAGAAAATCGTCGAAGCGCTCGGCGTGCCGCGCGTCGTCATGATCCCCGACGAGTATCTGGCGCAGAACATCGCGCGCGAGACCGGCGTCGAGATCATCACCTGGGCCGGCCATTGCGAAGTGCATGAGCGCTTCACCGCCGCCGAGATTCGCGAGCTGCGCGCCCGGCACCCGGGCGTCATCGTTCTCGCCCATCCCGAATGCCCGCCCGAGGTCGTCGCCGAGGCGGATTTCGCCGGCTCGACGGCGGCGATGAGCGACTATGTCGACCGCAAGCAGCCGGCGCGGGTCGTGCTGGTGACGGAATGCTCGATGAGCGACAACGTCGCCGTGCGTCACCCCGAGATCGAATTCGTGCGCCCCTGCAACCTCTGTCCGCATATGAAGCGGATCACGCTGGGCAAGATTCGCCGCTCGCTCGAGACCATGACCACGGAAGTGAGGATCGATCCGGCGGTCGCGGTGCGCGCGCGGCGCGTGGTCGAACGCATGTTGGCGCTCTAGGAGGGGATCATGGACCGTCTCGATCGCAGCGACACTCCGGTCGTCATCGGCGCCGGTCTCGGCGGGCTGATGACGGCGCTCTATCTCGCGCCCGCGCCGGTCATCGTGCTGGCCAAGACCGCGCTCGGTTCCGGCATCGCCAGCGGCTTTGCGCAAGGCGGCGTCGCCGCGGCGCTCGGCGCTGACGACGAGCCCAGCCTCCACGCCGTCGACACCTTGGCGGCCGGCGACGCGCTCTGCGATGCCGCCGTGGTGGAGCGCATCACCGCCGCGGCGCCGGCAACCATCGCCGAGCTGGCGCGCCGCGGCGTCGCCTTCGATCGCGACGCCGATGGCCGCTTTCTGCTGGGGCTCGAGGCCGCGCATAGCCGGCGCCGTATCGTCCATGCCGGCGGCGACCGCAGCGGCAGCGAGATCATGCGCGCGCTCATCGCCGCGGTACGGCGCACGCCGTCGATCACCGTGCTCGAGGGCGTCGAGGCGCGCCGCCTGCTGCTGAGAGATGGCCGCATCGCAGGGGTCCTTGCCGCGGGTCCGGCGGAGACGGTGATGCTGCCCGCGAGCCGCGTGGTGATCGCGACCGGCGGCATCGGCGGGCTCTTTCGCCACACCACGAACCCGCTCGGCGCCTTGGGCCAGGGCGTGGCGCTCGCGGCGCGCGCCGGAGCGCGGCTCGCCGATATGGAATTCGTGCAGTTCCATCCGACGGCGCTCGATGTCGGGCTCGATCCGATGCCGCTGGTCAGCGAAGCCGTGCGCGGCGAAGGCGCGATCCTCGTCGACGAGACCGGCGCACGCTTCACCGACGAGCTGAAGCCGCGCGACCAGGTATCGCGAGCGGTATGGCGGCATATGGGTGACGGCCACCGCGTCTTCCTCGATGCTCGGCAGGCGCTCGGCGCGCGCTTTGCCACGCGCTTTCCGGCGATCGCCGCGCATTGCCGCGCCGCCGGCATCGATCCGGCGAGCGATCTCATCCCGGTGCGGCCGGCGGAGCACTACCATATGGGCGGCATCGCCGTCGAC
>DATJLU010000204.1:0-46460 GCA_035509275.1 Allostellaceae bacterium | reverse complement strand
GTCACCTCGCCGGCAAAGGCGTTGAGCTGGTCCACCATGGTGTTGATGGTGTCCTTCAGCTGCAGGATCTCGCCGCTGACATTGACGGTGATCTTCTTCGAGAGATCGCCATTGGCGATGGCGGTCGAGACCTCGGCGATGTTGCGCACCTGCGCCGTGAGGTTGCTCGCCATCGAGTTGACGCTGTCGGTCAAGTCCTTCCAGGTGCCGGCGACGCCGGGGACGTTGGCCTGGCCGCCGAGCCGGCCATCGGTGCCGACCTCGCGCGCCACGCGCGTCACTTCCGAGGCGAAGGCGTTGAGCTGATCGACCATGGTGTTGATGGTCTCTTTCAGCTGCAGGATCTCGCCGCTGACGGTGACGGTGATCTTCTTCGAGAGATCGCCGCGCGCGATCGCGGTCGCCACCTCGGCTATGTTGCGCACTTGCGCCGTCAGATTGCCGGCCATGAAATTGACGCTGTCGGTCAGATCCTTCCAGGTACCGGCGACGCCTGGCACCGCCGCTTGCCCGCCGAGGCGCCCTTCGGTGCCGACTTCGCGGGCGACGCGCGTCACCTCGCCGGCGAAGGCGTTGAGCTGGTCCACCATGGTGTTGATGGTGTCCTTCAGCTCCAGGATCTCGCCGCGGACATCGACGGTGATCTTGCGCGAGAGATCGCCGCGCGCCACCGCCGTCGTCACCTGGGCGATGTTGCGCACCTGGTCGGTGAGGTTGCCGCACATGGCGTTGACGCTGTCGGTCAGATCTTTCCAGGTGCCGGCGACGCCTGGCACCAGCGCCTGGCCGCCGAGCTTGCCTTCGGTGCCGACCTCGCGGGCAACGCGCGTCACTTCCGAGGCGAAGGAGCGCAGCTGATCCACCATCGTGTTGATGGCTTCCTTGAGCTGCAGGATCTCGCCGCGGACGTCGACGGTGATCTTCTTCGACAGATCGCCATTCGCCACCGCGATCGTCACCTCGGCGATGTTGCGCACCTGCGCGGTCAGGTTGCTCGCCATCGAGTTGACGCTTTCGGTCAGGTCCTTCCACACGCCGGTGACCTCGCGGACCTGCGCCTGGCCGCCGAGCTTGCCATCGGTGCCGACCTCGCGCGCGACGCGCGTCACTTCCGAGGTGAACACGCTCAACTGCTTGATCATGGTGTTGACGATGTTGGCCGCGCGCAGGAACTCGCCCTTGAGCGGACGCCCATCGACTTCGAGCTGCACCGTCTGCAGCAGATCGCCACGCGCCACCGCAGCGATGGCGTGCGTCACCGCCGCCGTCGGCCACAGCAGATCGTCGATCAAGGTATTGACCGAGCTCTCCATCTCAGCCCAGGCGCCGAGCGAAAGGCCGAACTTTACGCGCTTCTTGGTCTTGCCTTCGCGGCCGACGACCTGGCCGACCTCTTCGAGCTGCTGCGCCATGCGCTGATTGGCGGCGACGATCTCATTGAAGACATCCGCCACTTTGCCGGCGACGCCGATGCGGTCGCGCGGCAGGCGGACGGAGAAATCGCCGACCCGTACCGATTGCAGCGCTTCGAGCAGCACCTGCAGATCGAGCGTTTCATCCTCGGGCTTGCGGTGGCCGTTCGCCTTGGAGGAGAGCTCACGCTTTGATTGCTTCTGATTACGTGTGCTGACCGAGCGCTTGAGATCAACCTGCATGTCGGCTTTGCTGGTCCGCGGCATCAGCAATCTCCAGGCGCATCTCGGGGGAAAATCGGGCCCCCGACTTTACCTTTCTGAGCAAACACCGGATAGCCGCGCTTCCTCCCTCTTTGGGGTTGGGTTTGCGCGATACAGTTTTGTCGCGTGATCTGGTTTCGCCCAATCGGGCGAGAGGCGTATCGCTGCAGCGTCAGGAAGCGGCGCTGTTGCGCTGCAGCATCGCCCCGTCAGCGCTTGGGCGTAGCATCGAGCGGCGGCGCGCCACGATTTCCGCCAGGATCGACAAGGCGATCTCGCCGGGTTCGATACCGTGGATGTCGAGCCCCGCCGGCGCTTTGAGCCGCGCCAGCCGGTCCTCGCCGATGCCCTGCGCGCGCAGCTGCGCCGCGAGCGCCTCCGCCTTGCGCCGGCTGCCGACGAAAGCGACGTAGCGTGCCGCGCTGTTGAGCGCCGCGGCGAGCGCTTCGCGGTCCCGCTTGCCCTGGGTCGAGACCACGACCCAATCCTCGTCCGTAACGCCGAGCGCGGCGAGATCGAAGCCCTCGATCCGCTCCATCACCTCGGCGAAACGCGCCTGATCCTCGGCGAGCACGGCGAGGGCGACGCGATAGCCGAGGCGGACGGCGAGGCCGGCCAGCGCCTCGGCCACGGGCGAGGCGCCGGCGATGACGAGGCGCGGCGGGCGGCGCATCGGCTCGATGAAGAGGTCGAGCGTGCCGCCGCTGGGACAAAAGCTGCGATGCAGCTCGGTGCCGTCGACATCGACGGCGGCGACGACCTCGTCCTTGGGCTTGACGCGGATGAGCCGCGCTCTTCCGTCCTTCAGCACGGCAGCGGCGCCGCGCCGGGCCGCGCCCTCGACGCAACCGCCGCCGAGGAAGCCGCGAATGGTACCGTCGCGCAGCACCACCGCCTTGGCGCCGGCCTTGGCCGAGGTGGCGTTGGCGGTGCGCACCACGGTGACGACGCAGAACTCCTCGCCCTGCTGCCGGAGGCTCGCGATCAGCGCCATGGTCTCGTCGATCGCCTGGCTCATCGCCTTCTCCCGATCAAACGCGCCTCAGCTCGGCCTCGAGCGCAGCGAGGCTCGCGAGCGAATGCGCCGTTGCGAAGCCGTCGATATAGGGCAGTGCCGCAGCCATCGCGCGTGCTACCGGCGCATAGTCGCGCCAGCCGAGCAGCGGGTTGAGCCAGATCAGTCGGCGCGCGCGCCGCTTGAGCATCGCAAGCTCCGCCGCGAGCGCCGCCGGCGGATCGGTGTCATAGCCATCGCTCATGATGATAACGACGCTGCGCGAATTGAGCGTCTCGCGCGCGTAGCGCTCGTTGAACTGCTTGAGCGCGCCGGCGATCCGCGTGCCGCCGCCGAAGCCTTCGACCATCAGCGACAGCCGGTCCATGGCGCGCAGCCGGTCGCGCTCGCGCAGCACGTCGCTGATCTGGACGAGCCGCGTGTGAAAGACAAAGGCCTCGGCGCGGATCGCGCCGCCGAGCAATCCGCGCACGAAGCTGACGAGATAGCGGCCATAGAGCTTCATCGAGCCGGAAACGTCGAGCAGCAGCACGAGATTGACCGGGTGCTCCGGCCGGCGCTTCTGCAACAGCTCGAGCGGCTCGCCGCCCTTGCTCAGATTGCGCCGGATGCTGCGGCGGAGATCGACGACATCGCCGCGCCGGGCGGGCAGGCGCCGGCGGCTCAGGCGATAGCGCAAGGCGCGCGCCAGGCGCTCGGCGATGCGCTCGGCCTCTTCCGCTTCTTCGGCGCTGGCGAGGAGGCGCAGATCAGTCCGCTGCAGCGCCTCCTGCCGGCTGGCGACGAGCCGGCCCGTGCCGGCGGGGAGAGTATCGTCGCCCGTCTCAGAGTCCGCCCGCGCCATCGGCCCCGCTGCCTCGCCGCGCGCCTCGGGCGGCAAGGCCTTGCTCCAGATCTCCGGGCGCGGAGCGGCGGCACGCGCGCCGCCTTTCACCGCCGCGGGCCGGGCGCGCTTGACCCCGGTGCCGTACCAATAGGCGTCGAACAGCGCATCGAAGCGCTCCCACTGGCCGCGATCGCCGGAGAGCATCGTCTTCAGCGCGAGGCGCGAGGCGGCCGCGTCGTCGAGATCGCCGGCGGCGAGGAAGGCCAGCGCTGCTTCGGTCTCGCCCGGCCCGACGGTGAAGCCGTTGAGCCGCAGATGCGCCATGAAGCCGCGCAGCCGAACCGCGGGGCCGGACGCGGCGGGCGGGGCAGGGGCCGGGCTCATGCCACCTTGCCCACAAGGCGCGCCGCGACCTCGGCGGGGACCGATTTCAGGTCGGCCTCGGTCTTGAGCAGGCAGATGAGGCTCGCTTGTAGCGCTGTGGGATCATCGACGAGCGAGCGGAAATCGAGCCCGGTGAGGGCGCTCGCCCAATCGAGCGTCTCGGCGATGCCGGGCTTCTTCTCCAGCGTCTCGCGCCGCAGCAGCTGGACGAAGCGGACGATCTGCTCGGCGAGGCGATGCTCGATGCCGGGAAGACGGGCGCGCAGGATCGCCAGCTCCTTCGCCTCGTCGGGGAAGTCGAGATAGCTGTAAAGGCAACGCCGGCGCAGCGCGTCCGAGAGCGCGCGCGTGCCGTTGGAGGTCAGCACGACATAGGGGATCGACTGCGCCGCGATGGTGCCGAGCTCGGGAATCGTGACCTGGAAATCCGACAGGATCTCCAGCAGGAAGGCTTCGAACTCTTCGTCGGCGCGGTCGATCTCGTCGATCAGCAGCACCGGCGGGCTCGGTTGCGAGATCGCGTCGAGCAGCGGCCGCCGCAACAGGTAATCGGCGGAAAAGATGTGGCGCTCGACCTCGTCGCCGGAGAGCCCATCGCGCTCATGCGCTCGGATCGCCAGCAATTGGCGCTGGTAGTTCCACTCATAGAGCGTGGCGTTGGCGTCGAGCCCTTCATAGCATTGGAGGCGAATGAGGCGCGTGCCCAGCGCCGCCGCCAGCGCCTTCGCCACATCCGTCTTGCCGACCCCCGCTTCGCCTTCGAGCAGCAGCGGCCGTTTCAGCGCGATGGCGAGCGCCAGCGCCATCGCGAGGGCGTCGTCGGCGATGTAGCCGACGCGTCGAAGATCGGCCTGCAGGTGCTTGTAATCGAGCTTCACGGCGCGACGCGAAGCGTCGCCGCCGCACCGTGCGGCACATCTACCCCCCTCCCAACCCTCCCCCTCAAGGGGGGAGGGACGTTTTCGTTTTGCCGCGAGCAGCTGACAGAATCCCCCTCCCCCCTTGAGGGGGAGGGCGGGGTGGGGGGTGCGCAGGGCACGGGCGTCAGCTGACCAGCCCCAGCGATTTCGCGGTTTTCCACACGCGCCAATGATCGTGCGGCATCGCGGTATGGACGAGGCCGAGATGGGCGAAGGCGTCGTTGACGGCGTTGGAGAAGGCCGAGACGCCGCCGACATTGGGCGATTCGCCGACGCCCTTGGCGCCGATCGGGTGGTGCGGCGAGGGCGTCGTGGTGTGGTCGGTCTCCCAAACCGGGGTCTCGACCGCGGTCGGCAGGAAGAAGTCGAGCAGGCTCACATTCTTGGCGTTGCCGAACTCGTCATAGGCGATCTCCTGGCCCATGGCGATGGCGAGCGCTTCGGTCAGCCCGCCATGCACCTGGCCTTCGATGATCATCGGGTTGATGCGGGTCCCGCAATCGTCGAGCGCGTAGAAGCGGCGGATCTGGGTAACGCCGGTATCGACCTCGACATCGACGACCGCGACATAGGCGCCGAAGGGATAGGTCATGTTGGGCGGATCGTAATAGCTCACCGCTTCGAGCCCCGGCTCCATCCCCGGCGGCACTTTGTTGTAAGCGGCAAAGGCGATCTCGGCCATGGTCTTGAAACGCTCGGGCGCGCCTTTGACGCGAAAGCGGTCGACATCCCATTCGAGGTCGTCGTCATGGACCTCGAGCAGATAGGCGGCGATCATCTGTGCCTTGGCGCGGATCTTGCGGCCGGCCATGGCGGTGGCGGCGCCGGCGACCGGCGTCGAGCGCGAGCCATAGGTGCCGAGCCCATAGGGCGCGGTATCGGTGTCGCCTTCCTCGACCGTGATGTTGGCTGCGGGGATGCCGATCTCGGAGGCCAGGATCTGGGCGAAGGTGGTGGCGTGCCCCTGGCCCTGGCTGATCGTGCCGAGCCGGGCGATGGCGCTGCCGGTCGGGTGCACCCGGATCTCGCAGCTGTCGAACATGCCGAGGCCGAGAATGTCGCAGTTCTTGATCGGCCCGGCGCCGACGATCTCGGTGAAGAAGCTGACGCCGATGCCCATCAGCTGGCGCGTCTCGCCGCGCGCGAACGCCGCGCGGTTGCGGCGCTGCTCGTCGCGCAGCCCGGCGTAATCGACCGTCTTCAGCGCCTTGTCCAAGGCGGTGAGGTAGTCGCCGCTGTCGTATTCCCAGCCCAACGCCGAGTGATAGGGGAACTGCTCCTTGCGGATGAGGTTGCGCCGCCGGATCTCGGCCGGGTCGAGCTGCAGCTTGCGCGCCAGCACATCGATCATGCGCTCGATGAAGTAGGACGCCTCGGTGACGCGGAACGAGCAGCGATAGGCGACGCCGCCCGGCGCCTTGTTGGTATAGACGCCGTCCACCGTGAGATGGGCGACCGGGATGTCGTAGGAGCCGGTGCAGATGCTGAAGAAGCCGGCCGGATACTTGGTCGGATCGGCGCAGGCATCGAAGGCGCCGTGATCGGCCAGCACATGGCAGCGCAGCGCCGTGATCCGGCCCTCCTTGGTCGCGGCGATCTCGCCGGTCATGTGGTAGTCGCGCGCGAACGCGGTGGCGAGCAGGTTCTCCATCCGGTCCTCGATCCATTTGACCGGCACGCCGGTCACGATCGAGGCGACGATCGAGCAGATATAGCCGGGATAGACCCCGACCTTGTTGCCGAAGCCGCCGCCGATATCGGGCGAGATGATGCGGATCTTGTGCTCGGGTATGCCGGAGATGAGCGAGGCGACGGTGCGGACCGCATGCGGCGCCTGGAACGTGCCCCACACCGTCAGATGGCCGTTGATCTTGTCCATCGATGCGACGCAGCCGCAGGTCTCGAGCGGGCAGGGATGGACGCGCTGATAGACGATGCGCTCTTTCGCCACCACCTCGGCGCGGGCGAGGGCGCTCGTCGTGGCCTCGGCGTCGCCGACCTCCCAGGTGAAGATGTGGTTGTGGTGCTTGCGCTTGCCATGCGCGCCTTCGGTCTTGCCCGCGAGATCGTCGCGCAGCACCGGAGCATTGGGCGCCATCGCCTTGGTCGGGTCGTTGATCGCCGGCAGCTCCTCATACTCGACCTCGATGAGCTCGACGGCGTCGGCCGCGGTGTAGCGGTCTTGGGCTACGACGAAGGCGATCTCCTGTCCCTGGAACAGCACCTTCTCGTCGGCGAGCACCGCCTGGACGTCGCCGGCGAGCGTCGGCATGTAGTGCAGCTTGAGCGGCTTCAGCTCGGCCGCGGTGAGCACCGCCACGACGCCGGGCAGCGCCAGCGCCGCATCCTTCTTGATCGATTTGATGCGCGCATGGCCGTATTGCGAGCGCACGAAATCGCCGAACAGCATGCCCGGGAGCTTGATGTCGTCGACATAGTGGCCCTTGCCTTGGGTAAAGCGCGCGTCTTCGACGCGTTTGCGCTTGGTGCCGAGCCCTTCGAGCTTCTGCGTCCGTGCCTCGGCGGTTTCTGCGGCGGCGCTCATTCTGCGGCCTCCTTGGACGTGCTCATGCGCTCCGCGGCGGCGCGGATCGCCTTGACGATGTTTTGATAGCCGGTGCAGCGACAGAGATTGCCGGAGATGCCGGCGCGGATCTCGGCCTCGCTCGGATTGGGGTTCTCCTGCAGCAGCCGATAGGCGCGGGTGATCATGCCCGGCGTACAGAAGCCGCATTGCAGTCCGTGATGCTCGCGGAAGGCTTCCTGCAGCGGATGGAGCGTGCCATCGGCGGCGGCCATGCCCTCGATGGTGAGGATGGTTGCGCCATTGGCCTGGGCCGCGAAGACGGTGCAGGATTTCACCGATTTGCCGTTGAGATCGACGGTGCAGGCGCCGCAATGGCTGGTGTCGCAGCCGATATGCGGGCCGGTGAGGCTCAGCTCCTCGCGCAAGACATGGATGAGCAGCATCCGCGGCTCGGCCAGCGTCTCGACGGCGCGGCCGTTCACCGTCAGCTTGATGTGCATTTTCGTCATCGTTTCCTCCTGCCGCTCAGGCCGCGCGCGCTTTGGCGCGCTCGATCGCCCGGCGGACCATCACGCCGGCGACGTGGGTGCGGAACTCCGCCGGGCCGCGCTGGTCGGCGGCGGGGTGGGCCAGTGTCGTCGCGTGGCGCACCGCCTCGGCCACGGCGCTGGTCTCGAAGCGGGTTCCGACCAGCGCCTGGCCGGAAGCGGCGACGAACAGCGGGGTCGGCGCGACATTGGTCAAGGCGACCGAAGCCGCGGTGCAACGTCCCTGCGCCACGGTCAGGATCACGGCCGCGGCGGCGGTGGCATAGTCGCCGATCTTGCGCTTCTGCTTCTCATAGGCGTAGCCATGCCCCTCGGGCGGCGCCGGTATGACGATCGCGGTAAGGATCTCCCCCGGCTTCAGCGCCGTGTCGAAGCTGCCCAAATAGAAGTCGCGCGCCGCGACCTCGCGCGCGCCGTCCGGGCCTTTGACGCGATAATGGGCATCGAGCGCCATCATCACCGCCGGCATGTCGTTCCCGGGATCGCCATTGGCGACATTGCCGCCGATGGTGCCGAGGGCGCGCACTTGCGGATCGGCGATCTGGAGCGCCGTCTCGCGCAGGATCGGGCATTTCGCCGCCAGCAGCGCCGAGGCGATGACCTCCTGCTGGCTCGTCATCGCGCCGATGACGAGCGCCGGCCCGTCGCCGCCGATCCGGCGCAGCTCCGCCACATCCTGCAGGTCGATGAGATGCTCCGGCGCGGCAAGGCGGAGCTTCATCATCGGGATGAGACTATGGCCGCCGGCGACGATGCGCGCCGCCTCGTCATGGGCCGCCAGCAGCGCGATCGCCTCGTCGAGCGTGCGCGGGCGGTGATAGTCGAAAGGGGCGGGGATCACTTTTTGTTCCTCCCTGGGCGTGTCGCGCGCCGAGTGCTCGCCCGAATTCACGTCGGGACGAGAGCTGGCGCCCGTTGCCTCCAGGATGATCCTGCCCCGCCGCGGCAGGTAGCCGAAATCAACGGCTTGCCGCTGACTTTGCACGAAATGCGGTATGGCTGCACGAATGGCGGCGTCATCGCCGCCGCTAGATGCCGAGAGCGCGCCGGACTTCGGCGAGGTGGAAGCGGCTCACCGGCACCATCGCCTCTTTGACGGCGGGGACGATGAGATAGGCCTTGTCGTCCTTCCGCTGGAAGGCGCGGGCATGGCGGAGATTGACCAGGAAGCTGCGATGGGTGCGCAGGAAGGAGTGTCCTGCCACGTGCGCCTCGACCTTGGAGATCGACCACGGGCAGAAATAGACCTCGGCGCCGTCATAGAGCCGGGTGTAGTGCCCTTCCGCCTTGATCGCATGGATGCGCTCGGCATCGACGAAATAGATGGCGTTGTGCTGCTCGTAGGGCAGGCGCGGGTGATCGGCGCCGTTCGCCTCTTCGCGCACCAAGGGCGGCTCGGCGTCTTCCTCGAGCGGCGCGGGCGCGCCGCCGGGCGGGGGCGATTCCGCGACCGGGGAGGGCACGGCTTCTCGCGCGGCGCTCTCCAGCGGCAGCGCCGTCAGCAGGAAGACGCCGCACACGCAAAACGCCGCCACCAGCACGATGAGCGCCAGATACTCGGACTGGATGACCGGCGTTGCGACCGGGGCTGCGTCGGCGAGCTCGGTGAAGCGGGTAAAGGCCATCGCCGAGTAGTGCATGCCCGAGATGGTGACGCCCAGCACCACGGCGCCGAACGACAATTGCGCGAGGGTGTGGCGCCCGGAGACAAGGCCAAGGGCGCAGATCGAGAACAGGATGGCGATGCCGGAGGAGAGGAAGAACCCGACCGGCGCATAGCTCACCGAGCAATAGCCGGAGACCGCCGCCATGCCGACATAATGCATGCTCACGATGCCAAGGCCGGTCAGAGTGCCGGCCCCGACCGTCCGCGCCAAGGTGCGCTCGCCGACGAACATGAGGCCAAGCCCGACGCCAGTGATCAGGATCGAGATCAGCACTGAACCCAAGGTGTAGAGGGCGTCATAGCCGAGGGCGATCGGCAGCTGCACGGCCAGCATCGCGACGAAATGCATCGACCAGATGCCACCGCCCAGCGCAAAGGCGGCTTTCGCGATCTGCAGCCGGCGCCGCCCTCCGGCCAATGCCTTGAGGCTGCTCGCCAGCCTGAGGCCGGTGAACGAAGCCATGATGGCGATGACGACCGAGGCCGCCACCAGCCAAGGGTCGTAGGTCACGATCAGCATGGCGTTTCGACCACATCGCCAGCGCACGCTGGCGTCGAAGGACTATCCCGCGTAATCCCGCCGAACTATAGCAAGAGCGCGTTGCCTTTGTCCTCACCGACCGGCGAGGGCGGCGGCTCTCGGCGCCCCGCAAGCAGACGAGGGGCACCTATCGCCTGTAGTAGTGGCGGTCCGAAGGAACCTCCGTGTCTCAAGGCAGCACGCTTTGAACCGGCGTCCGGACCCGCAGGGGCACGGATCATTCCGACCGAGCTTCTCGATCAATTCCTTCTCGCCGTGGACCACGCGGTCCCCGCGCTTCACTTTGACTTCCGAGCTAAAAGCCCTTCCGGCGCTTGCTCATCGGCTCGTCATAGGATCGCATGACACGCCTCCATCAGTGAGCCCGGCCGTCGGGCGGCGGAACAATGCGCCGAAAGGTAGGGGAATCTGGCCCCATGTCAACTTTCTAGAGAGTGACTCGATGCCCAAGATCAGCGCCGGACTCCTCCTCTATCGCCGCCGTGGCGCGGTGCTCGAGGTGCTGCTCGTCCATCCCGGCGGGCCGTTCTGGGCGGACAAGGACGCGGGCGCCTGGTCGATCCCGAAAGGGGAGGCAGCGCCGGGGGAGGACCTGCTCGCCCGCGCCCGGCGCGAATTCGAGGAGGAGACCGGCTTTGCCGTCGAGGGGGCTTTCCGGCCACTGACGCCGGTGCGGCAGGCCGGCGGCAAGATCGTCCACGCCTGGGCGCTCGAAGGCGACATCGATGCCACCGCCCTCCACAGCAACCGCTTCAGCCTCGAATGGCCGCCGCGCTCGGGACGGATTGAGGAGTTTCCCGAGGTCGATCGCGGCGAGTGGTTCACGCTCGAGATGGCGCGCCGCAAGATCAACAAGGGACAGCTGCCCCTGCTCGACGAGCTTGAGCGTTTCGCGAGCTAGGACTGCGCCCGCTCCTGTTCGTCGAAGCGGTCCTTGATCAGCCAGAACACCAGGATCACGGCGAAGGCGACGAGGCCGAGGCCGAAGGTGAACATGCCGATATCGATGGCGTGCGCGGCGAGGATCGCCCCGATCAGGCCGAAAAGCGCGCCGAGCACGCCGAAAAGCCAGTAGGTCATGTCGATCTCCTTTGCGAAGACGGTGACGGGTGAGGGGGTGGCGGCGCCGGCCGGTCCGGTTCCGGCTCGTCGTCGAACAGGATGCGTCCGGCGGCGCCGTCGAGATCGTCGAACTGGCCCGCCTGCAGCGCCCAGAGGAAGGCGGCGAGCCCCGCGGCTCCCAAGGCCAGCGCCACCGGAATGAGCAGCAGCAGCCCGTTCATGGCTTGCTCCGAGCGAGGCGCAGCGCATTCCCGACGACGATCAGCGACGAGCTCGACATGGCGAGCGCCGCGACCGGCGGCGTCACCAGCCCCAGCATTGCCAGCGGCACGGCAAGCGCGTTGTAGATGAGGGCGAAGCCGATATTCTGACGCACCAGCCGTAGGCTTTGCCGGGCGACGCCCAGCGCTTCGGTGACGGCGCCGAGCGAGCTTCCCTGGAAGATGATATCGGCAGCAGTCTGGCTGACATCCGCGGCGGTGGCGGGCGAGATCGAGCACCAGGCCTCGGCAAGCGCCGGCGCGTCGTTGAGCCCGTCGCCGACCATCAGCGTCTTACGGCCGTGCGCGGCGAGATCGGCGAGGAAAGCCGCCTTCTCGCCGGGCTTGAGTCGGGCGCGCCAATCCGTGATGCCAAGCGCAGCGGCGGTCGCCGCCACCGCCGGCGCGCGATCGCCGGAGAGCAGCGCGATCCGTTTCCCCGCGCGCTTCAACGCCGCAATGACGGCGGCGGCATCGGGCCGTAGCGTGTCGCCGAAGACGAAGCGCACCGGGGCTTTGTCCGGCCGCGCGAGCCAGAGCTCGGGGCTGCCCTCATCCGCTTCGGTCGCAGCCCCGCAAAAGGCCCGGCTGCCGAGGCGAAGCTCGCCTGCTTCGGTTTTTGCAACAAGGCCGCCGCCGGGATGCTCGCTCACTTGCGAGAGCGCCGGCGCTTCCGGCGCGGCCCGGCGCAGCGCTTGGCTCAAGGGGTGTCGACTCGCGGCGGCGAGGCCGGCGGCCAGGCGCAGCGCGGCTGCGTCGGGCGGCGGCGCGCGCAGCTCGAGCCGGCCTAGAGTCAAGGTCCCGGTCTTGTCGAATACCACGGTGTCGATCTCGGCGAGGCGCTCCAGCGCCGTTGCCGATTTCAGCAGGATGCCGCGGCGCATCAGCCTGCCGCTGGCGATCACCTGCACTGCCGGCACCGCGAGGCCGAGCGCGCAGGGGCAGGTGATAATGAGCACGGCGACGGCAGTGAGCAGCGCTTGTTGCCAGGGCGCGACAAAGATCCAAACGGCGAAGGTGGCGAGCGCCAGGGTATGGACCACCGGCGCGTAGAGCCGGGCGACGCGGTCGGCGAGCGCCACAAGGCGCGCGCGCCCTTGCTCGGCCGCTTCCATCAGTCGCACGATCTCGGCGAGGAAAGTGCCTTGGCCGGTGGCGGTCACGGCGACGCTGATCGGCGCCAGCAGATTGATCATGCCGGCGAGCACGGCGTTACCGGGCACGATTTCGGCGGGCAGGCTCTCGCCATCGATGAGACTCTTGTCGACGCTGGAGCGGCCGGAGGCAACCTTACCGTCGACGGGGATGCGCTCGCCCGCGGCGACCAGCACTGTGGCGCCGGGCGCGACCAAGCGCGCCGGGATGCGGCGCGGCGCGCCGTCTTCGCCGACAACCGTCGCCGGCGCGGCCATAAGCGCGACCAGCTGCTCGGCGGCGGAACGCGCCCGCCCGCGCGCCCGGAGATCGAGGTAGCGGCCGATCAGCAGGAAGAACAGCAGCATCGTCGCGGATTCGAAATAGGCTTGCGCGCCGCCGATGATGGTCTCGTCGAGGCTGACGGCTGCGGCGAGGATCACGCCGATCGAGATCGGCACATCCATATTGGTGCGGCCGCGCCGCACCGCGCTCCAGGCCGAGCGGAAGAAGGGCTGGCCGGCATAGGCGATGGCGGGGAGCGCGATCAGCGCCGAGATCCAGTGCAGCAGCGAGCGCGTGGCTGCGCCCATCGAGCCGTCGAGCCCGGCCCAGACCGCGATCGAGAGCAGCATCACATTGGCGGCGGCGAAGCCCGCCACGGCGAGCGCGCGCAGCAAGCGGCGCTCTTCGGCGCCGGCGAGCGAGCGAATGCGCTCGGGATCGTAGGGCACCACGCGATAGCCGAGGCGCTGAACCAGGCCGGCGAGCCGTGCCGCCTCCTCGGCGCCGCCGCGCCAGCGCAGCGCCAGCCGGCGCGTCGTCAGATTAAGCCGCGCCGCGACCACGCCCTCCTGCTGCCGGAGCGCGCTCTCGATCAGCCAGACGCAGGCGGCGCATTGCACGCCGTCAACCATGAGATGGAGGGAGCAGAGGCCATCGGCATCCCGCGTCGCGTAGGCCGGCGCATCGAGCGGCTCCTCGGCGGGACGCGGCGGCCTCGCGTCGGGATCGAGGCGACGGCCGGTATAGTAGCGCTCGAGTCCGAGCTCTTCGATAAGCCGGTGGGCGGCGGCGCAGCCGTTGCAGCAATAGCGTCCCTGCCCCGCCATCGCCGTGCCGCAATGCGCGCAGACCGGCGCGGGCTGCGCACGCGGCCGCGCTTCGGCAAGGGCGCGGACGTTCATTTCACGACGATGCGCTGCGCGAATTGGAAGATGTCACCGCCGCGCCGCGCGGCGATGCGCACTTCCCATTGACCGGGCCGGCTCAGCGCGAGATGCGCCTCATATCGCCCTGCCTCGGTCTCGGTGAGCGCCAGATCGATATCGGGCAGCGGCTCGACCGGCCGCACGATGACGGCCTTCACGGCGAGCCCGTCGAGCTCCGCGCCGGTGCGATCGCTGAGCTCGACGAAAAGATCGCCCTCCCTCGCCCCCGAGGTTGCGACAAAGCCGAGCTTCTCGTGCCAGCCCAGCGCATCCGACGCCGCGGCCGCGGCGAGCACGCGGTTGTATTCGGTGCCTTCCGTATAGGGATGCTCGGTGACGAGTCCCGTCGAGGTAGTAGTGGCGAGATAAGCCATCGCGCCGTTGACGACCATGACGACGCCGAGGCTCGCAGCGAAGGCCCAAGGGATCCAGCGGTAAGAGTCCATCGGGACGCTCCTCAGTGCTCGGGGCCGCGGAAGGTCGCGGTGTAGCCGGCGGTCTCGCCGCTCGCGCTATCGCGGACGATGAAGTGGACATGCCGCTCGGCCTCGCCGGTCTTCGGCGCCTGCAGATAGACGCGGAAGGCGCCGATCGCATCGCCGCGCACCGCCAGGCTGACGCCCTCTTCGGCGGGTACCGGCGTGTCCTCGAGCTCGGCGACGTGCAGCAGCGCCCCGGGCAGGCCGTCGGCGCTCAACTGGTAGACCTGCGTTTCGCCGGCCTTGTTCTCGATCTTGAGCGTATAGCCGTTGCGGATCGCTCCGTCGGCGAGCCGCACGAAAAGCGGGCTGCGCTCGGCGATGACGCTCACTTCGAGCGTGCCGCGCCTCGCAAGGCCGACCGCCATGAGGCTCGCGACCAGCAGCAGGAAGCCGGCATAGATGAAGGTCCGCGGCCGGAAGAAGCGGCGATGCGGTGTCTCGCCGCGGCGGCGCGCGACGCTGTTGGCATAGGTGTCGTAGGCGATGAGGCCGCGCGGGCGGCCGACCTTGTCCATGATCTCGTTGCAGGCGTCGATGCAGAGGCCGCAGCCGATGCATTCGAGCTGCAGCCCGTCGCGGATATCGATGCCCGTCGGACAGACGGCAACGCAGGCCCGGCAGTCGACGCAATCGCCACGGCCCTGCCAGCTCTCGCTCTTCTTGTGCTTGCCGCGCGGCTCGCCGCGCCAGTCGCGATAGGTGACGGCGAAGGTCTCTTCGTCGATCATCGCCGATTGGATGCGCGGCCACGGGCACATATAGGTGCAGACCTGCTCGCGCGCCCATCCCGCCAGGAGATAGGTCGTGCCGGTGAAGAGCGCGATAAAGCCGTATTGCGTCGTCGAGGCTTTGAAGGTGAAGACCTCGCGCACCAGGGTCGGCGCATCGTTGAAGTACATGACCCACGCGCCGCCGGTCGCGGTGGCGATGACGAGCCAGGCGGTATGTTTGGCGGCTTTCTTGCCGATCTTCTCGAGCGAGAGCGGTTGCTGGTCGAGACGGATGCGCCGCGTGCGGTCGCCCTCGATCAGGCGCTCGGCCCAGAGGAAGAGATCGGTCCACACCGTCTGCGGGCAGGTATAGCCGCACCAGAGCCGGCCGAACAGGCTGGTGGCGAGAAAGAGACCGATGGCGCCGAGGATCAGCAGGCCGGCCAGGTAATAGAGCTCCTGCGGCCAGATCTCGATCCAGAAGAAATAGGCCCGCCGCGCCGGCATGTCGATGAGCAGCGCCTGATCGGGATGCAAGGGCCCGCGATCCCAGCGCAGCCAGGGACCGATGTAGTAGAGGGCCAGGCAGGCGATCAGCACCGCCCATTTCAGGCGGCGGACGGACCCCCGGACGCGGCGCGGATAGACCTTCTCATGCGGCGCAAAGAGCGGGATGCCCTCTTGATCGTGCTCGTCATGAGCGGGTGCCAGCGTGTCCATCATCGCGCCCCGCGATCACTGCCCGCCGCCGAGCGAGTGGACGTAGATCGCCAGCATCTTGACCGTGGTGGGATCGAGCCGCGCGCCCCAGGCGGGCATGCTGCTGTTGCGTGCATAGGTGATGGTCTCGACCAGCGTCGCCTTATCGCCGCCATAGAGCCAGATGCCGTCGGCCAGATTCTTGGCGCCGAGCTCCTGGTTGCCGGTGCCTTTCTCGCCGTGGCACACGGCGCAATTCTGCGCGAAGATCGCGGCGCCGCGCTTGGCGGCGTCGGCCGGGGCCTTCTCTCCCGACAGCGTCATCACATAATCCGCCACGTCGGAGATCTGATCCGGCTTCAGAATGCCGTCGGCGCCGAAGCGCGGCATTTGCGATTGGCGCGAATCGGGGTCGGAATTGCGGATGCCGTGATTGATCGTCTGGTAGATGGCGGCGAGCGTGCCGCCCCACAGCCAATCATCATCGGCGAGGTTGGGATAGCCCTTGGCGCCGGCACCGCCGGCGCGGTGGCACGGCACGCAATTGTCGCTGAACGCGGCCCGCCCGCCGGCCTCGGCGTAGGCGAGGAGGTCGGGATCCTTGCGGATGTCCTCGAGTGATGCGGCGGCGATGCGGCTCAGGAATTTCGCTTGCTGGGCATTGGCCGCGCTGATGCTGCGGTCGAGTGCCGCGCGGTTGGTGTAACCGAGCAGCCCGACCGTATGCGTGCGGAACAGCGGGATCGACGGATAAAGCACGCAATAGACGATGGCGAAGACGATCGTCGCGGCGAAGGTGTAGAGCCACCAGCGCGGCAGCGGCGTGTCGAACTCGCGGATGCCGTCCCACTCATGGCCGGTGGTCTCGCGCGCGATAGCGGTGTCCTTCTCGGTCTTGGTCGGCATCGCCGGCTCCTCAGCAATCGTCGCGCAGCGGGATCTTGGCGCTGTCGTCCATGCTCTTGCGGCGCCGCGGCGAATAGGTCCAAAGGACGATGGCGGAGAAGATCGCCACCATCAGGAGCAAGAGCGGTATCTCAACCCAATCCATCGTCATCCTCGTTCGCTACTGCTTGAGATCGTCGGGCGGGACGTCGCGGAACTTGACCAGCGTGCCCAGCATCTGCAGATAGGCGATGAGCGCATCGCGCTCGGTGACGACACCAGGGTCGCCGCCGAAGCCGCCGGTGACCGCGCCGGGATAGCGCTTCAGCAAGCCGGTGGTATCCGCAGCGGGATCGTCCTGCGCCAGCGCATCGGCCTTGGCGTCGGCGACGTCCTCATCGGTATAAGGGACGCCGACTTCGCGCAGCGTCCGCATATGATCGGCGATATGGTTGAGATCGGCCGGCCGGTCGGCGAGGAAGGCGTAGGGCGGCATGATCGATTCCGGCACCACGTCGCGCGGATTGGTGAGATGCGCCACATGCCAGGCATTCGAGTATTTGCCGCCGACGCGGGCGAGATCCGGTCCCTGGCGCTCCGAGCCCCATTGGAAGGGATGGTCGTACATGCTCTCGGCGGCGAGGCTGTAATGGCCATAGCGCTCGACCTCGTCGCGGAAGGGCCGGATCATCTGGCTGTGACAGAGATAGCAGCCTTCGCGCACATAAATGTCGCGGCCGGCGAGCTCGAGGGGCGAGTAGGGGCGCATGCCCTTGACGCGCTCGATCGTCGTCTCGATGGTGAACAGCGGCACAATCTCGACGATGCCGCCGATCGAGACGGTGATCAGCGTCATGATCAGCAGCAGCACCGCATGCTGCTCGAGGAATTTGTGGCTCAGGAAGCGCATGGGCGTCGTCCTCACTCGGCGGGGCTGGCGAGGGGGCGTGCGCCGGCGGCAAGCAGCTCGGGCTCGCGCCGCATCTCGCCCCGCGCGGTGCGCCAGAGGTTGTAGGTCATGATCAGCGCGCCGAGCAGGAAGAGCACGCCGCCCAGGGCGCGCATGAGATAGAAGGGATGCATGCGCGCCACCACTTCGGCGAAGGAGTATTGCAGGAAGCCTTCTTGGTCGTAGGCGCGCCACATCAGCCCCTGCATGATGCCGGCGACCCACATCGAGACGATGTAGACCAGGATGCCGAGCGTCGCGATCCAGTAGTGATAGGCGACCAGCTTGACGGAGTAGAGGCGCTCGCGCTTCCACAGCACCGGCACGAGGTAATAGAGCGCGCCGAAGGTGATGAAGGCGACCCAGCCGAGCGCACCGGAATGCACATGGCCGATGGTCCAGTTGGTGTAATGGCTGAGCCCGTTCACCGATTTGATCGACATCATCGGGCCTTCGAAGGTCGACATGCCGTAGAAGGCGACGGCGGTCACCGAGAAGCGCAGCGCGGGATCGCTGCGCAGCTTCTCCCAGGCGCCGGAGAGCGTCATGAGGCCGTTGATCATCCCACCCCAGGACGGCATCCACAGCATCACCGAGAACACCATGCCGAGCGTCTGCGCCCAGTCGGGCAGCGCGGTGTAGTGCAGGTGATGCGGGCCCGCCCAGATGTAGAGGAAGATGAGTGCCCAGAAATGCACGACCGAAAGGCGGTAGGAATAGATCGGCCGATCGGCCTGCTTCGGGATGAAGTAGTACATCATCGCCAGGAAGCCGGCGGTGAGGAAGAAGCCGACCGCGTTATGGCCGTACCACCACTGGATCAGCGCATCTTGCACGCCCGAGAAGACGGAATAACTCTTGGCGCCATAGATCGAGACCGGCACCGTCAGATTGTTGACGACGTGCAGCACCGCGATGGTGATGATAAAGGCGAGATAGAACCAGTTGGCGACATAGATGTGCGGCTCCCGCCGCTTCAGCACCGTTCCCAGGAATACCGCGAGATAGGTGACCCAGATGACGGTGAGCCAGAGGTCGTTCATCCATTCCGGCTCGGCGTATTCGCGGCTCTTGGTGACGCCTTCGAGATAGCCCAGCGCCGCCATCACGATGAACAGCTGGTAGCCCCAGAAGATGAACCAGGCCGCGGCGCGTCCGCCCCAGAGCGGCGCGCGGCAGGTGCGCTGGACGACGTAGAAGGAGGTGCCGAGCAGCGCATTGCCGCCGAAAGCGAAGATTGCCGCCGAAGTGTGTAGCGGCCGAAGCCGCCCGAAGGTCGTCCAGTCGAGCCCGAGATTGAGCACGGGATAAGTGAGCTGGAAGGCGATGAAGACGCCGACCGTAAAAGCGGCAAGGCCCCAGAAGACGGTGGCGATGACGAAGGCGCGGACGATGTCCTCGTTGTAGCGCTCGCGCGCAGTCGAAGCTGCGGTCACCACGGTGAATACCCTCCGCGCGGATTGAACCGGCGCTAGATCAGCAGGAAGAGCGCGCCGCCGCTTTGATCCAGGTCAATGAGGGTCAGCCCAAGGCGTAGAAGGCGAAAGCGGCAAGCGTGGCGGCGTTGAGCAGCAGCACCGGCGTCAGCGCGACCGCGCCGAGGCGGCGGAAGCGCTGCAGCGCGCCCGCGCCGCAGATGCCCAGGACCGCCAGCGCCGGCGCGGTGCCGAGAGCGAATCCCGTCATCGCGGCGGCGCCGCCAAAGGCGCTGCCCGTGGCGGAAGCAGCGATCAGCGCGGCATAGAGAAAGCCGCAGGGCAGGAAGCCCAGCACCACGCCCAGCGCATATCCCCTGAACGCGCCACGGCCGAACAGCGGTGCCGCCCATCGCGCCAGGAGCAGGCCAACGCCCGTACCCAAAGACCCCGCCGGAACCGGCAGGATCCGCTTCAGCGCTTGCAGCAAGAAAGCGAGCGAGGCGGTTGCGAGAAGAGCGGCGATCAGCCAGCGGAAGGGGCCAAGCGTGGCGACGGCGCCACCCGCGGCGCCGAGCGTTGCGCCGAGTGCCACATAGGTCGTCAACCGGCCGAGGTGATAGCCCGGCATCAGGCCACCGCCGAGTCGGCGCAGCATGGTCGGTGCAGCCTCGCCGGGGAGCTGCAGCAGCACGAAAGGCCCGCACATCGGCGCGCAATGAGCAAAGCCGCCGAGCAAGCCGGTGGTGAAAAGCGCCGTTGCAATGCCCAAGAGTACCCAAGCGCTGCCTGCGCCGCAGAGCGCCGTGAGATCGGGCATGGCATGGCCGGTATGCAGCAGCTCCAACAAGCACCTCGATCGACGGCGCGCGATTGTCGCCCTCGCGATGGCTGGCGCATTGATCTGAATCAGATACGCGCCGCCGCGGGCGGGCGATAAAGGTATGCGCGTTCGACGAAGAGGAGGTCCCGGTGAAGCTAAGCTTGGCGATCGCAACCGTGGCGTGTGTCGCTCTTGGCGCCGTCTCAGCCCATGCCGCCGGCGATGCCGCCGCCGGTCATGCGCTGGCGCGGCAATGGTGCACCGGCTGTCACGTCGTCGATAATACCGGCCAGGGCCAGGATATGGCGCCGCCCTTTGCCAGCATCGCGCGTCGCGAGGCGAGCAACCCCGCTTGGGTGCGCGCCTGGCTCGCCGCGCCGCACCCGTCGATGCCGAACTTCAACCTGGCGCGGCAGCAGATCGAGGATATCGTGGCCTATCTCCAGAGCCTGGCGCCGCCGCCGAAGTAGGTCGCTCACATCTCGAAAGTACAATTCGTGCCGCGACGCCATTTCTGGAGTTTCGCCTTGCCCGCGAAAGCGGGCATCCAGGAGCTTCAGTCCCGATGAGCGGAGCGCATGGCTCTGGGTCCCCGCTTTCGCGGGGACGACGGAAAAATATAGGGCTGAGGGTACTCTCGTCATGCCCGCGAACGCGGGCATCCACACGATCTCCCCGCGCTTCCTCCGCCTACGCGCGCGCCTCCACCGCCCGATCGATGGCGTCGATCAGCTGTGTGCCGTCGAAGGGTTTCTCCAGCACGAGGAAGGCGCCCGCGGCCTGCGCCCTTTGGCGCAGCGCCGCGTCGACGCGGCCGCTGATCAGGATGGTGGGACGCGCAACACCACTGCTGGCGAGGGTCTCGATAAGATCGATCCCGCTCATCACCGGCATGTGGATGTCGCAGACGAGACAGTCCGCGGCGCCTGGCATGCCGTCTTGCAACAGCGCTTTGCCGGACGCGAAATCCTTGACCGCGAGCCCGTGCGTCTCGAGCAGCAGCTTCAGCGAATCGCGCACGGCGGCATCATCATCGATCAGGAATACCGTGGTATCACGCGTCATCGCTCGAACACCTTGCGGCCGGCGAAAAGGGCCCGCGCGGCTTGAGACGATGCAACATGTACGAGTAGCGAGGCCGCCGCGCTATAAGGATATTTCCCTACGCATAAGCATCGGCCCGGTTGATCCACCTCAATGTTTGCCGGTTTCCGATCGGTTTCACTGCTGTCGTCTGGACAAAGAAGTGGGGACAACGCCATGGAGTTTCGCACGATTCTCGCCGCGGTGAGCGGCGGCAAAGCAAGCGCCGGCGTGGTCGAGCTGGCCTGCCGGCTGGCGCAGCGCTTTTCCAGCCATGTCGAGGCCTATCACGTTCGGGCCGATCCGCGCGAGCTCGTGGTCCTCGCCGCCGACGGTCTCGGCACGCCGCTCACCGGCGATATCATCGAGAGCGCAACGCGCAATGCGGATGCGACCGCGGCGCAGGCGCGGCAGCTCTTCGACGCCGCGGTGGCGCGGCATGCGCTGCCGCTGCAGTCGGAGCCACCGCCGCTCGGCAGCGATCCGGCGCTGCTGCATCGCGCTTCGGCCTGCTGGCGCGAGGAAACCGGATATGGTTCGGTGAAGCTTGCCGATCGCGCGCGGCTCTTCAATCTCATGGTGCTCGGCCGCTCCGGCCGCGTCACCGACGAGCCCTACAGCGATGCCATCGAGGAGGCGCTGCTGAGTTCCGGTGGGCCGGTGCTGGTGGCGCCGGTCGAAGCGCCGCCGGCGTTCGGCGAGAGCATCGCTCTCGCTTGGAACAATTCGCCCGAAGCCGCCAGCGCGGTGGCGGCAGCGATGCCGCTGCTCGTTGGCGCGCGCGAGGTGCATGTGTTCGCGGTGGGCGAAACCGGCGCCGACGCGCTGGCGAAGCACCTCGCCTGGTACGGCGTCCGCGCCGTCGCCGAAGCGGTCCATCCCGTCAAAGGTGTTGGCGCCGGCGAGCTGGTGCTGGCGGCCGCGCGCGACCATGCCTGCGATCTCCTGGTGATGGGCGGCTATGGCCGCGCTCCCTGGCGCGAGATGCTGTTCGGCGGCGCGACGCGCCAAGTCGTCGGCACCAGCTTGTTGCCGCTGCTGCTGTCGCACTGATCGCCGAGCTCCTGGCCGGATTGGAACAGCCTGCGGTAGCGCTCAGGCCTGAGCGGGCTCGTCGTCGAGCGGCTTGGAGAAGATCGTCACTTCGGCCCGGTACCCGGAGGTGCGAAAGCGCCGCGCCAAGGTCACGCCGCCTTTCTCGATCGTGACGCGGATCGCGGTGCAGTGCAGGTCGCGCGCCTTTTCCTCCGCCACTTGCAACAGCGCGCGCGTCGCCGCCTCTTCGCCGGTGACGTCAAGCGCGGCGAAGAGATCGACGTTCAGCGCCGTGCCGTGCCGCAAATTACGCTCGGTGCGATAGGTCAGAACGCCGCAGAGATAGCCGCCCTCGTTGCGCAGGCAGGCGCCGCCCGCCGGGTAGGGCGAGGGCAGGTCGACGATGCCGCGGGCGAAGCGGCGCCACATGGCCAGGTCGATCTCCGGCAGGGCCGCATGCACCAGAGGAAAGGCCACGGCGATGTCCTCGGCTGTCAGCGGCGCGGCGGTAAAGGAACGAATCATGGTAGCGACCTTACCGCCCCGGCGCCGGCTTGCCTTTGACTTGAATCAACCGCGTTTCGCGCCCGCAGCCGGAGCTGCGCCTCGTTGCTCGAGGTCAGTGAAAGACCCGTCCGGCGTCGATGACCATCGTCTGGCCGGTCATGGTTTCGCTCTGGCACATGGCGACCACCATGTTGGCGCAATCGTCTTTATCCGCGGCCTTCTTGAGCAGCGACCCGGCGGCAGCTCGCTCGATCTGCTCGGCGCGGAGATTGGCTGTCGCGCGCGTGCCCTCCAGCAGCCCCGGCGCCACGCAATTGACCAGCGTCTCCGGCGCCAAGGCGACCGCCATGCAGCGTGTGAGGTGGATGAGCCCGGCCTTCGACACCGCGTAGGCGATCGAGGAGCCGGTCGGCGACAGCCCCGCCACCGAGGAGATGTTGACGATGCGGCCTCGGCCTTGGGCTTTCATGACCGGTGCGACCGCCTTGATGAGACGCAGCGGCCCCGTCAGATTGACCGCCATGATCTTGTCCCACACCTCGAGCGTCAGATTGTCGAGATCGGCAAACGGGATCGCTTTGTTGTAGGCGGCGTCGTTGACGAGAATGTCGAGACGGCCGAAGCGCCGGGTCACCTCGCCGATCAGCTTGTTCACCGCCGCACCATCGGTGATGTCGCAGGCGAAGGCTGCGGCGTTGATCTGATAGGTTGAAGCCAAGGCGCGGGCGACACCCTCAGCCTGGTCGCGACTCTGAGCATACATCACGGCGATATGCACGCCCTCTTTCGCCAGCGCGTGACAGATGCGCTGCCCGAGCCCGCCATTGCCGCCCGTCACCAATGCCACCGCGCCCCTCAGATCCATGAGCTTTCTCCTGCTTGCGGGCGCGCGGGTCATCTCCTGGCGCCGCCCGGTGTCGCGGCACAGTTTGCGGCCTGATCGACGGACAGGGCAAGTCGGGGGGCGCGAACCTGGAACTGCCTTTCCTGCGCGGCTGAACTGACCCATACTGGCACGGAGAAGCGAATGTCGGACGGAAATCGAGGGAGGGATCAATGATCAAGGTCAGCGTGCTTTATCCCAATCGCGGTGACGCCAAGTTCGACATGAACTACTACGTCACGAAACACATGCCGATGGTGCGCCAGAAGCTCGGTCCTGCCTGCAAGGGCGTCGCGGCCGAGCAGGGTGTCGCCGGCGGCGCGCCGGGCACGCCACCGGCCTTCGTCGCGATGGGCCATCTGCTGTTCGACAGCGCCGATGCCTTCCAGAAGGCGATGGCGCCGCACGCCGCCGAGATCATGGGGGACATCCCGAACTACACCAATATCCAGCCGGTGATCCAGATCAGCGACGTGAAGATGTAGAGGCGCTCGCCGAGCGGTCTCATCCGGTCACCGACGCATCTCTACCGCACCGGCAGCGGATGCATCAGGCCGCCTTCGGTCCAGAGCGCGTTGAGCCGCCGAGACAGTTTCAGGGGCGAGTTCTCGCCGACGGTACGCGCGTAAATCTCGCCATAATTGCCGAGCGCGGCAATCACATGGGCCGCCCAGGCCTTGTCGAGCCCGAGCGCGTGTCCCGCCGACCAATCCGCGCCCAAAAGATGTTGAACGACGGGATCGTCGCTCTCGCTCATGGCGTTGAGGTTGGCCTCGGTGATGCCGCTCGCTTCCGCTTGCACCAACGCATACACCGTCCAATCCGCGATCGCTGCAAATTGCGCGTCGCCCTGAGGGTAGGCGAGGGCGACGGGAGACAGCGTCAAGGTCTCGGGCAGAATCTCGAAGTCATTCACCATGCTGTGAAATTGTGCGCGCACTTCCGCCAGCTTGGAGACATCGGCGGTGACCGCTTCGCAATGGCCGACGACGAGACCGGCATTCATTTCGCCTTCTTCCTGGAAGGGGTAGGGAATGAAGCGGATGCCGCGCGCCTTCATGGCCGCGAACAGGATAGGCCCGGTCTCGGTCCCGTCGATGAAGCAGACCTTGCGCCCCGCCAGGTCCCCGAGCGAGTGAATGTGCGAAGCTTTATGCGCCATGAAGCCTTGCCCATCGTAGAAGATCGGCGGCCCGAACGTGACGCCGTAAAATGCCAGAGCCGCGGCGCTCGGCGTGACCCCGACGACAATCTGCGCCGCGCCTTTCTGCAGCGCTTCGAAGCCGTTTTGCTCGACCGCGTAGGGCAGGATCTGCGCCTTGCCAGCGTCATTGAAAATCGCGACGGCGATGGCCTTGCAGATCTCGCGGTCGAGCGCGATCAGCGAGCCGTGCAGATCTTCCTTGTTCCATTCTGCGGGCTCGCTGACGACGCCGCAGGAGACCTGACCCGCTTTCCTCACCGCGTCGAGCACGCTGCCGGCGCGAGCCGGCGGGGCGAAGCCGAAAGCGAGAAACAGCCCAATCGCCAGCGCGGCCATCCCGGCCGTGAACCTCGAGCGCGTCACCTTATGCCTCCGCAAGGCGGTGGGCGGGAACCGCAGCTCCCGCCCTGCCCATCCCCCCGCCTCAATCAGTTGGTCCAGCTGCCGCTGGTGGGTATGCCGGGGCTCACCGTCGGGCGCGGATTGAAGTCCGCCGGCGGTGGATCGCTTTCCGCACCGACCGCGTAGCCGTTGGGATAGTCGGTCGGCGTGATCTTGAGTGTCGCGCAGCCGGCGGCGTTATAGTGCGGCAGCGAAGTCACGATGTCCCCCGCGATCGTCGCATAGTCCGGCGTCAGGGGGGCGACGCTGCCGAGCAGACGGCTGTTGTCGAATGCCTCGATCATGTCACCCATCGGCACCTTGTCGTCGGCCGGCCCGAGATTCAGCTGCGCGGCGCCGTCCGGCGCATTCAGCGCCGGGTTCAGTGCGCCTTGCGCCCGGCCATTCTCCTCGTCCGGCAAATCGGCGAGCGGCACGAGTTGGAACACCTCGTCGACGAATTTGATCACCGAGCTGTGCTCGCTATAGACATGCGAGACCGCATGCGCCTTGGCGTAAGGCGAGATCAAGATCGCCGGAATGCGCGGCCCGCCGCTGAACGGCGTGTGGTCGGGACCCCAGCTGCGGATGACTTCGGGCACATGGTCGTAGAGACCGTCGGTCTCGTCATAGGTGATGATGATCGCGCTTTGGCTCCAATAGGGGCTGTTCGCGATCGCATTCACCGCGTCGGCGACCTGCGCCTCCGAGATCTGCGCGTCCGAATAGGCCGGGTGATCATCATTGCCCGGGAAGGTCGCGCGTACATTGGGGTTGGGATCGAGCACTTGCAGGTTATCGTTGTTGTAGAAGCCGCCGCGCACGTAGAAAACGCCGCCTTCGCTCGGCAGCGCGTGTTTGGCGACGTCGGTGAAGAACTGCGACAGGCTGTGCATATTGGCCAGCTCTTGCGGGTTGTCGCCGAGGTAGCCGAAATACTGCGGGCCATTGTGGTGCACGATATAGGAGGGATGCGGCGTGTTCGCCGGCAGCAGGTCGATCGTCGCCTGGCCGTCGAACGGTTCCGGCCCGAAGCCCTGCTGGTACCAGCCCCAATGGACCTGGTCGGTCGCATTCGCGATGGTCTTGATATCGTTCTGAACGTCGAGCAGATCGGCCGCGGGATTGGGATCCGACGCGATGATCTGCTCGATCTGATTGCCCATGAAGGAGAGCGGCAGCGTCGCGAAGGTCAGGTTTGCCTGCGATGCGGACTTGCCGGTCTCCGGCCCTTTGAGCTGCACCGTCGTCAGCGTGCCATTGGCCGGCGGCAGCGGCGGCGGCGCGCCGGTGCTGGCGAAGTTCTCTTCATCGGGACCGAACGGCGCTTGCGAGGGCGAGGTGTCGGTCGTGCCGCCGGCGAAGGGCGGATTGTCCGAGGCGTTCGGGATCGAGTAAGCCTGCGCCTCATTGGCAGCGGCGGCGGCATCGGGGTGCAGCGCCCACTGCGTCTGTCCGGTCTGTCCGGCGATCATCGAGATCGCGTTCGGCGTCGACGGGCCGATCGTCGTCTGGTGGAAATTGTCGAACAGCGTGAAGCGATCCGCGTATTGCCAGAGGAAGGGGATGGTGTCGCAATCGATATGCGCCACCGCCAACTCGCCCTCCTGCTTCACCGCCAGCGACGGCGTGCCGGTGATCGGCTGTCCGTTCTTCAGGACGATGGTTGAAACGGTCGAAGCGTCGCCGGAATAGCGCAGGCCCTCCTGATCCAGAACATAGGCGTCGTTCTTCGAGTGCGATTGCGTCGCCGCGTCGTAATGGGCGCTGAAGACCATGCCGGTGTGCGAATGGTCGATCGAGAACGTGTCTTCGGGATAGAGCTGCACGTCGTTGCCATTGACGTCCTTCACCGTGCGCGGGATCAGGAACGGCGTGACGGTGGAGAACGAGCCGTCGGTATTCCAGATGTTCTGCGTGTAGCTCGCGGTCGCATTGGCCGGCTGCGCCATCGGATCGTTCGGGTCCGCGCCGGGATATGTCGAGGTCAGGCCGTTGGCGCCGGGATAAGTGCCGAAATAATGATCGAAGGAGCGGTTCTCCTGGAAGATCACGAAGACATACTTCACTTTTTGCCGAACCAGCGCGAGCTTCTCTGCCGCCGACAGCGGCCGTTCATCATCGCGGTCGAGCGCGAACTGTGCCCCGACGGTCCCGCTCGAGGTCGCCGTTGTCACCAGCGGCGCATGCGGTTGCTTGGCGTCGTCGGCAAGTGAATTGTGCATCAGGGCCGCCGTCGCGACGATGGCGGAGCAAGTCCTAAGGAGCGGCTGCTTCATCGTTCAGCTCCTCGCTAGGTTTCGAGGCAAATTCCATCAGAAGACGATGACGCGGGAATGGCTTCACCATGAAGGCTTTATGAGCAACGCGCGGTTGCCCGCAACAGCAGCAATGGTCCACAACGCGCCGAGTGCCGCGCGCGATCATCGCGCGGCTATTGGCGCAGGCGCCGTCGATCTCGCTGGTGCGAGGGCTTATTCGGCGCGGGGCTGGCGCAGCAGCTGGTGGGTTTCGAGCCACTGCCAGACAAGAAGTTCCGGCACGCCCAAGGCGGGCTCGCGCAGGCGAAAGCGAAATCGCCAGCGCGGCATTCGCCGGCAAGCCGCACAATGCGCCGAGCACGACAACCGGAGAGGAGTATCGCGAGCGCCACATCCTCGGCCCCGGCGTTGACGATCAGCCAAACCACCAGCAGCAGGCCGAGCAGTGCGGCGCTGGCTGGCCAGGAGACGGCGCATCACCCGCGATCAGCCCCAAGGGAGGGCTACCAAAAGTTGCCCCTGCATCCCAAACTGATCGTTCGTGTTCACGGCGGATAGACCGGTGCAATGTCGCACGCTTTGTCCAATTACGCATCGATCCCGGATGGCGAGCCTGCCGATGGGGGCGCACCGCTTCTGGTCCTCGTGCCCGGCGCCGCCTCGACGACGACGGACCAGGAGCCGGTCATTCTCGGTCTCCGCCTGCCGCAGCGCATTGGCCTCGCCGCGCGCGCGGCCGGTTATCGGACCATCGTCCAGCTGTCGCCGGACCAGGGTGCCGCGCCGGCTTTCGCCGACGGCGCCGACTGGCACGGCGTTGCGCGCCTTGCCGCGGCCGGCCGGGCGCCGGCCTTGGTGATTGCGCCGACGAATTTGCTGGGCGAGTCCGCGTGGTTTCGGCGCCTCGGCGCATTCGCGGTCGAGGCGAGCGCCTGGGCCGCGGCGGGTCAGGTGATCCTGCTTCCCGCGGCGCTCGCCCGCGAAGCGCTCGCTTTGCTCGAGGCGGGGGGAGCTGCTGTCGATCTGGCGACGATCCAGGATCGGCTCATCCAGCGCTTCGGCCGGCCGGCCGAGCTCCCGGCGGATCTCACGCCGATGGTGGTGGTGACTGCGGCCGATATTGACGCGGCCGAGCGTCGGTTGCTGCGCTCTGTGGTGAAGGAAACCGACGGTTTCATGGCGCGCCATGTCGAGCGGCCGATATCGCTCGCCATCTCGCGCCGGCTCTGTGCCACGCGGGTCACCCCCAATCAGATGACCTTAGTCTCCCTGGCGATCGGGCTCGCGAGCGCGCCGTTTTTCCTCTCCGCCAGCGCGGCGTGGCAAACCCTCGGCGCCCTGCTGCTTCTGGTTCACTCGATTCTCGACGGGTGCGACGGGGAATTGGCGAGGCTGAGGTTTCAGGCGTCGCGTTGGGGCGGAGTCCTCGACTTCTGGGTGGATAACGTCGTGCACGGCGTCACCTTCGCGTGCATGGCGCTGGGCTGGAGCCGCGCGTCGGGGAGCATTGTACCGATCTGGCTCGGCGCCGCCGCGGTGCTGGGGACCGTGGGGTCCGCCGGCTTCGTCTATTGGCGGGTGATCCCCCGCAAAGCGGCCGCCGGGCCGGTCTATACATCGGTCTCGACGGCGCCGGAACGCCCTTTGGCGCGCGTGCTCGATGCGCTGTCGCGGCGCGATTTCATCTATCTCGTGCTCGCCTTGGCACTGTTCGGCAAGGTCAGCTGGTTCCTGCTGCTGGCCGCGTTCGGTGCGCCGATCTTCTTCTTCCTCGTGCTCTTCCTCGCCTGGCGCGAAGGGGTGGCCGCCGCTTCCGGCGCTTGATCGGCGAGAGCGAGGCGCGCCCCCCCGGCATCGCTCGAGCGCTGCGCCAGCGCGATGAGCTGCATGCACAGCATCGCCTCGTCCAGGTTCCCCGGGCCGCGGCCTTTCATCACGGCGCAGAACGCGCGCGCCGATTGCGCGAACCAATCCGGGTGATAGGAGCCTTGCGAGAGCGGCGGCGGGCAGAGCCACCGGCGTTCACCGGACCGGTCTTCGAGGATGACGCTCGCGCCCTCCACCCGGATGCGGCCGCGCTCGCCCGCGACGTCGATGTGATTGGCACGCTCATCCGCTGCCCAGGTCAGAAAGATTTGGCCGCTTCGGCCGCCAAAGTCGAGTTCGAGCGTCGCGGTGTCGTGGAGCGGCCATTCGACATGGCGGCGCGTCTCGAGCCGCGCCGCGACACCGTGCGGCGCGCCGCCCAGCCAGCGCATGACGCAGTAAAGCGCGTGCCAGCCATGATCGAACAAGATGCCGCCGCCGGCCGCCGCCGGATCGACGCGCCAGTTTCCGGTCTCGGCGCCCAAACCGGCGGCGGGCTGCGTGCGCAGCGTACGCCAAGCGACCCGGCCGACGGGGCCGATGGCGCCGTCGGCGATCAGCGCGGAAATCTTGCGGCAGATCGGCGCTTCGAGCCAGTTATGGACGGTGTAGACGGCGCGGCCGGCGGCGCCCGTGGCCGCCGCGATCGCGCGCGCGTCCGGCTCTCGCGTCACCAGAGGTTTCTCGCAGAGAACATGCAGCCCGGCACGCAGCGCCTGCTGGATCAGTCCAGCATGGCTCCCTGGCGGCGTGCAGATGTCGACGAAATCGAGCGTCTCCTCGGACAATAGCTGGTCGGGGTTCGCGTGCCAGCGACCGCCCGGGCAAGCGGCGAGGAACGCTTCGCGGCGCGCCGCGGCGCGATCGGTCGCCGCGACGATGACGACATCGTCGCGCGACTGCCAGACCGGCAAGTGAGCCTGGGCGGCGGCGTTGCCGAAGCCGATGAAGGCGCCGCGCCGCGCGCGCGATCGCATCAGTCGAGCCCGAACCGGCTTGCAATGGCGGCGAACGACTGGTCGAGGATATCGATGCCGCGCATGGCGTCGCTCTCGCTGATGACCAGGGGCGGATTGATCCGGATCACATGCGAATAGGACATGGTGACGAGACCGCGCTCGAGCGCCTCGTGGAACAGCGCGCGCGTGATCTCGCTGCCGAGCGGCTCCTTGCTGGCGCGGTCGGCGACCATCTCCACCCCGATCATCAGCCCGCGCCCGCGCACATCGCCGATGAAGCGGTACTTCTGTTGCAGGCCCTCCAGCGCATCCAGCATGCGCGCGCCGACGCGCGCCGAATTCTCGACCAGCTTTTCCGCGTCCAGGGCTTCGATGACGGCAAGCCCTGCCGCCGCGGCGAGCGGATTGCCGCCATAACTCGACGAGCTCCCGCTCGGCTCGCCGAAAGGTGCCGCCGACATCCGCTCGAGCGAGGCGGCGACGCCGCTGAGCGGGAAGCCGCCGCCCATGCCTTTGCCGATGGTCATGACATCGGGCTTCACCCCGAACTGCTCCGAGGCCCACATGGTCCCGGTGCGTCCGTATCCGGTCAGGATTTCGTCGACGATCAGCAGCGCGCCGAATTCGTCGGCGATCTCGCGCACGGCATGAAGGAAGGCATCGGGCGGGACGACATTGCCGGCGGTGCCCTGCATCGGCTCGACGATGATCGCCGCCACTTCGTTCTGGGTGTCGTTCTTGATGACGTTGCGCAGATGCTCGGCGCAAGCGAGGCCGCAGGAGGGGTAGCTCAGCTTCCAGGGGCAGCGGTAGCAATTGGCGTAGGGCGACATGTGCATGCCGGTCGGGAAGGGGCCCTGGTGATAGCGCTGGCGACCGCCGAGCAGGCCGATGACCCCCGCCGTCTTGCCGTGATAGCCGCCCCAAAAGCCGATGAACTCGAATTTTCCCGTCGCCGATTTGGCCAGGCGAAAGGCGGCTTCGACCGCCTCGGCGCCGCCGGAATAGAGCTGCAGATGCGAGAGGCCTTCCGGCAAGGCGGCGCCCAGCAGCTCGAGGAAGCGGGCACGGGTCTCGGTCGTCAAGCTGCCGAACGTGACCCGGTCGAGCTGCTCCTTGAGGCGCTTGACGTAGTGCGGATGCGCGTGGCCGAGACTGCCGACGGCGATGCCGGCGATGAAATCGAGATATTCGTTGCCGTCGGCATCGGTGATGGTGCAGCCCTGGGCGCGCTCGACGGCGATCTGCGAATAGAGGGCGATCGACTGCAGCCCCGGCGCCATGACCTGCGCTTCACGCTCGAAGATCGCTTTCGAGGCGGGACCCGGCACTCTGCGGCGCTGACCCGCGCCGGCGCCGGAAGGGAGAACGTCTTCGCTGGAAACCTTGTCCATGGGTCTATTCCGCGGCGGTTATGGCGCGTAGGCGTCGCCGAAAACGCTGAGTGAGATGGTCGGCGATCGCTTCTGCGGCCTGGTTGAGGAACGGTGCATAGCTGGGCCAGGCGTTGAGATCGATGATCAAGGGCTCGCCATCCGGCCGGATGATGGCGTCGCCGCCGAAGATTTCGACGCCGAGCACCGAAGCGGCGTGCACCGCCGCGTCCTCGAGCCGAGCGGGCTCGAAGCGATAGCCGAGCTTGCCCTGGTCCCGGTGGTAGAACCATTTGAACCAGCTTGCCTTCGGTCCTTCGCCGCGCTCGCCGCTCACGCCATAGAATTTGACCAGATCGCCCTCGACATGCTGCTGCACGATGACGAAGGGGATGCCGCGCCGGGCGAAGCGGCGCAGGGCTTCGTGCCAACCCGGTTCGGACGCGGCATAGATGACGTCCTCCGGCTGGGTCGCATGGAAGTCGTATCGCTTGATCCAAACCCCGGTCAGAGGCTGCGACGCGCTGGCATCGGTCGCGACGATCCGGCTCGGCGGCGCCGATACTTGGCGACGCTGGAACAGCTCGATCATCCGGTGGCGATAGGTATTGCCGATCGCCTGCGGTGAATTGACGATGACGGTGCCTTGCCGCGCCGCGCTCTCCAGGCGGCAAAGCACCTCGCTGCCTTCGCACATCACGAAGATATTGGCGCAAGGTCGCGCCAGCGCGGCATCGATGCCATCCACGGCAAGCAGCTCGACGGCGAAGTTCCGCACCGTCAAGGCCTCGCCGACGCGCTTCATGATCGCCGCATCGTCGTCGACGCGGCCGGGCGAATGCGCCGACTCGCGGTAGATGCCCCAGCAGGCCTCGCCCCCGCTCATCGCGGCCTCCCGACGCCATGCGCGGCGGCGCTCTGCTCCGCCGCGGCAATGTCGCGCATCCGATCGATGTCGTAGACGCGCGGCAACAGGATCCCGCTCATCCTCTGCCCGTGCTCCAGCAGCCATCCGAGATAGTCCCGCAGCCGGTCGCAGCCGCCCGCGGGCTCCCTCAGGCGATGCGCCGGCAGCCCATAGACCCCGGCGGTGACGTGACTGCCGCGATCGCCGCCGAGCCGCCGGATGCTCCCCTGCGCCGGATCGAGCGCGACCCAGAGCGGCTTCTCGTCATCGACGAGGTCCGTCACCCCGAGAACCATCATGTCCTCGGGAAGCGCCGCCATCTGGCTCACGAAGCCGCAGAAATCCGCCGTCGCCATGATCGCATCGACCGTGGTGATCACCGCCCGGGCGCCGGCGAGGCGGTCCGCGACCAGGCGGAAGCTGGCATAGGAGGAAGGCGTCGTGCGCACGATCAGGTCGAGCTGGAGATCGCCCGCGCGATCCTCCAGCCATCGCCGGCAATCGTCGCTCGCCTCATTGATGATGATCGTCAGCCGGCGGATGCCGGCGGCGCGCAAGCGATCGAGCGCATGCTCGATCAAGGGGCGTCCGGCGACGGCGACCATCGGCTTGCTGACGCGGCTGCCTTCGGCGCGCAGGCGACTGCCGCTGCCGGCGGCGATGATGCCGCCCTGGAGGATCGCGCCGGTCGCGCCGCGGGTCATAGCAGCATCTCCGCCAACGCGCCGAGCCGCTCGATCATGGGGTGGTCGGGCTGAACGCCGGCGGCGCGGCACTCGGCGGCCTGCGCTTCGGCGGGCGCGATCCAGATGAACCCCATCTGCATGCGCCGGGCGCCTTCGCGGTCGCGACGCAGCGAATCGCCGATGAGGAGCGTCTTGTCGGGCGCCGCCTGCAGCGGCTCGAGCGCCGCGCGAAAGATCGCTTCGCCCGGCTTTTCGGTACCCACCCGCGTGCTGTCGATGATCGCCGAGAACAGCGAGGCAAGACCTGCGCCGCGGCAAACCGCCTCGAGGTTCCCATAGAAGTTTGCCACGACGCCGAGCCGGTAGCGCTGCGCCAGGGCTTCGAGCAAGGCGCGATTGCGCGTCAGGGCGGCCGAGGCGTCCTTGAGGAAATGCGCGGCAACGCGTCGGCCCCGCCGGGCGTCGCTTTGCGCGCCGCCAGACCGGCGGGCCAGCTGGTCCTCGAGATTGGCGGCGAGCCGCTGTGCCGTGTCGGAGAGATCGGCAGCGACCGGAAGCATGCCGATCAGGGGGTCGTCGGCGGCGTAGAATACCGGCGCGAACGCTTCGGCCGTCATGTCCAGTCCTTCGGCCCGGTAATAGGCATAGAAGCGATCCTTCCATGCCACGCCGTCGGCGTCGAGCGTCCCGCCAAAATCGAAGAGCAGGGTTTTGACTGGCCCTCGCATCGGCCAGGCCGCCTGTGGCTCAACCGGCCGCGGTCGCAGTCGCCGCCGGCTCCTCCGGCAGATGGAAGGGGCGGCCGTCGATGAAGGCGTCGCACGCGTCGCGCGCGATGCTGTCGCGGAATTGGCGCGGCGGCCGCTTCATGTAATAGGCCGATGGCGCCAGCAGGGGACCCGCCTCGCCGCGGTCGAGAGCCAGCTTTGCGCAACGGATGGCGTCGATGACGACGCCGGCGCTGTTGGGCGAATCCTGCACCGACAGGCGCAGCTCCAGCTCGATCGGCGCATCGCCGAAGCCGTGCCCCTCCATGCGGATGAAGCAGACCTTGTTGTCGCCCTGCCACGGCACATAGTCGGACGGGCTGATATGGACGTTCCGCGTGTCGATCAGCTCGTCGAACTGCGAGAGAACGGATTCGGTCTTCGAGATCTTTTTCGACCGCAGCCGGCGCCGTTCCAGCATGTTGAGAAAATCCGTATTGCCGCCGGTGTTCAGCTGATAGGTGCGATCGAGACCGATGCCGCGGTCTGCGAACAGCCGCGCCAAGACGCGATGCAGGATGGTGGCGCCGAACTGGCTCTTGATGTCGTCGCCGATGATCGGCAAGCCGGCGTCATGGAATTTCCGCGCCCATTCCGGGTTCGACGCGATGAACACGGGAACGCTGTTCACCATCGCGACGCCGGCGTCAAGGCAGGCTTGCGCGTAATGCTTGACCGCCTGTTCCGAGCCGACGGGAAGGTAGCAGACCAGCACCTCGGCTCCGGAGCGGCGCAGCGCCGCCGCGATGTCCGTGGGCTCGAGGTCGGCCGAGCGGAAGGCCGCTTCGTCGGGATAATCCATCATGTGCGGCGCGACGCCGTCGAGGATCGGGCCGGCCTGGACGACGACGTTCGAGACCGGCAGGGCGCCTTGAAAGACCCGCGTGCAATTGGGCTTGGCGAAGATCGCGTCCTCCAAGGGATGTCCGATCTTGCGCCGGTCGATGTCGAAGGCCGCGACGAATTCGATATCGGCGCAGTGATAGCCGCCGATCACCGACCGCATGACGCCTTTGGGCGCCGCATTTCGATTGCGGTAATATTCTACGCCTTGGACCAGCGCGCTGGCGCAATTGCCGACGCCGGCGATGGCTACTTTTATCCGTCCCTGCATGTGATTGGATCCGACATTGCCAGATGTGATTCGATGCGCGACTGCGCCACCTACGCCACCACAGCGTGCACGCACCAGTAAGGACGAGAAACGTCATCCAACCGCAATAGTTCGGCCCATCATCCACACCGGGAACGCCGTTGTCAATTTTGCTCGCTGCAGTTGAATTGCGACGTTCGGTTGACAGTGCAGGAGAGTCGTTCGCGCTTTCCGTTTGACTCCGTTGGTGAACTTGCCCGACAATAAGGACCTCCGGGTGAACTTGTCCGAAGGCATGACGTTCTGGTTTGATGACCAGCGACTGCGGCTCCGTGGTGTCGCAACCGGTCCGCAGCCGCCGCCGGGTGCTGTGCGTTTTCCCCTCATACACCTCGTCCTTCGGCACCTTCGAATACGCCTATGCGCTGCGCGGCGGGGTACGCGCCTTCATGCCGCCGCAAGGCATCCTCGTTGTGGCGGCTTATTTACCGACGGACTGGGATGTCCGGTTCATCGATGAAAACATCCGCCCGGCGCGAGCGCGCGATTTCCTGTGGGCGGATGCGGTCTTCGTCAGCGGCATGCACATCCAGCGCCGGCAGATCCTCGACATCAACCGCCGCGCCCATCGGCACAACAAGGTCACCGTGCTTGGCGGGCCCTCCGTCTCGGCCGCGCCGGATTGGTACAAGCCGTTCGACTATCTCCATCTGGGGGAACTCGGCGACGGAACCGACCGGCTGATCGCCGCGCTCGATGCGAGCTGCGCGCCGCCCAGGCAGCAGATACGCTTCGCGACGGCGGATCGATTGGCGCTGACCGCGTTCCCGGTCCCGGCCTACCATCTCGTGCAGCTGGACCGCTACTTCCTGGCCAGCGTGCAATTCTCGAGCGGCTGCCCTTATCGCTGCGAGTTCTGCGACATCCCGGCGCTCTATGGCCGTAATCCGCGCCTCAAGACGCCGAAACAGCTCATGGCCGAACTGGACGCGATCGTCGCTCAAAGCCATCTCGGCGCCGTGTATTTCGTCGACGACAATTTCATCGGCAACCGCAAGGCGGCGCGGGAATTGCTGCCGCATCTGATCGCGTGGCAGGCGCGGAACGGTTACCCCGTCCAGTTCGCCTGCGAAGCCACCCTCAACATCGCCAAGCAGCCGGACATCCTCGAATTGATGCGGCGGGCCTATTTCTGCACGCTGTTCTGCGGCATCGAGACGCCGGAGCTCGGCGCGCTGCACGCCATGCGGAAGGATCACAACGCCGGGATGCCGATCCTGGATGCGGTCGCGACGCTGAACGGCTACGGCATCGAGGTCGTCTCGGGGATCATCCTCGGGCTCGATACCGATACGGCGGAGACGCCCGATCGGATCATCGACTTCATCCACCGCTCGAACATCCCGATGCTGACGATCAATCTTCTTGAGGCGCTGCCGCGGACGCCGTTGTGGGAACGCCTCGAGAAAGAGGGACGTCTCATCGATGGGGCGGAACGCGAATCGAACGTTGCCTTCCGGCTTCCGCACGACGAGGTCGTGGCGATGTGGCGCCGCTGCATCCGCGCCGCCTACGCCCCCGAGGCGGTCTATCGGCGCTTCGCCCACAATCTTCGACACACCTATCCCAACCGGATCAAGCCCGAGGCGCCGAACCGGGCGAACTGGGCCAATCTCCGCAAGGGCTTCAGAATGCTGCGCAACGTCATTATTCGCGTCGGCGTCCTTTCCGACTACCGCGCGACCTTTTGGCGGATGGCCGGACCGCTACTGCGCCAGCGCGATATCGAGCCGGTGATCCATATCGGTCTCGTCGCGCACCATCTCATCCTCTTTGCCCGAAAGGCGATCTCGGGTCAGCATAACGCGTCGTTTTACGCGTCTCGTGCGCGGCGAGCGGCGCTCAGGCGCCCGGTTCGACGCTTCAGAAGGGTGACCGCGGACTAAGCGCGAATTCGGCGTGAAGATGCGGAGGGTGGCGTGCGCAAGCTCCTGCTGCTTCTCGCAGGGGCACTGGCATCCGCCGGTTGGGGCCTCCGCGGAGAAAAGCGCTGGAAGGACGCCACCGCGTTGTTCGCGCTGCGCATCGCGGCGCGCCTCTCGGCCTTATCCGGGCGGCGTGCCGGCGGGCGGATCGCAAGGCTGACCAGACGCGGCGCCGCTCCGCCGGGCAGAATTCGGCAACAGGCGCGCGCCATCATCTCCCTGATGCGCCGCGGCGGCGGCATTGATAGATGGAGACGATTAGAACAATCAAATAAATCGACTTCATAAATCACGGCATCATGGCCAAATCTGTACGGAAGCCGCTGGCGCGCGGTCGCCCGAGGAGAGGCCGATGTCATTGATAATCCTTGCGTCGCGGTCCGCGACGGAGCCCGGCGACCGAATCGGCAGGGGCGGCCGGCCGTGACCTTTGCCACTATCGCCGAACCCCGCATCCCTTCGGCGGGCGCCTTGCCGTCGGGGTCCGGGAAACCGCGCAGACTCGCCGTGGCGCTGCCCTTCCTGGGGCCGGCACTGATCGCGTCGGTCGCCTATATGGATCCCGGCAATATCGCGACCAACATCCAGGGCGGCGCGAGCGACGGTTACAAGCTCCTGTGGGTCGTACTGGCCGCGAACCTGGTCGCGATGCTGTTTCAGGCGCTGTCGGCCAAGCTCGGCATTGTCACCGGCAGCAATCTCGCCGAGCTGAGCCGCGTCCATTTTCCCAAGCGCATGGTCTATGCGATGTGGGCCGCCGCCGAGATCGGTGCGATGGCCACCGACCTCGCGGAGTTTCTCGGCGCCAGCATCGCGCTCGAGCTTCTGCTTCATCTCTCGCTGCTGGCGGCGACCCTGCTCACCGGAGCCGTGACGTATGCCGCGCTGGAATTCGAGCGGCGCGGTGCGCGCTTGATCGAGGGGCTCATCGCGACGCTGATCGGTGTTATCGGCCTCTCCTATCTGGCCGAGACCATTCTGGCGCGGCCCGACTGGTCGGAGATCGCCTATCATTCGGTCGTGCCCTGGCTCGGCGGTTCGGACAGCGTGCTCTTGGCCGCGGGAATCGTCGGCGCCACGGTCATGCCGCATGCGCTATACCTGCATGGCAGCCTCGCTCAGGCGCGACGCTTGCCGGGTCGCGCCGGCGAGATCAGGCGTCAGATCCGTCTGTCCAATCTCGATGTCGGCGCCGCGCTCGGGCTCGCCGGCTTCATCAACCTGGCGATGATGTATATGGCGGCCGCGGTGTTCCACGATGGCGCCCATGACGGCGTCGCCGACATCGAGACCGCCTACCAGACGCTCGGCCCGCTGTTGGGCCATGCGGCGGCCGGCATTTTCCTGGTGTCGCTGTTGGCTTCGGGGCTGTCGAGCTCCGTCGTCGGCACCATGGCCGGGCAGGTGGTGATGCAGGGCTTTGTCGGCTGGCGGATCCCGCTCTGGCTGCGCCGCCTCGTCACCATGCTGCCGGCGGTCGCCGTCGCGGCGCTGGGCGTGAGCGCGACCGAAACGCTGGTGATCAGTCAGGTGGTTTTGAGCCTCGTTCTGCCCGTGCCGATGCTCACGCTGATCGCCTTCACCAATCGCGCCGGCATCATGGGCAGCATGGCGAACAGCCGCGCCGTTACCGTCCTGGCGATCGTCGCGGCGGTCGCCATTCTGGCGCTCAACGTCGCGCTGCTTCTCGAGCTCTGCGGCGTGGCGCTGCCCGTCACCGGGTGATTGTCCTAGCGGCTGCGGCGCGAATAGCCGGCGCTGTGCCGGAAGACGTTCGGCTTGCGGTAGATCGCGAGAATGATCGCTCCTTCGTCGGAATGAGTCTCGTGGAACGAGCCGATGCGGCGCCAGACGAATTCGCCGGCGCGGCAGATCCCGTCATGGTCGTAGAACGAGCCCTCGATGACATAGCTCTGCTCGATTTCGGGATGCTTGTGCATCGGCAAGGTCGCGCCCGGCTCCCATTTCAGGAAGCACGTCATCTCCCCCTTCGCCTTGTCCTCGTACAGCACCTTGATCGAGATGCCGTCGAACTGCGTCGGCTCCCAATCCATGTCCCGAGGCTTGATATAGACGGAGCCCCCGATGGTGGGCTCTACCCCGCCCGCTCGGTTGGCCGGCGTGTCTGTGGCGTTCGCGCTGCGCATGCCCCAATTCCCTGATTGCGGTCCAGCAGGAGGAAAAGACTGACCCGCCGCACCAGGAAGCGTCAAGCGCGGTGCGAGCCGGCTCTCAATCGAGCGCGTGACCTGCAACGCCGTCAGCGCTCGACGCCGCAAGTCCGGGCCGAGGCGGGGAAACGGGACCCGATCGGGCGCCGCCGAAACGGCTCACAAATGAGTCGGCGTGAGCGGCATCGAAAAATTCGACGAAGAGCTCGACCTGGTCTTCGCGATCCCGGGTCTCGAAGCGGGAGCAGCTGTAACGCTGCCCGTCCAGCCAAACTCTCAGCTCCGCCAATTGCGGGCCGAAATCGCGCTTTGGGACAAGCAGTCGGACAGCAAACAACAGAGGCTCTCCCTTGCGGGAGACATCTCACTCCCATGAACAAGAATATAATCGCGGCGAATTTTCGCCAAATGGTATCGTCTAAAAATGCTTTGAACGCTTAACCAAGAAATCGCCGGTCACGCGCCGCGCTCTTGAACCCAACGGCCGCCCCGCCGTCTGCGACGCGTCAAGGGGATTTGTCGGGCCGCGCCTGGCTGTCGAGTTTCCAGGTTCCGTCCGCAAGCCGGCAAGACGTCAGCACGTAGCTCGACGCTCTGACGGAAGCGGGCTGCTTCGGTCCGGGCTTGGTATCGTATCTGACGCGCCGGCAATCGCGGCCCTTTGAGGAGAAACGGTCGAGCAGGGTGACCGTGCCGGAATTGGTGCTCTCCGGATTGCTCCAGGCGATCGTCGTGCCGTTCGGTTTGTCGGTGAAATCCTCTCGCACGATCTTGCGAATGATCACGCGGTCCGAGCTGGTGAGCTGGACTGTCGTGTGCGATGACCGGCTGAATTGAGCGAGCGCATCGACGGGCCAAAGCAGGAGCAACCCCGCGGCGATCGCCTCAAACGGCACCGCGCGCGCGAGAAATCGAAAGCCTCCACTCATCGCTTCCTCCGAACAGATCGGTTACCCGCGTCCCCCAATGGGCGCGTGGTGTCTTCGCCGCTTTCGACGTCGGTCGTCGCGCCTAGGCTAACTCAGCTTTCGCCGATCGGCATCCCGTTGCTCGCGAGGCGTCCGCCGAGGCAACGCGGATCAAATTCTTGTGTACGACTGAATGCGAAGCACGCGCGCGCAACCGCGAGCATCGCCGATTGGCGGTGCGCTTATCTCGGCGCGCTGCTGCAGCGCCATCCTATTCGCGCAGCGATGCGCGCTGTGTCCGCATGACGCTGGAACGGCGCCGTGCGGATCGCCCGGCAATTGCCGAGACGGTTGCTGCAGTTGCCGCTGTCGACGCAGACCGCGCCAGAGGTGGATCGGTGCCGGGAATCAGGTGTTGACTCGATGCATCGTTTGCGGTCGACGGTGTTGACAGGGTCGCCGATTTTTTTCGTCCGCTGACCAGATGGGAGTTAGCCGATGAAAGCTGGCGCTCTAACTCTGTCCGCCATCTCCGTGCTCGCGCTCGCAGCCGGCGGATGCAGCAGCTCCGCACCGCCGGCGGAGAATACGAGCATCGTCGCTCCGGCAACCGCGGAAACGACGGCACCTGTTGCCGGTGCGCCGCAAGTGGAGGAGACGACCACCTACAGTCCAGCCTATGTCGTCGATCGCGATCAAATGCGCGG
The DNA here is from genome assembly GCA_035509275.1 of Allostellaceae bacterium. Classification (GTDB taxonomy): domain Bacteria; phylum Pseudomonadota; class Alphaproteobacteria; order ATCC43930; family CGMCC-115725; genus DAHUYF01. Next base: position 5,951 of record DATJLU010000204.1, on the reverse strand, counting down.
CGTGCTCCTCGCGTCCAATCCCGCGGTCTCTTCGAACACGCTGCTTATGTCGCGTCCCAATCTCTATACCGATCCGGCCGCGTACCAGGCTTGGGTGGCGTCGGAAAAGGCGTCGCAGCAAGCCATGGCGGGGGGAACCCAGCCGCCGGCAACCCGTTCGGCCGAGCACGAGAGCGGAGTCTTCTTCGATTGGGACCAGGCGACGCTCACGCCCGAAGGGCGTCGCGTCGTCGACGCGATCGCGAAGCAAGCGAGCGCTGACCCGGCGTCGCAAATCGCCCTGGTCGGCAAGGCCGATCTTTCGGGCACCGAAGCCTACAATCTGCGGCTGTCGCAGCGTCGCGCCGACACCGTGCGCAATCAGCTCGTGGCCCAAGGCATCGACGCCAATCGCATTCAGACGCGCTGGGTCGGCGATACCCAGCCGCCGGTGCCGACCGCGAGGGGCGTGCGCGAAGCGCGCAATCGTGTGGTCGAGATGACGACGACGATGCTGGTCGGCAGCAGCGCACCACCGGGTCCGGTCATCCTGCCGCGGCGGGTATTGTACACCACCACGGAAGATTCGCCGGCCGGGGCAAGTGGCCGCGAACTGCCTGGGGTGCAGCCTAACGGAAGCGTCTCGGGGCCAACGGGAGGAAGTTGAGGCCGACCTCGTTTCGGATCGGCAAGGCGGCTGACACGTCGCGATGGCCGCTCTCTCGCGGGCATCGCGACGTGTCGGTTCGCGCTATCTCCCGTCGCGCAATCGTTGATTCTGGACGATCTGGCTCATCGCCATCAGCATCACTGCCGTGGGTGCGGCGAGCAGCGAGGTGAGACATAGGCGCGTCAACACGCCGAGCGGGTTCTTGGGCGCGGGCGCGAACGCTGTAGTGCTTTGGCCGGCGGTCATGGAAAACTCCTTCGGGCATCCGGAGAAGAGATGACCGCGCATCCGTAATTTAGCCAATTGATTATTTTCGAGACCTCGATCGCCAAACTCGATCTGGCATCGCCGGCCGCACGGCATCCGAGAGGGACGCCGTCAAACCATCTCCGACCTTGCCGCCATGAGCAGCATGCAGCGCCGATTCCGGCGGCCAGGGTGCTACGCGTGCAGGTTCGGCGGTTGTCCTTCGAGATAGGTGGAATCGCCGAAGGGATCGGGACCGGCATAGACCCACAGCATCCGAGCCTCGTCCGGGCCGTCATTGCCCCAGGCATGCGGCATCCGCGGCGGGATGATCACGCTCTCATGGGGACCGATACTGCGCCGCTCCGTGCCGAGCTGCACCCAGATCCGCCCCTCGAACAGGATGACGGTCTCTTCGACTTGGTGCATATGGAGGGGGACGGCCGCTCCGGCGGCCGCCCGGTTCATGAGCAGGCTCGCCCCCTGTGCGCCCAGATCTTTGTGCGCCAGAAATTTTCCATGAATGCCGGGGCGCATCAGCACCTCGGGGATCGTACGCTCATCGATAAACGGCATGAGCGGCTCCATCGCCGTTCGGGTCCAGAGCCGGCAAACCGGAGCGGACCCATGGAGAACGCAGATGCTTCACCATAGCATCTCGGCGTGCTGCGTCGAGGACACGCTAAGGAGGTGGATCATGCGCCGAGCGACAGCCTGCCTCATCGCCTTGTTCCTGACGGTTAGCCCGTTTTGCCGCACGGCGCGCGCTGCCGACGTGACGGTCAAGGCGCGCTTGCAGCATCTGCTCGATGATTATGTGGCGCAGAGGAGCGAGGCGGAGAGTATCTCCGGCGCCGCCTTGCGCGCCGATATCGGGACCCGGCGCCGGATTGTTGCCGTGTTCTCGGGCACGGACGGCCTCGCGGACAAGAAGCCGATAGGGCCCGAGACGCTGTTCCAGATCGGCAGCAACACCAAGCATTTCACCGCCGCTCTCATGCTCAAGCTCGAGGCCATGGGCAAACTCGACATCCACCAGACGGTCGGTCGCTGGCTTCCGCAATACCGGGCTTGGCGGGACACCACCATCCAGTCTCTGCTCAGCATGACCAGCGCTGTTCCGAACTACTCGGAAACGGAGGAGATCGGCGAGATCGTCAGCGCCGACCTCAATCACCAATTCACCCCCAAGCGATTGATCGCCGCGGTCGACCCGGACGGCGGAAAGCATCTGCCATCGCCCAGCGGCTGGTTCTACTCCAACACCAACGACATTCTCGCCGGCCTGATCGTCGAGGCGGCTTCCGGCATGTCCTACAAGGCGGCGCTCGAGACTCTCATCCTCAAGCCGCTGGGCCTACGCGACACGTTCTATTCCGACGGCTCCTATCCGCCCGCGGTGCTGAAGCGCGTTCCGCGCGGGCTCTATGAAAATCGGGACTGCCTTCTCTATCAGCCGGCGCCGTGCACGCGGTCGACCTTGGCGCCGCTCATCGGTCAGGACATGCGCACGCAAAACCTGTCCTGGGCCGGAGCGGCAGGCGGCATGATCTCGACTCCCCGCGATCTCGACCGCTGGGTTCGCGACCTGTTTTCCCTGCGCGTGTTTCCGCGGAAACAGCTCGACGAGATGACCGCCATCGTTTCGGAAAAGACCGGATCGGCGATCCCCGAGGTGAGTGCCGCCGACCCGGCCGGCTTCGGGCTCAATCTGGCGCGGATGTATGCCCCCGAGCCCGGCGGCACACTCTGGTTCTATCAAGGCACCACGCTCGGATTCCGCGCCATCTTCGCCTATTGGCCGCAGCATGACCTCGTCATCACCGCCGTCACCAACAGTCAGCCCCCCGACGGCGAGGACCAGTTCGGCAAGACGGTCGTGAACGGCGCGCTTCGCATTCTTGACGACGCCGGCTGGCTGCGCGCGAGGTGACGCCAGGGGCGGCCCGCCGCGGAATAATCCGTTTCCAGGTCGGCCAAAGAAGCCGGGCCGGAATGGGGACGATCGCGCGTCGCTTCGACGCCATCGCGTCTCGCGCAATTCGGGTTGTTTCGTTTGCCCGAAAAAGTTGGTTGCGGCGGCAAACCCCTGCCATGGATCATCAAAGGCCGCCGCGGAGCATCGCTCCAGCGGCGAAGCCATAAAGCAGCCGCGAGGGAGGAAAGACGATGCCTGATTCAACTCAGAGCTTCGACGCCGTCGTGATCGGAGCCGGCTTTTCCGGCCTCTACATGCTGAAGTCGCTGCGCGACCAGCTCGGCCTCAACGTTCGGGTCTATGAGGCGGGCGATACGGTGGGCGGCACCTGGTACTGGAACCGCTATCCCGGCGCGCGCTGCGATTCCGACTCCTACATCTATTGCTTCACCTGGGACAAACAGCTGCTGCAGGATTGGGATTGGTCCGAGCGCTATCCGGAGCAGCCCGAAATTTTGCGGTATCTCGAGCACGTCGCGGCGCGCCACGACCTCAAGCGCGACATCCAGTTCAACACGCGCGTCATCGGCGGCGAGTTCGACGAGAAGGCCAATCTGTGGCGCGTGCGCACAGACAAGGGCGATGAGGTCACGGCGCAGTACCTGATCGCCGCCGTCGGCAGCCTGTCGGACACCAACCTGCCGCCCTTCAAGGGCTTGGAGAGATTCAAGGGCAAATGGTACCACACCAGCCGCTTTCCAAAGGAGGGCGTCGACTTCACGGGCAAGCGCGTCGCCGTTGTCGGCACCGGCGCCACCGCGGTACAGGCGATCCCCGAGATCGCCCAGCAAGCGAAGCAGCTCACGGTGTTTCAGCGCACCGCCAACTACTGCGTTCCGGCGCGCAACGGCAAGGTCGACCCTGACCTCGTCCGGTCGCGCAAGGAGGATTACGAGGGCATCGTCCAGCGCGTCCGCGAATCGTTCTTTGGTCAGGAGCATTATTTCATCCCGAAATCGGCGCTCAACGTCACGGCCGCCGAGCGCGAGCGCGAGTTCGACCGGATGTGGGACGCCGGCGGCTTCGCGTTCTGGCTCGCCAACTACCAGGACATGTTCTTCAGCGAGGAGGCCAACGATCTCTGCGCCGACTATATCCGGCGCAAGATCCGCAGCACGGTGAAGGACTCGGCGGTCGCCGAGCGGCTGATCCCGAAGGGCCATCCCTACGGCACCAAGCGCCAGCCGCTCGACACTAACTATTATGAGACCTTCAACAAGCAGAACGTGCTGCTCGTCGACGCCAAGACCGATGGCGGCATCGAAGAGATCACCGAGAAGGGCATTCGCGCCGGCGGCAAGGAATACGAGTTCGATATCATCGTCTTCGCCACCGGCTTCGATGCGATGACCGGCCCGCTCAAGGCGTTGAACCTGAAAGGCCGTGGCGGGCGCACGCTCGGCGCGGCATGGGCCGAGGGGCCGCGCAGCTATCTCGGCATCTCGATCGCCGGCTTTCCGAACCTCTTCACCATCACCGGGCCGCAAAGCCCGTCGGTTTTGACCAACATGCCCGTGGCCATCGAGCAGCATGTGGAGTGGATCGCCGACTGCATCGCCGACATGCGCAAGGCCGGGATGACGACGATCGAAGCCAAGCCGGAGGCGCAGGATCAGTGGGTCGGCCACGTCAACGAGGTCGTCGGCGCGACGCTGATGACCCGCGCCAACTCGTGGTACATGGGCGCCAACATTGCCGGCAAGCCGCGCACCTTCCTGCCCTATCTCGGGCCCGAAGGCGTCGGCGGCTACCGGAAAAAATGCGCCGAGGTGGCGGCCAAGAACTATGAGGGCTTCGCGCTGGAATAGCCTCTGGTTGCGGGTGATCCGGACGGGGTGGCGGCGTCGGCTCCATCCCGTCCCAAGATGAGAAGGGAGGGAACGATGATCGAGAACAGCTACTACGGTCAGGAGCTGCACGGCCCTTACGAGGTGGAAGACATCGGCGACCTGGCGCTCGAGGAGGGCGGAACCATCCGCAAATGCCGCCTGGCCTATGCGACCTTCGGGAAGCTCGACCCCGAGGGTGGCAACGCCATTCTGGTTCCAACCTGGTACTCCGGCACCAACAAGATCATCGAGCAGGTCTTCATCGGCCCCGGCCGCGCGCTCGATCCCGGCAAGTACTTCATTGTCGTGGTCAACCAGATCGGCAGCGGTCTTTCGAGCTCGCCGCACAACACCCCGGCGCCCGCCGGGATGGGAAACTTCCCGCGCGTGCGCATCGGCGACGACGTTCGCGCGCAGCACAAGCTCGTCACCGAGAAGTTCGGCCTGAAGCATCTTGCGCTGGTGGTCGGCGGCTCGATGGGCGCACAACAGACCTACGAATGGGCGGTGCGTTATCCGGAGATGGTGAAGCGGGCCGCGCCGCTCGCCGGAACCGCCAGGAACACCGTCCATGACTTCCTCTTCACCGAGACGCTGGTGGACGCGATCACCTCGGATCCCGGCTTCAAGGGCGGGTTCTATGCCTCGCCCGCCGAGGTCCGGGAGGGGTTGCTGCGCCACGCCAAGATGTGGGCGGTGATGGGGTGGAGCACCGAGTTCTTCCAGCGGAATCGGCACAAGGCGTTGGGCTTCTCGTCGCTCGACGACTTCATCATCAACTTCATGTACGCGTACTTCGCGCCCATGGATCCGAACGACCTCTTGTGCATGGCGTGGAAATGGCAGCGCGGCGATGTCAGCCGGCACACCGGCGGCGATCTGCGCGAAGCGCTGCGGCGGATCAAAGCCAGGACCTTCGTGATGCCGATGTCGTCCGACATGTTCTTCCGGCCGGCAGATTGCGAGGCGGAATGGCGGCTCATTCCGAACGCCGAATTCCGCCCGATCGAGACGATCGACGGGCACCTTGCCCTCTTCGGCGCCGACCGCGACGCGCTTGGTCAGATCGACAAGCACCTCGGCGAGCTGCTCGCGTCGAAGGTCTAGCCCGGATTTCTCACACCGTCACGGGCTGCGACGGCGATCTTTGGCGCCAGGGTAGGAGCCGGGACGCGCGGCGATGCGAGCATCGTAAGCGTCCCGGCGACGCCCTCCTGGCGCCAAAGAGCGCCGTCCCTCCGGGTTGCAC
>DATJLU010000203.1:0-29236 GCA_035509275.1 Allostellaceae bacterium | reverse complement strand
TGATCCTGCCCGCGCTGCGCGCGCCCTGGCCGGCCCTCCCGCCGGCCCCCCAGCCCGCGACGGCCGACGTTTCCTAGTGCGTCCCTGAAACGTCGGGAACACTGCGATTTCAGTATCTTTCCCGCCGTCCCCGCGAAAGCGGGGACCCAGAGCCATGCGCTCCGTTCATCGGGGCTGAACCTCCTGGATGCCCGCTTTCGCGGGCAAGGCGATTGTTGGGAGAGGAGACGCGAGTAACCGGACCAAGCTCTAGCCAGCGCCTCGGCGCCGGGAGCGAGCTACGCCCCTGGTGTACACCGGGGACATTTTTTTTCGAGCGATGCTCCCGGCGCCGGACGCGGCCGGTCACACGTGAAACATCCTGCACGATGTCAAAGAGCGAGGGTTGCCGACATGGTATCACTGCACCCCTCGCGACGGGGCTAGGGCGAGGGGGGGTGCCTCTGATCATCGGTTATCGCTTCCGGCTGCTCGCGCAGCATGCCGGCGCGCAGCTCCGCCGCCGCCTCGCGCAGCTTGCGGTAGGAGCGGATGCTCACGGGAATGGAGCCGAGATAGAGGATGCCGATGACGAGCAGCGTGCCCCAGGGCTCGGTGGTGAGGAAGGCGGCCAAGCCGCCGATCACCAGCAGCATCGGCAGCACCCATTCGGCCGGAACGCGGAAGCGCTTGAACGAGAAGGTGGGAATGCGGCTCACCATGAGCGCCGCGACGCCGGCGAGGACGAGGCCGTTGACATAGGGCGAGCGGAAGAAGGTGAGCTCGAACTCGAAGCTGACGAACATCGGGATCATCACCAGCCCGGCGCCGGCGGGGGCGGGGACGCCGGTGAAGAAATTATAGGCGTAAGGCGGCAGCTCGGCGCCGAGCTGGGTGTTGAAGCGGGCGAGGCGCAAGGCGCAGCAGACGCCGAACAGCAGCACCAGCGCCCAGCCGAGGCTGGCGAGCTGCGACATGGTCCAGAGATAGAGCAGCACCGCCGGCGCCACGCCGAAGCTGACGAAGTCGGAGAGCGAATCGAGCTGGGCACCGAAGGGCGAGGTGACCTTGAGCAACCGGGCGATGCGGCCGTCGATGCCGTCGAGCACGCCGGCGATGATGATCGCGGCGGCGGCCGATTGATATTTCCCGGTGAGCGCCAGGCGAATCGCCGTCATGCCGGCGCAGAGCGCCAGCAAGGTCAGGATGTTGGGAATGAGCCGGTTGAGCGACAGGCTGGTGATCGGCCGGACACGGATGCGGCGCGGGCGGCGCATCAATGGGTCACTCCGCGCCGCAGCGGCTCTTGCGCGCGCGCATCGGCGATGACGGTCTCGCCGCCGATCATGCGCTGCCCCGCGAGCGCCAGCACCGCCCAGCCCGGCGGCAGGTAGAGATCGGTGCGGCTGCCGAAGCGGATGAGGCCGAAGCGCTCGCCGGCGACGACCTCCTGGCCTTCGGCAGCGGTGCAGACGATACGGCGCGCGACGAGACCGGCGATCTGCACCACGCCAATGTCGGCGCCCTCGCCGGTGGCGAGCCGGATCGCCATGCGCTCATTCTCCTCGCTCGCCTTGTCGACGCTGGCGTTGAGGAATTTGCCGGCGTGATAGACGCGCTTCACGACGCGGCCGGCCATCGGCATGCGATTGACGTGCACGTCGAAGACGTTGAGGAAGATGCCGATGCGCAGCATCGGCGCCGCGCCGAAGCCGAGCTCGGCCGGCGGCGCCGCCGGACCCACCGACACGATTCGCCCGTCGGCCGGGGCGATCACCAGCCCGTCACGTTGCGGCGTCACGCGCCAGGGATCGCGGAAGAAATAGGCGCACCACGCGGTGCCGACAACGCCGAGCCAGCCCAGCGGCGTCGCCAGCCAGAACAGCAGCGCCGTCAGCGCCGCGGCAATGGCGAGAAAGCGCCAGCCATCGGGATGGATCGGTGACAGAACCTCTCTCAGCACGCGTGCCGCCTCCTGTTGCGGGCGCGCGACGTTAGAGCGAACTTCGCCGAGGGGGAAGCCTTTCCTTGCTCGTCAGTCCCGCGACAGCGCGAAACCGCACGTCGTCGCTAGCGTCCCTCGCGCCGCCAGGCGGCGATGAAGGCGCCGAGCGCCAGCAGCAGCGCCAGGAAGCCCGGCAGCAGCGGGATTTCCTTGACGCCGGTGACGATGTAATCGCCATTGGCGCGGAAGCCCATCCAGTTGCGCCCGGCGCCGCCGCGATCGGGATCGACGCGGCGGGCCTCCGGCACGGTTCCCGGCCCGACCCAGAAGATGCCGCCGCCCGTCGCCGCGACCGCGCCTTTGAGCTTCTGGTCGGTGGTGCGGACATCGGCGAGCTCGATCGGGTTCAGCGCGCCGGCCGCGGCCAGCGTCGTGCGCGTGCCGTCGCTGACGCGGTAGAGCCCGCTTTCGCTGATCGGCAGGCTGCCGGTGCTCTCGCCGCCATGGCTGGGCGTGAGCTTCAGCGTCTCGGGCTTGCCGCCCGGGCCGGTGATCTGCACCGGACTGTCATCGGCCTCGAGCGACTGGCGCGTCACGACGAGGCGGTTGCCCTCGACCGTCGCGCGCAGATCGTTCTCCTCGAGATCGGGCTCCTTCATCAGCCAGTAGACGACGCGGCGCAGCAGCTCGGATTGCGGTCCGCCGCCTTCGAAGCCGCGCGTCCAGAGCCACATCTGATCCGAGAGCAGCTGCGCGACCCGGCCCTTGCCCTCGCGGTCGAGCACCAGCAGCGGCTTGTCCTCATAGCCGCTCATCACGGTGACGCCGCGATGCGGCTCCGCCTCGACATTGCGGAACCACCGTCCCCAGCTGGGCGGATCTTTGCCGTCGCCATTGTCGCCGGGAAGACCGGCGGTCACGGGATCGCGCTCGCCCACAGGAGTGACGCGCGGCAGGAACCCCTGCTCGTAGACATTGCCGGTCGGCTCTGCCGGCAGCACCGCGCCCAAGGGCGTGCGATAGACGCTCATCGGCGTACCGAAGCTCGGACCCGCCGCCTCGAGCAGCGCGCCGCCATCGCGGACATAGCGCGCGATGTTCTCGAGATAGATCGGCGGCAGGATGCTGCGGTGGCGGTAGCGGTCGAAGATGATGAGATCGAACTCATGCAGCTTGACGTCGAACAGCTCGCGGATCGGGAAGGCGATCAGCGACAGCTCGCGGATCGGCGTGCCGTCCTGCTTCTCGGGCGGCCGCAGGATGGTGAAGTGAATGAGGTCGACCGAGGGATCCGATTTGAGGATGTTGCGCCAGGTGCGCTCGCCCTGATGCGGCTCGCCGCTCACCAGCAGCACCTTCAGCCGGTCGCGCACGCCGTTGACGACGAAGGCCGCGCGGTTGTTGTCGAGGGTGAGCTCATGCGGCCCGGCATCGACCGAGAGCTCGAAGACATTGGGTCCGCCATGGTCGATGTCGACATTGATCGGCACGTCGCTCCCGACCGGGACGAGCCGCGTGGTCGGCGGCCCGCCATCCTTGCGCAAGGTGAGGCGCGCCTCGTCGCCCGGCGTCCCCTCCGGCAAATCCTCGACCCGGACGACGACCTGCAGCTGCTTGCCGACCAGGCCGAAGCTGGGCGCTTCCTTGACCAGCAGGCGGCGATCGGCCTCGCCGGGCTTGCCGGTGAGCAGCACGTGAAGCGGCGCCTTGAAGGTCAACCGGCTGGTCGGCGGCACGTCATGCACTTCGCCGTCGGTGATCATCACCGCGCCGGCGATGCGCTCGCTCGGCACGTCGGCGAGCGAGCGGGTGAGCGCGGTGTAGAGCCGGGTCCCGTCATCGGCGAGCGCGGCGTTGGGATCGGGCGCGCCGGCATGAACGATGCGGACATCGAGATCCGGGAAGCGGTGCAACTCGTCGGTGACGCGCTGCAGCGCTTCGGCGGCATAGCGCTGGCGCTCGCCGATGCGCATGCTCGGACTGTCATCGACGATGACCGCGGCGACATCGCTTTGCGGCTGGCGCAGCTCCTCGACCAGCGACGGGTTGGTCAGGATCAGCAGGAGCAGCGCCAGCGCCAGCACGCGCCAGACCAGGCCGCGCGCGCGGCGCCAGGCGCCGAAGGCGATGAGGAGCGCCGCCAGCGCGGCAAAGGCGATGATCGCCGCCCAAGGCAGCAGCGGCGCGGTGGCGATGCTGTAGCCGGCAATCGTCATTGCCCGAGCCTTTCCAGGATGGCCGGCACATGCACCTGGTCGGTCTTGTAGTTGCCGGTGAGCGCGTACATCACCAGGTTGACGCCGAAGCGATAGGCCTGCTCGCGCTGCGGCTCGCCGCCGGGAACGCAGGGGTAGAGCGGCTGGTTGTGATCGTCCATCGCCCAAGCGCCGGCATAATCGTTGCTGCCGACGATGACGCTGGAGACGCCGTCATTGACGCGATCATCGACGGGCTCGACCCAGAGCGTGCCGCCGGACCAGCGGCCCGGGAACTCCTGCATGAGATAGAACGACTTGGTCAGCACGTGGTCGGGCGGCACCGGCACCAGCGGCGGGATGTTGAGCCCGGCGGCGAGCCGGCGCAGCCGCTGCTGCGCCGCCTCGCCAGAGAACACCGTGCGCTCGCCCGCATCGCGGGTGTCGAAGAGAATCGTGCCGCCGGTGGCGAGATAGCGGTTGACGCGCTCGATCGCCTGGGCCGAAGGCAGCGCCTCCCCGTCCGCAACCGGCCAATAGAGCAGCGGGAAGAAGATGAGCTCGTCATGCTCGACATCGACCTCCATCGGTGTCGCGACGTCGGCGGCGGTGCGGCGATTGAGGATCTCCGACAGCCCGGTGAGTCCGGCGCGCGATTCCGCATCGACATCGGGCAGCCCGGTGCGGACATAGGCGAGGTGGAGCTGGCTCGTCGCCTCGATGGCGAAGCTGTCATCGGGCGCCTGCCCCTGCGCGTCGGCGGCGCTGCCGAGCGCCAGCAGCGCCACCACCGCGCCGACGCCGGCGCCGATGCTGCGCCGCCGCGCCGGCAGACTCGGCAGCAAGCCGCGCAGCGCATAGGCGATGGCGAGGTCGATGAGGGCGAGCGCCAGCGCCGCGCCGAGCAGCCAGGGACGGAAATCAACCTCGTTGCTGCGGCGCCGATAGGTCTCGCGCGCGACGCTTGCCGGCAGCGCCGGAAGCGCGGCAAAGCGCGTCACCGCGCCGGCGAGATTGAGCGCGCGGCGCGCATCGGGCGTGCCGTAGAAGCCGGGCGGATGGGCGGGCGATGCGATGGTGCCGGCAAAGGCGCCGGCGGCGATGGTGGTGGCGGTCGGCGGCGCGCTCTGCAGCCGGCCGAATCCGTCGAGCGTCTCCACCGGCGGCAGCGCCACATCCTTGCTGCCGGAGACGCCCTGGCTCATCGCCACCACGCGGCGCAGCATCTCGACGAAGAGCCCGGAAATGGCGAGGTTCGACCATTCCGGATCGGCCGTCGTGTGCACCAGCACGAGCCAGCCTTTGCCGCGCTTGGCGGCGGTGACGAGCGGCGTTCCATCGGTGAGCCGCGCCCAGGTCTTGCTGGCGAGATCGATGGTGGGCTCGGCCAGCACCTGGCGCGAGACCGTGACGTCGGGCGGAATCGGCAGCCCCGCGAACGGGCTGTCGGCGGCAAAGGGCGCGAGGCGCGCCGGCTTCTCCCAGGAGAGCGCGCCGCCCAGCGTGCGTCCGCCGCGCCGCAAGGTCACCGGCAGCAGATCGTCGTCCGCCTGCTCGGCGAGATTGGGTCCGGCGAAACGCAGCACCACGCCGCCGCCCTCCATCCATTTGATGATGGCGGCTTTCTCCGCGGCGCCTGCGGGCGCAACATCGGGCAGCGCCAGGACGGCGATGTCGCCCTTGAGCAACGTCGGGACATCGCCGCGCCGCACCTCGCTGAAGGGTGAGAGCGCGCGCTCGAGATAATAGGCGCCGGAGAGCAGCGGCTGCGCCGCACTGCCGCGCTGCGGCGCGACGACGCCGACCGGCCGACGGCGCCAGCGCTCGTCGAGCAGCAGCACGGCGCCGGCCGAGGCCTCACCCTCGATCTCGATCGCGGCGGCACGATTGCGCAGCTCGCTCGGCATGGCGAGATGCGCCACGGCGCGGTCGACGCCGGGCGCCAGCGTCACCTCCTGGCGCGCCAAGAGCCGCCCGTCATCGCCGACGGCGCGCACGAAGAGCCGTTCGGGCAGGGCGGTATCGGCGCGGCGCACGGTTGCCGTCAGATCCGCTTCGTCGGTATCGGCCGGTGCCAGCAGCCGCGGCAGCTCCGTGCTGGGATCGGCCAGCACGCGCAGGCTGCCGAAACGCTCCAGCCCGGCGGCGAAATCCTGTGCGGCGCCGTCATCGATGCCGTCGCTGAGCCAGACGACGCTCGTCCCGCCGCCGAGATCGAGCTTGGCGAGGCGCTCGAGCGCCGCTTTGCGGTCCTCGGGCCAGGGCTCGGGCGCCAGCTTCGCCGCTTCGCCGCGCGCATCGCTCGGCCGCAGCACCGACAGCGCCGGCGGCGCGCCCTCCCCGGGCGGCAAGGCGGTGCCGAGCAACACCACGCGCCGCCCCTCGCGCTCGGCCTGGTCGAAGAGTTGATCGAGCACGGCGCGGCGCTCGTCCCAATGGCGCGCCGCCGTCCAGCCATTGTCGACTGCGAGCACCAGCGGCCCTTTGCCGGCGAGCGTCGCGCTGGGATTGAGCAAGGGCTGCGCCAGCGCAAAAATCACCAGCGCGGTCAGCACCATGCGCATAAGGATGAGCCATAGCGGCGTCTTCGCCGGCGTCTCTTCCTTGGGCGTCAAACCCAGCAGCAGGCGCAGCGCCGGGAAGCGGATACGCCGCGGCGCCGGCGGCGTAACGCGCAGCAGCCACCACAGCACCGGCAGCACCGCAAGCCCCAGCAACAGCCAGGGCGACGCAAAGGCTAGTGCACCAAGCGATAGCATGCGTTACTTCACCAAATCCCGTCCCCTCTCGAGGGGCATGGCTACCAGATGTGTCGTGACGCGGCCGCTGGACAGGATTGACCACGGAGGCACGGAGATCACGGAGAAGGGAAGAATGGCGCGCGGAGCGCGCCCAAACTCAGTATCTCCGTGCCCTCCGTGCCTCCGTGGTGAATCCAAATGCAACTGTCCTGCCGTGACGCCCAGGGGGGAGCGGGGGATATGCGGCAATCCGATCAATTCCATTCCTATCTGCGCCGCTCCGCCAAGGTGCCGTAGAGCGCGAGCAGCGCGGTATGGGGCGGGCGGTCCGTCCGATGCGTGGCGAAGCTCCAGCCGGTGGCGCGGGCGATCGCGGCAAGTCCCTCGCGATGGCGCGCGAGCTTTTGCATGTATTCCTCGCGCACCGTCTCGACGCGGCTGATCACCAGCGACGCCTCCTGCTCCAGGCCTTCAAAGCGCACGCGGCCGGCAAAGGGCAAGGTCTCTTCGGCGGGGTCGAGCACTTGCAGCAGGTGGCCGCGCAGCCCGGCGGCGGCGAAACGGCCGACCAGCGCCTGAATGGCATCGAGCGGCGCCAGCAGATCGCCGAGCACGACAACCTGCCCGTAGCGCGGCAGCGGCTCGAATAGAGGCAGATCGGCCGGCGCGGCCGAGCGCCCGAGGGTGAGCGCCAGCCGACTCAGCACGGCGCGCCCGCTCGCCGGCGGCACACCCGTGCCGAGCAGCGCCACCCGCTCGCCGCCGCGGATGAGCAGCGCCGCCAGCGCCAGCAGCAGCAAATCGACGCGCGCGCGCTTGGTCGGCAGCTCCGGGCGCGAGGCGTAGTCCATCGACGGCGAGCCGTCGCGCCACAGCCAGACGCTCTGTGCCGCCTCCCATTCCGTCTCGCGGATATAGAGGCGCATCGATTTGGCGCTCTCGCGCCAGTCGATGCGCGGCACGGGATCGCCGGGCTGGTATTGGCGGAACTGCCAGAAGGTCTCGCCGGTGCCGACACGCCGTCTGCCATGCACACCCTGTGCCACGGTGGTGGCGACGCGCTCGGCCTCAACCAGCAGCGGCGGCAGCCTCGCCGCGAGCTGCTCGGCGCGGTGCTGCAACGCGGCTTCGGCCATCAACCCAGCGGCGCGACGAGTCGGCCGATGATGTCGGCCATGGTGACGCCATCGGCGCGCGCCGCGAAATTGAGCGCCATGCGATGGCGCAGCACCGGGGGTGCCAGCGCCACGACATCGTCGACCGACGGCGCAAAACGCCCATCGAGCAGCGCGCGCGCCCGGCAGGCGAGCATCAGCGCCTGGCTCGCGCGCGGACCCGGCCCCCAGGCGATATGCTTGGCCTCGGGCAGGGTGCTCTCCTCGGGCCGTCCGGCGCGGACCAGCTTCAAGATGGCGTCGACCACGCTCTCGCCCACCGGCACGCGCCGCACCAGGCGCTGTGCGGCGAGGAGCTCGCCGGCGGAGAGCGCCGCCGTGACGCTGTCCTCGGCGACGCCGGTGGTGGCGATCAGCATCTGCCGCTCGGCGGCGAGGTCGGGATAGCCGACATCGACCTGCAGCAGAAAGCGGTCGAGCTGCGCTTCGGGCAGCGGATAGGTCCCCTCTTGCTCCAGCGGGTTCTGCGTTGCCAGCACATGGAAGGGGCGCGGCAGCGGATGATACTGCCCGGCGACCGAGACGCGGCCCTCCTGCATCGCCTGCAGCAGCGCCGATTGCGTGCGCGGGCTGGCGCGGTTGATCTCATCGGCCATCAGCAGCTGGCTGAAGACCGGGCCGGGAATGAAGCGGAAGGAGCGCCGGCCGGTCTCGCTCTCCTCAAGCACCTCGGAGCCGAGGATATCGGCCGGCATCAGGTCGGGCGTGCACTGGATGCGCTTGTCCTCGAGGCCGAGCACCGTGCCGAGCGTCTCGACCAGCCGCGTCTTGGCAAGGCCGGGAACGCCGATCAGCAGCGCGTGGCCGCCGGCGAGCAGCGTGATCAGTGCTTGATCGATCACCTCGCGCTGACCGAAGATCACGCGGCCGATGCGCTCGCGCACTTGCGCCAGGCGCTGACCCAAAGCTTCGATCTCGCCGACGAGATCGCTCGAGCCGGCAGAAGGCGACAGGTTTTCAGTGACACTCACGAGCTCGGCTCCTTTTGCTACATATACGGGTGATCATGACGGATAAGGCGCCGCCTTCAAAGCCCCTCGAACAGCTCGCCGGCCGTCTCTCCGCGACCGGCCCGGCGGTGACGCGCGAGCCCATCGATTGCGGTCATTTCGACATAACCATCGCGCGTGATGGAACCTGGCTTTATCGCGGGTCTCCTATTCGCCGCTTGCCGCTCGTCCGCCTGTTCAGCACCGTTCTGCGGCGCGAGGCCGATGGCAGCTACTGGCTGCAAACGCCGGCTGAGCGCGGTCGGATCACGGTCGAAGATGCACCTTTTGTCGCCGTCGAGCTCACCCGGCGGGGCGAAGGACGGCAACAGGAGCTGATCTTCCGCACCAATATTGACGATACTGTGGCGGCCGATGAAGCGCATCCCCTGCGCGTCGTCAATCACCCCGCGACCGATGAGCCCAGCCCCTATATCCTGGTGCGCAACGGTCTGGAAGCGCGGCTCAACCGCCCGGTATTCTACGAGCTGGTGGAGATCGGGCGAGAGGAGCGGGTCGGCGACGCGACCCTGTTTGGCGTATGGAGCAAGGGCAGGTTCTTTCCGCTGGGCCGTCTGGGGCCATGACGCCGGAAGAGGTGCGCCGGCGGCTCGCCCGCACGGTGGCGGGCTGGCGGTCGAGCGATCCGGCGACGTTGGCGGCGATGCGCGGCGATCATTCGCTGGTGCCGGGCGGGTCGCCGCCGCCCAACCCGCTGACGCCGGCCGCGGTGCTGGTGCCGCTGGTGATGCGGCCCGGCGGGCTCACCGTGCTGCTGACCCAGCGCACTCAGCACCTTGCCGCTCATGCCGGGCAAATCTCCTTTCCCGGCGGCAAGCGCGAGGAAAGCGATGCCGACGCCATCGCCGCGGCGCTGCGCGAGACCGAGGAGGAGGTGGGCCTGCCGCGCGATCACGTCGAAGTGATCGGCCGGCTCGACACCTATGTCACCAGCACCGGCTTCGAGGTGACGCCGGTGGTGGGGCTGGTGCGCGTGCCCTACCCGTCGACGCCGGATCCGGTCGAGGTCGCCGAGGTCTTCGAGGTGCCGCTCGACTTCATTCTCGATCGCGCCAATCACCGCCGCGACAGCCGCGAGTTCAAAGGCCGGCAGCGCGTCTTCTACGTGCTGCCCTATCAGGGGCGCTACATCTGGGGCGCCACCGCCGGGATGCTGGTCAATCTCGCGGAAGTGCTGACCGGCTGATGCTGCGCATCCTCGCCACCATCATCGTGCCGCTGCTGCTGCCGACCATCCTCTACGTCGTCTGGCTCGTCGCGGCGCGGCGCATGCCGCTGGCGCTGAGCGGCCGGTGGCGCACGCTGCCCTGGCCCTGGCTCGCCGGGATCGGCGTCCTGCTCGCAGCGGCGATGCTCTACGCCATCGGCGCGCGCGTCGGCGGCTCGGCGCAAGGCGTCTATGTGCCGCCGCAATGGATCGGCGGCAAGATCGTCCCCGGCCATGTCGAACCGCCGGCGCAGCGATGAGCGGCGTGGTGGTTTGCTCTGCATCCCATTGCTCCCCCGCCGTGGGACTGTCTCTGGCAGAGCGCGGCGTCGCGATGGACCCCCGCTTTCGCGGGGGTGACGGATATAAAAGCAAGATCTGTCATTCCCACGAAAGCGCTGGCGCATGCACATATCTCGCGACGCTTCAGCCTCCAACGATCGCTTTGCCCGCGAAAGCGGGCATCCAGGGCCTCAGGTGCGATGACCGGGGCGCGTGTTCTGGGTCCCCGCTTTCGCGGGGACGGCGGGATATCTATTGCAATGACAGCGCTTCTCGAGGCGTGTGCATATCCGAGCGCGAAAGCGGGAATCCATCCGGTCGTCAAAGCGCTGCCTTCATCGACGAGGCCGCGCTTGCCTAGCGCCGGCGACAGCCCCGTCGAGCATCTGGCGCCGCAGCCTTGGATGACGGAGGCGACGCCGGTGCTGGCGGCGCTCGGGGGCAGCGGGCGGTTTGTCGGGGGTTGCGTGCGCGATGCGTTGCTCGGCCGGAAGATCGGCGATGTCGATATCGCCACGCCGCTGCTGCCGGAGGAAGTGATGCGCCGGCTCGAAGCGGCGGGGATCAAGGCGGTGCCGACCGGGCTAGCGCATGGCACGGTGACGGCGGTGGTGCCGCCGCGCCATGTCGAGATCACCACCTTGCGGCGCGACATCGAGACGTATGGGCGCCATGCGCGCGTCGCCTTCACCGATGATTGGGCGGCGGATGCGGCGCGGCGCGATTTCACCATGAACGCGCTTTTCCTCGACGCCGAGGGCGAGGTCTTCGATCCCCTGGGCGGCCTCGCCGATCTGCGCGCCGGCCGCGTCCGCTTCGTCGGCGATGCCTCGACGCGCATCCGCGAAGATGTGTTGCGGCTTTTGCGCTTCTATCGCTTCCATGCGCATTACGGCCGCGGTGACGCCGATGCCGCGGCGCGCGCCGCTTGCCGCGCGCTGGCGCCGCTGCTGCCGAGCCTCTCGGGCGAGCGCGTCGCGGCGGAGCTGCTGAAGCTGTTGCGCGCCGCCGATCCGGTGCCGACGCTCCGCCTGATGCGCGAAGACGGCGTGCTCGCCGTGCTGCTGCCGGAGGCGACGCGCCTCGACCGTCTCGCCGGCCTCGTCGCGCTCGAAGACGCGGCGGATGCGATCCGGCGGCTGGCGGCGCTGCTCGAGCGAGACGCCGCCGAGGTCGCCGAGCGGCTCAAGCTTTCGGCGGCGGAGCGCGACCGGCTGCTCGCGCTCGTCGTGCCGGGCGCGCCGGTCGATCTCGCCGCGGACGAGAAGACGCAGCGTCGCCTCGCCTATCGCCGCGGGATCGATCTCTATCGCGACCAGGTGCTGCTGGCCGGCGCCGTCACCGGCGCGGCCGAGCGCGTGCGCGCGCTGCTGAGGCTCGCCGAGACTTGGCGCGCGATCAGGTTTCCGCTGCGCGGCCGTGACGTCACGGCGCTCGGCATTCCCGCAGGACCGGAGGTCGGCCGGCTCCTCGCCGCGATCGAGGCGTGGTGGGAGGCCGATGATTTCTCCGCCGATCGCCCCGCTCTGCTGGCCGAGCTGAAGCGGCGCGTGGCGCACGGCTGAACGGCTGGCGCAGAGGCGTTGTTTGCTTTTCGGTTGTGCACTCTGCTTCAGGAGGTTGCCCGGATGAGCCATGAGCAGGATGGGAAACGCGGAATCGGCCGCCGTGCCCTGTTGCGTCGGGCGGCGCTGCTCGCCTCGGCGCTTGGCGTCGCGGCGCGCGCGAGCGTCGCGGCGGACGAGAAAATGACGCAGAAGGACGCGGAGTATCAGCCGACGCCGAAGGAGGGGCACGATTGCGCGAATTGCCAATACTTCCTCGCGCCCGCATCGTGCAAGCTGGTGAAGGGCAAGATCAGCCCGACTGGCTGGTGCTCCTTCTGGGGCAGCAAGCCGCCGCAATAGAAAATGCCGATCACGACGCTCCTGCAGCGCGACTGGATTGCGGCGATCGATTATCGCTGCGCCATGGGGCCGCGGGATGCGCCGTATCGCGAGCGCCATGCCGGCTACTCGCTCTCCTATGTGCGCAAAGGCAGCTTCGGCTGCCTCTGCCGCGGCCGCAGCTTCGAGCTCGTCGCGGGGTCGGTGCTCGTCGGCTATCCCGGCGACGAGTATATGTGCACGCATGACCATGCCGAGCGCGACGAATGCCTCTCGTTTCAGCTCGCGCCGGCGCTGGTCGACGCGGTTGGCGGCCCGGACGCGCTCTGGCATCGCGTCGCGCTGCCGCCGCTGCCGGAGCTCATGGTGTTGGGCGAGCTGGCGCAGGCCGCCGCGTCGGGCGACAGCGATATCGGCCTCGACGAGATCGGCCTCGCCTTGACGGCGCGTTTCGTGGCGCGGACCGGCGGGCGCGACCGGCGCGCCGCTGAAGCGCGGGCGCGCGACCGCCGCCGCGCGGTCGAAGCGGCGCTCTGGATCGACGAGAACGCCGCCGAGCCGATCGACCTCGACCAGGCGGCCGCGGTCGTGGGGCTGAGCCCGTTCCACTTCCTCCGCCGCTTCGCCGCGGTGCTCGGCGTCACGCCGCATCAGTACCTGCTGCGCGCGCGGCTGCGCCATGCGGCGCGGCTCCTGGCGGAGGAGATGCGGCCGATCACCGAGGTCGCCCTCGATGTCGGCTTCGCCGATCTCTCGAATTTCGTGCGCAGCTTCCGCCGCGCCGCCGGCGTGTCGCCGCGCCACTTCCGCGCGGCGGCCCGCGGCGAGCGCGCGCTCTTCGCCGAACGGATCGCGGCGCTTATGCCGCGGCGCTGATTCCGGCGCCGATGCGGTCGAGCGGGCCGACCGCTTTCTCGAGCAGCGGCAGCACCTCGCCGGCAAAACGCTCGATCGAGGCGAGCGCCAGGCTCTGGCGGGAATCGCCGGCCTGGAATTGCAGCAGGTAGTGGCAGGGCTGGGCGCGGCGGATCTCTTCGGCCATGCGCTCGGCGATGGTCTCGGCGCTGCCCACCAGCATGTGCGCCGCCATCTCCTCGAGGCTCATTTCGCCCTCCCAGGGCTTCTCGACCAGCATCCCGCCCTGGATCGCCTGCTGGCGGTGGCGGAGGCTTTGCGACAGCCGGATCTGATGGCGGACATGGTCGAGGAAGTCGTGCGCTTCGGCGCGGTCGTCGGTGACGCAGAGATGGCGCAGCACGGCAAAGCGCAGCCGTGCCGGGTCGCTGCCGGCCTGGCGGCAAATTTCCTCATAGCGCGCCCGCGCCTTGGCCAGCATCTCGGCGGTGAAATGGCGCGGCGTTACCATGACGGCGTAGTTCTTGGCGGCGGCGAGGCGCTGCAGGCTCGGATTGTCGCCGGCGACCCAGATATCGGGCATGCCGCGCCCGCTGCGCGCCGCGATATGCGTCTCCGGCAGATGCCAGAAGCGCCCGTCATGGCCGAAGCTCTGCTGCGTCTCAGCCTGTTCGAGCATGCCGAGGAACTCGACGAGCTTCTCCGCGGATTCGCCGAGATCCTCGCCGAAACGCTCGAACTCGTAAGGCTGATAGCCGCTGCCGATGCCGAGCACGAGCCGGCCATGCGTCAGCGCATCGACCATGCCGATTTCGGAGATGAGCCGGACGGGATGGTAGAGCGGCACGACCACGACGCCGCTGCCGAGCTTGATGCGGTGCGTCTCGCCGGCGAGCCGCGCGATCATCATCAGCGGCGACGGGCAGACGCAGTAATTGGAGAAATGATGCTCGGCGAACCAGGCGGTGGCAAAGCCCGCGCGCTCGGCTGCCTTCACCTGCGCGACCGCATCGTCGTAGAGCCGCTCGGCCCGCGTGCCTTGCGTGCGGTAGCCCATCAGATTGAATTGCCCGAAATCCATGGTCCCCCCCGAGAATTATGTTGTTGTCCCAGGTCTCTGCCGTCGCTCGTGCCAGAGGCTACGACGCGCCGCCGCTTCTGTCTAATTTGGGTCGCGTTGCTGCTTCGCTTCGATCTCGCGCACGAAGTCGTTCTTGGCTTCGGTATAAGCTTCGCGGTCGGTTCGGTGGCGCGATGCAAGCGCGCGCTTCAGCGCCGCGTAGCGCTTTGCATCCTCGGCATGCCGGCGCAAATGATCGCGGAAGCTGCAATGCCGTATCAGTTCAGCTTCGTCTTCGGTGATGTGGATGTGGTGCGTGCGCCGCGCGGCGGGCGGCAAGCCCTTGACCAGGAACATGCGCGCGGGGTTCGGATTGGTGCGCCAATAGGAATATCCCATGGCCTCCAGCGGCGGAACGGCCAGCTGCTTGGCCGCGGTCAGCGCGCTGGTCAGGATCATCAGATCGATAATCGGCTTCGCGGCGAGGCTCCGGACGGCGGTGCTGCCGATATGCTCGATCGCACGCACGAGTCCGAAAGGAAGCGCCGCGCGGACCTTGGCGATCTCCTCGGCGGCGAGTGCCGGCCACGCCGAATCGTAGGGCACGATCTCGATCTCATCCATACCGGGGATGATAGTCCATCGAGTCAAATCCGCCGCAGGAGCTCCGGCAGGACAGGGCGCCGCTCAAGTGATTGCGGTCAGCGGCGCCGGGCGAGGCGCAACGCCTCCAGCAGGGCGAACCCGGCCGGCAGCGCTGCCGCCGCGGCGAAGGTGAGGCGAAAGCCGGCGATGAAGGCGGTGCGCGGCGTGCTGCCGGCGGCGAGCGCTGCGGCCTCGGCCGCGGCATAGGCGAGGCTGAGCACCGATGCGCCCAGGACCAGGCCGACGGTGCGGGTGAGCAGCGCCAGGCTGCCGGCGACGCCGCGCGCGCCCGGCGCGAGGGTGCCGGTGACGATATCCATATAGGCGACCTGGAAGAGGCCGAGGCCGAGCCCTTGCAGCGCCAGGCCGAGCAGGAGGGCGGCGAGACGGGCGGTGCCGCCGAGCGCGACGAGCGCCAGCCCCGCCGCGGCCAGAAGGCTGCCCAGCGCCGTGACCGGAGCCGTGCCGAAGCGGCGGGCGAGGGCAGCGCCGAGCGGCGAGCCCGCGACGGTGCCGAGCCCGGAAGCGGCGAGAACGCCGCCGGCAACCCAGTCCGGCAGAGCGGCGATCCGCGCCAGCTCGTAAGGCACGAGCAGCAGCACCGCGAAGCTTGCGAGGTTGATCAGGACGCTGCCGAGATTGACCGGCGCAAAGCCCGGCGCGCGGAACACGGCGACATCGATGATCGGCTGCGGCGCGCGGCGCTGGCGATGGAAGAAGCCGACGAAAGCCGCCGCGGCGGCGAGAAGCAGCCCAGCGGCTTCGATGCCCGCGGCTGCACGCAGCCGGTCGATGGCGAGAATGAGCGCGGCGAGAGCGAGCGCGAGCAGCACCGCGCCGGCGAGATCGAATGCGGCGCGGTCGAAGCCGCCGCGCGGCGCCGAGCGCGCTTGCCGCGGCAGCAACAGCGCCGCCAGCGCGATCGGCACGCGGAACCAGAACACCGCCGGCCAGCCCCAGCGCGCGACCAGCACGCCGCCCAGAAGCGGCCCGAGCGCCGCACTCAGCGCGAACAACATGGTGTAATGGCCCAGCGCGCGGGCACGATCGCTGTCGCGATAAAGCTGGGTCAGCAAGGCCGGCCCGCAGGCCAGCACCAGCGCCGAGCCGAGCCCTTGCGCGACGCGCGCGGCGAGCAGCAGCGGATAGCTCGGCGCCAGCGCGCACGCCGCGAGCGCGAGCGCGCTCCAGGCGAGCCCGGCGCGGAACACGACGCGATGGCCGGCGAGATCGCCGATCCGCCCCATCGCCAGCAACAGCCCGGCATAGGTCAGGACATAGGCGACGACCAGCCATTGGATCGCCGGCAGCTTCAGGCCGAAAGCGTGCGTGATCGCGGGGAAAGCGATGTTGACGGCGCTGTCCAAGGGAACGATGGCGGTGCCGAGCCCGATCAGCAGAACGCTGCGGCCGGTGCCGGCGCTCATCGCGTCCGGAGCGCAGCCAGGCGCAGGGCCAGCGGTCCGAGGCAGGCGAAAGCGGCGATGGTGATGAAGGCGGCGCGCCAGGCCGCGCCGTCCGATGCGCCGCCGGTGCGATCGAGCACGACGCCGACGACCAGCGGCCCGATGAATGAGGCGCCGAACCCGGCGCTCGCCTGAACCGCAAGGCTGGCGCCCTGCACCTCGGCCGGCGCCACCGTCACCGTCCCCGCCACCAGCGCGCCGGCATCGGCGGGGATGAGAAAGCCATGCAGCATCACCAGCGCCACCAGCAGATCGTAGCTCCCCGCCGCGGTGAGCCCGACACCGGCGGAGGCGGCGGCGGAGGCGAGCATGATCAGCGTGATCGCGCGCGTGCGGCCGATGCGCAGCGCCAGCTCGTTGCCGAGCACCGTGCCGGGCACGCCGAGCAAGGTGACGACGGTGGCGATCTCGGTCGGGCTCCAGGAGAGCGCCGTGCCGCCGGCGCGGGCGGCGGCGAAGACCAGCAGGCTCACCACCCAGGAGCGCATCGCCCAGGCTTCGAAATTATGCGTGGAATAAGCGAGGACGTAACCGAGCACAGCGCGGTTGGCGAGGGTCCGGCGGAAATCGGCGATGATGCTGCTGCGCTGCGCGCGGTGCTGCGGCACGGCGGGACGCACCAGGGCGGCGGTCGCGAGCATCGCCGCCAGCGGGCCCAGCGCCGCGGCGACGAAGGCCATGCGCCAGCCATAAGGCGTCCCGACCCAGCCGGCGAGCAGGAAGGAAACGCCGGTGCCGAAGGAGTAGCACGCGGTATAGATCCCGATATCGCGCGCCGGGACGCGGTCGCGGCTGCGGTCGGTCAGGATCTTGAGCCCCGGCATGTAGGTGCCGGCGAGGCCGATGCCGGCGACGGCGCGCCAGAGCAGCGCCGACCAGAAGCCGTGCGCGAGCGCGGCGAAAGCGAAGGTCGAGACGGCCGAGAGCGCGGCGCCGCAGAGATAGACCGGGCGCGCATCCCGGCGGTCCGTGGTGCTCATGATGAACGGCACGGCGAGGACATAGCCGATGTAGTAGACGCCGCTGATCCATCCGGCCTCGGTATCGCTGAGCCCCCATGCGGCGGTGAAGCCGGGCAGCAGCGAGGCGAAGGTCGCGATCGGCAACAGGCCGAGCACCAGGCAGACGCTCATCGCCAGCGTGAGGGCGATACCGCACATCGCTCGGACCCGAAAGGCTAAGGCAGGAGCGGGATGCCGATGATCGGCCCGTGCCCGCCCAGCAACAGCGCGTAAACCACGAGCCCCGCGACCCAGCGCCAGGCGCCGATCTCGCCCGGGCGGAATTGATTGCGCCCGGCGGCAATGGCGGCGAACGGCACGATCGAGGTCGCTGCCGCGAAGGGCGGCCAGGCCGCGCCGACCAGCCGCAGCCGCTTGGCGTCGATCGACACCGTGCCGGCGAGCCCAACGATGGCGAAAGCGCCGAAGAAAACCAGCGATGCGACATCGCCATTGCCGATCAAATGCACCAGCGCCCAGAGGCTGACGCCGGTCAGGAAGGGGTGGCGGGTGATGCGCACGATGCCGCTGGGCGGCTGGGCGAGGCGTTTCTCCTGGGCGACGGCGGTGGGATTGGGCGTCATCAGGCCGATGACCACCAGCAGGGTCGCCGGCAGCATCAGCAGGATGGCGATGGGGCGCCACCACAGCACCAGGCCCCAGGTCGGGAGATAGGGCGCCCAGCGATAGGCGATGATCAGCCAGGCGAGCCCCGCCACGGAGGCGAGCGAGAAGGCCGTGCTGTAGCCGCCAGGGCCTAGCGCGGCGATCGCGCGGTCGCGCAGCCGGGTGCCGGAAATGCCGAGATGAATGCCGATGAAGAAAAGGGCGGCCAGGATCAGCGACAGCACAGCGGTTTCCCCCGATTCTTTCTGCCGGCGAATCCTACAGGCCCCGGGCCGGTCCCGAAAGCCGGGCGCTTTGGCAACTAGTTGACCGACGCCGCGGGGGGCGCTGTCCACAATCAGAGAGGCTTGGGACAGCGTGCGAGGCCGTCGACACCCCACCTCACCCTCCCGCTGCGCGGGTCCCTCCCTCTCCGCCCCCTAGGGGCGGAGAGGGGTGGGGTGAGGTGGGGCGTTGACGGTGGCGTCACGGCACGGGCGGAACAACGAGAGGCAGGGCGTCAGCGATGGGTGAGCTTCCCGAGGGAATATCCGAGGTCGACTGCGACATTCTCGTCATCGGCGGCGGCACCGCCGGGCCGATGGCGGCCTACAAGGCCAAGGTGAAGAACCCCAAGGCCCGGGTCGTGCTGCTGGAGAAGGCCAATGTCAAGCGCTCGGGCGCGATCTCGATGGGCATGGACGGCCTCAACAACGCCGTGATCCCCGGCCACTCGACGCCGGAGCAGTACACCAAAGAGATCACCATCGCCAATGACGGCATCTGCGACCAGGCGCCGGTCTTTAAATATGCCGAGCGCTGCTTCGAGATCATCCAGGAGCTCGACCGTTTCGGCGTCCGCTTCCAGAAGGATCAGACCGGCGATTTCGACGTCAAGAAAGTCCACCACATCGGCACCTATGTGCTGCCGATGCCGAACGGCGACACCGTCAAGAAGGCGCTCTACCGCCAGCTGCGGCGGGTGCAGCTGCTGATCTCGAACCGCTTCATGGCGACGCGGCTGCTCACGGCGCGCGACGGGCGGATCGCCGGCGCCATCGCGGTCAATACCCGCACCTCCGAGTTCCTCGTGCTGCGCGCCAAAGCGGTGATCCTCTGTCTCGGCGCCGCCGGCCGGCTCGGCCTGCCGCATTCGGGCTATCTCTTCGGCACCTACGAGAACGCCGCCAATTCCGGCGATGGCTATGCCATGGCCTATCATGCCGGCGCCGGCCTCGCCAATCTCGAATGCTTTCAGATCAACCCGCTGATCAAGGACTATAACGGCCCGGCCTGCGCCTATGTCGCCGGGCCCTTCGGCGGCTATACCGCGAACAACGAGGGCATGCGCTTCATCGAATGCGATTACTGGTCGGGCCAGATGATGCTCGAATTCTATCGCGAGCTGCAGTCGGGCAAAGGGCCGGTCTTCTTGAAGCTCGACCACCTCGCCAATGAGACGATCGCCGAGATCGAGAGCATCCTGCACCGGGTCGAGCGGCCGACGCGCGGCCGCTTCCATGCCGGCCGCGGTACCGATTACCGCCATGAGATGATCGAGATGCATGTCTCGGAGATCGGCTTCTGCTCGGGCCACAGCGCCTCGGGCGTGCTCGTCGACGAGTTCGCGCGCACCACCGTGCCGGGGCTCTACGCCGCGGGCGACATGGCGAATGTGCCGCACAACTACATGCTCGGCGCGTTCACCAACGGCGCCATCGCCGGCGAGCACGCGATCGATTTCGCCGCCGAAGTGGATTTCGCCGCCTATGATCCCGCCGATATCGTCGCCGAGCGGCGGCGCGTGCTGGCGCCGCTCGAGCGCGAGGACGGGATCCCGCCGAACCAGATCGAATACAAGACCCGCCGCCTGGTGAACGATTACCTGCAGCCGCCGAAGATCACGCGCAAATACCAGATCGCCGCCGACCGCTTCACCGAGATCCGGGAGGATCTCGAGAACGGCATGATCGCCCGCGATTCGCACGAGCTGATGCGTGCGCTCGAAGCCGCATCGATCCTCGACTGCGCGGAGATGGCGGTGTGCGCCTCGCTGTTCCGCACGGAAAGCCGCTGGGGCCTTTACCACCACCGCGTCGAATTCCCCGAGCGCGACAACGACAACTGGTTCTGCCACACTGTCTTGCGCAAGGTCGATGGCGCGATGAGCTGCGCGAAGCGTCCGGTCGCGCCCTATATCGTGCCGATCGGCGATGACGAGCGCAGCGCCTACGACAAGCAACGTGTCCGCCGGCACGCCTGAGCCCAAGGAAACCCGTCATGCCGCTTGCCAACACGCCCACCACCGTCCCCGTCGTCGTCGACGAAGCGAAATGCATCGCCGACAAGGGCTGCACCGTCTGCGTCGATGTCTGCCCGCTCGACGTGCTGCGCATCAGCGAGCTCACCGGCAAGGCCTATATGAAATATGACGAGTGCTGGTATTGCATGCCGTGCGAGACCGATTGCCCGACCGGCGCCGTCACCGTCAATATTCCCTATCTGCTGCGATAGACGCGCATGAACGCCTTTGACCCGTTCGAGGAAGCGGGCGATGTCGCGGCGATCGCCGCAAGGCTCGCCGAGCCCGATCCCGGCGCCCGGCGCGTCGCGGTGATGGCGCTGGCGGAGACCGCCGATCCCGATGCGATCGCCCCTCTTGCCGCGGCGCTTCAGGACAGGGCCAAGGAAGTGCGGCTGCAAGCGGCGATCGCGCTCGGCGAGTTCGATGGCGTGGCATCGGCACGGGCGCTCTGCGGCGCGCTCACCGATGGCGATGCGGCCGTGGCCGAAGCGGCGGCCGAGAGCCTCGCCGAGCAGCGCGATCCCGGCTCGGCCGAAGCGGTGCTGCCGTTCGTGGCGCATGAGCGGCCCTTCGTGCGCCGCGCCGCGCTGCGCGCGCTGAAGGAGCTGCGCTGCCGCGATGCCTTGAAGCCGGCGATCGAGGCGCTGCGCGACGGCGATGAGGAAGTGCGCGTCCAGGCGGTCGGCGTCATCGGCTATTTGAAGCTCGAGGCCTCGCTGCCGGCGCTGATCGCGGCGGCGCGCGACGACAGCCCCGCGGTGCGCCGCGCCGTGGCGAGCGCGCTTGGATACTCCACCTCGAGCCACGCCGCGGAGGCGATCATCGCGCTCATGGCCGACCCTGATTGGCAAGTGCGCGAGATTGCCGCCGAAACCGCCGGCAAGACCGGCGCCGGCGCGGCGCTCGGCGCGCTGATCGGGCTGCTCGGCGACGCCTTCTGGCAGGTGCGGGTCAAAGCCGTGCGCAGCCTCGGCCGGCTCAAAGCGCGCGCCGCCGTGGCGGCGCTCCTGCCGGCGCTCGATCACGCCATCAGCAATCTGCGCAAGGAGGCGGCGGCGGCGCTGGGCGAGATCGCCGATCCCGCGGCGCTGCCGGCGCTGGAAAGTCATCTGAGCGAGCCCGATCCCGATGTGAGAAAGAATATTCGCTGGGCGATCGGCCGTATTCGCGGAGGCTGACGATGCGGCGATCGGCATGGGTTCGGGGATGAGCGCCTCGGTCGATCGCCCGAAAGCCAAAGCTGCGATCGCGGCGCCGCAACCGCCGAAATATGCGCTGATCTGCAAAGCGCTGCGCGACCGCATCCTCGCCGGCGACTTCGCCCGCGGCGCACAGCTGCCCTCTGAAAGCGAATTGATGCGCGAGTTCACCGTGAGCCGCGTCACCGTGCGCCTCGCGCTCGACGCCTTGCGCTCGGCCGGGCTGGTGGAAAGCCGCCAGGGCAAGGGGTACTTCGTCCGCGCGGTGCGCGCGGTGCAGGACCTCGGCCGGCTGCAGGGCTTCGGCGAGCTGATGGCGGCGGTTGGCGTCGAGGCGCATTCGGTCGTCCTCGGCGTTTCCGAAGGCCCGGCAAGCGCCGAAGTGCAGAAGGCGCTGGGCCTCGACCGCCACGCCGGGGTCGTCGCCATCGAACGCGTGCGCCTCGGCGGCGGTGCCCCCTTGTCCTATGATGTCAGCTACTTCCCCGTCGATATCGGCCGCCGCCTGATCGAGCTCGATCTCGCCCATGACGACATCTTCGCGCTGCTCGAGGGCAAGCTCGGCATCGATCTCGGCTTCGCCGATCTTTCGCTCGAGGTCGCCGCCGCCGATCCGGTCACGGCCTATCATCTCAGCGTGCGCGAAGGCGATGCCCTGCTCAGGATCCGGCGGCTCACCTTCGACAGCCGGCGCCGGCCGATCGATTTCGAGTATCTGTACGGCCGGCCCGACGCGTTCCAGTTCCGGGTGCGCGTGCCGCGCGGCTGACCGGCCGCTGGGATCAAGCCGCTTGTATTAACAAGTTGCGCTGCCGCCGCCAAAGTTTTGAGCAACCGGCGTCGCCGCCGCCTCGGGAAGCGGCAGGAAACCGGTCACCGGGCCCTCGCAGATCGGAAAATAGCTCATCATTTCAGCCGCTTGCTGAGAGCCCTTGCGGGCCCGCGAGGCTGGCACATCGATTGCTCCCCTCTGAGGCAAGGTTAAGACGAGTTCGTCTCGACAGGAGGGATCCCCTGATGCGCCTCAAAGCCATGAGCGTTGCTGCCGCGGCGGCCGGATTGCTGCTGATCGCTCCCGCTTATGCCGAGACGATCGATATCGCGATCGGCCATCAGAGCATGTGCACCGACACCTATACCGCCGGCATCATCGTCAAGGAGCTCCATCTCCTCGACAAGAACCTGCCGCACGCCGGCAAATATGCGAACGCGACCTATGACATCACGTGGAAGGACTACAGCTCGGGCGGACCGATCACGAACGAGATGCTGGCGAATAAGCTCAATTTCGGCGTGATGGGCGACTATCCCCTGATCGTGAACGGCGCGAAGTTCCAGGCGACGGATAGCCTGCGGACTCTTTACGTCTCCGGCACGGGCTACAATCTGAAGGGCTCCGGCAATGGCATCGACGTGCCGGTGGCCTCCAAGATCTACGACATCAAGCAATTGACCGGAAAGTCGGTGTCGACACCGGTCGGCAGCGCGTCCTGGGGCATGCTGATCAAGGCGCTCGACGATAATCACATGACGCTGGCATCGGTCGATCTCTTGAACCAGTCACCGGCGGTCGGCGCGGCGAACATCCAGGCCGACAAGATCGACGCACACGCCGATTTCTGTCCTTGGTCCGAGCTGATGGAATATCGAGGCACCGGCCGCAAGATCTACGACGGCAGCCAGACCGGCGTGCCCTATCTGCACGGTCTGGTCGTGCGCAAGGATTTTGCCGACAAGTATCCCGAAGTGGTTGTCAGCTTCATCAAGGCGATCTACGAGGCGGGCAAATGGGTCGACGCCGATCCGATGAAAGCGTCGCAGATGATGGAAGGCTGGACTGGGGTCGAGAAGGAAGTCCTCTATCTCTATTTCTCCAAAGGCGGCCTGCTGACGCTTGACCCGACGCTCAAGCCGCAATGGATCAAGACACTTCAGTTCGATCATCAGGTGCTGGCCAAGGCCGATCTGTCGCCGCCGCTCGACTTCAAGTCGTGGGTCGACGACAGCTTCATCCGCAAGGCCTATGCGGAAATGGGCGTGAACTATGACCAGGATCTCGCCAAGATCGCCGATCCCGCGGTCGCCAATCGCGGCCTGCCCGACGAAGTCTGGGAGGCGAAGGACGGCATCAAGACCTATCCGAGCTTGAAGCAATTCCTCAAGGCGGTCGCGGATATCAAAGCGACCGGCACCAAGATCAATGCGACCTACGTCTACGACAACAACAGCGGCCTCAAGATGTTTGGCAAGTCCGGCTTCTACGTGAAGTCGCCGGACGGCAGCTACACGGTTTTTCTGCTCAGGGACGATGCCGACAGCTATGCCAAGAGCGTGAAAGGCCAAGTCTTGAGCTTTGACCAGGCCGTGTCGACGGCAGGTGCTTGACGCGCACCCGTGAGTTGGGCGGGCTGTTGAACGACGCGGCAGGAGCGCCTGGGAATGAATTTCGAGGCTGGTAGGGAGCTGGTGCCCGCACCGCAATCATCTTGGAGCGACGCGGCGGCTGCCGGCGAAGGGGCCGGGTCGGATCGACCGGCACATGGCGACGACGATGACGTGTCCCTTTCCGTCGACACGTCGGCGCGTGACGCGGCGATGGCGCTGGCATGCAGCTGGTCGCTGCGGGCTGCGGCACTCCTGTGCGGCCTTGCCCTCTGGTACTGGGCGGCCAAGATCCACCTCGACTTTTATTTCCGGTTTGACAACGTACCGACGCCGCTGGCGGTTGCCGAAGCTCTGTGGCGCCACGCTCACGAAGCCAAGTTCTACGTTCACATTCTCGTCAGCATGAGGCGTATCGCCCTCGGTTACTCGCTTGCCGCGGTGGTGGGCATTTTCCTCGGTTTGCTGATGGGACGGCTGCACACCATCCGCGATCTGGTCATGCCCTACATCGAGCTGCTGCGTCCGATCCCGGCGGTCGCGTGGATTCCGCTGGCGATCTTGATGTGGCCGACGGAGGAATCGTCGATCATCTACATCGTCTTCCTCGGCGCGCTCTTTCCGATTGTCTTGAATACCATCCACGGCGTCGAGCAGACTCCGGAAGTTCTCGTCCGCGCCGCCGAGTCGCTCGGCGCCGGTCGCGTCCAGATCTTCTGGCACGTGGTGCTTCCGGCGGCATTGCCGAGCATTGCCGCCGGGCTTTCGGTCGGCATGGGCGTGGCGTGGTTCTCGCTGCTCGCCGGCGAGATCATCAGCGGCCAGTACGGCATCGGCTATTTCACCTGGAACGCCTATTCCCTCATTCAGTATCCGGACATCATCGTCGGCATGCTGCTGATCGGCGTGTTCGGCACGCTCTCGACCTATGCCGTTCAGCTGCTCATGCGGCCGTTTCTGGCCTGGCAACGGAGGACGCGATGAGCGGCGCGCTCGCCGTGATGCGGGAGACGATCCGCGAAAATCGCGGCGCCTGGCTCGCAATGACGCTCGGCTTCGTTGTCGTCTACTACATGACGCTGTTGGCCATCGTCGTCTGGCGCATCGGCAGCCTGCCAAATTACGTCGTCTTCTATAACTGGCCGGCCGACGTCCTCAACATCATCCGGTCGACGCCCTCGATACGCGACATGCTGCCGATCATCGGCAACGAATGGATCTTCGAAACCGGATACAAGAATTACAGCTACGGGCACGGCATCGCCGAGTGGAGCCTGGCGATCATCCCGCCGAAGGTCGTCGTCGTGATGTTGCTCGGCGCGCTCAGTGGGTTGAGCGTGCTGTTGCTGCGGCGCCTGCGGGCCCATTGTCCTGCCCGCATGCAAGGTGCCGGTGCGGCCGCCGCAGGACTGGGCTCTCTGCTCGTTGCCATGACCAACGTCACCTTGTTCTGGGTGTCCTGCTGCTCGACGGCGACCTGGGTCGTCGGACTCTCTCTTCTCGGTCTCGAGACTACCACCGCCTATGCGCTGTTGCCCTACGGAACCGATTTGTCGGTGGTCGGATTCGCCATACTTCTGGGGACGAACTACCTGCTCGCGCGCGGGTGCTTGCCGCGCGCGCCGCGTCAGCCCGCGCGATCGGCGCGGGGCGTGGCCGTGCAGGATCTCTGAGGCGAGGGCCATGATCGGACGGGTCGTAAAATTGGAAGAGAGGGCTGCCGCCAAAACCGGACGGGGCGCGGACAAGGGCCGCATTCTCATCGAGCGGGTCGCCGTGACCTACGGCCGCGGCGCGCACATGCACATGGCGGTGACGCAGACCTCGCTCGAGATTGCGCCCGGCGAATTCGTCTGCCTGCTCGGTCCGTCGGGTTGCGGTAAGTCGACCTTGCTCAATTGCGTCGCCGGCTATGTGCGGCCGTCGCAGGGCCAGGTATCCATCGACGGCGTGCCCGTCACCAAGCCGGGTCCCGATCGCGGCATGGTCTTCCAGCAATACTCGCTGTTCCCGTGGAAGACGGTCTTCGACAACGTCGCCTTTGGTCCGCGGCTGGCCGGCAAGGGCGATGCCGAAGCGACGTCGACCGCGCGCACCTTTCTCGAAATGGTCGGCCTCTCCCGTTTTGCCAAGAAATATCCGGGCGAGCTTTCCGGCGGGATGCAACAGCGCGTCGGCATCGCCCGCGCCTTGGCGAATTACCCCGCCGTGCTGCTGATGGACGAGCCGTTCGGCGCGCTCGATTCCCAGACGCGGGCGATGATGCAGCAGAACCTGCTGCGCATCTGGGACGAATTCGGCATTACGGTTCTGTTCGTCACCCACGACGTCGACGAAGCGCTGTTTCTCGCCGACCGCGTTCTGGTGATGAGTGCCAGTCCGGGCCGCGTCATCGCCGATCTGACCGTGCCGCTCGAACGGCCGCGCTTGCCCGAGATCGCCACCGAGGAAGCTTTCATCCGGCTGAAGCGCCGCTGCCTCGACATCATCAGCGTCGAGAGCCTGCGGGCGTTCGAGCAACAGAACCGTTGAGGAGACAGTCATGTTGCGCTCCCTGCTAGTCGCGGCGCTGCTGGTGACCGCCAGCGCGACCCAAGCCGGCGCCGGCGATCGCCTGAACGCGACGCTGCTCGATCGCCCGTTGGTCTTGCCCGATTTTGCGCTTGCCGACCAGAACGGCGCGCCTTTCACCTTGCAGCGGCTCAAGAGTCATTGGTCGCTGCTCGCCGTGGGTTACACGAGCTGCCCCGATGTCTGTCCGTTCACGCTCGCCAATCTCAATGCCGTGCTCGAGACGGCGGCAAAGCAGGAACGCCCTGCGATGGCGCCGATGGTGGTCTTCGTCGCCGTTGATCCCGCCCGCGACAAGCCCGTGCTGAAGCAATGGATCGAGCAGTTCAATCCGCATTTCATCGGCATCACCGGCGCGCCGGCGCAGATCGAGAAGCTGGTGACCTCCGTGGGCGCCGTCTACCGGATCGGCAAGCCCGATGCGAGCGGCTGGTATAGTGTCGCGCACAGCGCCGCGGTCCAGGTGATCGACCCCGAAGGCCGGGTGCGGGCGCGGCTGCTGCCGCCCATGCCACCCAACAAGACCGCCGCTTTTCTCGCCCGGCTCATGAGCTCCGAATCGACCGCCGAGGCTGGCGTTGCGAAATGACGTCCCAGCGGGAAAGGGTGTCGTGAACCGTGTCTGGCGCGCCGTCGCACTTGGCGTTTCGATCGGTCTTGCGCTCTGGACCTCGGCCGCCGCCGCCGAGGACGCCATCGGCGGCGACATGGTGGTGACCAAGGGGATGAAGCCCTGGGAGGGGTGCGGCGAATGCCACGATCTGGACGGCGTCGCGCCGAACGGCCATTTTCCCAATCTCGCGGCGCAGAAGCCGAGCTACCTGCGCAAAGAGATGGACGATTTCCGCAAGGGGGGACGCGACAATGATCACGGCCAGATGGGGACTTCGGCGCGCGAGGCGGCGGGTCCGACGCTGGATGCTGTGGTGGGCTATTTCGCCGGGCTGCCGCCGCCGCCCCCTGCACCTATGACGGAGCTCAGCCCCAAGGCGGCGGCGCGGGCCGCGCTGCTCGTCGCGAGGGGCAGCCGCGCCGATCGCATTCCGCCTTGCGTCAATTGCCACAGCCCGCATCCCAAACGGGCCTTCGACGCGCCCTGGCTCGAGGCGCAGCAGCCGGCTTATCTGGTCAAGGAGCTCGAGGAGTTTCGCTCCGGCGCGCGCCGCAACGATCCCGATGAGGTGATGGAGAAAATCGCGCAGGTGCTGTCCGATGACGACATCGCCGCACTCGCGCAATATCTCGCGAGCCTGCCGCGCCCGCCGGCGGCGGCGCAGGGCGTGGCGGCAAGGGGCGGGAGCCGGCGATGATGCCGCAACCGAAACCGCCGCGGGCGACCGCGCTCTTTCTCAGCGAGCTCGTCGGCGAGCTGAATGAAGGCGCGAACTTCCTCAACCGCCTCGCGCCGGCGGAGCTCGAGCAGGTGCGCCGGCTCGGCCGCGTCGTGACCGCGGCGCGCGGCGAATCGGTCTTTCTGCAGGGCGCGCCGCACGAAGGCATCTTCCTGATCGAGAGCGGCGTCGTGCGCAGCTACTACACCGGCCCGTCGGGGCGCGAGATCACCCTCGCCTATTGGACGCCGGGGCATTTCGTCGGCGGGCCGGAGATTTTCCGCGGCGGCCTGCATATCTGGTCGGGCGAAGCCGCCGAGGATTGCCGGCTGCTCTATCTCAGCGCGGGCGCGATGCGCATGCTGGTCGAGCGCATGCCGCAATTCGCGGTGTGCCTGATCGAGGGGCTGGTCGC
This sequence comes from Allostellaceae bacterium, assembly GCA_035509275.1. Classification (GTDB taxonomy): domain Bacteria; phylum Pseudomonadota; class Alphaproteobacteria; order ATCC43930; family CGMCC-115725; genus DAHUYF01. The sequence continues at coordinate 980 of DATJLU010000203.1, read as the reverse complement.
CAAAAGCAAATGCTATTCGGCGCTGGTGCAGATGCTGGGCACGCGCTCGGCGGTCGAAAGGCTGGCGCAGCTGCTCGTCATTCTCGGCGAGGTCTACGGCAAGCAGGAGGCGAACCGCCTCGTCGTCCAGCGCAAGGTGACGCATGATCAGCTCGCCAACATCGTCGGCGTCACCCGGCAATGGGTCACCATCACGCTCGACCGCTTCCAGAAGAAGGGCATCATCTCGGTCAGCCGGCAAGCGCTGGTGATCGAGCGCCCGGATCTCCTCCTCGACATGGTCAAAGGATAGCGCTCAGCGCGATGCCGGCGCGGGGTTGAAATGGGCGGCGAACTTGCCCTCGCGGCCGACCCACTCATTGGCGTCGGCCGGCGGTTTGCCCTTGAGCGCGATCGCCGGCCAGGTGGCGGCCAGCTCGCGATTGAGCGCGAGCCAGCGTTCCGCGCCGTCTTTGGTGTCGGGGATGATCGCCGAGGCCGGGCATTCCGGCTCGCAGACGCCGCAATCGATGCATTCCTCGGGATTGATGACCAGCATGGTCTCGCCCTCGTGAAAGCAATCGACCGGGCATACCTCGACGCAATCCATGAACTTGCAGCGGATGCAGGCTTCGGTGACGACATAGGGCATGGGCTGGCTCTCCCTCGGCGCCACAATGCCGGCGCGCACGCGCGAGGAGGAGCAATTAATTGCCGGCGGGCGGCTCGGCGAGCGCGCGCAGGAACGCCCAGGGGAAAATGCCGCGGCGGTGCCCGTCGGAGAAGGCGATGTTGACGGCATAGCCGCCGATCGCGGCGATATCGGTGATCGCGACCTCGTCTGGTCCCGCCGCCATCTCGCCGCGCGCGCGGCGCGCGGTGCATTCGGCGCAGCGGCAGGCGCGGCGCAGCACCGTTGCCGACACGCTGGTCTCACCGCCACCCGGCCACACCGCGACGAGCCGCGAGCCGTCGGCGGCGCGCCTGAGCTCGCTCGGGGC
>DATJLU010000202.1:0-5102 GCA_035509275.1 Allostellaceae bacterium | reverse complement strand
CGTGCGGATTGGCTGGGGCGCCAGGATTCGAACCTGGGAATGGCGGAATCAAAATCCGCTGCCTTACCACTTGGCTACGCCCCAACGGGATGGCGGCGACCTTACCGGCAAAGCGGAATCGCCGCAACCGAGCGGCGCGCGGCGCGCCCGACATCGCGGTTGACGCGACGGCCCTCGCCCGGCAAGTTGCGGCCGTTCGATGACAACGCCCCAGCCCTCGCCCGCCGCCACCGCTCCGCCGCTGCCGATTGCGCGCGATCCGCAGCTGCGGCGCATGGCCGATGCCATCCGCGTTCTCGCCATGGATGCGGTGGAGCAGGCGAACAGCGGCCATCCCGGGATGCCGATGGGCATGGCCGATGTCGCCACCGTGCTCTGGAGCCGCTTCCTCAAATTCGACCCGGCGCGTCCCGACTGGCCCGACCGCGACCGCTTCGTGCTCTCGGCCGGGCACGGCTCGATGCTGCTCTATGCGCTGCTCCATCTCACCGGCTATCCCGGCATGACGATGGATGAGCTGAAGCGCTTCCGCCAGCTCGGCAGCCGCACCGCCGGCCATCCCGAATACGGCCACGCACCCGGAATCGAAACCACCACCGGCCCGTTGGGCCAGGGCCTCGCCAATTCCGTCGGCATGGCGCTCGCCGAGCGGCTGCTCAACGCCCGCTTCGGCGATGCGCTCGTCGATCACCATACCTACGTCATCGCCGGCGATGGCTGCCTGATGGAAGGCATCAGCCAGGAGGCGATCACGCTCGCCGGGCATCTGCGGCTCGGCAAGCTCATCGTCTTCTGGGACAATAATTCGATCTCGATCGACGGCGACACCGCGCTTTCGACCTCCGACGATCAGCTGCAGCGCTTCGCCGCGGCCGGGTGGAGCGCGGCCGCGGTCGATGGCCACGACCCTGCCGCGGTGGCGGCGGCGATCGACGAGGCGCGCGCCGATGAGCGGCCCTCGCTCATCGCCTGCCGCACCACCATCGCGTTCGGCGCGCCGACAAAGGCGGGCAGCGCCGCCGCGCATGGCGCGGCGCTGGGCGCCGCCGAGATCGCCGGGGCGCGCCAGCGGCTCGGCTGGTCCGAGCCGCCGTTTACCGTTCCCGAGGATATTGTCGGCTGGTGGCGGGCTGTCGGCGCGCGCGGCGCGACCGCCGCGCAGCACTGGCAGCAGCGTCTCGATGCCGCACCCGCCGAGCTGCGCAGCGAATTCCAGCGCCGCATCGGCGGCGCCTTGCCGGCGGGCTTCGATGCCGCCATGGCCGGCATCCGCGCCAAATTCGCGGCCGAGGCGCCAAAGACCGCGACGCGGCAGGCTTCGGGCATGGTGCTGGACGCGCTGGTGCCGGCGCTGCCGGAGCTGATCGGCGGCTCGGCCGATCTCACCGGCTCCAACAACACCAAGGCCAAGGGCCAGAAGGTGGTGACGCGCGCCGATTTCTCCGGCAGCTACCTGCATTACGGCATCCGCGAACACGGCATGGCGGCGGCGATGAACGGCATGGCCGCGCATGGCGGCATCATCCCTTATGGCGGCACCTTCCTGGTCTTCGCCGATTATTGCCGGCCGGCGATCCGGCTCTCGGCGCTGATGGGGCTGCGCGTCATTTATGTCATGACGCATGATTCGATCGGGCTCGGCGAGGACGGGCCGACGCATCAGCCGATCGAGCATCTGGCGAGCTTGCGCGCCATGCCCAACCTGCAGGTCTTCCGCCCGGCCGATGCGGTGGAGACGGCGGAATGCTGGGAGCTCGCCTTGCGCGCCCGGCGCTGCCCCTCAGTGCTGGCGCTGACGCGGCAGAGCGTGCCGGCGTTGCGCCGCGGCGCCGGAGCGGAAAATCTCTCGGCGCGCGGCGCCTATGTGCTGGCGGAGGCGGCGGGGCAGCGCGCGGTGACTTTGCTCGCCACCGGCTCCGAAGTGGCGGTCGCGATGGCGGCGCGCGACGTTCTCGCGGCGCAGGGCGTGGCGGCGGCGGTGGTGTCGATGCCGTGCTGGTCGCTGTTCGACGGCCAGGAGGCGGATTACCGCGCTGCGGTGTTGGGCCGCGCGCCGCGGCTCGCGGTCGAGGCGGCATCGCCCTTCGGCTGGGAGCGCTATGTCGGCAGCGGCGGCGCCGTGCTCGGGATGACCGGGTTCGGCGCCTCGGCGCCGGCCGAAGCGCTGTTCCGGCGCTTCGGCTTCAGCGCCGAGGCGATCGCCGAAGCGGCGCGCAAGCTGTTGTAACCGCAGCGCTTCTCGCTCCGCGTCGGGAGCCGGGATCGAGAGACCGCTTGGGTTGTTCACGAGGCATCATCGGGGGCGGAGGCAGATATGGCGATTCGGGTGGCGATCAACGGGTTTGGCCGCATCGGCCGCTTGGTGTTCCGCGCGATCCAGGAGCGCAGCGACGATCTCCAAGTGGTGGCGATCAACGATCTCGGCTCGGTCAAGGCGAACGCGCATCTTCTCAAATATGACAGCGTGCATGGCCGCTTCGCCGGCGAGATCGCCTGCGGCGAGGATTGGATGGATGTCGGCCGCGGCAAGCTGCGCGTGCTGGCCGAGCGCGACCCGGCCAAGCTGCCCTGGAAGGACCTCAAGGTCGATGTGGCGCTGGAATGCACCGGGCATTTCAATAAGCGCGAAACCGCGGCGAAGCATCTCGAGGCCGGAGCGAAGCGCGTTCTCGTCTCGGCGCCGGCGGACGGCGTCGATTTCACCTTGGTGATGGGCGTCAACAGCGACGAGGTGAAGCCGCAGCACACCGTGCTGTCGAACGGCTCCTGCACCACCAATTGCCTGGCGCCGGTCGCCTATGTGCTGAACGAGGGGATCGGGATCGAGCGCGGCTATATGACGACGATCCACGCCTATACCGGCGACCAGAACACCGTCGACACGCTGCACAAGGATCTGCGCCGCGCGCGCGCCGCGGGGTTGTCGATGATCCCAACCTCGACCGGTGCGGCGCGCGCCATCGGCCTCGTCATGCCGGCGCTCAAGGGCAAGCTCGACGGCACCTCGATCCGCGTGCCGACGGCCGATGTCTCCCTCATCGACTTCACATTCAACTCGGCACGCGACACCAGCGCCGAGGAGATCAACCAGCTGATGATCGACGCCGCCAAGTCGAACCGCTTCCGCGGCATCCTCGGGATCAACCGCGACGACACGGTGTCGGTCGATTTCGTCCACGATCCGCACAGCGCCACCTTCGACGTGACGCAAACGGCGGTGCTCGGCAAGCGCTTCTGCCGCGTGCTCGCCTGGTACGACAACGAGTGGGGCTTCTCCAACCGCATGGCGGAGGCGGCCTCGCTCATCGGCAAGCTCGGGTGAGCCGCCGGATCATCGTCCATTCACTCGCCGAGGCGCGCGCCGCGCTGGGCGCCGCCGCGGCGCTCGGCGTGCCGGTGACGTTGATGAGCGCCGCCGGCGCCGGCGCTTATGCCGGGCCGCGCTGGTTCAAGGCGCTGATCGAGGCCGCTTGCGCCGAGCATCCCGGCGTCGCGGTCGACGCGGTGCTCGACTGCGCCGAAGAGGCGGGCACGGTCATGAGCGCGCTGCGCGCGGGCATCATGCGGGTGCGCTTCACCGGCTCCCCGGCGATGCGCGACCGCCTCGCCGCGATCGCCGCCGCAACCGGTGCATCGCTCGAGGATGAGAGCGGCGGCGAGACGCTCGATCTGCTCGCGGCGCGCGACCCCGCTTCCGCCGCCCGCGCCTTCCTCGCGGGGAACGGAACCCGGCCCTAGCGCGTTGGCGTCGCTGGCAAAACCGCCGCTTGCAGCGCCGCCGCAAGCTTTGCCGCCGCAGTTTCCGTCTGCTATATCCGCGCCGATTCGAGGCGTGCCCAGGAGCGTGCCGGTCATGATGCTCAGCGAACGCGTCAAGAAGATTCTCGACGGCTATGAGAGCGACAATCCCGGCAGCAAGGCCAACCTCGCCCGCATCCTGATGCAGGGCAAGCTGGGCGGCACCGGCAAGCTCGTCATCCTGCCGGTCGATCAGGGCTTCGAGCACGGCCCGGCTCGGAGCTTCGCCCCGAACCCGCCGGCTTACGATCCGCATTACCACTTCCAGCTGGCGATCGATGCCGGGCTCTCGGCCTATGCCGCGCCGTTGGGCTTCATCGAGGCCGGCGCCGCCACCTATGCCGGCGCGATCCCGACCATTCTCAAGGTCAATTCCGCCAACAGCCTGGCGCGCGCCAAAGAGGGGCCGTCGCAAGCCGTGACCGCGAGCGTCAAGGATGCGCTGCGGCTCGGCTGCTCGGCGATCGGCTTCACCATCTATCCCGGGTCGGACGAGGCCTACGGCATGATGGAGGAGATCGCCGAGATGGGCCGCGAAGCCAAGGCGCATGGGCTCGCCGTGGTGATCTGGTCCTATCCGCGCGGCGGCAGCCTGTCGAAGCAGGGCGAGACGGCGATGGATATCTGCGCCTATGCCGCGCATATGGCGGCGCTGCTCGGCGCGCACATCATCAAGGTGAAGCCGCCAACCGAGGCGCTCGAGCTCGACGCGGCGAAAAAGGTCTACGAGCAGCAGAAGATCGACATTTACAGCGCCTCGGCGCGCATCCGGCATGTGGTGCAGTCCTGCTTCAACGGCAGGCGCATCGTGGTCTTCTCCGGCGGCGAGGCGAAGGATGTCGACGGCGTGCTGAGCGAGGCGCGGGCCATCCGCGACGGCGGCGGCAACGGCTCGATCATCGGCCGCAACACCTTCCAGCGGCCGAAGGCGGATGCGCTCAACCTGCTCGACCGCCTGATCAACATCTACCTGGGCAAGGATTGACCGCGGTCGGCACAAGCGAGCCGGCGCCCTGCCGGCTCTATCTGGTGACGCCGCCGGCGCTCGATCCCGACGCCTTCGCGGACCCGCTCGCCCGCGCGCTCGACGGCGGCGACGTCGCGTGCCTGCAGCTGCGGCTGAAGGACGCCGACGACGACGCGATCCGCCGCTCGGTCGAGCGGCTGATGCCGCTCGCGGTCGCCCGCGACGTCGCCTTCATCCTCAACGACCGGCCCGATCTCGCGCGCGAATGCGGCTGCGACGGCGTCCATGTCGGCCAGAAGGATGCGCCCTATGCCGAGGCGCGCCGTGTGGTCGGGCG
>DATJLU010000201.1:0-18171 GCA_035509275.1 Allostellaceae bacterium | reverse complement strand
ATTGACCCGCACATTATCTGGTGAGCGTCGAGGCTCGCTGCTCGACGCGATCGACTGCACGGTGACCCCTGCGGGCTCGCGGCTGCTCGCGCAGCGGCTGGCCGCGCCGCTGACCGACGCCGCGCAGATCGCTCATCGGCTGGATGCGGTCGCGTGTTTTGTCGTAGATCACGCCACCCGCGAGGACATCCGCTCCATCCTGCGCGGCGCGCCCGACATGTCGCGCGCACTGGCTCGGCTGTCGGTCGGACGCGGCGGCCCGCGCGATCTCGCCGGCCTTCGCGACGGCATTCTGGCAGCAGATCAGGCACTGGCGAAACTTGCCGAGATCGAGCAGCCGCCACAGGAAGTTGCCGCGGTGATCGAGGCGCTGCAGCGGCCGTCGCGCGAATTGGCCGCCGAGTTCGCGCGAGCGCTCTCTGAGCAACTGCCGCTGATCAAGCGCGACGGCGGCTTTGTGCGTGAAGGCTATGAGGCTGCCCTCGACGAGGCGCGCTCCTTGCGCGACGCCTCGCGCCTCGTGGTCGCGGCGATGCAGGCCCGCTACGCCGACGAGACCGGCGTGAAGGGACTGAAGATCCGGCACAACAACGTGCTCGGCTATTTCGTCGAGGTCACCGCGCAGCACGGCGACAAGCTGATGTCGGCACCGCTGAACGCGACCTTCATCCATCGCCAGACCTTGGCAGGCCAGGTGCGCTTCACCACCGCCGAGCTTGGCGAGACCGAGGCGAAGATCGCCAATGCCGGCGAACGCTCGCTCAATTTAGAGCTCGAAATCTTCGAGCGGCTCACGGCGAAAGCGCTCGCCATCGGCGAGGATCTTCGTGCGGCGGCCCATGCCTTTGCGCTGCTCGATGTCGCGACCGCGCTCGCCAAGCTCGCCATCGACGACAATTATGTGCGCCCGGAGGTCGATGGCTCGCTCGGTTTTGCCATCGAGGGCGGCCGGCACCCCGTGGTTGAGCAGGCCCTGAAGCGCGGCGGCGCGCCGTTCATCGCCAACAATTGCGATCTGTCGCCGGCGCCTGCGCAAAAATCCGGACAGATCTGGCTGGTGACCGGTCCCAACATGGCCGGTAAATCGACCTTCCTGCGCCAGAATGCGCTGATCGCGCTGCTGGCGCAGATCGGCGCCTTCGTGCCGGCGAGCCGCGCGCGGATCGGTATCGTCGACCGGCTGTTTTCACGCGTCGGCGCTGCCGACGATCTCGCGCGCGGCCGCTCCACCTTCATGGTCGAGATGGTCGAGACCGCGGCGATCCTGAATCAGGCGGGCACGCGCGCGCTCGTCATTCTCGACGAGATCGGCCGCGGCACTGCCACCTTCGACGGGCTGTCGATCGCCTGGGCGGCGGTCGAGCATCTGCACGAGGTCAATCGCTGCCGCGCATTGTTCGCCACCCACTACCACGAGCTGACGGCGCTCGCGGCGAAGCTCGATCACCTCACCTGCTACACCATGCGGGTCAAGGAATGGCAGGGCGATGTGGTCTTTTTGCACGAGGTGGCGCCGGGCGCGGCCGATCGTTCCTACGGCATCCATGTGGCCAAGCTCGCCGGCCTGCCGCCGGCGGCGGTGGCGCGCGCCGAGGCGGTGCTGGCGCTGCTGGAGAAGGGCGAACAGCAGGGCGCGCTGGCGCGTCTCGCCGACGACCTGCCGCTCTTCACCGCCGCGCGCCCCAAAAGCGCCCGCGAGGCGCAACCTTCTGCCGCCGAAACCGCGCTCGCCACCATCGAGCCCGACGCCCTGACCCCGCGCGAGGCACTGGAGCTGATCTACAAGCTGAAGGCGCTGCTGGCGAAGTAACTGCAAGGCCATTCTGCGTCCATCGGACCTGCAGCTTGACATAAAATCGAACGCGTTCGAATATGTGCACTACGGGAGGACCGGCTAGATGGCAGAGCGCAAATCCGCCCTGGTCACCGGCGCGTCGAGCGGCATCGGCCGCAGCGCGGCGCTGGCGCTGGCGCGGGCCGGCTATGACGTAGCGATCAATTACAGCCGGAGCGCGGCGGCGGCGGAAGCGGTCGCGGCGGAAGCCGCGCGGCTCGGCGCCCGCACGTTGCTCTGTCCTTGCGATGTCGCCGACGACGCGGCGGTGCGCGCCATGCTGCGCGACGTTGCGAGTGCCTTCGGCAAGCTCGACGCGCTCATCAACAATGCCGGCACCACCACCGAGGTGCGGCCGAGGGATCTCGACGCGCTCTCGGTCGAGGAATGGGACCGCGTCTTTGCCGTCAATGTGCGCAGCGTCTTCCTGGTGACGCGCGCGGCGCTGCCGCTGCTGAAGAAGGCGCCGGCGCCGGCCATCGTCAACACCGCGAGCATCGTTGGCTTGCGTCCGGGGCCGCAGCCGCTGCCCTATGCTGCAAGCAAGGCGGCGGTGGTGAATCTGACTAAGACCTTGGCGCTCAATCTCGGCCCCGACATCCGCGTCAATGCCGTGGCGCCGGGCTGGATGGAAGGCGATTGGATGCAGCGCATGCTCAAGGACAAGTACGACGAGCTGATGGGGCGCCGCGCCAAGCTCACGCCGCTGAAGCGCGTCGTCACCGCCGACGATGTCGCCGAAACCATGCTGTCGCTGATCGAGGGCAATCGCTTCGTCACCGGCGAGGTCGTCGTCATCGATGGCGGCTTCTCGAGCTCCACCTGAACCGCACCATGCTCGACGGCGTCGTCCCGTTCCCGCCCGAGTTTGCCCGCCGCTACCGCGAGCGCGGCTACTGGCGCGACCGCTCGCTGACCGACGAATTCGCCGCCGTCTTCCGCGATTTCGGTCCGCGCATCGCCGTGATCGACGGCGCGCGGCGCTTCACCTATGCCGAGATCGACGCGCTCTCCGACAATCTCGCGCTCAATCTGCTGGGCCTCGGCTTGAAGCCGCTCGACCGCATCGTGCTACAGCTGCCCAACACCGCCGAATTCGTGCTGCTCTATTTCGCGCTGCAGAAGATCGGCGCCATTCCCATCGCCGCGCTACCGAGCCACCGCTATACCGAGCTGAGCCAATTCACCCGCATCGCCGCTGCTGTCGCCTGCGCCTATCCCGAGCGTCAGGGCGAATTCGAGTTTGCGCCGATGGTGGCGCGCGTCCGGGCGGAATCGCCCTCGCTGCGCGTCGCCCTGGTGCTCGGTACGCCCCGTGAAGGCGAGATGTCGCTTGCCGAGCTGATCGAGCGGCCGGCATCGCTGCCCCGGTCGCGCCTCGCCGAGCTCACCCTCGACCCGACCGCTCCCTGCATCTTCCAGCTTTCCGGCGGCACCACCGGCGTGCCCAAGCTCATTCCGCGCACGCATAACGACTACGCCTATAACTCGCGGAGGGCGGCCGAGGTCTGCGGCGTCACCCAAAGCTCGGTCCTGTTGCTGGCGCTGCCCATCGCGCATAATCTGCCGCTCGCTTGTCCCGGGCTGCAGGGGCTTTTCTTCAACGGCGGCACGGTGGTGCTGAGCGCCAGCACCCGTCCCGAGGCGCTGTTTCCGCTGATCGCGCGGCACGGCGTCACCCATCTGAAAGTCGTGCCCGCGCTCCTCATCCGCCTCATCAACAGTCCCGAAGCGAGGCAGTACGACACGTCGTCGCTGCGCTACATCCAGAGCGGCGGGCAGCGGCTTCAGCCCGAAGTGCGCCTCAAGACCCGGGCACTCATTCCCTCCGCTTTCGTGCAGGAGAATTTCGGCATGTCGGAGGGCACGCTGTTCTTCGTGCGCATTGACGACCCCGAGGATGTCCGGCTCGAGACCGTCGGGCGGCCGATCTCGCCCGATGACGAAGTGCGGCTCCTCGATGACGACGACCGGGAAGTACCGGCGGGCGAGGTGGGCGAGCTGTGCGTGCGCGGGCCTTACACGCTGCGCGGCTATTACGGCGCGGCCGAACACAACGCCAGGGCCTTCACCCCTGACGGCTTCTACCGCTCAGGCGATCTCATGCGGCGGCATCCCTCGGGCAATTACATGGTCGAGGGACGCAAGAAGGATTTGATCAATCGCGGCGGCGAGAAGATCAGCGCCGAGGAGATCGAGAATCTGATTCTCTCGCATCCCGCTGTGCAGAATGTCGCCTGCATCGCCATGCCCGATCCCGATCTCGGCGAGCGCATGTGCGCCTGCGTCATCCCGCGGCCGGGCGCGCGCCTCACCCTCGACGCGCTCATCGCCTTCCTCGCCGGCAAGGAGATCGCCAAGTTCAAGCTGCCGGAGCGGCTCGAGCTGATGAGCGATTTCCCGCTGTCCCCGTTCGGCAAAGTGTCGAAGAAGGCGCTCGTCGAGATGGTGACGCGCAAGCTCAGGGTTGAAAGTGATCGCTAGAAATGCCTGAGACAGCACGCCGTCGCGCCCCACTGGGAGAAGCCAGAATGCGCATCATCGACCTCCATTGCTACCCCAACACCGAGCCCTGGATCCGCTGTCAGGGGCCTTATGTTGAGGCGCTGGCGAAATACTGGAATCGCGCTTGGAGCTGGAAGGAAGAGGCCGAGGTCGTTGCCGAATTTGCCGCTGCCGGGGTCGAGGCGGTGCTGGTGGCGCTCGATCTCGAGACCACCACCGGCACGCCGCCCTGCACCAATGAATACGTCAAGAGCATGCAGCAGCGCCATCCCGACCGCATCATCCAGGCCTGGGCGGCGGTCGATCCCTTCAAGGGCGAGATCGCGATCCAGCAGGCGAAGACAGCGATCACCGGGCTCGGCATGCTCGGCTTCCATTTCCATCCGATCATGGGGCATTTCGCCGTCAATGACCGGCGGCTTTATCCGCTGTTCGAGACCATCACCGCGCTCAAGGCGCCGGTGATGATCGATGTCGGTACCACCGGCATGGGGGCGGGACTGCCGGGCGGCCTCGGCGCCAAGATCCGTCACGCGCATCCCTCCTGCATCGACGAATTGGCCGCCGATTTCCCGGCTCTCACCATCATCGCCGCCCATCCCGGCTGGCCCTGGGTCGACGAGATGACGGCGGTGGCGCTGCACAAAGGCAATGTCTATTGGGAGATGTCGGGCTGGGCGCCGAAATACTTCCCCGGTCAGCTCAAGACCGATATCCGCGCCCGGCTCCAGGACAAGGTGATGTTCGGTAGCGACTATCCCAGCATCCCCTATGACCGGCTCTTCCGCGAATGGAAGGAGCTCGGCTACAGCGATGCGGTGATGGAGAAGATCTTCCACGCCAACGCCGAGCGGCTCTTGGGCTTGTGAGCTGCGGCTCACCGCTCGCGCGGCTGGAGCCCGGCGATCAGCAGGCGGAAATGGCGGCGGAGCGCGGCGAGGCCGGTGTCGAGATCGGGCTTGGGCGCGCCCAGCCAGTGACGGATCTCGCCGGCATAGATCGAGAACAGGGTATAGGCGATCTCGTCGGCATCCTCGCCGCTGCCGATCTCGCCGCGGCGCTGCGCCGCCCGCACCACTTCGGCAAGCCGCGCCAGCACCTCGCTGCGCCCGTGCTGGAAGCGCCGCGCCTGCGGCCCCGCGGAATAGAAGGTGAGCTCCTTGAGAATGATCCGCGACAGGTTCGGCTGCCGGCCGAAGAAGTCGAAGAAGCCGTGAAAGATCGCGACGAGCCGCTCGAGCAGCGCCGCATCGGCCGGCGCTTCGGCGAAGGCGCGCGTGTTCATCGCCTCGATATCGTCGTTGATGATGAGGAAGAGCAGGTCGCGCTTGTCGGTGGCGTAGGAGAAGAGCGTGCCGAGCCCGACCTCGGCTTGCGCCGCGATGTCGCGCAAGGTGGTGGCGTCGTAGCCGCGGCGGATGAAGAGGCGCCGCGCGGCGCGGCTGATCTTTTCCAGCTTCTCGGCCTTGTTGCGCTCGCGCCGGCTCGACGCTTTTTGGCGAAGCTGCAAAATCGACCCCCGAGGTTCCGCGCGTCGCCTTAGCATGGGAAGACGCGGCGCGGCAAGCTTCCGTCGTTGACGGGCCGGGAGCACGTTTCTACCTTGAAGGCGCTCGATCTTGCCGGGCTTGCGGGCGATCAGGAGGCGGCGCAGCGACATGAGCAAGTTCGGCGTAGGCCAATCCGTCCCGCGCACCGAGGATCCGCGCTTCCTCACCGGCCGCGGCTGCTATGTCGACGACATCGTTCTGCCGCTCACCGCGCATGGCTATGTCCTGCGCTCGCCCCATGCCCATGCGCGGCTAAAGCGCATCGACACGGCGGCCGCGTCAGCCGCGCCCGGCGTTCTCGCCGTGCTGACCGGCGCCGATGCTGCTGCCGACAAGCTCGGCGGCATTCCGGTCGTCGTCACTCCCGTCGCCTGGGGTGGCCCGCCCGGCCATCAGCCGCTCCATCCCGTGCTGGTGCGCGACCGGGTGCGCCATGTCGGCGATCCCGTCGCCTTCATCGTCGCCGAAACCGCGCATGCGGCGCGTGATGCGGCCGAGCTTGTCGAAGTCGACTACGAGGCGCTGCCGGCGGTAGCCGCGACGGCCGACGCGGCAGCGCCCGGCGCGCCGCTCGTCTGGGACGAGGCGCCCGACAATGTCGCCTATGCCTTGGAGCGCGGCGACAAGGGCGCGACCGACCGCGCCTTTGCCGGCGCCGCGCATGTGACGCGGCTCGACCTCGTCAACAACCGCCTCTCCGCCAATGCGATGGAGCCGCGCGTCGCGCTCGGCGCTTACGAAGCCTGGAGCGGCCGCTTCACGCTCCATACCAGCTCGCAAGGCCCGCACAAGCTGCGGCCGCTGCTGGCGCGCGCGATCTTCCGCAAGCCCGATCGCGATTTCCGCATCATCTGCCCCGATGTCGGCGGCGGCTTCGGCATGAAGGGCGGCGTTTATCCCGAGGATGTTCTCGTGCTCTGGGCGGCGCGCCGTCTCGGCCGGCCGGTCAAATGGGTGGGCGAGCGCGCCGAAAGCCTGATGAGCGACACGCATGGCCGCGACGCCGTGAGCGAGGCCGAGCTGGCGCTGGACAAAGACGGAAAGTTTTTGGGGCTCCGCGTGCGCACCGACCACGCCCTCGGCGCCTACCTCTCCTTCAGCTCCGCCGTGCCGGCGGCGCTCGGCTCGCTTGCCTATGTCAATGTCTACGACATTCCCGCGGTGCATGTGGGGGTGCGCGGCGTCTTCACCCACACCACCTGGACCGGGCCCTATCGCGGCGCGGGCAAGCCCGAATCCGTCTATGTCACCGAGCGCCTCATCGACCGGGCGGCGCGCGAGATGAGCCTCGACCCGGCCGAGCTGCGCCGGCGCAATTTCATCGCCGCCGAGCGGCTCCCCTGCAAAACGCCGCTCAACCTCGTCTATGACAGCGGCAGCTTCGGCGCCGTTCTGGAAAAGGCGCTCGCTGTGGCCGATTGGCAGGGCTTTGCCGCGCGCCGCGCCCGATCCGAACAGGCGGGCAAGCGGCGCGGCATCGGCCTTGGCTATTTCATCGAGATCGCCGCGCCCTTCAACGACCGCATGGAGATTCGCTTCGACGATGCCGGCGCGGTCACCGTGCTGGCGGGGACGCATAGCCACGGCCAAGGACACGAGACCGTTTATGCCCAGATGGTCTCGGACTGGCTCGGCGTTCCCTTCGACAGTATCCGCGTGCTGCAGGGCGATACCGATCTCGTCGGCTATGGCCGCGGCACTTATGGCTCGCGCAGCATGACGATCGGCGGCTCGGGGCTGAAACAAGCGGCCGATCTCGTCATCGAGAAGGCGCGCGCCATGGCGGCCCATCTGCTCGAAACGGCGGCGGTCGATCTCGTCTTCGCCGACGGCAAGTTCACCGTGGCCGGTACCGACCGCGCCATCGCGCTCACCGATATTGCCAAGCGCGCTTACGCCCCGGTCGGCTGGCCGGCGCAATTCGGCATCGGCCTCGAAGCCGTGGGCGGCTTCACGCCGACCGCGCCCAACTTCCCCAATGGCTGCCATGTCTGCGAGCTCGAGATCGATGTCGAGACCGGCAAGGTCGCGATCTGCCGCTACACCGCCGTCGACGATAGCGGCGTCATCATCAACCCGCTGCTGTTCGAAGGGCAGATCCATGGCGGCATCGCCATGGGCATCGGCCAGGCCCTGCTGGAGAACGTCGCCTATGACGCAGCGGGACAGCTGCTCTCGGCGACCTTCCTCGATTACGGCATGCCGCGCGCCGACGACATGCCGAGCTTCCATCTCGACGAGCTCGGCACCGCCTGCAAGACCAATCCGCTCGGCGTCAAGGGCGCCGGCGAGAGTGGCACGGTGGGCGCGCCGCCGGCCGTGATCAACGCCATCCTCGACGCGCTCGCCCCGCTCGGCGTCCGCGACATCGCCATGCCAGCAACCCCCGAGCGCATCTGGCAGGCGATCCACGCCGCGAGCGCGCAGCGCTCGTCGGCGGCGGCGTCAGCGGTTGCGAAGCAACCGCGTGAGCCGCTCGGAGCGGACTAGCTTCGACCACCTAACGCCAGCACTGAAGCTAGCCCGAACGGTGCGGCTCTCGCGATTGCTGCGCAATCGCTGCCGCCGCCGTGGACGAACGCGCGCTGCGCGTTCGCCTAGATATCAAGGGGGGCTGCACCGTAGATTTCAGCTGCGCCTTAGCGAGTCTTCCCCGCCGCCGCATCGATCGCGCTGCGCGTCGGTAGGCTCGGTTGCGCGCCGGCGATGCGGCAGGCGAGGCCGGCGGCAATGCTGGCGCGGTGCAGTGCTGCGAGGAGGGGGAGGCCCTCGCTGAGTCCCGCGGCGAGCACACCCACGAAGCAATCGCCCGCGCCCGTCGTATCGACGGGCTCGATCGGAAGCGCCGGCACGGCGATCGCGTCGCCTTGCGGCAGGAAAGCCACCGCGCCGCGCGCCCCTTGCGTTTCGACGACGACCAGGCCGAACGCCGCGGCGAGCGCCGCGGGAGCGCGGTCGAGGCTCTGCGCTTCCGCCTCGTTGACGACGAGCAGGTCGAGCTGCCGCAGCAGCGCCTCCGTCGGGGCCGTCGCCGGCGCGAGGTTGAGGATGACGCGGCAACCCCGGCGTTTGGCCCGCTGCGCCAAAAGCGCGACTTCCTCCGGCGGCACTTCCATCTGCAGCAGCAGCGTCGTCTCCGGACCGAGCAGACCGTCCGGTACCATCGCGGCGCGCGCCAGCCGATTGGCGCCGGCGGCGACGGTGATCATGTTCTCGCCGCTCGCCGCGACGGTGATCGCGGCACAACCGGTTGCGTGCTCGGCGCTCTCGAGAAGGGCGAGCTCGACGCCGTCCGCGCGCAGCAGGGCCAGCGCCGCTTCGGCAAACGCATCGGTGCCGACCGCACCCACCAGCACCACACGCGCACCCGCCCGCTTTGCCGCCAGCGCCTGATTGGCGCCCTTGCCGCCGGGCGCGAGGCGATAGCTCTCGCCGATCACGGTTTCGCCGGGTGCCGGCAGGTGCGGCGCAGCGATGGCGAGATCGATGTTGATCGAGCCGAAGACCAGGATCACGTCAGGCCAAGGGCCGCGCGGCGCGCAAGCGCTGCGCATAGACATTGATGATCAGCGCCGCGAACAGGATGAGGCCGCGGATCAGGATCTTGAGGAAACTATCGATATTGATGTGGTCGAGCCCGTTGTTGAGCACGCCGAGGACGAAAAGGCCGATGATGGTGTTGGGGATGCCGCCCTGGCCGCCGAACAGGCTGGTGCCGCCGACCACCACGGCCGAGATCGAGTCGAGCAGATAGTTGTCGAACTCGTCCTGCTGCGCGCTGCCGAAATAGGCGACGCCGAGCATGCCGGCAACGCCCGAGCACACCGCCGAGATGACCATGACCGCGGCGATGATGGCGCGCACATTGACGCCGGAATACTCGGCCGCTTCGCGATTGCCGCCGACCATGTAGACATAACGGCCGAAGCGGGTGTAGCCGAGGACGAAATGGCCGGCGGCGAGGAAGAGGGCGGCGATGATTACGATCCACGGCACCGGCCCGATCGAGCCGGTGCCCAGCATCTGGACCAGTCCCGGCACGCTGTAGGCGATCTGGCCGCGCACCAGAAGTGCCGAAATGCCGGCGCAGATCTCGAGCATGGCAAGCGTCATGATGAACGAGGGAATGCCGATCACGACGATGCCCAGCGCATTGACGAGGCCAAGCAGGAAGCAGCTCGCCAGCGCGAGACCGATCGCGACGGCGCCGGGCAGCGGCAGGTTCGCGATGTTGACGGTCGCGTCCTGGAGCGTGAAGAAGGCGACGATGATGCCGGTGGCGTTCGCCACATTGGCGACGCTGAGATCGATCTCGGCGCAGAGGATCACGAAGGTGAGCCCCACCGCCATGATGCCGGTGACCGAGATCTGCGTCAGGATGTTGGCGAGATTGCCGAAACTGACGAAGGACGGGCTCGCCACGCCGAAGAAGACGACGAGGAACAGCAGCGTGACGAAGGGCGCGAGGTTGCGGAGCTGACCGCCGAGCCGCTGCGCCAGACGCCGCTGCCGCCCGGGCTCGGCGGCGCCGGCCGCTTGCCGCGTCACGGGATCGTCGGCGCCGCTCATGCCGCCGCCAGCAAGCGATCCTTGCTGACGCTCTCATTGGCGAATTCGCGCACGATCGCGCCTTTCTTCATCACCAGAATGCGGTCGGCGAGCGCCAGCACGGTCTCCGGCTCGGTGGAGACGACCAGCACGGCGATGCCCTGGTCGCGCAGGCCGCGGATGATCTTGATGACGTCGTCCTTGGCGCCGACATCCATGCCGCGCGTCGGCTCGCTCAGCACCAGCACCTTCGGCGGATAGGTCAGCCACTTTGCCAGCGCCACTTTCTGCTGATTGCCGCCGGAGAGCGTGCCCAGCGGCCGGTCGGGCAGGGGCGGGCGGATGCGGAGCCGCTCGATATGACCGCGCGCGATGCCGCGTTCCTGCGCCGGCCTCAGCAGCACGGCGGCAAGCCGGCCGAGGATGCTGATCGAGATGTTCTTATAGACCGGCTCTTGGCCGAACAGCATGCTGCGGCGGCTTTCGGGCACGAAGGCGAGGCCGGCCCGGCTCGCTTGCGCCGTGTTCCTGAGCCGGAGCGGCTTCCCCTCGAGCTTGAGCCTGCCGCTTTCCGCCGGCAATTTGCCGAAGAGCGTTCGCGTCAGCTCGACCTGCCCGCAGCCCATGAAGCCATAGATGCCCAGCACCTCGCCCGCGCGGATCTCGAGGTTGATGCCGCGATAGGCGCGGCCGAGGCAGAGACCGGCGGCCTCGAGCACCACGGGGCTCGCCCGGCTCGCGAGGCGGATCTCCGCCGTATAGCTCTCCTCGAGCTGGCCATGGCTGCGGCCGATCATCCGCTCGATGATGCCGCGCTTGTCGAGGCTGGCAGCCGGAGCGGTCTCGACCTTGCGGCCGTTGCGCAGCACCGTGACGGTATCGGCAATGCGCAGCACGTCGTCGATGAAATGCGAGATGAAGACGATGCTCTTGCCGGAGTCTCTGAGCCGCCGCAGGACCGCAAAGAGGCGCTCCACCTCCGGCGGCGAGAGCGCCGAGGTGGGCTCGTCGAGGACGATGATGCGCGCGCCCGAGAACAGCACCCGCGCCAGCTCGACCAGCTGCTGCAGCCCGATCGACAACGAGCCCATCGGCGCGCGCGGATCGACCATGATGCCGAGCCCTTCGAGATGCTCGCTCGCCTCGCGCGCCATGCGGCGCCAGTCGACGAGTCCCAACCGGCCCACCGGCTGCGCGCCGAGGAACACATTCTCCGCGACGCTCAACGCCGGCACGACGCTCAGCTCCTGATGCACCATGCCGATCCCCGCCGCCCGCGCATCGCGCGCGGAGCGGAAGCGCGTCTCGGCGCCGTCGACGCGGAGCGTGCCGGCATAGTCCGCGTGCACGCCGGCGAGGATCTTCATCAGCGTGCTCTTGCCGGCACCGTTCTCGCCGACGAGGCCGTGGATCTCGCCGTCGCGGAGCGTGAAGTCGACGCCCTGCAGCGCCTCGACGCCGCCGAAGGACTTGCCGATGCCGAGCAGCTCGAGCATTAGATGAGGTAGTGGTTCTCCATCCACATCATGCCGGGCGCGTTCTCCTTGGTGACCACCGGTCCGTCGGCGACGATGTTCTTGGGAATGCCGCCGGGGCCGGTCTTCTCGCCCGTGGTCACCGCGGCGACGCCGGCGATGATCGCGCCGCCATGGATGCGGCAGGAGGGGTTGCGCACGGTGGCGTGCATGCGTCCGTCGATCACCGCTTCCAGGGCCGGCGGCATGGCGTCGACCCCGCCGATCAGGATCTTGGTGCGGCCGTGCTGCTTCATGACGTTGTAGGCGGCGAGCGCCATGTCGTCATTGTGGAAGAACGCGGCATCGATCTGCGGGTACTTCGTCAGCAGCGTCTCCCAGATGCGCGCCGTCTTTGCCACGTCCCAATCCGCCGGCGTCGTGTCGAGGACGTGGATATCGGGATATTTCTTCACCACCGATTCGAAGCCGCGCGCGCGGCCTTGCGCGCCGGTATGGCCGAGCGCGCCCTGCGTCATGACGATATTGCCCTTGCCGCCGATGGCATTGACCAAGGCCTGCGTCACCGCCGCGCCCATGAAGTCGTTATCGGGCGCGATGAAGCTGTGCACTTCGATCTTGTCGAGCGGCGCGATCAGCGTATCCATGTCGATGACGGGAATGCCGGCATCGATCATCTTGCCGACCGGCGCGGTGAGCGTGCCGATGCCGAAGGCCTGAATGGCGACGAAATCCCATTTCTGCGACGCCATGTCGTCGATCGCCGCGCGCTGCTTCGGCGCGCTGAGCTGCCCGTCGAACCAGGTCACCTCGACGTTGAAGAGCTTGCCCCAGTATTCCGCGGCGCGCTTGCCTTGCGCGCACCAGGTTGCCTGCAGCCCGGCGTTCGAAAACGCCGCCTTGAGCGGCTTGCTCGAGCGCATCACGTCTTCGGCCATCGCCGGCGAGATGCCGAAGCCACCCACCGCTGCCGCCGCGCCCGCTACACGCAAAAGATTGCGCCGGTCGAGTCCGTTCGCCATGGTCTCCTCCCTTTGTGCCGCGGCTTATCCCGCCGACCGGCTGCGCCGACTACAATCGGCCTTGCCCGAAGAATTGTAAAGTGTGTGGCCGTACCCCTTTGCGGCAACTACCGTCCCTCCTCGGGCACGCTATACTCCCCAAAACCGCAACGCGGAGGCGCTTCATGCAGTTCGGCATCGGCCAACCCGTGCGTCGCAAGGAAGACCGCCGCTTCATCACCGGCGCCGGCCACTATCTCGACGACATCAGGCTGCCGGACGCGGCCTGTGCCTATGTGCTGCGCTCGCCGCACGGCCATGCGGCGATCCGCTCGATCGATGTTGCCGCGGCGCGGGGCTGTCCGGGCGTTCTCGCCGTGCTGACCGGCGCCGATGCCGAAGCCGATGGCGTCCGCCCCGTGCCGTGCCTGGCGCCGGTCGCGGTAAAGCCGGGAACGCCGGCGCAGGCGATGCCGCGCCGCCCGGCGCTCGCCACCGAGCGCGTGCGCCATGTCGGCGATGCCGTGGCGCTCGTGATTGCCGAGACGCGCGAGCAGGCGAAGGACGCGGCGGAGCAGATCGCCGTCGACTACGAGATGCTGCCGGCGGTGACCGATCTTGCCGCCGCGGTGAAGCCCGGCGCGCCGCAGCTCTGGCCCGAAGCGCCAGGCAACGCCAATTTCGTCTGGGCCGATGGTGACAAGGCGAAGACCGACCGCGCTTTCGCCACGGCCGCGCGCATCGTCGCGGTCGAGGTGGTCAACAACCGCGTCGTGCCGAACTCGATGGAGCCGCGCGGCGCGATCGGACTCTTCGACAAGGCCAGCGGCGGCTACACGCTTTACGCGTCGAGCCAAGGCGCGCATCTGCTGAAAGAGATCATTGCCGGCGCCATCCTGCCCGATGCGGGGGCGGAAAAGATCCGCGTGGTGACGCCCGATGTCGGCGGCGGCTTCGGCATGAAGATCTTCGTCTATCCCGAGTATATCCTGCTGCTCTGGGCGGCACGGCGTCTCGGCCGGCCGGTGAAATGGATTGCCGAGCGCAGCGAAGCGTTCGTTTCCGACACGCAGGGCCGCGACAATCTGACGAAGGCCGAGCTCGCGCTCGATGCCGAGGGCAAATTCCTCGCCATCCGCGTGTCGACGCTCGCCAACATGGGGGCCTATCTCTCCAATTTCGGTCCCTTTATTCCGACCGAAGCGGGGAAGGGGATGCATGTCGGCGTCTATGCCATTCCCGCCGCCTATGTCGAGGTGACCGGCGTCTTCACCAACACGGTCCCGGTCGATGCCTATCGCGGCGCCGGCAGGCCCGAAGCCGCTTATATGCTGGAGCGGCTCGTCGACCGCGCCGGGCGCGAGACCGGGCTCGGCCCGGCCGAGATCCGCCGGCGCAATTTCATCGCTTCCGGCGCCATGCCGTTCAAGACCGCGCTCGGCCACACCTATGACAGCGGCGATTTCGCCGCCAATCTGGTGAAGGCGATGGAAGCCGCCGATTGGGCCGGCTTCCCGGCGCGCCAGGCGGAATCGACGCGCCGCGGCAAGCGGCGTGGCATCGGCATGAGCTACTACATCGAGGTCTGCGGCGGCGCGCCCGGCATACCGGCACAGCTTCGCTTCGAGCGCGACGACAGCGTGAGTCTCATCGTCGGCACGCAGTCGAACGGGCAAGGCCACGAGACCGCTTATGCCCAGATCGTCGCCGAGCGCCTCGGCATCCCCTTCGACAAGATCACGCTGCGCCAGGGTGACACGGCGGCGATGGCAGCCGGCAGCTTCACCGGCGGCTCGCGCTCGGTGCCGGTGGGCGGCGTCGCGTCGCGCATGGCGGCGGACATCGTCATCGACAAAGGGAAGCAGCAGGCCGCGGACCTGCTCGAAGCCGCCGCCGCCGATATCGAGTTCCGCGACGGCAATTACGTCGTCGCCGGCACCGACCGCATGGTCGACATCTTCAGCGTGGCGCGCGCCGCGCCCGAGCCGCTCGCCGGCGAGGCCGAGTTCGCACCCGAGGTCGCGACCTTCCCCAATGGCTGCCATATCTGCGAGCTCGAGCTCGATCCGGAGACCGGGCGTGTCGCCCTCCTGCGCTACACGGTGGTCGACGATTTTGGCGAGGTGATCAACCCGCTGCTGCTCGGCGGCCAGGTGCATGGCGGCATCGCCCAGGGTATCGGCCAGGCGCTGCTCGAGCGCACCGTCTACGACGAAAACGGCCAGCTCCTCTCCGGCTCCTTCACCGATTACGCCATGCCGCGCGCGGGCGACCTGCCGTCGATCGACTTCCGCTGGAACCCGATCCCGTGCCGCACCAACCCGCTCGGCATCAAAGGCGCGGGCGAGGCCGGCGCCATCGGCGCGCCGCCCGCCGTGCTCAACGCGCTGTCCGACGCGCTGGGCGGCGCCGCGATCGACATGCCGGCGACCCCCGAACGGCTCTGGCGCGCGCTCAAGGGGTGAGGCCTCTACCTGGCGACCCGCGTACCGCATTCAGGGCGGGTGGGCTTCACCACAGAGGCGGTGAGGCACAGAGAGAAAAGGGGGGTCGCCGATGGCTGAGTACCAAGAGCATGACCATCTGACGGAATCGGTCATCGGCTTTGCCATCGAGGTTCACCGACAGCTGGGGCCGGGGCTATTGGAGTCGGCCTACGAAGAATGTCTCTGCTTCGAACTGAAGCAAAGCGGTCTCTCCTATCGACGCCCAGTACCCTTGGCTGTCACCTACAAGTCGGTCCGGCTCGATTGCGGTTACCGCCTCGATCTCGTGGTCGAGTAAAGCGTCATTCTCGAGCTGAAAACGGTTGAGCGCTTGCTGCCCGTACATAAAGCACAAATGCTCACCTACCTCAAATTGAGCGGCATCCGGACGGGCTTGCTGCTCAATTTCAATTCGGCGGTTCTGAAGGACGGGCTGCGTCGCCTGGTTCTCTGAGACGAAGAGCCTCTTTGTGTCTCACTGCCTCTGTGGTCATTCCTTCTGTGGTCATTCCCTCTGTGGCCGGCTCTGTCGCATAGCCGTCTTCTGTTTTTCATTGAACCGTCATACCGTGCTGGTAGAGACGCGCGCGTGACGACCTCGCTCATCATGGGACAACCGGCACCGCTCTCCTCCGCCAGGGGTGAGCCGCGCCGCCGCCGCTGGGATCGCTGGCTGCCGGCGATGGTGCTGCTCGCCCCATCGTTGTTTTTTCTCGTGCTCTTCACCTATTGGCCGGTGGCACGGGTTGTCGGGCAATCGCTCTTGGTCGGGCGGTTCTCGGGCGACAACACGATCGGTCTCGGCAATTACCAGCGCCTCTTCGCCGATCCGCATTTCACCCGTGCAGCCTGGAACAATCTCGTCTACGCCCTGGGCACGATCGTCCCGAGCTTGATTTTTGCCCTGGCCTTTGCGCTCGGATTGAGGGAAGCGACCCGGCTCAACACCCTGCTGCGCACCCTCGTCGTCATGCCGCTGCTGATCCCGCTGGTCGCCGCGGCAGCCTTGTTCAGTTTCCTGCTGCTGCCCGGCGACGGGCTGGTCGATTTCTATCTCGCGCGGTTCGGGCTCGGCATGGTCAATTGGCTCGGCGATCCCGATCTGGCGCTGGGTTCGGTCATCGCCATCACGGTGTGGAAGAACACCGGCTATTACATGCTCTTCTTCCTCGCCGGCCTGGCCGGGATTCCGGACGATCTGAACGAGGCGGCGATGCTCGAAGGCGCCGGGCCGATCCGGCGCTTCCGCTACGTGACGTTCCCGCTGCTCGGCCCGACGCTCGCCTTCGTGCTGGTGATTGCCCTGCTCAATGTGCTGACGCAGGTGGATCATATCGTGGTGATGACCGACGGCGGTCCCTCGGATGCGACCAATGTCCTCCTCTTCTACATCTACCAGCAGGCGCACCAGAACAATGATGCGGGGCTTGCCGCCGCGGCGACGATGGTGAGCGTGGTGGTGCTGTTCCTGCTCTCGGCGGGATCGCTGCGCGCGCTCGAGCGGGGGATCCACTATGAGTCGTAAGCGCGGGCGGGAAGTCAGGCTCCTCGTCATGCTCGCGCTTGCGGCCGCGGCGCTCTTCTGGGCGATTCCCTTCGCCTGGATGCTGGTCGCGAGCCTCCGTCCGGAGAGCGCGAGTGCGGCCGATATCGCTTCGCTCATTCCCTCGGGCACGATCGGGTTCGGCAATTTCACCGAGGCCTGGAGCGAAGGCACATTCCCGCTCTGGTACTTCAACACCTTCCTGATGTGCGGGGGGATTCTCGCGGTGCAGTGCGTCACCGTGAGCGCGGCGGGCTACGCCTTTGCCCGGCTTTCGTTTCCTGGACGCACCGTTCTTTTCTATCTCTTCCTGCTGCAGCTCATGCTCGTGCCGCCGATCCTGATCGTGCCGAACCTCACGACGATCGTCTCGCTCGGCCTTTACGACCGGCTGCCGGGCGTGATGGCGCCTTATCTGGCCTCGGCCTTCGGCACATTTCTGATGCGGCAGACCTTCCGCTCCATCCCGCGTGATTACGAGGACGCGGCGATGCTCGACGGGGCGAGCCTGCCGCAGGTGATCTGGCACGTGCTTCTGCCGCTCGCACGGCCCGGCCTCGCGGCCTTCGCCATCGTCTCGGTGAGCTATCACTGGAACGAATTCCTCTGGCCACTGATCGCGCTCTCCTCGCCCGAAAACCAGGTCCTCACGGTGGGGCTCGCCTCGTTCACCTCGGGGGCAGAGAGCGCCACGGAATGGGGAGTGATCGCAGCGGGCACGCTGCTGGTCGCCGCGCCGCTGATCCTCATCTTCGTCATCTTTCAGCGGCGTATCGTCTCGAGCTTCGTCTTCACCGGCATCAAGTAAGGAGGCAGTTCATGCTGAGACCATGGCGCGCCGCAGTCGCGGCGGCAGCGGGAATACTCATCTCCGCAGGCGCCGCGCGCGCAGCGACCACCGACATCGATCTCTATTTCCCGGTGCCGGTGCAGGGCAAGCTGGTGATCGAGATCCGCCAGCTGATCGGGGAATTCAACAAGGCGCACCCGGATATCCACGTCACTGCGGTTTATACCGGGAGCTACGACAACACCAACCTGAAGACCAGGGCGGCGATCAAGGCAGGCAGCCCGCCTGGCGCTGTCATCATGAGCGCCAATTTCGTCCGCTCCTACGAGATAAACCATGAGGCGATCTCGCTTGATCCGCTGATCGAAAAGGACGGCATGACGCCGAAGAGCTTCATGGCGGAGTTCTGGCCGGCGCTTGCCGACAACGCGGTGATCGA
>DATJLU010000200.1:0-58558 GCA_035509275.1 Allostellaceae bacterium | reverse complement strand
CGCCGTCGCGTCCGGCGCCGGTCAGGCGGCCGGTGCGCGCCGCAGGGTCGAGGCTGACCTGACCCTGCCCGGCGAAGCTGGCCTTCACCGGCCCGAGCGCCATCGCCACGCGGCCGGTGACCTGCTCGCCATCCAGCGTGTCGAGCTGCGCGCCGGGCAGGCAGGCGGCCACGCGGCGCAGGTCCGACAGCGCCGCCCAGGCGGCGTCGGGCGCGGCGGCGAGGCGCAGCCGATCCTCCAGCATCGCACCGTCGCCGGCGCGGGCGGGCGCGGCCTGCGGCGGCGACGCGGCGGGCGGCGGTGTCGGCATCCGGTCAGTGCGCTGCGCCACGGGGGCGGCTGCGGCAGCCTGCTGCGGCGCCCGGCCGGCCGCTACGTCCCGCACCGCGTCGACGATGCCGACATAGCCGGTGCAGCGGCACAGATTGCCGGCCAGTTCCTCGCGGATGCGCGCTTCGGACACCTCGCCCAGGCGCAGCACGATGTCGCGCGCCGTCACCAGCATGCCCGGCGTGCAGAAGCCGCATTGCAGCGCATGCATCTCCCAGAAGCTGTCCTGCAGGATGCTCAGCCCTTCGGGGCCGGGTGCAAGGCCTTCAACGGTGGTGATCGCGCTTCCCTCCGCCTGCACCGCGAAGATGAGACAGGAGCGCATCGGGCGGCCATCGAGCAGGATCGAGCAGGCGCCGCAGACGCCGTGCTCGCAGCCGGCATGGGTCCCGGTGAGACGCAGCGTATCACGGAGAAAATCGACCAAGGTCAGCCGCGCGGGCACTTGCGCGCGATGCTCCCGGCCATTGACGGTGACGGTGATCTCATGCAGCGACATCGCTCTCATGCCCCTCCGGCGAGAGCGTCCGCCGCGGCTTCGGCGACCGCGCGCTCCACCAAGGCGCCGGCGAGGCGCCGGCGATAATCGGCCGAGGCATGCAGATCGCTGTCGGGCTCGACGGCATCGCGCACGATGCGCGCCGCCGCAGCAAGGTCGGGCGCGGCAAGCCGGGAGCCCCTGAGGCGCGCGGCGGCGGCTTCGACGCTGAGCGGCCTGGCACCGGCGCCGCCGATGCCGAGCGCGATGCGGCGGCACACGCCGTCGCCATCGAGTTGCAGCTGCACGGCGACCGCGGCGACGGCGAAATCGCTGCGCCGCGCGCTGACTTCCTGGAAGCCGGTGCCGATCCGCCCGGGCCCCGGCCAGACCGGGAAGCGCACGGAGGTCAGGCATTCCGCGGCCTCGAGCGCGGTCATCATCGGGCCGATGAAGAAATCGGCGATGGCGATCCTCCGGTCGCCGGCGGCCGAGCGCGCCTCGATCTCGGCGCCGAGCGCCAGCGCGGCAACGCCGATCTCGGCCGACGGATCGGCATTGGCGAGACTGCCGCCGATGGTGCCGCGGTTGCGCGTCTGAACGTGACCGACGAAGCCCAGCGCTTTCGCCAGCAACGGGACGCGCTGCCGGACCGCCCTGTCGGCGAGCGCCACCGCCTGCCGCGTGCAGGCGCGCAGGATGACGGCATCGCTGCTTTCCTCGATCCCCTGCAGCTCGGGAATGCGGTTCACGTCGACCAGCAGGGCGGGTCGCGCCAGGCGCATCGCCAGTAGCGGCACCAGGGTCTGGCCGCCGGCGATGATCTTGCCGTCGCCGGCCGCCTCGGCGAGGAGGCGGCAGGCGTCGCCGACGCTGCCGGGGCGGGCGTAATCGAAATCGACTGCCTTCATGGCGCGCTGCTGGCCCCGGACGCGGCCCTCCCTGGTGCTTCTCGCGCCGGTTGATCACCCGATCAACCCCCGCGCCGCTTCTCCCCATCAGAGGCGGCGCGGTGATCGATGTCAAATGGGTGCTGTTGCGTCGCGCGCGCGAAGGCGGGATGATGGTTTACGGCAGCAACCGATATCGCATCAAACCGGAGAGGGGAGGCGAGGATGGCTTATGAAGGAATGATTGCGGAGACCATCTCGATCAACGGCGACAAGAACGAGCCGATCTCGGCCTATGCCGCGCGGCCGCTGGGTCCGGGCCCGTTCCCCGGCATGGTGCTGATTCATCACGCGCCCGGCTGGGATGAGTGGTACCGCGAGACCACTCGCAAATTCGCGCATCACGGCTATGCCACGATCAGCCATAACCTTTATCACCGTGCCGGCGAAGGCAAAGCCGATGATGTCGCCGCCAAGGTGCGCGCCGAGGGTGGCGTTCCCGATGCGCAGGTCATTGGCGACACCGAAGGCGCGGTGGCCTGGCTGCGCGCGCAGCCCTGGCTCAATGGCAAGGTCGGGGTGCTCGGCACCTGCTCGGGCGGCCGGCAGACCTTTCTCTTCGCCTGCCACACCAAGAGCATCAACTGCGCCGTCGAGCTCTGGGGCGGCCGGGTGGTGATGAGCAAAGAGGAATTGACGCCGAAGCAGCCGATCGCGCCGATCGAGTTCACCAAGAACCTGTCCTGCCCGCTGCTCGGCCTCTTCGGCAACGAGGATCGTGCGCCGACGCCGGAGCAGGTGAACCAGCACGAGGCCGAGCTCAAGAAGCACGGCAAGCAATACGAGTTCCACCGCTATGACGGCGCCGGGCACGGATTCTTCTACTATGACCGGCCGATGTACCGCGTCGAGCAGGCGCTGGATGGCTGGCAAAAGGTGTTCGCGTTCCTGAAGAAGCACTTGTCGGCATAAGCGCCGGCATGTGCACCTCGATCGTCGAGATCGCACCGGCGGAGGGCGCCGGCAAGGGCGGCGACGGGTGGTTCGGGCTCACGCATTCCGTGGTGTCCTACGACCACCCGCACCACGCCCTGCTGGAAGAGGCCATCACCATCGATTTCGTGAATGCCACCCTCGGTCCCGCGGCGCGCGTTGCCGTCGAGCTCACGCTGCAATCGGCCAAGGCGCTGAGCGAGGCGCTCGTCAAAGCCATCGCCGCGGCCGAGATCGAGGAGCGCGCGCGGTTGCGGAGTTCTTCTTAAGCGGAGAGCCAGCATCTGATCATGCCGCACATCTGATCATGCCGCTTCTGACGCGCGATAACGAAGACCTCGCCCGCGATTACGACGAGCTGAGCGCCAACCGACAGTTCAAGTCGGGCAAGCTGCTCGTCCAGGCGCTGGCGATCCAACCGGGCGAACGCGTGCTCGATGTCGGCTGCGGCACCGGACGCCTTGCCGAATTCATGGCCGAGCAAGCGGGGCCGACCGGCCATGTCCTCGGCATCGACCCGCTGCCCCTGCGCATCAATCTGGCGCAAGCCCGCGGCCGGGAGTCCCTCAGCTTCCGCGTTGGCGATGCTTACGCGCTCGACGATCTGCCGAACGCCGCCTTCGGTGTCGTCTGCCTCAACGCGGTCTTCCACTGGCTGCCGGAGAAGACCGGCCCGTTGCGCCAATTCGCGCGGATTCTGCGGCCGGGTGGCCGCCTCGGCATCAGCACCGGTCTCAAGGGACACCCGAACCCGGTGCGCGAAACCGCCGCCGCCATTCTGGCCCGCCCGCCC
The DNA here is from genome assembly GCA_035509275.1 of Allostellaceae bacterium. Taxonomy (GTDB): domain Bacteria; phylum Pseudomonadota; class Alphaproteobacteria; order ATCC43930; family CGMCC-115725; genus DAHUYF01. Next base: position 55,074 of record DATJLU010000200.1, on the reverse strand, counting down.
TTCGCGGCGCATCCGCGGGGCGAGGCTGCCGATCATCGTGTCGACCTCGACGAGATGCGCCGCTTGCTCGGCGATGCCGGCTTCAGGGTCGCGCTGCTCGAAACCCGCCTCAGCGCGCAGACCTTCCCCACCGCGGAGGCAGTGCTGCGCTATGCCGAGGCGAGTTCCTTCGGCAATCTCTTCGGACACTTGCCGGAGCGGCTGCGGCCGGTGGCGCGCGAAGCGATCAGAGAGACGCTCGCGGCGGCGGCGACCGCCGACGGGATTCCGATGAGCACGTGCCGCATCGTCGCCGTGGCGGTCAAGCCGTAATCCGCTTTTCCGCCAGGGCACGCCGTTAAATCTCGGATCGCGCTAACGGCGCAAGTCGCGCGGGCCGCTGACATAGGCGTTGCCACGCTCATAGAACCGAAGCAGCCGATCGACTTCCTTCGTCAATCCGATGCGAACACTCCGCGCGAGCGGCACCGCGCGCCGCTCATCATCCGCGCCCAGCCAGAGAGGTCCCGCGGCACACAGATCGATGCCGTCGCAGAGTCGATCGATCGCCATCGCCGCGGCAAGCCGCCCCGGCCCTTTGGCCAATTCCCTCAGCCGCGTCGTCCCACGACGGCGCTGCATAACGGACATCCCCTGCAGCGGCTCCAATGCCCGCAGCAGCACGCCGGCTCCGATGCCCCGCCGCTCGGCCGCAACGTTGCACATATAGGACGAGCCATAGATGAGATAGACGTAGGCATGTCCTTTGGCGAGGAAAAGAGACTGATTGGCAGCAGTCATGCCGATAAATGCATGGCCCGCGGCATCGCCGACCGGATACGCCTCGGTCTCGACGATCCGACCGCTGGTTCTGTTGCCACGGTGATCGCGAACCAGGACTTTGCCGATGAGAAAACGTGCCAGCTCGATCGTGTCCTCCGGCAGCTCCGAACGATGCAGTCGACGAAGACGGCCAACCGGCGCCGAAGCGATGGCGTGGCCAGGATCGGTCGTGACGCGCTTGCGCTGAATTGCCAAAGCCGGTGCTCTTGCTCTTTAACCGAAAGGCCCTGTCTGCTGCGTTGACCGCTCCCAGGATCGGGCTCACAATAACACCGGCAGCGACCTACCGAGTCTTTGTTCCAGGCTAGAGCGCGCGACATCAAGCACATCCTGCTGATCATTTTTTGATCATTTTCTCCGTCCGTGCAGCGGCGCATCTCAGCCTACGCGCTGACGACTCGCGGCTGCGGGCATGAGCGTCGGGCGTGAGCGTTCCCATTGTTGCGCGCGGATTGATCGAGGGCGATGCGCGGAGAACGGGGAAGCGCTTGCGCGTGAGCACGAGGATGATGCCGCGGCGAGAGGCGGTGCGGGAGATCGAGATGGGAGATCGGGAAATACGCGATGCGCTCGCGCGGCACTGGGCGGCATCCGATGCGAATGATTTTGCGGTCGAGCATGAGATCTATCGCGAGGATGCGGTGCTCCACTATCCGCAGTCGGGCGAACGCATTCGTGGCCGGCACAACATCCAAGAGAGCAGAACGGTGCAGCCGAGCGAGAAGCGCTTTGCCGTGCAGCGGATCACTGGCGACGGCGATCTCTGGGTCACCGAATTGGTGCTCAGCTATGACGGCGTACCGACCTACACCGTGAGCATCATGGAATTCAGCGATGGCAAGGTGGCCCGCGAGACGCAGTATTTCGGCGACCCGTTCAAGCCCGGGCCGTCTCGGGCGCACCTGGTCGACCCGAACAACTGAACGCCCACCGTCTCGGCTCTCATCCCTTTAGGGGGACGAGGGAGGGGCATAGCGACGGGGAACACAAAATGCCGGCGCGCTTGCTTTCGGTCAATGTGGGCCTGCCGCGCGACATCGCGTGGCGCGGGAAGACGGTTCACACCGCCGTCTGGAAGACACCGGTCCAAGGCCGGCGCCTGGTGCGGCGGCTCAACATCGACGGCGACGGACAGGGGGACTTGGCCGGACATGGCGGCGAGCACCGCGCCGTCTTCGTCTACCAGATAGAGTCCTATCGCTACTGGGAAGGCGAGCTTCGTCGCAAGGACTTCACCTATGGGCAGTTCGGTGAGAATTTCACCGTCGACGGCCTCTCCGACCAAGAGGTGTGCATCGGCGATCACTACCGGGTCGGCGGCGCGTTGCTCGAGGTGACACAGCCGCGCGTCACCTGTTACCGGGTCGGTATTCGCATGAACGAGCCGCAGATGGCGGCGCTGCTCGTTGCGCGCGGCAGGCCTGGCTTCTATTTCCGTGTTCTGGAGGAGGGCGAGGTTGAAGCCGGCGACGAGATCGTGCAGGTCGCCGCTGGTCCAGAGCGCATGAGCGTGTTCGAGATCAACGCGCTGCTCTACATGCCCCGTCACCCCCGCAGCGGGCTGGAGCGCGCGCTGCGCATCCCGGCGCTGAGTGCCGGTTGGCGCGCCTCCATGCAGGCGCTGCTCGAGCAGGAGCGCCGCGGCGCGACAACCGGAAACGCAGCGCTCGCTCCGGCGTCCGGCCCGCCGCCGGCGTGGACGGGATTCCGCCCCTTGCGCGTATCGCAGAAACTTCACGAGAGCGGCAGCGTGACCTCGCTGGTGCTCGAGCCCGTCGATGGGCATCCTCTGGCCACGCCCCTGCCAGGCCAGTTCATCGTGCTGCGGCTGCAACCGTCCTCCGAACTGCCTACGCTGATGCGCAGCTATTCCTTCTCCGATGCCCCCAGTGCCGAGCGTTATCGTGTGAGCATCAAGCGCGAACCCCATGGCGCAGCCGGGGCTTACATCGAGGACAAGCTGCAGACCGGCGATATCGTGGATGCGAGCGCGCCGCGGGGCAGCTTCACGCTGCGGCCGGGCGACGGTCCCGTCATTCTCCTCAGTGCCGGCATCGGGGCGACCCCGGTGCTGGCGATGCTGCACGCCTTGGCGGCCGGGAGGTCGTCGCGGGAGATCTGGTGGCTCCATGGGGCCCGAAACCGCCGGGAGCATTCTTTTGCCGCTGAAGTGCGCACCCTTCTGGGGACGCTGCCGCATGGCCACAGCCATATTTGCTACAGCGCGCCTGAGGCGGAGGATCGCGCCGGTCTCGATTTCGACGCTCGCGGACGGTTGGACATCCGCGCGGTGCAGGGAGCCGGCGTGCCGCGCGAGGCCGATTTCTATCTGTGCGGACCCGCCGCTTTCATGAGCGATCTGACCGCCGGCCTCGCGGACTGGGGCGTTGCCGCCAGCCGCATCCACACCGAGCTGTTCGGCTCGGCTCCGGGCAGGACCCCGGGCATCGCGGCATCGCCGCGCCAGCCGCCGCATCTGCCGCCCGGGCCTCCCGGCGCGGGGCCGCGGGTTTCATTCACCCGCAGCGGTCTCAATGTCCGGTGGGGACCAACGTTTGGGAGCGTGCTCGAGCTCGCGGAAGCATGCGACATCCCGGTGCGATGGGCATGCCGCACCGGGGTCTGCCACACCTGTGAGAGCGGGCTTCTGCTGGGATCCGTGAGCTACCAGCCGGAACCGATCGATGCGCCGGCCAAGGGCAATGTGCTGATCTGCTGTTGCCAGCCGCAGGACGACATTGTCATCGACCTCTGACGAACTGTGGCGACCCGAGGCTTTCCCGTGCCGAGCCGGATCTCAGAACGGAGGAGTACACGCATGCCAGCACCCGACGCTCTTCGCTATGCAAAGATCCCCCTCGCCCACGGATCGGGTGCAATTCCGGCCCTCGGGTTCGGTACGCTGATTCCGGACCCCGTCAAGACCGAACAGGCAACCAAGACCGCGTTGGAAGTGGGATTTCGTCACTTCGATTGCTCGGAGCGCTATCGCAACGAGCGAGCCGTCGGCGTTGCGATGCAGGATGTCTTCAGGGCCGGGGCGATTGAGCGGAAGGAGGTGTTCGTCACCACCAAGCTCTGGAACAACAATCATCGTCCTGAGCGGGTCAAACCTGCCTTCGAGGCGAGCCGCGAGCGTCTCCGACTCGACTATGTCGATTGCTATCTCGTCCATACCCCCTTCGCCTTCCGACCAGGCGACGAACAGGATCCGAGGGACGAGCGCGGCCAGGTCATCTACGATCCTGGGGTGACATTGGTGGAAACCTGGAAGGCCTTGGAGCGCCTGGTCGACGAGGGCCGCTGCAAGGCCATCGGCCTGTCAAATATCAATCTGGAAAAGCTGCAAGAGGTTGTTGAAGCCGCGCGCATCAAGCCGGCGGTGGTAGAGGTCGAATCCCATCCGTATCTGCCGGAACGGGAGCTGCTGGACTATTGTCGGCGGCATGGGATCGTGCTGCTGGCGTTTGCGGCGTTGGGGCATGGAATGGAGCCCAGATTGGTGGATCATCCGGTGATCACCGCGATCGCCCTGCGGGTCACAAAAACTCCCGCCCAGGTCTTGCTTGCCTGGGCGGTACAACGCGGCACCGCGTTCCTGACGACCTCGACGACGCGCGCCCGCATTGAGGAGAACTTTGAGCTTTCGACCCTGCCGGAAGACGCCATGCAAGAGATTGAGAACGGCGTCGCGACGACGACAATCCGCTTCAATACCGTGGTCGAGACCGGCGTGCCTGGGTTTATTCCCAGAGGCCGCTGAGGCGAGACCACCGACCGCGACGCCCGCTTCTCGCCGGCGACGTCAGCTTGCGGCATACAGCGGCCTTCGGTGTCGCAACACTTTCGATGCAGGCGCCCTAGCCGCCGAACCATTCCTCGGTCCAGGGTTGCCGCTTCACCGGCTGGAACTCCTTGAAGGTAAAGCGCGCCAGCCTGGCGACATTGAAAGGCTCTTCCTCGAACATCGTCTCGAGTTCGGCCAAAGACTTGGCGCGGGCGACGAGAAACCCGCCGATGGGCGGATCCTGCGGCCCGGAACACAGAAACAACCCCAAATCATAACCCTTCTGCAGCCATGCCCGATGCTTCGGTTGCAGTTCCTTGATCTTCTCGTAAGGCGCAAGGTAGGTCGCCTCGACCACGAAGTGCCTCATCATGCGACGGTTCCTGTTCTCGCCGCGGCGCGGCGGTTGAACGATGTTCGCTGCGGGCGTATATGTAACCGACCGGTTCGTTCATGCAAGCCGCGACGATACGAACCGGTCGGTTACATGTCAAGCGGAGCGTGAAGGAAGGCGTGATGCAGAAAAACCCATCGCGGAGGGCCAAGGACCGGTCGGGACGGAAGCTGGCGCGTGACAAGGTCTTCGAGGTCGCCAGCGATCTGTTCTACCGCGAAGGCGTGCGCGCCGTCGGCGTCGAGGCGATCGTGCAGCAGGCCGGCGTCGCCAAGATCAGCCTATATCGCAACTTCCCATCCAAAGACGACCTGGTGGTCGCCTATCTCGAGGATCGCAACGCGACCTTTTGGCAGCACTGGGACGAGCGCTTCGCCGAATACCAGGGCGATCCGCACGCGCAGCTGCGGGCGATCATGACTTACCTGACGCACCGCACCACGCAGCCCGGCTATCGCGGTTGCCCCTTCATCAATTACTGCGCGGAATTTCCCGAGGCCGCGCATCCCGGGCACCGGGTCGCGGAAGCCAACAAGCGCGAAATGCGGCGTCGTTTCGTCGAGATCGCCGCAGCGCTGAGGGCGCCGCAGCCAAAACAGCTGGCGGACGGCCTGTTGTTGCTGGTCGAAGGCGCCTATGCCATCAGCCAGACCCTGGGCGGCCCGAAGGGCGCCGGCCACGCGCTCGTCTGGGCCGCGGAAGCTTTGGTCGCGGCGCAACTGCGGCGGCGCGAAACCGATCGTCCCTAGGATTTCACTCCCTGCCCGTCGGCGCGGTTCAATCCCGCCGCGGCAGCAGCCGCGTCACATGGCCCATCTTGCGGCCGGGCATCGCCTTGGCCTTGCCGTAGAGATGCAGCTTGGCGCCCGGCTCGGTGAGCAGCTCGCGCCAGGCGCCGACATCATCGCCGATCAGGTTCTTCATCACCGCATCCGAATGCCGCTCGGGCGAGCCCAGCGGCAAGCCGCAAATCGCGCGCACCAGCTGCTCGAACTGGCTGGTGATGCAGGCATCGATCGTCCAATGCCCGGAATTGTGCGGCCGCGGCGCCAGCTCGTTCACCACCACCGCGCCTTCGGAGGTGACGAACATCTCGACGGCGAGGAGACCGATGAGGTCGAGCTTCTCGGCGATATGGCGCGCGATCGCCTCGGCGCGCATCGCGATATCGGACGCGATGCGGGCCGGCGCGATGGTGGTGTCGAGGATGTGATGCGCGTGCTGATTCTCGACCGGGACATAGCTGGCCGTCTGTCCGCTCGCGCCCCGGGCGACGATGACCGAGATCTCGCAGCGGAAATCGACGAAGCTCTCGATGATGCCGATCTCGGCGCCCATCTGGTGCCAGGCCGCGGCGAGATCGCTGTCGGCGCGGATCGCCACCTGGCCCTTGCCGTCATAGCCGCCACGCACCGTCTTCAGCACGGCGTTGGGCCCGATATCGCGCATCGCGCGCTCGAGCCCCGCAGCGCTCGTCACTTCGCGGAACGCGGCGGTGGCGACGTCGATGGAGCGGAGGAAATTCTTCTCGCGCAGCCGGTCCTGCGCGATGCGCAGCGCGTTGGGACCGGGCCTCACCGGCTTCGTCTCGGCGAGGATCTCGGCGCAGTCGGCCGGCACATTCTCGAATTCCGCGGTAACGACATCGACGGCGGCGGCAAAACGCTGGAGCGTGGCGCGGTCGTCATAGGCCGCCGTGGTCGCGTAAGGCGTCACCAGCTTCGCCGGGCTGTCGGGCTCGGGGCAGTAGACATGCGTCTTGTAGCCGAGCTCGGCCGCGGCGAGCGCGGTCATCCGGCCGAGCTGGCCGCCGCCGAGAATGCCGATCGTCGCGCCCGGCTCGATCATCAGCCGGCGGGCTGCTCGGCAACGGCACCGGTCTGGTCGCGCCGCCAACGTTCGACCGCCGCGGCAATGGCCGCATCGCCCAGCGCCAAGATGGCGGCGGCCAGCAGCGCGGCGTTGATCGCTCCGGCTTTGCCGATGGCGAGCGTGCCGACCGGAACGCCGCCCGGCATCTGCACGATCGACAGCAGGCTGTCCATGCCCTTGAGCGCGGCGCTCTCGATCGGCACGCCGAGCACCGGCAGCGGCGTCAGCGACGCCACCATGCCCGGCAGATGCGCGGCGCCGCCTGCGCCGGCGATGATCACCTTGAGCCCGCGCTGGCGCGCGCCTTCGGCATAGGCGACGAGGCGCTTGGGCGTGCGATGCGCCGAGACGATGCGCCGCTCATGGGCGATGCCCAGCGTCGCCAGCGTCTCCGCCGCATGGCGCATCGTCTCCCAGTCGGACTGGCTCCCCATGATGATCCCGACCGCCGGCTGCGCGTCGCTCATCCCGCTCGCTTCCTCCGTCGCGGAAAGCGCGCATTATAGGTGCGAGGGGGGTGAGGGCAAGGCGGCACGCGGCGCCGGCGCTTTCCCTTGGTCAGGAATTTCGGGATTTGGCGTCGCTCGCCGCGACTCGGGAGCACGCCCCCTTTGCTTTGCCTCAGTGGCGAGTTCTGGCATACTTGCGCCGGCTACGCGCTACGGGATCCGCATTTTTCGCCAATGGAAATCCGCGACACCAAGCCGGTCCTTCGCGCCGGCGCCACCCGCAAGGCCGAGGCCCGGAGCGCCGTCGATTCGGCCGAGGCGGCAGCGTCGGAACCGGTCGACATTCTCAATCTGGCCGGCGTCGCCGAGACCGAGCTTTCGCCCAAGCTGCGCCAGGCGATCATGGGTCTCATGGGCGAGGTCGACTCGCTGCGCCGTCAGCTCGGCGAGGCGCAGCAGCGTATCGACTATCTCGAGCGGCTGGCTGATGAGGACCCGCTCATGCCGATCGCCAATCGGCGCGCTTTCGTGCGCGAATTGACGCGCATGATGTCCTTTGCCCAGCGCTACGGCTCGCCGGCGAGCATCGTCTATATCGACGTCAACAATCTCGGCCAGATCAACGACGACCATGCGCATGCCGCCGGCGATGCGGCGCTGCTGCAGGTCGCGCGCGTGCTGCTCGACCATGTCCGCAACACCGACGTGGTCGGCCGACTCGGCGGCGACGAACTCGGCGTGCTGCTGGTGCAGACCGACCAGGCCCTGGCCGAGCAGAAAGCGGCGCAGCTGGCCGCGGCGGTGGCGGAAAAACCCTTGCTCTGGCAGGGAAAAGAGATCCCGCTCGGCATCTCCTACGGCGTCTATTCCTTCTCCGGCGGGGAGAATGCCGGCGACGCCCTCGACGCCGCCGACCGTGCCATGTATCAGGCAAAGCGGCAGCGCGGCGCCGCGCCGGATGAGCCGGTCAGGCAATAATATCCGGTAACAGCTGGCTTTCGAGCTTGGCGATCAGGTCCTTGAGGGCGAGCTTGCGCTTCTTGAGGCGCTGCACATGCACCGGGTTGAGCGGGCCGCTCTCGGCGAGCCTGGCGATGGCCTCGTCGAGGTCGCGGTGCTCGCTCCGGAGAGCTTCGAGCCTGGCCTTGATGGCTTCGACGTCGATATCCATGAATCCGAAATGATCGCGGTGGCGGCCGGTGCTTAACAGTATAGCAAAGCGCTGCTGAGAGGGTGAGCCTCGCCAACGTCCCCAACCGGCCAAGCACGGAGCCCCCAGCATGGGCGAGCCCTCCAAGACCATCGGCATCCTGACCAGCGGCGGCGATTGCGCCGGCCTCAACGCCGCGATCCGCGCCGTGGTGAGCCGCGCCGTCCTGGGCTATGGCTGGCGCGTCCTCGGCATCCGCAACGGCACTATGGGCGTGCTGCGCCGCCCGCTCGAATTCGAGGCGCTCGACCTGCGCATCTCGACGGTCAACATCCTGCGACTCGGCGGCACCATCCTCGGCACCACCAATCGCGGCAATCCCTTCGCCTACCCCATGCCCGACGGCAGCCTGCGCGACCGCTCCGAGGAAGTCATCGCCGGGTTGCGTGAGCTCGGCATCGACGCGCTCATCGGGATCGGCGGCGATGGCAGCTTCGCCATCTTGCGCCGGTTGGCGCAGCAGGGCGGCATCAACCTCGTCGGCATCCCCAAGACCATCGACAATGATGTCGGCGCCACCGAGAACTCGATCGGTTTCCATACCGCGGTGATGGTGGCGACCGAGGCGCTCGACCGGCTGCAGCCGACCGCGGCCAGCCATGACCGCGTCATGATCCTCGAGGTGATGGGCCGCGATGCCGGCCATATCGCGCTGGCTGCGGGGATCGCCGGCGGTGCCGACGTCATCCTCGTTCCCGAGATTCCCCATACCGTCGAGAATGTCGCGGCCCATATCGAGAAAGTCCGCCGCCACGGGCGCAACTTCGCCCTCGTCGTCGTCGCCGAAGCGGTGAAGGACCACACCGGGCGCGTCGTACAGCGCCAGCATTCCAGCGGCGGCGCCAGCTATGGCGGCATTGGCAATCACTTGTGCGACGCGCTGGCGCGCCTGACCGGTGCCGAGACGCGCGTCAGCATCCTCGGCCACGGCCAGCGTGGGGGTCAGCCGACCTGGAGCGACCGCATGATCGCCTCGGCCTTCGGCGTTCACGCCGTCGACCTCATCGCCGCCGGCAGGTACGATCGCATGGTCGCCTGGCAGAACCGCGCCGTGGTCGACGTGCCGCTGGAAGAGGCGGTGGCGGCGCCGCAGCAGGTCGACCCCGACGGGGCGATGGTGCGCACCGCGCGCGGACTTGGTATTAGTCTTGGTGATGGCTGAGACCGCCGATCCGTTCTGGACCTTCACCCTGGGCTTTTACGGCCGGCCGGGCGTATCGCCCGCCTGCATTGCGCTGCAGGATCGGCATCACTGCGACGTCAACCTCGTGCTCTATGCCTGCTGGGTCGGGTTGAGCGGTCGCGGCCGGCTCGGCGCCGCCGATCTGACGAAGGCTGAAGAGACCAACACGCCTTGGCGCAATAGCGTCATCGAACGGCTGCGCGCGGCGCGCCGGGCGCTCAAGGAGGAGGATCGCACCGGTCCGGTGCTTGAGCTCTACGAGGCGGCGAAGGCGGCGGAGCTCGCCGCCGAACGCATCGCCCAGCGCCGGTTGCAACTGCTGGCGCCGGCCGAAGCCGCGCGCCCCGAGAGCGAGCGGGCGGCCGATGCCGCCGCCAATCTCAGGCTCTATTTGCGCGGCAAGGACGCCGATGACACCGCGGCGCCGATCTTCGCCGCCATCGCCGCCGCTGCCGGGTGAGGGGACAGGGCGCCGGCGCGCTCATCGCAAAGGGGGAGAGGCACCGTGCATATCAAGGCGTTGCTGTCGGCGGCCCTGCTGCTGGCACTGGCGATCCTGCCGGCGCATGCGGGCGAGGAGCTCATCCAGCTGCCGACCCGACCGGGCGTCACCGAGCCGTTCTATCTGCTGACGCCGCCGGGACCGCCCGTCGCCAGCGTCATCCTTTTTACCGGCGGCAACGGCCTTCTCGGCAGCGCACACCGGCCGGTGCTGAACGGCAAGAATTTCCTCATCCGCAGCCGCGGCGCCTTCGCTGCCGCCGGTTTTCTCGTCGCCTCGGTCGATGCCCCGTCGGACCATCCCGACGGGCTCGAGGGCTTCCGCAGCTCGGCCGAGCACGCCCAGGACATTGCCGCGGTCATCGCCTATCTCCGCCAGAAGGCGCCGGTGCCGGTCTGGCTCATCGGCACCAGCATGGGCACGATCTCGGCGGCTAATGCCGCGGCGCGGCTCAAGACCGGCGGTTCCGACGGGCTGGTGCTGACCTCGAGCATCGTCGCGGCGAACCGGCGCACGGCGCCGATCGAGGCCACCGTCGATGTCGGCGCCATCACCGTGCCGACCCTCTTCGTCCACAACAAAGAGGATGCCTGCCCGCTCTGCCCGTTCGAGGCCGTGCCGAGACTGATGGCAGGCTTCACCCACGCCCCGAAGAAGCAGCTGATCGCGGTCAGCGGTGGCAGCCCGCCCGAGAGCGCCCCCTGCGAGGCGCTGGCGCGTCACGGCTATTTCGGCATCGAGGACGAGGTCGTCGGCGATATCGTCCGCTGGATCAAAGGCGCGTAGCCGCGCCGGCGACCCCCGTCGGTAAACCCTGTCGCTCGCCCATCGCCGTGCTTTTCCCGGCTCTCGACCACGGATTGAGAAGACTCGACCGATGTGGCAGTTCCGCCACGCCCGGTCGGAAATCGCGCCGCGCCCTTTTTTGCCCTGAGTCAAAGGACCACGAGGCGATGGAGGATTTCGGCGGATATCCGCTGGGAGGCGGTCGTGAAGGGATTGAGCGAATATCGCGAAGTGGCGTTGCGCTTCAAGGCGCTGGCTGAGTACGGGCCGGAACGGGAGGTGCGGGCGGAATTGAAGCGGCTCTCGGCTGAGATGGCCGCCTGGATCGTTGCCGCCGAAATCAAGGCGATGACCGCGGAGGAAGCCCCGGTCGTGACGATCAGCGAGGCTGACGGTCCATCGCGTTGGCGCTGGCGCTGGTGGCGAGCCGGGTGGTGGCCGAGGCGCCCAAGCTACGCCGCGCCGGCGTAGGCGAGCCTGAACAAAGCGCCGGCGAAGGGATTTTCTCAGGCATCGGGCCGCGTCGAGGTGGACCCCATTCTCACGCCACCGTATGTGCACATTTCGAAAAACCCGCTGACTCCCATCTCTGTTTCCGTCATTCCCGCGAAAGCGGGAAGCGATAACCGCACCGCGCGCCTGCCATAGCGGGCGAATTTGCGGCAGAATGCTGGGACTTCTGGTCCAGGGAGGGGATGATGAAGCTGGTGCTCTTCCGCCACGAAGCCGCGCGCGAACCTCTGCCCGGGCTCCTCACGGAGCGCGGTGTCGTCGACATCGCCGGCGCCGTGAAGCAGAGCTACACGCCGCAGCTGACGATGCAGGGAATCATCGATGATTTCGACAGGCTGCGGCCGGCCCTCGAGGAGCTCGCGGCGCGCGGCGCGGCGCTGCCGCTGAACCGGCTCCTTTTGTGCCCGCCGCTGCCGCGGCCGGGCAAGATCCTCGCTTGCATTGCGAACTACTGGGAGCATGCGCAGCGTGAGCCGCGGCCGCTCAGCATGTTCCTCAAGAATCCGGATGCGGTGGTGGGGCCCGGTGACACGATCATGTTGCCCGAATTCACCCTGCCCTGGATCTTCATGCATGAGGCCGAGCTTGCCATCGTCATCAAAGGCCCGGCGAAGAAGGTGCCGCGCGCGAACTGGCGGAGCGCCGTGTTCGGCTACACCGCGATGATCGACGTGTCGGCACGCGGCGACGGGCGTCGGACCTGGCCGGTTGGGCCGCCGGCGAGCTGGCTCGGCAAGTCCTTCGATACCTTCGCGCCGCTGGGCCCCTGCATCGCCACCGCCGACGAGATTCCCGAGCCGAACGATCTCATCGTGCGCTTCTGGAACGACGGCCAGCTGCGTCACAACTACAATACCGACGATATGGAGCACCCGGTGCCGGAACTCATCGAGTTCGCCACCGCGGTGATGACGATGAACTCCGGCGACGTCATCGCTTGCGGCACCAATCACGAGGGCTTGGGCGCGTTGCAGGACGGCGAGACGGTGGAGATCGAGATCGACAAGATCGGCCGCATGACGCTGAAGGTCGCCGATCCCCTGAAGCGCCGCTGGGAACGCGGCGTCTATATGGGCGCGGATTCGACCAATCCGGAGGCCGTCAGACGCCACCGGCCGAAGCCGACACTCGGGAGCTAGTCTCCTCCATCAGCGTGGCAAGCAGTGGCGCGATGGAGTAGAGTGAATTCACGGTTCATCCTAAGCGAGCCGTGCTTCTCAAAACGGAAATAACGCAAGGGCGCTGAAAGAGCACCTTTCGATCGACAGCGACAGAGCTACACGTTCGAGCCGGTGGCGGGACAGGGCTGCCCCGGGACATCGTGGCGTCAGCGCAAGGCTGTTTGGTCGTTCACGCATCTTTTCGGGCAATAGGCAAGAGCGCCGCGTGTCTTTGGTGTAGCCGCACCCGTCCCCCGCATCGAACAGATCGGGGAGACCGCCATGAGCACGACCGATGGTCTCGGCAGGTCGACGCTTCCGGCCAGCCATGTTCTGGGGCGCAAGCTCGACAGCATTCCCTTCAGCACCTACCACCTGACGGTCATCTTGGTGCTTGGCACCGTCGGCTTCGTCGAGGGCTACGATCTCGCTCTCGGCGGCTCGCTGCTGGTGCTGGCCAAGCAGCCGCTGCAGCTCACCGCCGAGCAAATCCGCTGGCTCGCCGTCGCACCGATTCTCATGGTTGTCGTGGGCGGCTATATCGCTTCGGCGATGTCCGACCGCATCAGCCGCAAGATGGTGATGCAGCTCGGCGTGGTCGTCAGCACCTTTTTCACGCTGATGATACCCGTGGCGCAGAGCGGCGCGCAGCTCATCCTCATCCGCTTGCTTACCGGCATTGGCCTGGGCTTCGCCGTTTCGGCCCCCTTCCCGATCGCGGCCGAGCTCATGCCGAAGCAGCACCGGCGTACCTATGGCGCGATCTTCGAGGTCATGCTGGCGAGCGCCTTCACCCTGCTGCCTTTCATCGGCTTCCTGCTTGCCGGCAATCCGAACGGCTTCCGGCTGATCGCGCTGCCGGGCGGGCTTGCCTTGGGGATCGTGCCATTGCTGGTGCATTTTGGCCTGCCGGAGAGCCCGCGTTGGTATCTCAGAAGGGGCGACCCGCAAGCCGCGGTCGAGACGGTCAATCGGATGATCGAGCGGTGCGGCAATCGCGTGCCGCCGCTGGCCGTCGCCGATCTCGGCCCCGATCTCGACGCGGCGCGCGAGGCGCTTCCGCCCTTCACGGCGCTGTTCCGCAGAGGCCAGCTGCGCTGGACCGTGGTGGGCATCCTTTGCGGCGCGGCTGCCGCGAGCGCCTATTACTGCACGGCGATCCTGCTGCCGAAGGCGCTGGTCGATCAAGGCGCGGCCGTCGGGTTGAGTTTTGGGCTCAGCACCTTGCTGTTCGTGGTGACGATCCCGGGCAAGTTGTTCACCGGCTTTATCATGGAGGTCATCGGCCGCCGCTGGACCATCACCTATTGCCTCGCCGGCGCTATCCCCGGCTTGGCCTTGATGGGCATGGCGCACAACACCGGTTCCTATGCGACGGTGGCGATGACCGCGGGCGCGATCATCACCGGCCTTACCGTGCTGTCCTCCTTCACCGCCGTCCGCGTCTATCTTTCCGAGCAGTTCCCCACCGCGCTGCGCGGCCGCGGGCATTTCTTCGGCGAGGCGACCGCGCGTGTGTTCTCGGGGGTGCTGGCGCCGTTCCTGTTGGAGCCTTACACCGGCAATCCGACAGTGTTCTTCGGCTCGATCATGGTGGTGGTGGCGCTTGGTGCCTGCGTGCCGCTGCTCTTCGGCAAGGAAACCGTCGGCCAGCTCGAGCTGGTCACCGAGCGGCGCGAGGGGCGGCGGCGAGCCGCGGAGCCGGTCCTTTAGAGCAAATCGATGGGGAGGAAGCTCCCAATTCTTCGTCGTCTTCGCAAAAGCGTTAGGGTATGCAGACGTCTTCAAAAGTATTGCCATTGCAGTAAATTTCCTGCCGTCCCCGCGAAAGCGGGGACCCAGAGCACGCGCCCCGATCATCACGTCTGAGGCTCTGGATGCCCGCTTTCGCGGGCAAGGCGATGGTGGGAGATATGTGCGTTCCCTAGCTGTGCACCAGCCGACTGAAACACCATTGATTCGACGGGCGAATCCCGCATGATTCGCACGTCGGCCCGCGACTGCCGATGGGCGTTCGGTGGTGCCGAGATCAGCGAGGTCCGCCATGAATGCGCGCGCGAACCGGCCCGGCATCGAGCGTCCGATCCCGTCGATGCCGTCCAGTCTCTGGGGCAGCGACGCCATTGCCGAGATGCTGCGGGCGCTCGGCATTCGCTACGTCGCCTTGAATCCGGGCGCAAGCTACCGCGGTCTGCACGACAGTCTGGTGAACCATCTCGGCAATGAAGCGCCGCAGATGCTGCTCTGTCTCCACGAGGAGCACGCGGTTGCCATCGCCCATGGCTATGCCAAGGTCGCCGGCGAGCGCATGGCCGCGATCCTGCACAGCAATGTCGGGCTGATGCACGGCACCATGGCGATCTTCAATGCGTGGTGCGATCGGGTGCCGGTGCTGATCCTGGGCGCCACCGGTCCCGTCGATGCGGCGCGCCGGCGCCCCTGGATCGATTGGCTGCACACCGCGGCGGATCAGGCGGCGCTGGTGCGGCCTTATGTGAAGTGGGACAACCAGCCTGCCTCGATCGAAGCCGCCATCGAGGCGTTGCTGCGCGCCGATCAATACGCGCGCACCGCGCCGCAGGGGCCGGTCTATCTCTGCTTTGACCAGAGCCTGCAGGAGGCGCGCATCGACGCAATGCCGGCCCTGCCGGAGCTGCGGCGCTTCCAACCGCCGGCGCCGCCCGCGCCCGACCGCCAAGCCCTGGCGCAGACGGCTGCGCTGCTCCGCAACGCCGTCGCCCCGGCGATCCTTGCCGGACGCCTCTCGCGCCAACCTGCCGACTGGGCGCGGCGCGTAGCGCTCGCCGAGGGCTTGCATGCCCGCGTCATCACCAGCCTCAAGCTCGGCGCCGCGTTTCCAACCGATCATCCGCTGCATGCGGGAAGACCGAGCCTTTTCCTCGATGAGGCGAGTGCCGCGGCGATCCGCACGGCGGATGTCGTGCTGAGCCTCGATTGGCTCGACCTCGCCGGCGCGCTGAAGCAGGCCGGCGGCGCGGCGACGGCGCGGATCATTCAGGTCTCGATGGACCATCAGCTCCATAATGGCTGGGGCATGGAGCACCAGGCGCTGCCGCCCGCCGATATCCATCTGGCCTGCGAGCCGGACACCGCCCTCCATGCGGTCGCGGATCTCTTGGGCGTTGGACCAGGGAGCCTTCCGGAAGAGACCGCGACGGCGCCGGCCTTTGGACCCCCGCCTGACGATGCGCCGCTGGATATGTCGACGCTCGCCGCGGCGCTGGGCCAGGCTCTCGCCGGCGAGCGCGTTTCCTTTGTGCGCTTGCCGCTGGGTTGGCGCGGGGAGAGTTGGCATTTCCGCCATCCGCTCGACTTTCTCGGCGGTGATGGCGGCGCCGGGATCGGATCGGGTCCGGGCATGCTGATCGGTGCCGCGCTCGCTTTGCGGGACAGCGGGCGCTTGCCGGTGGCGGTGCTCGGCGATGGCGATTTTCTCATGAGCTGCTCGGCCTTCTGGACGGCGGCGCATTACCGCATCCCGCTCATCGCCGTCATCGCCAACAACCGATCCTTCTACAACGACGAAGTCCATCAGGAGCGTATCGCCCGAATGCGCGAGCGGCCGGTCGAGAACAAATGGATCGGCCAGCAGATCGGCGATCCCGAGATCGATCTCGCCGCGCTCGCCCGCGCTCAGGGCCTTGCCGGTCTTGGCCCGGTGCGCACGCCGCGTGATCTCGCGGACGCGGCGCGCGAGGCGGTGAGGCTCGCCCGCGCCGGCGGCGCGGTCGTCATCGACGCGCGCGTGCTCCCCGGTTACGACGCCGCGGCGGCCGCCCGCGTGGCACGGGGCTGAACGAGCGTCGCAAAGCGTGGAGGCAGTAATGCAGGATCCGACGACCGCGAGAGAGCTCAAGATGTATTCGGACTACAAAAGCCCATACGCATTCCTCGCGTTCGATCCGGCGTTCGCGCTCGAAACGCGCTTCAACCTGCGTCTGCGGTGGAAGCCCTTTCAGCTGCGCATCAAGGGGTCGGGGCAGCGGAGCCTCTATTCCGAATACAAGGTGAAGTACTCCTACATGGACGCGCGCCGCTGGGCCAACAAGCGTGGCGGCATCATCCTGAAGGGACCGCTGAAGATCTATGACACGACGCCGGCGCTGATCGGCGGGCTGTTCGCGGAACGTCATGGGAAGCTGCTCGAGTACAGCCGCACCGCTTTCGAGCGATTCTTCCGGCGCGAGTTTGAAGCCGATCAGCCGGACGCGGTTGCCGCGCTTGTGGCGAGTATCGGGCTTTCGGAAATGGCCTACCGTCACTATCTCGCGGGCGATGGGCAAGCCGCCTATGAAGCGGCACAGGCGGAAGCCGCCGCCGACCGTGTCTTCGGCGTGCCGATGTTCGTCTTCGAGGGCGAGCAATTCTGGGGGTACGATCGGATCGGGCTGCTCGAAGAGCGCTTGGCGGAAGCCGGGTTGACGCTCGACCCGCGCAGCGCCGCGCGATCCCGGAGCAGATTATGAGCACAGCGCTGCCGATGTTGAGCGGCTATCGGGTTCTGGACATCACCCAATTCGTGGCCGGCCCGACCTGCACCCGCATCCTCGCCGAGCTGGGCGCCGAGGTGATCAAGGTGGAAATGGCGCCGGCGGGCGATCGGGGGCGATTTTCCGGCGACAAGCCGCGGTCGCCGGAATACAAGCAATCGTCGCAGAGCACCTACTACTTTCAGCACAATCACTCGAAGAAAAGCCTGGCGCTCAATTTCAGGCATCCGCGCGGCCCCGAGCTCATCCGGTCGATAATCCCCAAAATCGACGTGCTGGTGGAAAACTTCACGCCCGGGGTCATGGAGCGGCTCGGCTTGTCCTACGATGTGCTGAGCCGCCTCAATCCGAAACTCGTCATGTGCTCGATTTCTTTGGCCGGCCAATCGGGGCCGCTCAGCCGGAAGCCTGGCTTCGACTACATGGGCGCTGCCTATGCGGGCGTGACGGCGCTCATCGGTGAGCCCGACCGTGCGCCGGTGCAGCTCCCGATCACCCTCGGCGACGGGAGCACCGGCCTCGCCGCGGCCATGGCCATCGGCTTCGCGCTGCTCCATCGCGAGCGGACCGGCGAGGGTCAATATGTCGAGACCTCACTCGTCGATACCTATTTCCACATGCATGAAGTCAACGTCCCCAAGCTCGCGCTGCGGGGCGCCCGCTTCGCCCCGCAGCGCCGGGGATCGCTGCATCCCGACGGCGGACCGACAGGCGTGTTTCGGGCTTGCGACGGTGGGTTCATCTCGATCATGGTCCTGCCGCATCAATGGCCGCAGCTGGTGCGTGCGATGAACATGCCCGAGCTGGCGGAAGATTCGCGTTTCAACACGCCGCGCGCCCGGCGCGATAACAACGTGTCGCTCGGCGCCATCATCGAGAGGTGGCTTGGCGGTTTTCCGTCACGCGACGTCGCGATCCAAGAACTGGAGAAGCATCGGATTCCGTGCGCGCCGGTGCTGACGCTCGCCGAGGCGATGGCTCATCCCCATCTTCGCGAGCGCCGCACCGTGCGGCGCGTAAACGACCCGGCGATCGGCGAGTTCGATATTCCCGGCCTGCCGGCAAAGTTCTCACGCTGGCCCGAGCGGACCGAGCTCGCGGCGGATTTGCTCGGCGAGCACAATGAAGAGATCTTGAAGGGCCTGCTCGACTATTCGGACGCCGATATCGCCGCTTTGTATCAAGACGAAGTCCTGGTGCGCGATCGCCTTTTGGACGATCGGGAGAGAACCCGCGGCGCGCGGCCGGAACTCGGCGCGCGCTAGCCCGCCGGCATCAGCACGAGCCTTGGTCCCCTGCCGGCCTTGTGACGGCGCCAGGCTTCTTCGATCGTGTCGAGCGGCTGTATCGCCATGTCGATCTCGATCCGGCCGGCAGTCGCGTGGCGGCAGAGCAGTTCGTACGCCGCTGCCTGCTCTCTCAGCGGGGCGTGGTAATAGGCAAAGCCGAGAACGTCGAGCGAAGCCTTGCGCGTGGTTTGGCCGCGCAGAAAAATGCCGGGCGCCAGCAGCGAGCTGATCTGCACCAGGCGGCCGCCGACGGCCATCGCCGGCAAGGCGGTCTCGGCGGGCTGGCCGTTGAGAAAATCGATGACGACGTCGATCTCCGCTCCGGCCGTGTCGCAAAGCGCGGCCGGCAGGTCGGGGGTCGCATCCAGCTTGATGACCGCATCGGCGCCGAGCCGTTGCGCCCGGATCAGGGCTTCCGGATTGCGCCCCGCGGCAATCACCCGTCCGGCGCCGAGCAGCTTTGCCGCCGACACCGCGATCAATCCCGATGCGCCCGTCGCGCCCAGGATCAACACGGTCTCGCCCGGGCGAACCCGCGCTCTCCAGGACAGCGCCAGCCATGCGGCAAGCCCGGCATTTCCCAAGGCGGCGGCAAGCGAATCCGGGACCGTGTCGGGAACGGGCAAACCCCGTTCCGGCCGGACCAGCGCGCGCTCCGCCAGCGAGCCGAAAGGCGACAGGATGCTGCTGGCATTGAAGAAACAGCGCTCTCCCGACGCGGTCTCGGCGACCGCCTCTTTTCCCGCGACAAAGGCGGCGGCGTCGGGCGAGAGATAGTGCCGTCGCTCGGCCACGGCGACATCGAGATGCGTGAGGGCGGCCGCGCGGACGGCGACCACCATGCCGTCCGACGTCGCGCTCGGCTCATCGAAATCGCCATAGACCGGCGGATCCTTTCCCCTGACGACCGCTGCTTTCACGAAATCCTCCCTGGTGACGAATTTTTCGCCGAGGCGTATTATTTTCGCGCGATGCGCCCTGGCAACGGCGCTGTTCCTCTCCAGGTCGGATCGTTCCTGCGCTTCTTGCGCGCGTCAACCGCGACGGAGCCTCGCCATGAGCCGCACCTACCAGGTGATTGATGCCGACGGCCACGTGTTGGAGCCGTTCACGCTGTGGAACGATTATATGGATCCCGCCTATCGCGAGCGTGCGCCGAAACTGGTCAAGGATCGGGACGGCAAGCAGCGCCTGTTGCTGGAAGAGCAGATTCTCGGCAGCAAGGCCGGCTTTGGCGGGATCGGCGGCATCGGTGCGCGCCAAGGCCTGGTCGCGGCCGACGCGATGGAATACCAGGACGGGCGCAAGGGCGGCTTCGATCCGCATGCCCGCATCCCGGACATGGATCTGGACGGCATCGACGCCGCTTTCCTTTATCCGAGCCTCGGTCTCTTTGCCGGCGCGGTGCACGATCCGGGCTTCGCCGGAGCGATGTGCCGGGCCTATAACCGCTGGCTCGCCGATTATTGCAAACCCTATCCGGACCGCCTCTTCGGTATCGCCATGCTGCCGATGCAATCGGTCGACGCGGCGATCGAGGAGATGCGCTTCGCGCGCCGCGAGCTCGGCTTCCGCGGCGGTTTCCTGCGGCCCAATCCCTATAACGACCGCAAGCTGCACGATCCCGCCTATGAGCCGTTCTGGAGCGCGGCCGAAGATCTCGACGTCGCCATCGGCCTGCATGAGGGCGGCAATAGCGGCATGCCGACCGTCGGCATCGACCGCTTCGATGGCCGCGGCGCGCAGCACATCATCTCGCACACCATGGAGATGATGCTGGCCTGCATGAGCGTGATCTGGGGCGGCGTCGTCGAGCGCCACCCGAAGCTGCGCATCGGCTTCCTCGAATCCGGCGGCGGCTGGATCGCGCCCTGGCTCGACCGCATGGATCGCCATTTCGATGACAAAGGGTTCAACGATTCCAAGCTGAAGACGCGGCCCAGCGAATTGTTCCAGCGCAATTGCTGGATCTCCTTCGAGCCGGTCGAAGGCAGCATCGGCGTCCTCGCGGAGTATATCGGCCCGCACAAGATCCTGTGGGCGACCGATTACCCGCATCGCGACGGCTTCTTCCCCGGCGCGCCGGCGATGCTCGCCGAGCGGCTCGGCGGCGTCTCGCCCGAGACGAAGCATCAGGTCATGGCGGGCGGCGCGATGACGTTCTACGGCCTCGCCTGAGGCGGAGGCGTCCCGCTACTTCAACACTTTCGGTCCGTCGGAGAGCGGCCGCCAGCGCCGTCGGTCGCGCTCGAGCAGCGCATCGGCCTCTTTTGGCCCTTCGCTGCCGGCGGGGTAGAAGGCGAGGCCGTCGTTCGGGTCCTTCTTCCAGGCGTCGAGCACCGGCTGGACGACGCTCCAACCGCCTTCGATATTGTCGGCACGCTGAAACAGCATGGCGTCGCCGATCATCGCGTCATAGAGCAAGGTCTCGTAACCCGTGCTCGGGGTCGCGGCGAAGTGGTCGCGATAATTGAAGCGCATTTCGACGCCTTCGGCGCGGATGCTGGGTCCCGGGACCTTGGCGTCAAAGCGCAGCACCACGCCTTCCTCGGGCTGGATCTTGAGGATGAGATCGTTGGGCCGGAGCGCCTCGACCGGGGTGTCGCGGAAGATCGCGAAGGGTGCCTGCTTGAAGCGGATGAGCACCTCGCTGCGCCGCCGCGCCAGCGCTTTGCCCGTACGCAGATAGAACGGCACGCCGGCCCAGCGCCAGTTGTCGATCGCGAGCTTGAGCGCCACGTAAGTCTCCGTCGTCGACGCCCGTGCGACCGCAGGCGCGTCGCCATAGGCCGCCATCGCACTGGAATCGACGACACCGGCGGTATATTGCGCGCGCACCGCGTTGCGCTTCACGTCCTCGGCGCTGACGCGGTGGACGGATTGCAGCACCTTGGCCTTCTCCGAGCGGACCGCGTCGGCGGCGAAGCAGATCGGCGCTTCCATCGCCGTCAGGGTGAAGAGCTGAAACAGGTGGTTCGGCATCATGTCGCGCAGCGCGCCGGTCTCGTCGTAGAAGGCGCCGCGATGCTCCACCCCCAAGGTCTCGGCCACCGTGATCTGCACGTGATCGATATGGTCCCGGTTCCACAGCGGCTCGAACAGGCCGTTGGCGAAACGGAGCACCATGATGTTCTGGACCGTCTCCTTGCCGAGATAGTGATCGATGCGATAGGTCTGCTCTTCGCTCAGCACCTGCAGGATGTCGCGATTGAGCGCTTGCGCCGAGGGGAGATCCGCGCCAAAGGGTTTCTCGATGATGACGCGGCGCCACCGTCCCGGCACCTCTTCGAGCAGCCTCACTTGGCCGAGCCGCGCCACCACATTGGCGAAGTTTTGCGCGGGTATGGCGAGGTAGAACAGAACATTGCCGCCGGTGCCATGCGCCGCGCTGATCTTTTCGAGCCGCAGCGCCAGCGCTTCGAAGGTGCTGGTGTCGTCGAAGGCGCCGGCAAGATAATGGCAGCGCGAGAGCAGCCATTCCCAATCCTCGGGGGCGACCTTGGCGGAAGCCAAATTCCGCACCTCCTCGCCCAAGCGCGCCCGGAACTGCTCATCGGTCATCGGCGCACGTCCGACACCGAGCACGGTAAAGCGGTCCAGCAGCAATCCGGCGTGGCGCAAATGGCAGAGTGAGGGAACGAGCAGCCGCTTCGTCAAATCCCCGGTTGCGCCGAAGATCACCAGCGTGCAGGGCGGCGCCGGCGCCGCGGCGCGCGTCAGCTCGGTCGGCGCCGTCGCGTCAGCCCCGGCGGGCGGGTTGATCTCTCGTGGCATAGGGTCAACTCCTTTCAGCGTCTCATGTCGCGGGATCGCGCGTCAGTACACGCGCTCTTTCGGCGGTATCGACGACACTTCGTTCGACAGCGGCTGCATATGGACCGGGCGGTAATCGAGCCGAACACGGCCCGACTCATCGAGCCAGGAGAGCGTGTGCTTGAGCCAGTTCTCGTCATCTCTCTTCGGAAAATCTTCACGCGCATGGGCGCCGCGGCTTTCCGTGCGTCCGATCGCCGAATGAAGACTGACGCTCGCTTGCGCCAGCATATTGTCGAGCTCGAGCGCTTCCGCGAGGTCCGTATTGAAGATCATGGAGCGATCGGTGATGCCCAGCTCGACGCGCATCACGTCGATGACGCCGTCGAGCGTGTTCAGACCTTCCTGCATCAGCGGGCCATCGCGAAAGACGGCGCAGTGACGCTGCATCGTCCGCTGCATGGCCAGACGCATCGCCCCGGCCTGCGCCGTGCCCTTTGACCATCGGATCCGGTCGAGCCGGCCGATCGCGCGGTCGCGGGCCTGTGCGGGGACCGGAGCGTGGCGTTCGTCCCGCCGCAGGATCTCCACCGCCCGGTGCGCTGCGGCTCGGCCGAACACGACGATGTCCAGGAGCGAGTTGGAACCAAGCCGGTTCGCGCCGTGAACCGAGACGCAGGCGGCTTCGCCGATCGCCATCAGCCCGGGAACGACCGCTTCAGGATTGCCGTCGGACACCGTAACGACCTCGCCATGCAGATTGGTCGGCACGCCGCCCATGTTGTAATGGACGGTCGGCAAGACCGGGATCGGCTCGCGCGCCACATCGACGCCGGCAAAGATCTTCGCCGTCTCGCTGATGCCGGGCAGGCGCTGATGCAGGAGCTCCGCGCCGAGATGCTCGAGGTGGAGCAGGATGTAGTCCTTCTGCGGGCCGCAGCCGCGGCCCTGGTTGATCTCGATGGTCATCGCGCGGCAAACGACGTCGCGCCCGGCCAGGTCTTTCGCATGCGGCGCGTAACGCTCCATGAAGCGCTCGCCTTCGGCGTTGGTGAGATAGCCGCCCTCGCCGCGTGCGCCTTCGGTGATGAGGCAACCGGAGCCGTAGATGCCGGTCGGGTGGAATTGGGTGAATTCCATATCTTCGAGCGGCAGCCCGGCGCGTAGCGCCATGGCATTGCCATCGCCCGTGCAGGTATGGGCGGCGGTGCAGGAGAAATAGACGCGGCCATAGCCGCCGGTCGCCAGGACCGTGCGATGGGCGCGAAAACAGTGCAGCGTCCCGTCCTCCATGTTCCAGGCAAGCAGGCCGCGGCAGCTGCCGTCTTCGTCCATCAGCAGGTCGAGCGCCAGATATTCGATGAAGAACTCGGTATTGTGCTTGAGGCATTGCTGATAGAGCGTGTGCAAGATGGCGTGACCGGTGCGGTCGGCCGCGGCGCAAGTGCGCTGCGCCATCTTCTTGCCATACTCGAGGGTCTGACCGCCAAACGGACGCTGGTAGATCCGGCCGTCCTCGGTGCGCGAGAAAGGCACGCCGTAATGCTCCAGCTCCAGCACCGCTGGCACCGCCTCGCGGCACATATACTCGATGGCGTCCTGGTCGCCGAGCCAGTCGGAGCCCTTGACCGTGTCGTACATGTGGAAACGCCAATGATCTCCGTCGCCCATATTGCCGAGCGAGGCGGCCATGCCGCCTTGTGCCGCGACGGTGTGGCTGCGCGTCGGGAAGACCTTGGTGATGCAGGCGGTCTTCAGTTCCGACGACGCCATGCCCAAAGCGGCGCGCAGCCCGGCGCCGCCGGCACCGACGATCACCACGTCATAACTGTGCTCGACGATGTCGTAAGCCTGCGTCATCGCTGGGTCCCCTGCGCGTTTGCGCGCCGGCGCCGATACCCCTGTCAGTGGCCGGCGCTCTGGCCGCCATCGACGTGGAGGATCTCGCCGGTCACGAAGCTCGCCGATTCAAGATACAAGATCGCGTCGACGATATCGGAGATCTCGCCCATCCGCCCGAGCGGGTGAAGCGCCCCGAGCGCTGCATGGGTCTCGACCGCGTGCATCGGCGACTTGATGATGCCGGGTGCGACGGCGTTCACGCGAATGCCGCGCTTGGCGTACTCGATGGCGAGCGACCTGGTCGCGGCGTTGAGACCGCCCTTGGTCAAGGACGCGAGCACGGCGTGCACGCTGGACATGGCGTGGTCGACAAGCGTCGTGCTGATCTGGACGATGTGACCGCTGCCGCGCTTTTCCATCTCGGCGATGGCGCGCTGCGTGATGTGGAAGAACCCGGTGAGGTTGACGCCCACCATCGCGGCATAGTCCGCCTCGGTGTACTGGGTGAAGGGCTTGGCGATGAAGATGCCGGCATTGTTGACGAGCGTGTCGATCCGCCCGAATCGCGCGACGCCTTCGGAGATTGCGCGCTGCGCCGTTTTCGGATCGGCAATGTCGCCGGCGACGACGAGGATGTCGTCGTCATCCCATGGCTTGATGGACCGCGCCGTCGCGACCACCCGGTAGTTGCGGCCGCGGTAAGCCTTGACGAGAGCTTCCCCGATCCCTTGCGACGCGCCGGTGATGACGGCAACTTTTGTTTCGGTGCTCATGTCCGGTGGCCCTCCTCCGTTCTCCGTCGAGGAAACTATGGTGATTGACGCGACCGGTGCCAACTGAGATCAGGGCGACCGGCAGCGATGAGCGCCGGCGCGCAGGGTTCGCTCACCGCGCGATCGGCTGACGGCGCCCTTCGCTTCTACCGACAAGTCTCTGCTCGATCAGGTGGAACGACGGCGGCCTCGCGCCGCAGCGCCGAGAGCGTTCAGCTCGGACTCGTCACCCCTTCGGCGGCACGCGCGATCTGCTCCACGCTGCGCAGCCAATCCTCGATCTCGCGCGCGACGGGCTCGGCGAGAACATGCCCGACGCCGGCGGTGCCGAAGGCCGCCAGCCGGTCGTGCAGCTCGGCCGCATCCTTGCCGTCCCAGCCGCTGCGCAGCGAGATGGCAAAGCCGGGCTCCGGTCGCTCGCGCCGCAGGCGCTCCACGATCGGTGCGGCTTTTTCCGGGGTGAGCCGCGTGCCGTGCCAGCCGTCGCAGAGCCGCACCGCGCGCGCCAGCGCCTGATCCGAGATGCCGCCCGCCCAGATCGGAATCGGCGGCGACGGCAAGGGCTGCATGCGCATCTCGGCGATCTCGGTCGGGACGGCGCGGGCCTCGAAGCTGACGGGATCGTCGCTCCACAGCGCGCGCAGCAGCGCGATGCTTTCGTCCATGCGCCGGCCGCGCTCGCGGAACGGAGCGCCGAGCGCGGCAAACTCGGCTTCGAGCCAGCCGACGCCGATGCCGAAGATGACGCGCCCGCCGCTGAGGCATTGCAAACTCGCGATCTGCTTGGCGACCGGCACGGGGTGATGCATCGGCAAGACGTAAACGCTGGTGCCGAGGCCGACGCGCCTTGTGGCGGCGGCCGCCCAGGTCAAAGTGAGGATCGGCTCGAGGAAGGCGGGCGACGGCGGATAGGGCGCACCTTTGGGCAGGATGACATGCTCGCTCGCCCAGACATCGGCAAAGCCGAGCGCTTCGGCCTGCAGCGCCGCGCGCCGGATGGCGTCCGGCCCGGCTTTGCGGCCGATATGAGGAAGATGAATGCCGAGGCGCATGGCTTGTCCTCCCAACCCTAGCTTGGCTTCGGCCAGCGCCGCGCCACGTGCGGGAGCACCTCCTCCAGCAGCAGCCGCGTCTGCGCCAGCATGTCCTCGACGCCCTCGGCCACCGGCCGCAGAATGAATTTGGTTGCGCCGGCTTCGATATAGGCGGCAATCCGCTCGACGATGGCCGCGCCGTCGCCGATGGCGAAATAGCCCGAGGGATCGTGGCCGGTGCGCTTGCGGTAGGCCGCCATCGGACGCGTCAGAACGGGATCGTCCGCTCGCCCGAAGCGGTAGGGAAAGCCGGCACCGAAATGGTCTTCATCGAAGCTGCGTCCGGCGGCGCGGGCGGCGGCGCGGATGGCCGCGACGACCGGCGCCACTTGGGCCGGGGTCTCCACCCCCGCTTGCCAGCCGGTGCCGAAGCGTGCCGCCCGTTGGATCGCCGCGGCGGAGGAGCCGCCGATCCACATCGGCAGCTCGGCCTGCACCGGCTTCGGCGAAATCGAGGCGCCGGCGAGGTGGTAATGGACGCCGGTGAAATGCACCTCGTCCTCGCGCCAGAGGCGCCGGACGATCTCCAGGCCCTCATCGGTCTTGCGTCCGCGGCCGGCGGTGTCGACCGACAGCGCCTGCCATTCCGGCGCGAGCGGGCTGCCGATGCCGAAGGCCGGCAACAGCCGGCCTTGCGAGAGCACATCGATGGTGGCGCATTGCTTGGCCACCAGGACCGGATCGCGCAGCGCCAGCGACACCACGTTCATGCCGAACTTCAAGCGCTGCGTGCGGCCGGCGAGCGCCGCCATGACCGCCATGCATTCCAGGATCGGCTCGCGGCTGACGATGCGGTCGGTCTGCCACAGCGAGTCGACCGCGCTTGCCTCGCACAGATCGACCCAGCGCCAATAGCCGCGCGCATCCTCGAAGGGGAATGCCATCAAGCCCAAGCCGACGGCGACGGACCCGACCATTGCGGCCCCCATGCCTCTGCAGCACCGAGGTTAGCGACGATGGCAGAGCGAAGCCACCATCTCCTGTCGAGGAACGGCCGTCGGCGGTGAATCAGCTTTTCTGGGTTCGCGCGGGCTTCGCGCCGGCCGTCGCCAGGCGTTCGGTCTGTTCAAGGGGCAAAGCTTCTTCCGCCTGCTGCGTCGTGAACGCCGGAACCGGCGAGCGTAACAGCGCGTACAACCCGGCCGCGCAAGCGGCGCCCAGCAAAGGCGCGATGATGAACAACCAGAGTTGTCCGATGGCGGCGCTGCCGGCAAACAGCGCCGGCCCGATGCTGCGCGCCGGATTGACCGAGGTGTTGGTCACGGGAATCCCGACGAGGTGGATCAGCGCCAGGACCAGCCCGATCGCGAGGCCGGCGAAGCCGACGGGGGCCGCGGGGTCGGTTGCGCCGAGAACGGTCAGAACCAGGAAGCCGGTGAGGACGATCTCGACGACGAAGGCGGAGACGACGTCATAGCCGCCCGGCGATCGCGCGCCATAGCCGTTGCTGGCAAAGCCGGCGGCGACGGGATCATAGGAGCCCGTTCCCTTCGCCACGAGCAGCAAGACGGCGGCGGCCAGGATCGCCCCCACAATCTGCGCGATGACATAACCCACGGCGGTGCGCCCGTCGATCCTGCCGCAGAGATAGAGACCAAAGCTTACCGCCGGATTTACGTGGCAGCCCGAGATCGGGCCGATGGTGTAGACCATCGCGAGCAGCGACAGGCCGAAGGCGAGGGCCACGCCGAGGAAGCCGATGTGACTGCCGGCGAGAACGGCGCTGCCACAGCCGCCGAAAACCAGCACGAACGTGCCGATGCCTTCGGCGAGATAAGGCCGGTATGCGTTCATCACTGTCTCCTCCAAAAGCGGGCGGCGATCACCCCTGCCCGCATCGGTTTATGGCCACCGCAACGCCTGCTGCGGCTGCGCGCGAAGCCAGCCATTTTCCATCGCGGTCTGAGGCGGCGGTATCAGGTGCCGCACGCAAACGATGGGCGCAATGCCTGTAGTTCGATGGCGGCGCTACGACCGCGGCGAAGCGCAGCGCTGGCGTTAAGTCCGCTGCGGTTGGGATTCGTGAATTCAGCTTGCGCTGGCGACGATCATCGGTTTGCGCTGTATCCTGGAGCGAGCAAAAGGGAGGTCGCTATGCCGGAGGCCATTGTCGGACGTGGAGGCTATACCTACGAGGTTGTTGCCGACTGGGCGAAGCTGCCCGCCGGTTGGACGTTCTGCGATGTCGCCGCGGTAGCCGTCGACCGGCGCGATCGCGTCTATGTCTTCAACCGCGGCGATCATCCGCTGATGGTCTTCGACCGCGACGGCAACCTGCTGAACGCCTGGGGAGAGAAGCTCTTCAAGCGCGCGCACGGGCTGCATATCGGGCCGGACGACGCGCTCTACTGCACCGATGATGGCGATCACACCGTCCGCAAATGCACGCTCGAGGGCAAGGTGCTGTTCGAGATCGGCATCCCCGGCCGGCCGAGCAAATTCATGAGCGGCGAGCCGTTCAACCGCTGCACGCATACGGCACTGTCGCCGCAGGGCGAGATCTATGTGTCGGACGGCTACGCCAACGCCCGCGTGCACAAATTCTCGCCCGACGGCAAATTGCTGTTCTCCTGGGGCGAGTGCGGCTCGGATCCGGGCCAGTTCAATATCCCGCACAACATCGTCTGCGACGGGGATGGCTGGGTCTATGTCGCCGATCGCGAAAATCACCGCGTCCAGGTTTTCGCCGGCGACGGCAAATACGAAGCGCAGTGGAACAACCTGCATCGCCCCTGCGCCCTTTATATGGAAGGGGGCGCCCACGGCGTCTGCTATGTCGGCGAGCTCGGGCCGCACCAGCCCGTCAACATGAACTTCCCCAATCTCGGGCCGCGCATCAGCATCCTCGGCCGCGACGGGCGGCTCGTCTCCCGCGTCGACGAGCGTTCCGGCTTGCCGCACGGCCAGTTCATGGCGCCGCACGGCCTCGCCCTCGATTCACACGGTGATCTCTATGTCGGCGAGGTGTCGTGGACGGCCTGGGAGAAATACGTCCATCCCGGCGAGCCCATACCCAAGACCCTGCGCAGCCTGCAGAAGCTCGTCCGCAAGGCCCAGTGACAGCGGGGCTGTCGCGTATTATTCACCACAGAGGCAACGGAGGCACGGAGATTAGGTTGTCGGCGCGCTATGCGCGCCATTCTTCGCTTCTCTGTGTCTCCGTGTCTCAGTGGTGAATCTTTTCCTGCCCCGGGTGCGGTGACAAAGGCGATCGCCCCGACCCGCTCAGATCGGCGCTTCGCCCTTGAGCATGAGGCGGTAGAGGTAGCGCCGCTCGTTCATGTCGTAATCGGCGTTGGCCTGGTGCATGACGCTGCGATTGTCCCACATCACCCAGTCGCCCGGACGCCAGGTGTGGCGATACTCGTATTTCTTCCGGGTGGCGTGCCGCATCAATTCCTCGATCAGCGCCAGCGCATCGGCGTCCTCCAGGCCGAGGATGGATTCCATGCGCACCGGGTTGAGGTAGAGCGCCTTGCGGCCGTTTTCCGGGTGCGTGCGCACCAAGGGGTGAATGCCGGGCGGCGGCACGCGGCGCAAGCTGTCCTCGTCGATAGCGCCGAGCGCGCGCGGGCTGTACTTGCTGAAATAGACATGCACCGCCTTCAGCCCGTCGATCCTGTGCTTGGTCGCTTCGGGCAGGTCGCGATAGGCCTCGTGCATGTTGACGTATTGCGTGTCGCCGCCGCGCGACGGCAGCTCGACCGCGAACAGCATGGTCGCCTTCGGCGGGCGCGGGTGGTTGGAGTGGTCGGTGTGGAAGGTCTCGCCCGGGATGATGCGCTTGCCGTTCACGATCTCGTCGTTGGAGACGTAATAGACGTCGGGATGGCCGGGGACGTGATGCTCGCGCTTGTCGTGCTGCTGCAGCTCGCCGAAGATCGTTGCCGCGGCTTTGAACTGCTCCGGCGTGAAGTGCTGGTCCCGCATCACCAGCACGTGACGCTCGGCGAAGGCGGCGCTGAGCCTGGCGCGGGTCTCGCCGTCGACGGGCGCGGTGAAATCGATCCCCGTGACTTCGGCGCCCGTATGGTCCGTCAGCGGCGTTATGGTCAAGGACGCCATGGGTTGATCCCTCCCTGCAACGCTTTTCTTCGAACGCTATCCCCGGTGGGCCAAGCGGGTCAAGCTCGCGCCATCGGTGACGACGAGCGCGGTCAACCGTAAGCACAAGACAAAGCAAATCGGCGTCGAAAACGCGAATCGATGATCATCGGCTGCAGGTTCCGAGGGCAATGTCCGTTTTGGGACAAACCTTGACGAAGCGCGTCGCCTGCGGCGAGTCTGCACGCCGTGCGCTACGGCCATTTGACACGCGAGCGTTGCGCTTTCTGCCCGACGAGACTCGGGAAATACCCGATTTGCGATTTCAGCCGCGGATGCGTGAATGGGAGCAGCCCGGCTTTGAAACGAGGCTGCGGTATCAAGCTGCGCTTCCGCGCCGCCCGCGATGCTGGGCCGGAAGGGACGCGATGCAGACTTGCGCGTGGTGTATGAGTGCCGCGGCGGCGGCGCTGCTTCTCGCCGCCCCGCTCGGCGCATGCTCATCCGACTCTCCATCGACGGCGTCCGGCGGGCGGGTAGAGGCGATTGCGCCAAGCAGCGTCGTCATGCAGGGCGGGCCGAACATCGGTGCGCCGGCCGGCGGCCTCATGAGCAATGGCGCAAAGCCCGCGCCAGCGCCTTCTGCGACAGCGGCGCCGACCTCCGCGCCGGCCGTCCAAGCGTCGATGCCGGCGGGCACGGCCGCGGCGTTCCTCGCCAGCGACGCCGGGCGGCTGCAAGGCGAGCTTGATCAGATCAGGGCGCGCGTCGCCAATCGCGGTGCATCGCTTCAACAGATCCGCGACGGTGCCGCCCGCGACGGCGCCGCCTATGAGGCCGCGGCGGGCGCGGTCAGAACTGGCGTTCAGAGCGGAAAGGCGACAGGCGATCCCGTGCTTCTCGGGCACTGGACGGATGCCCAAGCGGCGCTGGCGCGGATGGATGGCAGCATGGCTCAGCTCGTCGCGCTCTCGGTCCAAAGCGCGCAAGACGCCGCGTCCGCCGCCTACATCGGCGATTCGGCCACGCGCGCCCGCGCCCTCCAGGGGAGCGCGGCGGATCAACAGCGTCTGGCGGCGATCGAGGCCGATGCCGTCGCGGCAGAAGAAGCTGCGCGAACGCAGAAGACCGCGGTCGGCGGCGAAATTGAAAAACAGACCGCCACTGTCACGCAGGACCGCGCAGAATTGATGCGGCTCGCTTCGGCGATCGAAGGCGCGCCCGCGGGCACGGGCGCAAGCTCGGCTGTGCCGCGCGCCGCCGCTGCGAAACCCGCTGCCGCACGGCTCGCCAAGGCGGCGCGGCCGCATTCGGGCACATCCGCGCCGCCCGCATCACCGCCGAGCGATCTGGACGCAAAGGCGCCGCTGGTGGTGATCCGCTTCGACCAGCCGAACGTCCCCTATGACGAGCCCGTGCGCAAAGCTGCCGCCATGGCGCTCCAGCGCAAGCCCACCGCGATTTTCGACGTCGTCGCCTCCGCGCCGGCGGAAGGCGCGCCCGATGCCGTCGCGAGCGCCCGGGAGAAATCGAAAGCCGACGCGGAAGGCGTCGTCCGCTCGCTCATGAGCGCCGGCGTGCCGTCGAATCAGCTCACCTTGACCCTCGCCACGCCGCAGACGGGGGAAGCCGCCGAAGTCCGCATTTTCGTGCGCTGACGCGGCGCGCCGCGCACGATCGCGACGCGGCTCAGTATCGGCTCGCCACGCTGATCGAAAGCGAAAGGCCGCCCACCGCGATGAGGCTGGCAGCCCAGACCGCATCGAGATTGAACCAGCTGCGCGACAGGAATTTGAGACCGAGATAGCGATAGACGAGCCACGCCAGGCACCCGCTGGCGGCGATCATCGCAACCGAGTGGACGATGGCGACCAGCACCGCCATACCGAGATTGGCGTTGATCAGGGCGCCGGCCGCTTCATGGCCGGTGTCGCGGTCGGCGGCGCGGCAGAGTCCGAGATAGATCGGCACGAGCATCAATCCCGCGCCATGAGCGATCGCGACGAAGAAGGACCAGAGCGCGAGCTGCGTCGGCGGTATCCGCGCCAGCGCCCGCGGATGGCGCCGGTTGACGAGCCGGAAGACGCCGAACCCGATGACCAGGAGGCTGGCGCCGACGCGGATCTGCGGCTGCCATTCGACGAGAGCGAGCAGCAAGGCGAAGGGAAGAATCATCACCAGCATCGCCAGCAGATGGCCGAGGGTCAGCGGCCACAGCGCTCTGACCAGCGCCCGCGGGTTCCTGTCCATGAGGCCGGCCGAAACCACGAGCGGCCAACCCATCCCGGGGTTTACCCCGTGATAGAGGCCGCTCGCGATGACCGCCAGCCACAGCCCGGCCAGCGTCAAATCCGCTCCGCTCGCAATCAAACCGAGGGATAGCAGAACGAATCGGTCGAGCAGTCGCCGCCTTCGAGCCGGATCTGATGCGCCCGGTACCCGTCGGGGAAGCTCACGCAATAATCCGTTGCCAGCTCGAGGCCGCCCTTCGCACCCGCATAAGCCATGACCTCGGCACCGGGCACGCCATCGGGATAGAACTGGTTGTCCCAGCTCGAATAGAGCGAGTTGGTCCAGTAGACACGCTTGCCGTCGCGGCTGATCTCGACCATCTGCGGGCCACCCGCATAGGCCCTCCCGCTCGGGTGCGGCGTGCGGCGGGCAATGCCGCCGATGCGGACAGAGCCCGTCAGCTTCGGCTTCCTCGGGTCGGTGACGTCGTATTGGCGCATCTCGCCGGTTCCCCAGCAGGAGACGTAGAGGAACCGGTCATCCAGGGAGAGATCGATGTCGCTCACCAGCGGCGGCACCGCGCCAAACCCCTGCAGCAGCGGCGGCAGTTGATTCTTGGATGCTGGCTCGGGCGGGATCGTCGCCGTCTTCTCGACGTGGAATTTCCCGTCCTCGCGCCACCAGGTCCAGATCGAGGCTTCGAGGTTCGTCGTGTCGACCACGACGCCGACGAAGCCGTACTCGCGAATGGGATCGTGTGCCGGCCGCACCTCGAGCGCCATCTGATGGTTGGCGCCGAGATCGATCGTCTGGACGTTGCGCCGGGCGCGGAGATCCCAGAAGTGGATGTGATGGCCGTATTTGTTGGCGAGCAGATCCTCGGCGACGATGCCGTTCTCGAATTGCGGCGGCAGCGCCCACTCGCTCGTGACCATGTAATCGCGCGGCAGGTTCCACCAGAAATCGTAGTGCAGCTTCTGCGGCCCGCGATCGATCTCCCAGCGTCCGAGAATGTCGAAGGTTTCGCAGTCCATGATGAAGATGCCTGGCGGCCCATCGGTTCCGTTCTTGCCGCCGCCGCCGAGGGTGCTGACATAGATGCCTTCCGGCCCGCAATGCACCGTGTGCGGCCGCGAATAGCCGGTCTTCTTGAAGACCTCTTCGGGCTCGATGATCTTGTGGATCTTCGCCTGGGTGGGATCCGGCTTGGTATCCACGACATAGATGCGCGACGACCGGATGCCGGGGATGATGAGGTAGCGTCGCTCAAGGAAGGCGTGGCCGCTGAGCGGCGACAAGGCCGACGAGCACGCGTTCCAGCCGAAATGGTGGAACTCGTCGCCCTTGTAGGGCATGGTCACGGTGTGGACGATTTTGCCGAAGCGCGGCGAGCCCGGCTTCGCATCGATCACGGCGAGCGCGTCGGGCTGCGAGAAATCCGGGCTCAACAGCAAAGTATAGGCAAAGGTCTCCGGTGCGGCTTCCATTGCCAGCCTGGGCGATGCGTGGAAGGTCGGGTCGGGCCTGATCGTCATCGGAATTCCTCCCTGTTGTTATCGAGGCGCGGGCCGCCGTCGGAGATTCGGCTCGTGCGCCCCTGGGTCGAGCGAATGATCTGAACCGAAATTGCTTTGTGCCGTGCGGCCGGCACGGCTCTCTTGGAGCCCGAGAGCAAGCGCCGCAGCGGTCTGGCGAAGACCGGAATCGCGGCGCGACAAGCGTGCCGCACACGAGAATATCTCTTTACCACCTGACCGACCAGCGGCGGCGCGTCCCTCGCCGATGCCGGCTTGTTGCGGCAGCGCCTCCGATCGGGTGCTTGGAAACGCCGGCGGCGCCTCTAGGATAGGGCGCAAGAATATCGCTGCCGGCTCCCGGCGCCGCGGAGGATCGGTCCCATGTCGCTCGAAGCCTACCTCGCCTATCTCGTCGCCTGCGCGCTCATCGCCGTCATTCCCGGACCGACGGTGACGCTCATCGTCGCCAACAGCCTTACCCATGGCTCGCGCGCGGGCTTGCTGAACGTCGCCGGAACCCAGCTCGGTCTCGGCCTGATGATGGGGCTTCTCGTCATTGGCCTCTCGACCGTCATCGCCACCATGGGATGGTGGTTCGATTGGCTGCGCCTGCTGGGTGCGGTCTATCTCATCTGGATCGGCGTGAAGCTGCTCCGCGCCTCGGGTCGCCTGGACGAGGCGCGGCGCGCGCCGCGGCCGCGCGGCGGCTTTCTGCTGCAGGGCATGCTGGTCGCGTTGAGCAATCCCAAGATGCTGCTGTTCTTCGGCGCGTTCATCCCGCAATTCGTCGACCCGCACGGCGCCTATGTCGGCCAGGTCGTGCTGCTCTCGCTCACGGCGATGGCGGTGGCGGCACTGTCGGACAGCGGTTACGCGCTGCTCACCGGCCGTGCCGGCATGCTGCTGTCGCGCCGCCGCACCCGCCTGGTCTCGCGCGCGAGCGGTCTCTGTCTCATCGGCGGCGGCATTTGGCTGGCGGCGGCGCGCAGCCGCTGAGGCGCGGCCTCAGCCCGGCTTGCTGCGGCGCAGCGGGCTCAAGGTCGCCGGCGCGGCGTCGGGCTCGCCCCAGCGCTTTACCTGCGGCGCATCGAGGCCGAAGAGGTCGAGCAGGCGGCCCAGCGTGTGATCAACCATGTCGTTGAGCGTCGCCGGCTCGGCATAGAAGGCGGGCACCGGCGGGGCGATGATCGCGCCCATCTCGGCCAGCGCCGTCAGGCTGCGCAAATGGCCGAGATGGAGCGGCGTTTCGCGCACCATCAGCACCAACGGGCGGCGCTCCTTCAAGGTGACGTCGGCGGCACGGGTGAGGAGGGTCGAGGTCGTGCCATGCGCGATCTCGGACATGCTGCGGATCGAGCAGGGGGCGACGATCATGCCGCAGGTGCGAAAAGAGCCCGAGGCGATCGCCGCGGCGATGTCGGTGACGGCATAGACCTGGTCCGCCAGCGCCTGGACCTCGGCCACTTTGCGGCCGGTCTCATGCGCCAGGGTGACCTCCGCCGCCTTGGTCATGACCAGATGGGTCTCCACCGGCAGGTCGCGCAGGACCTCGAGCAGCCGCACCCCATAGGTGACCCCCGAGGCGCCGCTGATGCCGATGATGAGGCGAGTTGACGCAGACATCTTTATCCTTTCGGCGGTGCTGGAACGCCGCCGAGCGCGAGCATATCTCTCTTGGTACGGCGCTCCAATCGGCGTTAGCATGGAGCCGTCAGCAGCCCTCATCTTGTTCAGGATTAGGAGGAGCCATGTCGCTGCAGGATCGAGTCGAATCCCTCCGGGCCCGTCACCGCACCCTGGAGGAGGCCATCGATCAGGAAATCAGCCGCCCGATGCCCAATGTCGAAGTCCTCGCCGACCTGAAGCGCCAAAAGCTCCGTATAAAAGACGAAATATTCAGTCTCGAGCATACCGCTCAAGCTTGATAGCTAAACCCGCTTAATCGACCCTCTATTAGGGTTTCCGGTCTGGGCCGCATCCCCGCGCGGCGCCTAGGGCAGGGTCTTTGCCTGCTCGCGCAGCTGGAATTTCTGGATTTTGCCGGTCGAGGTCTTCGGCAGCGGCCCGAAGGCGACCCGTTTCGGCGCCTTGAAATGCGCGAGATGATCGCGGCAGAAGCGGATGAGGTCGTCGGCGCTGGCGGCCGCTCCGGGCTTCAACGTGACGAAGGCGCAGGGCGTCTCGCCCCAATTCGGGTCGGGCCGCGCCACCACGGCCGCCTCGAGCACGGCGGGATGACGGTAGAGCACGCTCTCGATCTCGATCGTGGAGATGTTCTCGCCGCCGGAGATGATGATGTCCTTGGAACGGTCCTTGATCTCGATATAGCCGTCTGCATGCATGACGCCGAGATCGCCGGTGTGAAACCAGCCGCCGGCAAAGGCGTCGTTGCTTGCCTTGGCATTCTTTAGATAGCCCTTCATAACGATATTGCCGCGCATGAAGATTTCGCCGATGGTCTGGCCGTCGCTCGGCACCGGCTCCAGCGTGTGCGGATCGGCGACCATCAACCCCTCGAGCACGTGGTAGCGCACCCCCTGGCGCGCCTTGCGGTCGGATGCCTCCTCGCGCGGCAACGCGTCCCATTCGTCATGCCAGGCGCAGACCGTCGCCGGGCCATAGGTTTCGGTGAGCCCGTAGACGTGGGTAACCGCGAACCCCAGCTGCTCCATGCCTTCGATCACCGCGGCGGGCGGTGCGGCGCCGGCGGTCATCATGCGCACGCCGCTTCCGGCGGCCTTGCGGCGCAGCTCCTCCGGCGCGTTGATCAGCATGTTCATCACGATCGGCGCGCCGCAGAGATGGGTGACACCTGCCTCGGCGATGGCGGCGTAGATCGCCGGCGCCTCGACCCGGCGCAAACAGACATGCGTGCCGGCGAGCGCCGTCACCGTCCAGGGAAAGCACCAGCCATTGCAGTGGAACATCGGCAGGGTCCAGAGATAGACCGGATGCTGCGGCATCCCCCAGACGACGGCATTGCCGAGCGCGTTGAGATAGGCGCCGCGATGGTGATAGACGACGCCTTTCGGATTGCCGGTGGTGCCGGACGTGTAGTTGAGCGCGATCGCGTCCCATTCCTCGCCCGGATTCTCCCACGCGAAATCGGCATCGCCGCCGGCGATGAAGCGCTCGTAATCCATCTCGCCGAGCAGCTTCCCCGGCGGCGCCAGCGCGTCGTCGATGTCGATCACCAGCGGCTTCCGCTTCACCTGCGTCAGCGCCTTTTCGATCACGCCTGAGAATTCGCGGTCGGTAATCAGCACCTTGGCCTCGCCGTGATCGAGGATGAAAGCGATGGTCGGCGCATCGAGGCGGATGTTGAGCGCATTCAACACCGCCCCCGCCATCGGCACGCCGAAATGCGCCTCGAAGACTTCGGGCGTGTTCGTGCCCATCACCGCCACCGTGTCGTTCTTGCCGATGCCGCGCCGGCGCAGCGCGCTGGCGAGGCGGCGGCAGCGCGCATAGCTCTCGGCCCAGCGATAGCGGCGCTTGCCGTGGATCACCGCGGTCCGATCGGGGAAGACGGCGGCGCTCCGGGCGATGAAGCCGAGCGGCGAAAGCGGCACGTGATTCGCCCGGTTGCGGTCGAGATTTGTGTCGTAGGGGCTTGGGGTCTTGTCCATGGCCTCCTCCCTGGGGCTCCGGGCGATCGCTCAAGGGTGCCGCATCTTTTCGCAAGCGCCAAGCAAAGCCGCGCCTTGCCGAGGCGGGCGAAAGCGGGCAGCCTCAAGGGCGCCGGCGCCGCGATCAGGACTTGTCCGGAGGCCGCGGAAGCAAGAGGACACGTGATGCTGCAGGACCCGCCGCGCCACAAGAGCAGCGCTTTCGTTCCCCATGATTTGCCGACGCCCCTGCGCGGCGCCGCCGGCGGCCCGCTTTCCGGGCTCACCGCGGCGGTCAAGGACATGTTCGACATCGCCGGCGAACGCACCGGCGCCGGCAACCCCACCTGGCTCTCGACCCGAAGCCCGGCGACGACGACCGCATCGGCGGTGGCCCGCCTGCTGGCTGCCGGCGCCGATATCATCGGCAAGACCGTCTGCGACGAGTTCTTTTTCAGCATTGCCGGCGTCAACATTCATTACGGCACGCCGGTCAATGCGCGGGCGCCCGGCCGACTGCCGGGCGGCTCCTCCAGCGGCTCGGCGGCGGCGGTGGGCGCCGGCGCCTGCGATTTGGCGCTCGGCAGCGACACCGGCGGCTCCGTCCGCGTGCCGGCGGCGCTGAACGGCATCTATGGCATCCGCACCAGCCATGGCCGCGTCAGCGTCGGCGGCGCGATGGCGATGGCGCCGAGCTTCGATACGGTCGGCTGGTTCGCCGCCGGGCCGGGGCTGCTGCGCAAGCTCGGCCCGGTCATGCTCGAGGGCAGCGGCGACCCGACGCCGCTGCGCCGGCTGCTGCTCGCGACCGACGCGTTCACGGAGGCGGACGAAGCGGTGCAGACCGTGCTTTGGTCTTTCGTCGGGCGCGCGAGCGCCGTGCTTCCCGGGCTCGAAGAGGTCGTCGTCGCGCCCGAAGGCTTCGAGCCGTGGCGCGCCAGCTTCCGCACCATCCAGGGCCGCGAGATCTGGGCGATCTATGGTGACTGGATCGAGCGCAACAAGCCCAAGCTTGGTCCGGGCATCGCCGAGCGCATGGCCTATGCCGCAACGCTCACCGCGGCGGACGAAGCGCCGGCGCGCGCGATCGCCGAGCGCGCCCGGCACCATCTGCGCCGTCTCGTTCCCGCGGGAACCGTGCTGGTGCTGCCCACCGTCCCGTCGATCGCGCCGAAGCTCACCGCTTCGGCCGAAGCGCTCGATGCCTTCCGCAGCCGCACCATGGCGCTTACCTCGATCGCCGGCCTTGGCGGCTTGCCGCAAGTGAACCTGCCGGCGGCGCAAGTCGATGGCTATCCCGTGGGCTTGTCGCTGATGGGCGCAGCCGGTACCGACGAGATGCTGCTCGATCTCGCCGTCGCGCTTGGCCCTTATTGCGGCGGCTGACCGACGCTCGCCCTGTCGCTGACGGAGAGAGGACAATGGCAAACGCGAAGACCGCCGATGTCGCAAGCGGCACCGCCCGCATCTGGTATCAGAGCTTCGTCGATCCGGCGGAACAAGCGCCTTATATCGAGCGGCTGCAGCGCACGCTCGATGAGGTGGCGTCGCCGGGCATCGCTTTCGAGGTGCACGGCCTCTCCCCGCCCGATCGGTACTTCCATCCGCTCACCGAGTTCCGCTGCGCCGCGCAAACCATCCGCAACGCCATTGCCGCCGAGCGCGCCGGCTATAGCGCCGTCGTGATCGGCCACTTCCAGGAGCCGGGTCTGATCGAGACGCGCGGCGCCGTCGATATCCCGGTGATCGCGCTCGGCGAAGCGGTGTTGCTGACCGCCTGCACCATGGGACAGAAGATCGGGCTCGTCACCATCGATCCGGTGTTCATTCCTTGGCACGAAGAGCAAGTGGCGCGCCATCGCCTGGAGCAGCGTGTCGTCGGCGTGCGCGCCATCCACGCCGATCTCGCCGGCTTCATGCGCGCCTTCACCGACGAGGCGGCGTACCGTGCCGCGCGCGCCGAGTTCGTCGAAGCGGTGCGGCCGCTGGTCGCCGCCGGCGCCGAAGTGATCATTCCGGCCGGCGGTCTGCCCATGCTGCTGTTCTCGCGCGAGCGCGGCTTTGCCGTCGATGGCGCGCCGGTGCTGAGCGGCATCCCGCAAGTGGCGAAGGCGGCGGAGATGGCGCTGGCGCTCCACCAGCTCACCGGCACAGTCGTGAGCCGCCGCGGCCGCTATGCCAAAGCGCCGCCGGCGGCGATCGAGGAGTTCCTCGGCCGCGGCTGGTGACGGGGCGGCGAATGCCCGCCGGATCGGGCTTGCTGCGAAATCCCCAAAGACGTTAGCTATGGCAAAGCCTGGCTGTCGCCGCCGGGCGGAGGAAGCGCTGCGGGAGGATGATGCATGACCAGCCGATATGCCGAGGCCTATCGCCGCTCGCTCGCCGATCCCGCCGGTTTTTGGGGCGAGGCGGCGGCGGCGATCGATTGGGAAAAGCGCTGGGACACCGTGCTCTACGACAGCAAGCCGCCGTTTTACCTCTGGTTCCGCGGCGGCAAGCTCAACACCTGCTGGAACGCGCTCGACCGGCATGTCGAGGCGGGAAGAGGCGAGCAGGCGGCCCTGATCTACGACAGCCCCGTCACCGGTCAGATCCGATCCTTCAGCTATCGCGCGCTGCGCGACAGCGTGGCGCTGCTCGCGGGCGCGCTCAAAGGGCTCGGCGTGGCTAAGGGCGATCGCGTTCTCATCTATATGCCGATGGTGCCGGAAGCAGCGATGGCGATGCTCGCCTGCGCGCGGCTCGGCGCCATCCATTCGGTGGTTTTCGGCGGCTTCGCCGCGCCGGAGCTGGCGACGCGCATCGACGATGCCAAGCCCAAGGTCATCCTCTCCGCCTCTTGCGGCATCGAGGTGCAACGCGTCATCCCCTACAAGCCGCTGCTCGACCATGCGATCGAGCTCGCCGCCGAGAAGCCGAGCGCTTGCGTCATCCTGCAACGGCCGATGGCAAAGGCGGCGCTGGTGCCAGGCCGCGATCACGATTGGGAGGCGCTGGTC
This sequence comes from Allostellaceae bacterium, assembly GCA_035509275.1. Taxonomy (GTDB): domain Bacteria; phylum Pseudomonadota; class Alphaproteobacteria; order ATCC43930; family CGMCC-115725; genus DAHUYF01. The sequence continues at coordinate 14,734 of DATJLU010000200.1, read as the reverse complement.
GCCGCGGCAAAGCCCGCTGCTTGCGTCGCGGTCGATGCCACCGATCCGCTCTACATCCTCTACACCTCCGGCACCACCGGGATTCCCAAGGGCATCGTCCGCCACAATGGCGGCCATGCCGTGGCCCTCTACTGGTCGATGGCCAATATCTACGGGCTGAAGCCCGGCGAGGTGTTCTGGACCGCCTCCGATGTCGGCTGGGTCGTCGGCCATTCCTACATCGTTTATGCGCCGCTGCTTTATGGCTGCACCAGCGTGCTCTACGAAGGCAAGCCGGTCGGCACGCCCGACGCCGGCGTTTTCTGGCGCGTCATCGCCGAGCATGGCGTCGCCGTGATGTTCACCGCACCGACCGCCTTCCGCGCCATCAAGCGCGAGGATCCCGACGGTGCGCTCATCCGCGAGCACGCCATGGCGAAGTTCCGCGCGCTGTTTCTTGCCGGCGAGCGCGCCGATCCGCCTACGGTCGATTGGGCCGAGCGGCAACTCAAAGTGCCGGTGATCGATCACTGGTGGCAGACCGAGACCGGCTTTCCCATCACCGCCAACTGCCTCGGCCTCGAGCGGCTGCCGGTGAAGCACGGCTCCTCGACGAAGCCGGTGCCGGGCTGGGATCTGCGCGTGCTCGGCACCGACGGCCACGAGTTGAAGCGCGGCGAGATCGGCGCGCTCTGCTTGAAGCTGCCGCTGCCGCCGGGCGCGCTGCCGACCCTGTGGCATGCCGATGACCGCTTCATCAGCTCCTATCTCGCGGAGTATCCCGGCTACTACCACACCGCCGATGCCGGTTATGTCGACGAGGACGGCTATGTCTTCGTCATGACGCGCACCGACGACATCATCAATGTCGCCGGGCACCGGCTCTCCACCGGCGGCATCGAAGAGGTGCTGGCCGCGCATCCCGATGTCGCCGAATGCGCCGTCATCGGCGCCGGCGATGCGCTCAAAGGCCAGGTGCCGGTGGGCTTCCTCGTGTTGAAGGCGGGCGCGACCAAACCGCCGGCGCAGGTGGCGGAAGAAGCGGTGAGACTGGTGCGCGAACGCATCGGTCCGGTGGCGAGCTTCAAGACGGCGGTGGTGGTGCAGCGCCTGCCGAAGACGCGCTCGGGCAAGATATTGCGGGGCACGATGCGCCGCATCGCCGATGCCGAGGAGTATCGCATGCCGGCGACCATCGACGACCCCGCCATCCTCGGCGAGATCGCCGACGCGCTGAAGGGTGCGGGGTATGCGGGGAGCGGAAGTTAATCTGACGCCGTGCAAGAGCGTCGACGCCCCACCTCACCCACCCGCTGCGCGGGTCCCTCCCTCTCCGCCCCTAAGGGGCGGAGAGGGTTGGGGTGAGGTGGGGCGTCGACGAGTTCGTGCTATATTGCCAACTGCTAAGGAGCTGCTCCGTCCTCCGAGGCGACCGGCTCGGCCTCAGGCGGCTGCGCTGTCTTCTTGCCGCGATTGGCGCGCGACACGGCCGCGTCGAGCTCCTGCATCGTGCACAGGCCGAGCGCCACGGGATGGCGCGGCTTGATGTTCGGCGAGTTCCAATGCGTGCGGTCGCGCACTGCGGCGATTGTCGGCTTGGTCGTGCCGATGAGCTTCGAGACCTGCCCGTCGCTGAGCTCGGGATGGCTCTTCAGCAGCCAGGCGATGGCGTCGGGCTTGTCCTGGCGCTTGGCGATCGGCGTGTAGCGCGGGCCGCGATGCTTCACCACCGGCACCGGCACCGCTTCCGCCAGCAGCTTCAGCCGCGCCGCCGGATCCTTCTGGCAGCGCTCGATCTCTTCGAGGGTGAGCTGACCGTTGGCGATCGGGTCGAGCCCCTGCATCTGCACCGCCACCTCGCCATCGGCGATCGCCTGGACTTCGAGAGCATGCAGCCCGCAGAATTCGCCGATCTGGTCGAAGGTGAGCGAGGTGTTCTCGACCAGCCACACGGCCGTAGCCTTCGGCATGAGCGGCATCGCCATCGATTCCTCCTATCTTTTCAATCCGTTACGTAGCCCGCCGGGTGGCGCCCAGACGCGCGACGGTCGATGATCATGGCCTGGATGAGGCGTATATAGGAGGTTCCGCAGCGGCAGGAAAGATGCCTAAACGGTAAGCACGATCTTGCCGATGTGCTCGGAGGTTTCCATCAGCTTATGCGCTTCGGCCGCCTGCGCGAGCGGGAAGCTGCGGTAGATCTGCGGCTTGACCTTGCCTTGCTCCAACAGCGGCCAGACCACGCGCCGCAGCGGCGCGGCGATGGCGCCTTTCTGCTCGACGGTGCGCGCGCGCAGCGTCGAGCCGGTCAACGTGCCGCGCTTCAGCATCAATGGCATCAGATTGATCTCGGCCTGGGGGCCTTTGAGGAAGGCGATGTAGACGATCCGGCCTTCGACGGCGAGCGCGTTGATGTTGCGCTGGATATAGTCGCCGCCGACCATGTCGAGGATGACGTCGACGCCGCGTCCGCCGGTCGCCTCCTTCACCAGCTTGACGAAATCCTCATGCTTGTAATCGATGCCGCGGGTGGCGCCGAGCTTCTCCGTGGCGTGGCATTTGTCGCGGCTGCCGGCGGTGGCGAAGACCTGATGCGCGCCCAGCGCCTTGGCGAGCTGGATCGCCGTGGTGCCGATGCCGCTGGTGCCGCCATGGATAAGCACGGTCTCGCCCGGCTGCAACCGGCCGCGCTCGAACAGGTTCGTCCACACGGTGAAGAAGGTCTCGGGCAAGGCCGCCGCTTCGGCCATGCTGAGGCCCTTGGGCACGGGCAGGCATTGCGGCTCGGGTGCGACGCAATAGGTCGCGTAGCCGCCGCCGGTGACCAGCGCGCAGACCGCATCGCCGGGCTTGGTGTAATTGATGCCGAGACCGACCGCCGCGACCGTGCCGGCGATCTCGAGGCCGGGAATGTCGGAAGCGCCGGGCGGCGGCGGGTAGTTGCCCTGGCGCTGCATCACATCGGGGCGGTTGACGCCCGCGGCTGCCACCTTGATCAGCACCTCGCCCGCGCCCGGCATCGGCATCGGCCGCTCCGCCGGCTTCAACACCTCGGGTCCGCCCGGCTCGGTGATCTCGATCGCGGTCATGGTGGCGGGAAGGGCGCTCATCGGCGGTGTCGTCCGTTGCTGCTACGCTCGGTTGAACCTCTAGCCGGATCGGGCCAGACTGGCAACAGCCCGCGAGGGAGGGATAAGCGATGGACGAAGAGGACCTGCTGCCGCGGCAGAAGAAGCCGCAGAAGAAGGATCTGACGCCGCTCGCGATCGCCGAGCTCGAGGCTTACATCGCCGAGCTCGAGCAGGAGATCGAGCGCGCCCGCGGCGAGATCGCCGCCAAGCGCAAGCAGCGCAGCGGCGCCGATGCGCTGTTCAAGCGGTGAGATTTTCCGATCGCAGCGAATCCGTGAAATCACCCCACCTCACCCCACCCCTCTCCGCCCCTTAGGGGCGGAGAGGGAGGGACCCGCCGCGTCAGCGGCGGGAGGGTGAGGTGGGGCGACGACGATGTCGCGCTGTGTACGGCTATCAACCACCATCATCCCTAATCAAAGGAGTCTCGCATGTTGAAAGGCAAGGTTGCCGTCGTCACTGGCTCGACCAGCGGCATCGGTCTCGGCATCGCCACGGCGCTTGCCGCCGAGGGCGCCGCGCTCATGCTGAACGGCTTCGGCGATGCCGCTGCGATCGAGCGGCTGCGGCGAGAGCTTGCGGAAAAGCACGGAGTCGCGGTCGGATATTCCGGCGCCGACATGTCGAAGCCGGCGCAGATCCGCGAGTTGATCGCTGCGGCGCAGCAGCAGCTCGGCAGCGTCGACATCCTCGTCAACAATGCCGGCATCCAGCATGTCGCGCCGATCGAGCGGTTTCCCGATGACAAGTGGGACGGGATCATCGCCATCAACCTCTCGGCTGCGTTCCACGCCACCAAGGCGGCGCTTCCCGGCATGAAGCAGCGCCGCTGGGGCCGCATCATCAACATCGCCTCGACGCATGGCCTGGTGGCAAGCGCCGAGAAGGCGGCCTATGTCGCGGCCAAGCACGGCATCATCGGCCTCACCAAGGTCACGGCGCTCGAGACCGCCAATGACGGCATCACCTGCAATGCGATCTGCCCCGGCTGGGTGCTGACGCCGCTGGTTCAGCAGCAGGTCGAGGCGCGCGCCAAAGCGACCGGGCAGACGATCGAGGAAGCGAAGATTGCGCTGCTGCGCGAGAAGCAGCCGATGCTGCGCTTCACCACGCCCGAGCATCTGGGCGCGCTGGCGCGGTTCCTGTGCAGCGATGCGGCGGCGACCATGACCGGCGAAGCGTTACCGATGGACGGCGGCTGGCTTGCGCAATGATCGGCGGCCCGGTTCGGCTTCAGCATCTCTTAACAAAGCGCCGCGATACTCAGGACGCGGCCAGGGATTGACCCGCCGCGGGTTCCGGCATCGCTCGCACTTTTACACGAAACGCACATTCAAGGAGCCGCCACTCGCTGGCGGCTCCGCGCCTTTGCCGGCGGTCGCGCGGAAATTGTGCGCGGCTAAGCGACGATCAACTTTGCAGAGAAGCCGCCAGCGTCACCAATGTGACGCAAGCCTGTCGACGTCGACCAGGACCAGCATGGCGGCCGCCCAGACCGCCAGCGCCACCGCCGCGAGCCGAATGCCGATCCAGAAGCCCAGACGCGAATGCGCGCGCATCGCGAGCCCTCAGGCCGCGTCGCGCCGGCCGCGCGTCAGCACGGCGATGCGGCGGTCGAGATGCCAGACTTCGAGGCGCTGCGCGGCAGGATGTCGCTTCAGCAGCGGTTGCGCCTCACGGGCTGCCGCCACGTCGTCGGCGCAATCGACGATGTCCGTCGCGTGGATGTGACCGTCGAGATCGATGGCAAAGCAGCGGTAGGCCGTCATGGTGCGCGTCCTCGTAGAATTGGATCGCTGCGCCGATGATGCAGCGCAGCAGCGCCCGCCCCAAGTTAATTCGGCTTAAGCCGCGCGCCATGATCTTGCCTGATTTGGCCGCGCCCGGCGGAAGAGATGCGGGTCCAGCCGGCATTGGCTATGGTTACCGCCGTTTTTACCCTGTGCGGGACCGCCATGGCCGACGCAAAATTTCCCAAATTCGCCACGCTGAGCCTCCATGCGGGGCAGCGTCCCGATCCCGTCACCGGCGCCCGCGCCGTGCCGATCTATCAGACGACGAGCTACGTCTTCCGCGACAGCGATCACGCCGCGGCGCTCTTCAATCTCGAGGAGCCCGGTTATATCTATTCGCGCATCGCCAATCCGACCGTCGCCGTGCTCGAGGAGCGCCTCGCCGCGCTCGAGGGTGGCGGCGTCGGTGCGATCTGCACCGCGAGCGGTCAGGCGGCGCTGCATCTCGCCATTGCGACGCTCATGGGGGCGGGCGGTCACATCGTCGCAGCGGCCTCGCTCTATGGCGGCTCGATCAACCTGCTGAAGCTCACTCTCCCGCGCTTCGGGATTGCGACGAGCTTCGTCGATCCGCGCGATCCCGCCGCCTTCCGCGCCGCGCTGCGGCCGGAAACGCGCCTCGTCTTCGCCGAGGTGATCGGCAATCCCGGGCTCGAGGTGCTCGACCTGCCGGCGGTTGCTGCGGTCGCGCATGAAGCGGGCCTGCCGCTGCTGGTCGATGCCACCTTCGCCACGCCCTATCTCTGCCGGCCGCTCGAGCACGGCGCTGACATCGTCATGCATTCCGCGACCAAATGGCTCGGTGGGCATGGCGTCGCGATCGGCGGCGCGCTCGTCGACGGCGGCGGCTTCGACTGGGAGCGGGCGGGCAAGTTCCCGACCTTGAGCGAGCCTTACGCCGGCTATCACGGCATCGACTTTGCCGAGGAGTTCGGGCCGCAAGCCTTCATCATGCGGGCGCGCGCCGAAGGGCTGCGTGATTTCGGCGCATGCATGAGCCCGGCGAACGCCTTCCAGCTGCTGCAAGGGGTCGAGACCTTGCCGCTGCGCATGGCGCAGCACATGGCGAATACGCGCCGCGTGCTCGATTTCCTCGCCGCGTCCGAGGCCGTCGCCTGGGTGCTGCATCCCGATCTTCCGAGCCATCCCGATCATAAACTGGCGCAGCGCCTGATGCCGCGCGGTGCCGGGTCGATCGTGAGCTTCGGCATCAAGGGCGGCCGGGAGGCGGGCAAGCGCTTCATCGACAGCCTCAAGCTCGTCTCGCATCTCGCCAATGTCGGCGACGCCAAATCGCTCGTCATTCATCCCGCGAGCACCACGCATCAGCAGCTCGATGCCGCGGCGCTCGCCGCCGCCGGCATCGGCGAGGACATGGTGCGGCTCTCGGTCGGGCTCGAGGATGCCGAGGACATCATCGACGATCTGGCGCAGGCGCTGCGCGCGGCGCAGAAGCCGCGGCTGCGTCCGGCGGCGGAGTAAGGCGGCGCATGGACGTCATCCTCGACGGCAAGCGGGTTTTCGCCGGCACCGGCGGCCAGGCGCCCGATCCCGCTCTGCCGACCATCGTACTGCTGCACGGCGCCGGCATGGACCACAGCGTCTTCGCGCTGCAGGCCCGCGCGCTCGCGCATCACGGGCGCAATCTCCTCGCCTTCGATCTCCCCGGCCATGGCCGCAGCGACGGGCCGGCGCCGGGCAGCATCGGCGCGCTCGCCGATTGGGTGCTCGCCGCCGCCGCTGCTGCCGGCGCCGCGCGCTTGCGTGTCGCCGGGCACAGCATGGGGGCGCTGGTCGCGCTCGAGACCGCTGCGCGCGGCGGCGAGCGGGTCGAAGCGGCGGCGCTGCTCGGCTTTGTGCCGGAGATGCGCGTCCATCCCGATCTCCTCGCCGCGGCGCGCGCCGGCGCCGCGGATGCGGTCGAGCTGATGACGAGCTGGAGCTTCGGCGCCCAAGGCCAGCTCGGCGGCAATCGGGCGCCGGGGCTGTGGCTGCCCGGCGCCGCTTTGCGCCTGCTGCAGCGTGCCGATCGGGCGAGCCTGGCCGGCGATCTCGCCGCTTGCGATGCCTACCGCGACGCGGCCGAGTCGGCGGGAAAAATCCGCTGTCCGGTGCTGCTGCTGCTCGGCGGCGAGGACCGGATGACGCCCGCTTCGCGCGGCCGGGCTTTCGCCGAACGCTTTGCCGCGCCGCGGGTGGTCGTGCTGCCGGGCGCGGGACACATGATGATGCTGGAGGAGCCGGTGGCGAGTCTCGTGGCGTTGCGGTCGGTGCTGTGATGGCGGAGCCGGCGATCGAGCGGCGGGTCGATTACCCGCATTTCCTCACCATCACCACGCGGTGGATGGACAATGACCTTTATGGCCACGTCAACAACGTCATCTACTATTCCTTCTTCGACACGGTGATCAATCAGTACTTGATCCGCGCGGGTGGACTCGACATCCATGACGGCACGGTGATCGGCCTTGCGGTCGAGACCATGTGCCGCTTTTACCGCCCGCTCGCCTATCCCGATCCGGTCGATGCCGGGCTCCGCGTCGGCAAGCTCGGCCGCACCAGCGTGCGCTATGAAGTCGGTCTCTTCGCCGCGGGGCAGGACGAGCCCGCCGCCACCGGCCACTTCGTCCATGTCTTCGTCGAGCGTTCGAACCGCCGTCCGGCGCCGATCCCTGCGACGATTCGCTCCGCCCTGGCGGCCATTTTGCCATCCGAAAAACACACCGCCGGTTGACGCGACTCACGAGATAGGCGACTCTTTTGGCCAGTTCCGCACTCGAAGGGAGCGGGCCGATATTGCGTAGAGTCTGGGGGACCCTACTGTCCGGGCCGCTGCTGGGCGCGGTCTGGCTTGTTGCTTGCGGCATCTACATCCAAACGCAGGTCGGCTGGAACGTGTTGCCGACCATGCTGCCCAACGAGATCGCGGTCACCGTGCTCGGCGTGACCATGCCGCTCGCCTTCATCTGGGTGGTCACCAGCTTCCGCCGGCATGCCGCCGCGCTGAGCCTGACCGCGGCGCGGCTGACCGAGCGCGTCGACGCTCTCGCCTTTCCCTCCGAGCAGGCGGAGGAGCGCGCGCGCCATGCCGGTCAGGCCTTGCGGCGTCAGGCCGACGAGCTTGCCCAGACGGTGGTCGACGCGGCGCAGCGTCTCGACGAATCGGCAGGCGGGTTGGCCAGCCGCATGAGCGATGTCGTCGGCGCCGTCACCACCGCCGCCGAACGCGCCGAGCGCATGCGCGGCGGGCTCGAGGCGGCGGTTTCCAATATCGAGCGTCTCGCTTCGGCCATCGGCAGCCACGCCACCCATATCGAAAAGACGGCCGGTCGCGACCTCGCCGCGGCGACCGACCGGCTCGCCGGCCAGGTGGCGGTGGTCGAGACCGTGGTGGAGCGCGCCTTTGCCGCCAGCGGCGACCGCATCACCGGCCGCGCCAGCGAGCTCGAGGCGACGATCATCGACGGCTTCGAGCGCGCCGCCGACCGCACCGCCGCGGAGCTCGGCCGCGTCGGCGACAAGCTGCTGCGCGAAGCCGGCGTGGCCGCCGACCGCATCTCGATCGAGATCGGCGCGTTCGAGGCGATGGTGGGGCGCAGCACCGCGGCAGCGACCGAGCGCCTTGCCGAACAGGGCAGCGCGGTCGAGCAGCACTTGGCGCAGGTTACCGCGCGCATCGATGCCTCGGCCGCGCAGCTCGGCGGCACGACCCGGCGCGGTGCCGAGGCGCTGCACGGCGAGACCGAGGCGCTGCTCGTCGCCTCCGACCGGGCGGCGGCGCAGGCCGAAGTGCTGGCGACCACTTTCCGCAACTACGCCGCCGATCTCACCCGGCATACAGAGCAGAGCGCAAGCCAGGCCGATATTCTCGGCACGACGCTGGTGCGCCAGGCCCAGCTGCTGCGCAACGCCGCCACCGAGGCGCTGCTGCGCGTCAAGGAAAGCGGCGAGGCCTTCGGCGGCAATGCCGAGCATTTGGCCTCGGCCGCGCGCAGCGCCAGCGCGCGCGTCGACGAGGTGAGCGAAGCGCTGCGCCAGCAGGCGCGCGACCTGCTCGCGGCGAGCGAGCAATCGGCGGTGCGCGTCCAGGCCGTCGGCGAATCGCTGCGCCAGCGCAGCCAGGACATCTCCGCCGTGGTCCAGGGGACGATCGCGACGGTGCGCCAGGCCGTCGACGGCTTCCGCGAAAGCGGCGAGGCGCTGACCGGCTCGGCCGCCGAGGCGGCCACCAAGGTCGGCGAGGCGGCGAGCGGGTTGCGCGGTCAGGCGACCGAGCTGCAAGCGATCGCCGACCAGTCCGCCGCCAAGATGCGCCGCGCCGGCGAGAGCTTCGATCAGCAGGCCGACCGGCTCGCCGGCGCCTCGGCCGAGGCGAGCGCGGCGTTGACCAATGTCGGCGACATGCTGCGCCAGCATATCGACGGGGTGAAGGAGAGCACCGAAGCGGCGGTGACGCAGGTGGCGCAGCTGCACGACGCTTTCACCCAGCAGCTCGGCCGCCTCAACGCGGCGCGCAACGCCGTGGCGACCCAGGTGAGCGAGATCCGCAGCCTGCTGCAGCAGCAGACGCAGGAGCTGACGCGCTCTTCCGAAGCCGCGGTGCAGCGCTCGAGCCAGGTCGGCGATGCCTTCCGCGAGCATGCGCGGCTGCTCAAGGATGCCGGGACCGAGGCCGGAACGCAGGCCGAGGCGATGGCGGTGGTGATGCAGCGCCAGGTCCGCGACCTGCATACCATCGCCGACAATCTGTCGACGCTCACCGCCACCATCAACGAAACCATGCAGGCCGGCGCCGCCGAGGTGACGCAGGCGACCGACCGCGCCGGGACCAAGATCGAGGAGATCGGCCATCAGCTCACCGAGCAGAGCCGCGCCGTGACGCAGGCGAGCGAGCTGGCGGTGCTGCGTCTCGGCCAGGGCGGCGAGCTGTTGCGCCAGCGCGCGGTCGAGGTGCACGAGACCGCCGACCGCACCGCGGCCCGGCTCGGCGAGCTCGGCGAGCGCTTCAGCGAGCGCGCCCAGCACGTGGCCGGCGCCAGCGATGCGGCGAGCGGCAAGCTGCGCGACAGCAGCGCCGCCTTCCGCCAGCAGGTGCAGGATCTCGCCGCCGCCGCCGATCGCGTGGCCGCGCGGCTGCAGGATGCGAGCGAGCATCTCGGCGAGCGCGCCGCCGCCGTCGCCAATGCCGGCGACCATCTCGCCGGAAGGCTGCAGGAGCTGGGCGAGGCGGCGCGTGCCCAGGCGACCAACCTCACCGTCGCTTCGGAGGCCGCGTCGACGCGCGGCGACCATGTGAACGAGGCGCTGCGCCGCCAGCTGCGCGATCTTGCCGCGGCGGCGGAGCATGCCGGCAGCCAGCTGACCGAGGTGCGCAACACGCTGCGCGAGCAGACGACCGAGCTGAACGGCGCCACCGACAAGACGGTGGAGCGGCTGCGCGATGTCGGCGACACCTTCCGCCGCCATTCCGGCGAGCTCATCGCCGCCGCCGACCGCGCCGGCGTCAAGGCGAAGGATGCCGCCGCCCTGTTCGAGACGCAGACCGAGGCGCTGCTCAAAGCGGCGAACGATGCCTCCAGCGAGGCACAGCGCGTGCGCGAGGCCGCGATCCAGACGCAGCAGGACACCTTCCTCAAGGCCGCGACCTTCATCATCGAGACGCTGCAGTCGATTGCCGTCGACCTCAACCGGGTGCTCGACCAGAGCATCCCCGACGCGGTGTGGAAGCGCTTCCACGCCGGCGATCGCGGCATCTTCACCCGCCAGCTGCTGCAGATGCAGGAGAAGAATGCCGGCGCGCTGATCAAGAAGAAGTTCGAGGACGATCCCGGTTTCCGCGATTATGTGCTGCGCTATCTCAATCAGTTCGAGACGCTGCTCGCCCAGGCGCGGGAATGCGACCACATGGATGTGCTCGGCGCGACCTTCGTCACCGCCGATGTCGGCAAGCTCTACCTCATCCTCTCCAATGCGGTCGGCCGGCTGAAGCACTGAGCGCGCCGCCGCCAAAAAGGGCGGCTCTTGCGAGCCGCCCTTCCGGCAAAGTGCGAAGCGGTCAGAAAATGCGAAGCGGTCAGGCCGCCTTCTGCTCGATCGTCTGCGGGCCGGCGGCCACGCCGATCTCGATCTTGCGCGGCTTCATCGTCTCGGGGATCTCGCGGGCGAGATCGACATGCAGCAAGCCGTTATCGAGGCTGGCGCCGACGACCTTGATGTGGTCGGCGAGCTGGAAGCGCCGCTCGAAGGCGCGCCGGGCGATGCCGCGATAGAGATAGGATTTCTGCTCTTCCTCTTTCTTGGACCGGCCGCTGATCAGCAGCGCGTTCTCCTTGACCGTCACGTCGAGCTCGTCGGGCGAGAAGCCCGCCACCGCCATGGTGAGGCGATAGGCGTTTTCGCCGGTGCTCTCGATGTTGTAGGGCGGATAAGCATTGCCGCCTTCGAGCCGCGTCGCCGTATCGGCGAGCCGCATCAACCGGTCGAAGCCGATGGTGGAGCGGAAAAGCGGAGAGAGATCGAAACCATCCATAACCATATCCTCCGATGAGCAACATGGGTTGATCTCGGGCCCGCCAAATGGCCGGGCGCCTGAGACGGTCGGATCCGACAAGGGCATCCAACCGCACCGGAGATGGTTATTCCGCCGCTCGGTTCAAGGGGGTAAAGCCGGCGTTAACCTTGTCTGGCACTGGTTTTGCAACCATCTCAGTGCTAGAGCCTCATCCGGTCGGGGGATATCAAATATTTCCGTCAGCGGCTTCCGCATGGTCGGCGTTGATCTGAAGCGGCAGGTGGAGCTGGGAGAAGGACGGTGCAGGAGACAGCATTTTTCGGCAAGACCTATGCCGAGGCGATGGCGCTCCTGACGGAGGCGCGCGACTACCTCGCCTATCGCGAGCCAATCGACCGCGAGACCCTGATGCCGGTGGAGCGGCTCCAGTTCTGCGGCGAGACCATGCGGCTGACGGCGCGACTGACGCAGATCATGGCGTGGCTCTTGGCGCAGCGCGCCGTTCATGCCGGCGAGCTGACGCAGCATCAGGCGCTGGGCGAGCATTGCGCGCTGACCGAGCACGCGATCTGCATGGAAGTGGGCACGGAGACGGCGGAAGCTATGCCGCGGCGCCTCGCCGCCCTGCTCGATCGCAGCCAGCGGCTCTATGTCCGCGTTGCGCGCCTCGACGAGATGGCACGCCGCCAGCTCGCCTGAACTCGATCTCGTGTTTTCTTGAGGGTGGTTAAGGCGGCGGTGCCGACCGCCGCCGTCGCAACTACTTCTTAACGCCGAGGCCGCCGAAGCGCTTGTTGAAGCGTGCCAGCTGGCCGCCGCTGTCGACCAGGCGCTGCTGGCCGCCGGTCCAAGCCGGATGCGACTTCGAATCGATTTCCAGACGCAGCGTGTCGCCCGGCTTGCCGTAGGTCGAGCGCGTCTTGTAGCTCGTGCCGTCGGTCATCACGACAGTGATCTCGTGATAATCCGGATGGATGCCGTCTTTCATCGTCTGGCTCCGCAAAAACGTGCGGCTTTATACCGAAGCGAATCGCGTCGCGCAACTGCGCAGCGCCATCGATTCGCCGGGAAGCGACACTCGAAAGCATGCGAAATCTGTTCAGCGACTCCGCTTTCGCGCGTTTCGACTCAAAAAATCGATGCTTGACGCCGGCTTCAGCGCAATTCCATTCGACTTTCGGTTGCGACTTACATAGAATCTCGGCGTTTCGTCGGCACAGGGGGTTTGATCTCATGAAAGCAAGACGTAAACGTGCCACGGCTGCGGCCTCGAAGGGCGCGGCCAAGAAGGCGCCGAAGCGGAAGAAGGCCGCAAAGCGCAAGAAGGCAAAGAAGAAGTAGTTCGGTCGATCGCTGCCGCGACGCTCCTCAGGAGCGTCGCGGCGGCGACATCCGAGACGACAGACGAAGCCGCGGAGCCGATCGCTCCGCGGCTTCGGTTTTTCGGGAAGGTGTTCGGTGGCTGATTAAGCGCCGCTCGCGAAGTCTCAGCCACCAACCATCGCTTTGCCCGCGAAAGAGCGTGTGAAGGAATCGCACGCAAAGGTGCTTTCGCTGACATCGTGCGGCTCAGAAATGGACCCCCGCTTTCGCGGGGGCGACGAATTCTAAAGCAAAATCAAATTATTCCGTCATTCCCGCGAAACCGGGAATCCATACGGTCTCAAAGCGCCACCTTCGTCCACTTCGATTTCTTCACACGCTCGAGAGCGGGCATCCAGGGCTTCAGATGCGGTGACTGGGGCGCATGCTCTGGGCGGGGACGGCGGATATCGATCGGGATGGCAGCGCTTCCGGCGACGGCCCTCTAAGGCTCGGTCAGCTTCAGCTCGATGCGCCGGTTGCGGCTGAAGGCGGCTTCGGTGTTGCCGGGATCGAGCGGCTGATACTCGCCGAATCCCGCGGCGGAGAGCCGGTCGGGCGGGATGCCCTGGTCGATGAAGAAGCGCACGACCGAGATGGCGCGCGCCGTCGACAGCTCCCAGTTCGACGGGAATTGCGGGGTGTTGATCGGCCGTTTGTCGGTGAAGCCGTCGACCTGCAGCACCCAGTCGATGTTGGACGGTATCTTGGCCGAGATCTCCTTCAGCGCATTGGCGACCAGCTGCAGGCGCTGCTTGGCATCGTCGGTGAGATCGGCGCTGGCGATCGGGAACAGCACTTCCGACTGGAAGACGAAGCGGTCGCCGACGATGCGGATGTCCGGCCGGTCGCCCAGGACCTGGCGCAGCGTGCCGAAGAACTCCGAGCGGAACTTGGCGAGCTCCTCGACCTTGGTGGCCAGGGCGGCGTTGAGGCGCTTGCCGAGATCGGCGATCTGCACCTGCTGATCTTTGTTCTTCGCCTCCGAGGCGTCGAGCGCCGCGGCGATCTGCGCCAGCTGCTGGCGCAGGGCCAGGATGTTCTGGTTGAGCTGGTCGATCGTGCTTTGCGCCTGGGCGAGCTTGGCGTCGGCATCGGCTGCCTTGCCGCCGGCCTGATCGGCCTTGTCGGAGAGCTCGGCAACCCGGTTGGTGAGCTTGTCGCGCTCGGCATTGACCGCCGTGAGCTGGCTCGTGAGCTGGGCCACGTTGAGGCGCAAATCGGCATTGGTCTTGCGCTCGAGCGCGAGCAGGTCGGAGAGCTCGTTGACCTGCTGGCTGAGGCGCTGCAGCGCCTGGTCGCGGCCGCTGAGCGCGTCGGAGAGATAGAACTGGCCGGCGGTGAAGACCAGCAGGACGAAGACGATCACCATCACCAGCTGCGACAGCGCGTCGACGAAGCCCGGCCAGATATCGATGCCGTAGCGCCGCTGGCGGCGCGACACATAAGCCATGGATCAGGCAACTCCTCGGGCGACGCGCGACATCAGTGCGCCGCCGGCTCTTTGGGGCGCGCGGCGAGGGTGCGTGCAAGCAGGCGGATCTCGCTGCGGATTTCCTGCACCGAATCGCCGCGGCCTTGCGACAACTCCTCGCCGAGGCGCACCAGATGCGCTTCGATATTGCGTAGATGCGCGCGCGACTCTTCATCGATCGCCGGCGCGCCGCCGGCGTCGGCGAGGCGCTGCAGCACCGGCTTCAATTCAACCTGTCGTTCGGCGAGCTTGACCAGCAGCGTCTGCTCGGTGCGAATTTGCTCGCTCAAGAGGGCAAGGCGCTCGGTAAGCGCGACGAGGTTGGTGTTCGCGGCGATACGGCTGTCCTCGCCGCGGCCCATCGTGCGCTGCAGCTTGTCGAGGTTGTCGGCGGTCTGCTCGAGCAACGCCTCGATGAAGGCGGGAACGGACGCTTCGCCGTCGCCGGCCGTGACCGTGCCGCCCGACAGTCGCGTCCATCCCG
>DATJLU010000199.1:0-27596 GCA_035509275.1 Allostellaceae bacterium | reverse complement strand
GAGTGACGCCAAAGCAGGGGCGGGGTATTACACCCGCGTTCGGCAAGCCTGCCCGCTTGGCGGAATGGTAGACGCAAGGGACTTAAAATCCCTTTCGCGGCAACGCGAGTGCCGGTTCAAGTCCGGCAGCGGGCACCAGCTTAGTGTCGCTGTGGCGCTCATTTGCTCCAAGGTACGGATCGGGCGTTCGCGTCTACGTACGTCGTCTTCGCGCTCCCGCGCTTTATTGAGCGGACTAAGTCCTCAGGGTCACCGCTTGCCGAGCCAGAACTCGATCTCTCGAAGATCGGCGCCCTTGGTGTACCAGTCCTGCCATTTGTCGTCGTCGTAAAGACCGTCATATTGGCGCGACACGTTTGTGGCCGCTTTGTCGCCTTTTTTGCTCTTCAGCGACAGATTGTAGAGCCATTTGTAGTGGCCATAGACGCTCATGATGTTGACCGCATATTCGGCCGCGAGCCCCGGCGCGTTTGCGATGATCACGAGGTTGTCGTCGTTCTTGCCGCTAGCCTTGGGGCCCATGTTGCTGGAGCCGGTCATGACGACGGGCTTTGCGCCGAACGGGTCGACCACTATCACCTTGCTGTGAATCATCACGCGGCTGAAATCGAATTCCTTATCGAACCAATTTCCCTTGTTTTGGAGGGCGGCGGGCAAGATCGCGGTCATCGGCGGCAGCGCGGTTCCCTTATGGACCGGTTTGATGATGAGAGGGGCCTTCTTGCCGCCGGGATCCTGATTGACCACGCCGTGGATGTATAGTTTGTTGGCATTGAGGCCCAAGATTGTATTGAGCAGCGTGTTCTTCGGGCCGGGATTGAACATCAAGAACAACACGCCTTGCTGTGCCGCTTTGATGTACCGGTTCGCATCGGCAAGATCGACCGTTTTTAGGCATGGATCATTCCAGGCAGTCACGGCGGCGGAGCCGACCCTGACCTTGGCCGGTGTCGTGCCTGCTTCGGCCAATGAAGCGGGATACTGGGCGCCCGCATCTTTCAATTCGTCCCATCGCGCCCGGAATGCTGCCGCAAGCGGAGCGCTGTCGATCAGGATGCCATTGTTGACCTGTGTGCAGAGGCCGGTGACCGTCCAATTTGTGCTCCCGGTCCAGAGCGTTGCGGGCTTACCCGACTTGTCGCACACCACGACAAATTTGTTGTGAGCGAAATGCGGGCTTTTGACCAGCCTGTCATGGACGTTGACACTGCTGTGGAGGCGCAGGTCCTCGCGGACTTTTGCATTTTCGTCCGGCTCCGCTGGTTTCCCCTTCTTGGCGGCCTTATAGGCTCCAGATCCCAATACAAGGTTGCATTTTCCACCGATGTCCTTGAGCTCGGCAATCAGCTCCGGATCGTTCAACTCGTAAAGCGCCGCATAGACTTCGACGTCGTCCTTCTTCGCCTGGCTCAACAGGTTCAGCAGCGCCACGCGCAACGGGCCGCTGAGGAAAATGCGGTTCTTCGATTTTGCGTCCTCAATATCGGCCTGCAACGATTTCTTGGTCGGATCCTGATGCGCAAGCCACTGTGCGGGCACGATGCCGCGGTTGAAATACGCGTCGAAGCCCGCGGTTTGACCGGTGGCCAGAGCGACCGAATTCGACCATGCGCTCCATTCCGCTTGAGGTGACGGGTTGAGGGCGCCGGCATCCCCGATCATGGGCACGGCGCGGTATTGAACCTTCTTGTCAGCGGGGGCTCCGTAATCCGACCAGATGTAACGCTGGATCGGCCAGACCGTACTGGGCTGCGATTCGCCGGGCTTGTGCTTCGTGCCCCTGAAGCCGACCCAGGTCGGCACATAGGTGGTAGTGCTGGAGCCCTGGACGCGGCGTTGAAGCGCGAAGCCCCGGCAGTCCTCCAGCGGCTTCGCTCGCCAAACGATGGTAACTTCGTCGCAATTGGCGATAGCGCGGATCGACGTGATTGGCATCTTATCCCCCCTTGGATCGCGATAGCCTCCCACTGACCGAAACCGTCAATCTCAATTCATGCCGTCCATTCCCGGGGAATTCTTGATTTGGTTTTTGGGTACACAGTCGATGCCACGAGCGTCGGCGAGGTGTAAGCCTGCGCACAAACACTTTCAGCTGTGGCCGTAACGGCTGCTCTTCTTTCGGCGTCATTCCCCCCGTGCAAGGCGCCGCTTCCGCGGTGCGCTCAGGCAATCACATTTTTTCTGTCACCTTTGAGCAGCATCTGTGGCACCTGGAAGAACGTCCAGCGGCCGTTCGATGAGGGCGGCTCGAAGACCCAGACGAGATCGAACCTGTCGCGGGGCCATTTCGTGGCTGGGATTGCGGGCTGCGGCGGTTTGGTGCCGACCAGATGCTGCGCGATGTCGTAGATATCTTCGTGCTGCCACGCAACGAGCACCACGCCCGGTTGCCTCAGAACGTCAGCCGCGAGGGCTGCTTCGTCGCCCTTGCCGTATTGGAGGATTGGCGTCAGTTGCAGCTTCGCCGCCAGCGGCGTGACCGTCTGCAAAGGCCGCTTGCTCTTGCTCGCGTCGTCGTCCTCCGCCGCTACGCCGGGATCGCGTGGCTTCGAGGCATAGATGACGCCCGGTTTGGCAAGCCCCTCATCGATCCGCCCCTGAGAGGGGATGAACAGGGTTTCGAGGGCACCGGCGCGGACCCAACCGCGGACGGTCAGGGACTCCCAATCCTGTTCTCCATCGGCGGTCACGCCGTAGGGCGGCTGATGCTTGGCGGTCGGTTTCTCGCCATGGCGAATCACCATAACCTTCGAGAGCATGTCCAGTCGCCCTCCACGAACAGACAGGCCGACAGGCCAAACGCAAACATGCGCCTGCGTGAATCTCCGGGTATCGCGTGGAGAGATGCTCGCATAAATTGTGCTCTAAGGGAACGTGGATTCGAAAGTGCGCCACCCTGCAATGGCGACGATGCGTCGGCCCGTGGGCGATGGCGGCTCATCGAGGTGTCGTTCGCCTCCCTTCCTGCGCCTCCTGCGGTTGGTTGCGAGCGCTTGATGTCGCGCTCGCGCGACCGCTGCGTCAATGCGAGCGGCCCCAATGGACGAAGCGCGTCAATCAGCGCGCTGCCGATCAGAAGTGTTTGGGAGCGCAGCCTTTCGATTGATAAGCTGACGCAACGGACTCGGCGCGAGCGCGTGCTCGCCAGGGAGGTCGTCATGCCCCAAAAAATCACTCTCAACGTGAACGGCGAAGATCATGTCGTCGAGGTAGAGCCCGACAGCATGTTGCTCTACGCGCTGCGCGACGATCTCGAATTGCGCGGCCCGAAATTCGGATGCGGCTTGGCGCAGTGCGGCGCTTGCACGGTGCTCATGGACGGGAATGCGGTGCGCTCGTGCATCACGCCGGTGTCCAGCGCGAGCGCCTCGAAGATCGTCACCCTCGAAGGGCTCGGCGCCGGCGGCAATCCGCATCCGCTGCAGGCGGCCTTCATCGCCGAGCAGGCGGCGCAATGCGGCTACTGCATCAACGGCATGATCATGACCGCCAAGGCTTTCCTCGATCAGAATCCGCATCCGAGCCGGGATGACATCAAGCACGCTCTCAACGACAATCTCTGTCGCTGCGGCACCCACATGCGGATCGTGCGCGCGATCCAGCGCGCCGCCGGGAGCCTGTCGCCATGAGCGCGCCGCACCCCCACATGCCGGCCGCGATCGATCCGACGCCGAGCCGGCGCGACTTTCTGCACGCATCGGGCGGTCTCGTCGTCGCCTTCAGCCTGTTTGGTCCCATCGAGGCCGCAGCAGCGACGGAGGCGGCGCCGGCGTCGCTGACACCGCCGCCGGCAGGCAAGCTTTACGCTTGGCTCGCCGTGCATCCGGACAACACGGCGACGCTGTTCACCGGCAAGGTCGAGACCGGCACCGGCGTTGAGACGGCGCTGGCTCAGATCGCCGCCGAGGAGCTCGATTTGCCGATCGACAAGCTCGACGTGGTAATGGGCAACACGTCGGAGACGGTCGACCAGGGACCGACCTATGGCAGCATGACCATCCGTTATGCCGGCCCGCAGATCCGCAACGCGGCGGCGGCCGGGAGACAGGCGCTGCTTGATCTCGCGGCCACGCATTTCAGCGTGTCCGCCAACCAGCTCATCGCCCGGGATGGCGCGATTGCGGTGATCGGTGCTCCCGATCGCACGATCACCTACGGCGCGCTCGTGGACGGCAAGCGGCTCGACATGGAGATCGGCGCCTCGGGCGAGAGATTCCACATGAAAGTCGCGCCTCAAGCGCGCACCAAGGACCCGTCGACCT
Organism: Allostellaceae bacterium; assembly: GCA_035509275.1. Lineage (GTDB taxonomy): Bacteria > Pseudomonadota > Alphaproteobacteria > ATCC43930 > CGMCC-115725 > DAHUYF01. Next base: position 23,334 of record DATJLU010000199.1, on the reverse strand, counting down.
ATCGCGTGATCGGGCAGTCGGTCCCGCGCAAGGACATCCCCGACAAGATCATGGCCCGGTTCTCTTATATCCAGGATGTCCGGGTCGACGGCATGCTGCATGGACGCGTCATCCGCCCCTATGGCGTCGGCGCCACGCTGCAGAGCGTCGACGAGACCGGGCTCAAGGACATTCCGAGCTTCGTGCAGCTGGTGCGCCGCGACAATTTCCTCGGCGTGGTCGCCGAGACCGAATGGGGAGCGATCCAGGCGGCGCAGAAGCTCGGCTCCACGTTGGACGCGTCGAGCCCCACGGCGGGCCAGGCGAAATGGTCGACCTGGAACGGCCTGCCGGCGATGGGGCAGATCTGGGAAACGGTGCGCGCGACGTCAGGCCCCAACCGGTCGGTCGCCAACCGCGGATCGGTGGAACTGGCGCTGGCATCGCTCGCCGGCGGGCGCACGCTGAAGGCGACCTACAAGACGCCGTTCCAGATGCATGGCTCGATCGGACCTTCCTGCGCCATCGCCGACGTAAAGGGCGATCACGCCACGTTCTGGTCAGGCACGCAGATGCCGCACGAGACGCGACGCGACATGGCGAAGTTGCTGAGCATTCCGCTCGAGAACGTCGAGCTGCGCTGGTTCGAGGCGGCCGGCGGCTATGGCCGGAACGGGCTCGACCATGCGGTGGCCGATGCGGCGGTGATGTCCCAGGCGGTGGGACGACCCGTGCGCGTGCAATGGATGCGTTGGGACGAGCACGGCTGGGAGCCAAAAGGCCCGCCCATCGTCCAGGACCTGGTCGGCGCGGTGGACAAGGATGGGCACGTCGTTGCCTGGCAGCATCATATGTGGGTTCCCACGATCTACGACACCCACCTGATCGCCGCTGCGCTGATCGGTCGGCCCGATGCCACGGGGGAGACCTGGGTCGGGCGCATCCCGGTCATCACCTACGCCTACACCTTCGACAACGCCGATGTCGCCACTCATGACGAAGCGCGGGTCGAGCTGCTGACCGCATGGCTGAGGTCGCCGGCCCAGTTCGAGACGACCTTCGCGATGGAAGCCTTCGTCGACGAGCTCGCGGCCGCTGCCGGGCAGGACCCGCTCGCCTTCCGGCTCGCGCATCTCGAGGATCCGCGCGCCATTGCCGTGCTCCAGGCCGCGGCGGAGGAATATGGCTGGGTCAGCCGACCGGCCGGCGGGAAAAGGCCCGAAGCCGGCGGCAAGCCTGCGCAGGGTCGCGGCATCGCCTGGGTCAACCGCGACGATGCGCGGGTGGCGACCATTGCCGACGTCACGGTCGATCCCGAGAGCGGGCGGATCAAAGTAGGCCGCGTCGTGGTGGCGCATGATTGCGGGTTGGTCGTCAATCCCGACGGGCTCAGAAATCAGGTGGAAGGCAACGTGATTCAATCGCTCAGTCGCACGTTGCATGAGGAGGTCGCATTCGACAATGCGCGCGTCACCAGCCTGGACTGGCAGGGCTATCCCATCCTGACCTTCGATGAGATCCCGGACAGCATCGACGTCGTGCTGGTGAACAACCGGCCTGAATATCCGTCCTACGGTGCCGGCGAGCCGTCCACCAACCCGACCGCGGCGGTGATCAGCAACGCGGTGTTCGACGCCGTCGGCGTCCGGCTGCGGCAGACGCCGTTCCGCCCCGAGCGGGTCAAGGCGGCGATGAGCTGACGCGCGTCCGGGGCTTGGGGCTTCGATTTGCGGTTTGGGCGCGGAGCTGCCGCTCGCGAGCGCCGCTTCATCATGACCAGTCCCGGCGGTTGATGGGGTAGGGGCCGACCGAGCCGATCAAGGGCTGCACCAGCATCCGGTCGAGGCGGAGCTGGCGCGGATCGCGAAAGACGTCGAGCCCGATGGTCATGCCCTCATGCCCCGCCGCGGGTTGCGCCCGATAGGTGCCGAGGAGCCGATCCCACCAAGGCAGGTTGAAACCGAAATTGCTGTTGGTCTCGTCGACGACGATCGAATGATGGACGCGGTGCATGTCCGGCGTCACGACGATCCAGCGCAATACGCGATCGATGCCGGCGGGCAGCCGGAGGTTCGCGTGATTGAACATGGAGGTGGCGTTGAGCACGATTTCGAAGACGAGAACCGCGATCGCCGGCGCGCCGAGCGCCGCCACCACCGCCAGCTTCAACCCCATCGAGAGCAGGATCTCGACCGGATGAAACCGAGCCCCGGTGGTCACGTCGAAGTCGAGATCGGCATGATGCATCCGATGGAGCCGCCAGAGCGCCGGGACGGCGTGGAACATCACGTGCTGCAGGTAGATCACGAGATCGAGCAGCAGAAACGCGATGACGATCTTGGCCCAGTCCGCGAGCCCAAGGTTGTTGAGAAGGCCCCAACCGCGCTCTTCGGCGACGGCCGCGACGCCGATTGCGGCGATCGGAAAAGTGAAGCGCAAGAGCAGCGTATTGAGGACGACGATGCCTAGATTGCCGGGCCACCGCGTCCAGCGCGAGATCGTGCGTCGACGCCGCGGCGCCAAAGCCTCCCAGGCAGCCATGCCGCCCAGCATGCCGCCGAAGAATGCCAGCCGGATCGCCGGCTCGTGCGCCAGGAGGAAATTCGCCATTCGATCGCCCCGGTTGGCGAGCTTGACAGCGCGGCCGTCGCCGTAACGTGGTTCGGACGCGGTGTCAAGCTGAGGCGGCACGGGCGCCGGCTTGCCCCGACGGCCAGGCCAGGACGTGTTATGGTCTCGGTCACGTGGCTCTGCGGGAGGAGAGGGCGCCGTGCAGGATGAGGCTTCCTTCGATTTCATCGTCACCGGAGCGGGATCTGCCGGCTGCGCCGTCGCCGGGCGCCTCAGCGAGGATGGTCGTTTCCGCGTGCTGTTGCTGGAGGCGGGCCCGCGCGACACCAATCCCTGGATCCACATCCCGCTCGGCTATCACAAGACCTACACGAACCCGCGCATCAACTGGATGTTCGACAGCGAGCCGGAGGCGGAGCTCAACAACCGCGTCATGTACCAGCCGCGCGGCAAGGTGCTCGGCGGCACCAGCTCGATCAACGGCATGGTCTATATGCGCGGCAACGCCGCCGATTACGACGAATGGCGCCAGCGCGGCTGCGAGGGCTGGGACTATGATTCCGTCCTGCCTTATTTCAAGCGGGCCGAAGATCAAGAGCGCGGTGCGGACGCGTATCACGGCATCGGTGGGCCACTCAGGGTCAGCGACCACCGCTGGAAGCCGAACTTGGCGCAAGCGATGCACGATGCGGCGGTGGAGGCGGGCATTCCGGCCAATCCGGATTTCAATGGGGCGAGGCAGGAAGGCGTCGGCTACTACCAGACCACCATCGGCCATGCGCGGCGCTGGTCCAGCGCCAAGGCCTATCTCAGCGGCGCCCGGCAACGTCACAATCTGGCGATCGTCACCAACGCGCATGCGACCCGCCTGCTGATCCAGGACGGCTGCGCTGTCGGCGTCGAATACCACACGCCGGCGGGGCTCCGTTCGGCGCGCGCGACGCGCGAGGTGATCGTCTCCGGCGGCGTCTATGGCTCGCCGCAGCTTTTGATGCTTTCAGGCCTCGGTCCGGCCGCCCATCTGCGCCAGCACGGCATCGCCGTCCTGCGCGACATGCCCGGCGTCGGCGCGCATCTGCAAGATCACTTCAACACCTATGTCGCCTATCGCTGCGCGCAGCCGGTGACGATGAACGACCTGGTGATCAGCTTCCGGCACCGGCTGGTCGCGGCGGCGAAATATGCTTTGGGCCGCACCGGCCCGCTGGCGAGCATGGGTTTGTTCGTCGGCGCGCTGATCCGCAGCGACCAACGGCTGGAGCGGCCCGACCTGCAGATCAACATGTTCGCCTGGGCGGTGAAGGAGCGGACGCGCGCCGGCATCGTGCCGCAGCCTTTCTCCGCTTTCGGCCTGAGCCCGGTTCATCTGCGGCCGGATGGCCGCGGCACCGTGCGGCTGACATCGCCGGACCCGCTCGCGGCACCCGAGATCCGCTTCAATTTCCTCAAAAGCGCCTATGATTTCGAGGCGCTGATGCAGGGCATGCGCATCTGTCGCGAGATTGCCCGGCAGCCGGCGCTGAAGCCGTTTGTCGTCGAGGAGATCCTGCCGGGACCGCACATCGTCAGCGACGCGGACCTCAAAGCCGATATCCGCGCACGCGGCGTCTCGAATTTGCACCCGGTGGGTACGTGCCGCATGGGGCGTGAGGCCGACGCGGTCGTCGATCCGCAGCTTCGCGTCCATGGCATCGATGGCCTGCGCGTGGCCGACGCCTCGATCATGCCCTCGATTATCGCCGGCAACACCAACGCGCCGACGATCATGATTGGCGAGAAATGCGCCGACCTGGTACGGGCGGCGGCGGCCCGCTGAGCCGGGGCGGTATCTCGCGCCGCACAGGAGGGATCATGCGACCGATACCGGAAGGGGCGGAAGGCGTGTTCACGCTCATCGTGGCGCCTCAGCACCTCGCGAACCAATTCAAGGACGCGGCGCTGCCGCCGGTGCTGGCGACACCGGTGATGATCATGATGATGGAGAATGCGGCGCTCAACGCGATCAAGCCTTATCTCGACGCCGGCGAAACCGCCGTGGGCACGCATGTCGATGTGCGCCATCTGGCGGCGACGCCGGTCGGCCGACGCGTCACCGCGACGGCGCGGGTGACGCGTGCCGCCGGCCGGCACGTCGAATTCGATGTCTGGGCGATGGATGGCAGCGAAGAGATCGGCAAAGGCGCGCATGCCCGCGCGGTGATCGACATGGCGAAGTTCCTGGAGCGTCTCGGCGCGACACGCTGATCGACCTCGATCGCTGTGACCTCGCGCGATCGCTGCGCGCGATGCGGCGCTACACCGCTTTGAGCACCACCTCCAAAAGCGCAAGCCGCCCTTGCGCGACCGCGGCCAAGCCGCGCTCGAGCGCGGCCCGCAGGTCGGCGGGCCGTTCCACCCGTTCGCCGACACCGCCATAAGCGCGGGCGAGGGCGGGGTAGTCCGGCGCCGGCGTGATCGATGTGCCGACGACCTTGCCGGTGCGCGCCGCTTCGCCCCGCGGGAAGGTGTTGATGACATCGCTTTTCTGGGAGAGGTAGCCGGCATTGTTGAACAGGATCACGAAGATCGGCAAGCCATGCTCCTGCGCTGCGCCCAGGCTTGCAACAACGGGGTTGTAGTGAAACGCGCCGTCGCCGATCGTGAGCACCACGATGCGCTCGGGCTGCGCCGATTTCACGCCGAGGGCGAGGCCAAGGCCGGCGCCGAGGCCGCCATAGCTCGCCTCGTAAGACGCGCCCGGACCGAGACGGTCGAGCTGCTGGTGCAGCGCCAGCCGGTGCGTGATCGTCTCGTTCACCACCACGGCGTTTTCCGGCAGTACCTGGTTCAGGACATGGCCGACCCAGACGTTCTCGATCAGCGGCTTCTCACCGGCCAGCCGCGCGGCTTCCATCAGCGTTGCGCGCCGCTCGGCGAGCCGCGCCGGCCAGCCATGGCTCGCGCTCTTCTTCGTGAGCTTGCGCTGCAAAGCCCGCAGCGATGGAGCGACGTCGCCGGTTGCGATCACGTCGGCGCGAAAGCCCCAGAACGGCAGCCTTGAGTGCAGCGGCTCCTCGCCCAGGACGAGCACCGTCTTGTCGGTGATCCGCGAGGGCGGATGCCAGGGCAGCACGCTCTCGACCAGAAACACAGTGTCCGCCGCTTGGAGCAAGTCGGGCAGGTCGTCCGCGGCGATGCCGCCGGCGAGCGGATGCCGGCGCGGGAAATTCACATAATAAGGCTGCCACGCCTCGAAGACCGGCGCGCCCAGCGTCTCGGCCAGCTCGACCAGCGCCGGCACCGCTGCCGGATCGCGCCCCGCCTCTTCAGTGATGATGACCGGATTGCGGGCGGCGTTCAGCGCCTCGGCGAGCCGGTCGATGGCCGCGTCGCTCGCGACCGCGGCGAGCGGCAGCGCGGCCGGCGGGGCAGGGGCGGGCACGACCTCGACGAGATGCTCGAGCGGGATGGAAACGAACACCGGGCCCTTCGGCGCCGCCACCGCGATCTGGCAGGCGCGTTGCACCGTGTGCGGCAGGAGCATGCCGGTATTGAGCCCGAAGCTCCATTTGGCGCAGCTTTCCATAAGGCGCGCCGGCCCGCCCAAATCCGTCAGCAGCCGCAGCCACTGGCGCCCGACCGGAACCGAAGGGTGTTCCGCAAAGGCGATCGATTCTCCCGCGAGCACGACCAGCGGAATGCGCTCGTGCAAAGCGGCGCGCAGCAGCATCGCCGCATGCAGCGCGCCGACCGTGGTGTGGAGCACCACCGCGGCAAGCCGGCCGGTCGCCTTGACGTAGCCCATCGCCATGGCGACCGCGGTCTCTTCATGCCGTGACGAGATGTAGCGGGGGAAGTCGCGCTCGGCCGCCGGGGCGGCGAGCGCTTCCCAGAGGGGCGCCCAATCCGAGCCGGGGGATGCGTAGATCCGGTCCACGCCCATCGCCCTGAGGCCACCCAACAGCGCTTGGGCGCCGGTCATTCCCGTGGTCGACACTGCCCTTCCTCCTCTGCCGATCGAAAGTTTTCGTTGGCCGTCGGACCGTTTATACTAAAACAATGATTTTGGACTGTGCTTTCAATATGAGATGCGTAGCACTTGGTTTGGCAATGCTGTCGATTGCCGTCTTCACGGGCTTGCCCCTCAACCAGGCCGCGGCGGCCGATCAGACCGATCAGATCGTGATTTTCAAGGCGAAGCGCGTGCTGCTGCTGTTGCGCGGAGGACATGTGCTCGATCGCTGGCGGATATCGCTCGGCGAACACCCGATCGGGCCCAAGCGGGCGGAAGGCGACGGGCGGACACCCGAAGGGGTATATTTCATCGACGCGCGCATCCTGGATACCCGGTTTCACCACTCGCTTCATCTCTCCTACCCGAACGCAGCGGACATCGAGTACGCACAATTGGCCCATGATTCGCCGGGCAGCAACATCGCCATCCATGGGCTGCCTGACGACTATCACCCGGTCCGGGGTCAACGGCCCGGGGATTGGACGGATGGCTGCATCGCCCTCGACAACCACGCCATCGATGTCCTCTGGCGGGTGGTTGATGTGGGCACGCCCGTGACGATCTTCCCCTAAGCTTCGGCGCAGCCGCGGTCTCTCGGCTCTAGCCGCGCCGCGCGAGCCTCGCGCCGCTGCCAACGATCGCGTGATAGGTCGTGGTGATCAGCTCATCGACCAGCGGCGGCGGCGGCTGGCGATGCTGGAGGTGCTGCTTTACGGCAGCGAGCGGAACCTCGGCGAGCACGAAGGTCGCGCGCCGGAGCTGCGCCGGGCCGAGGCGGCCGAAGGCGAGCCGGGCGAAGCGTTTCAGGCATTCCTCGAAACGCTGTGCCTGGTCGCGTACGCCGCGCTTGAGGGAAGCGGGCCAGTCGCCCTGGACGAAATCATGGCGGCTGTAGAGCAGCAGCAGCCGCGCATCATCCAAGTGAAGCCGCGCCCAGGCAGGCGTGTGCAGCGCCGCGGCAAGGCCATCGCCGGCGTCGATGGCTGCGACGAACCCGTCCTGATAGGCGAGCACGGTGGCCAGCCATAGCTCACCCAAGAGCGCATCGCGCGACGCGAAGCGGTAGTAGAACGACCCTTTCGGCGCGTTGAGGCGCTGCGTGATGGAATCGATCGTGACGGCGGCGGGACCCTGGTCGCACGCCAAGGCGCGAGCCGCCGCCAGGAAGTCAGCAGTATCGAAAAGGGCTCGTCCCATCGATGTAGACTATGGGGTCTAGACTGGGAAGTCTACAGGTGTTAGGAATCCCGACAGTTGCAGCGACAGATGGAGGCTCTCCCATGTCACGAGCAGAAGACGAGCGTGAGGCTGTCGAGGTCGGCCGGTTGCTCGCCGGCGCCGCCAAGGTTCTCGCGACCCTGCGCAATTGCTGGCTGGTGACCGCGGCGGAGAGCAGCGGCACCGATGCGCGGCCGATGGAGCGGCTGAAGCGCGAGTCCGGCGAGAGCGAGTGGAAGCTCCGGTTCCTCACCGATGGGCGCTCGCGCAAGGCGTCCGAGCTCCGGCGCGATGGCAAGGTCGCGGTCATCTTTCAACACGACCCCGACGATGCGTTTGTCACGTTGATCGGCACGGCCAGGCTGTGCGAGGAGGCGTCCGAGGTCGACCGTCGCTGGAAGCGTGCCTATGACGTCTATTTTCCCAGCGATCGGGATCGAGCGAGCGCGGCCTTCGTCGAGGTCGAGGCCGAGCGCCTGGAGCTGTGGATCCGCGGTGTCACGCCGGAGCCGTTCGGCTTGCATCCGACCATCCTCGAGCGCGACGCCGGCGGCGCCTGGCGGCTGGTTCCCCGCGACCGAAACGCTGCCTGATCGGTTCGGGTCCGGCGGTAGGTAAGAAGGCAGCGCGGCCATCGTCTTGCCCGAACAAGACATTCATCTCGCTAACGAAATGCTCATTTCTAGGTCTTATTGTTTTCCTCAAGTGATATGCCTCTTGAGGAAGAAGACCATGAATGATAGGCGCCGCCATTGCCTTGGCCTGACTTTGCTTCTGGGGCTGGCCTTTGTCGCACCTCGTGCTTTTGCCGATGCCCCGGCGACGCCCGAGGACGCGAAGGCGCTTGCCGACAAGGCTGCGGCCTATCTGGCGGAGGTCGGTAAGGACAAGGCGTTTGCAGCTTTCGACAACGATCCGGCGTGGCGCGATCGCGATCTCTTCGTCTACGCCTATGATTTCGACGGCAATTGCGTCGCCAATGGCGGGGTCAAGGGCCTGATCGGCAAGAACATGCTGACGCTGACCGATCCGGTGACGGGAGACAAGATCGTGCAAACCCAGATCGCCATCGCCAAGACCAAGGGCGAGGGCTGGCACGAATACCACTTCTCAAATCCGGCGACCAAAAAGATCGAGCAGAAGAAGAGCTACATCAAGCGCGTCGGCGACGTCTATGTCGGCGTCGGCGCCTATCGGGCCGACTGAGAGCGCTATCGCCTTCCCCGTCTGTAGCGATCGACATACCGATACGAAAAGCGGCTCCGCCCCGTTCGTTTCGGGGCGGAGCCGCGGCTCATGCCGTCACGCGACGCGGCGCTCGGGCGCGAAGGAATGTTCCTCCGATATATCTCGGTTCGTGTAATCGGGCATCAGCACCGTCGCAATGATGGTGACGACGGCGCAGAACGCAATGTACCAGGCGATGGCATAGCCTGATCCCGTCCATGCGAGCAGTGCCGTCGCGATCAGCGGTGCGGGCCCTCCGGCAGTAATCGAAGCGAGCTGATAACCGATCGAGGTGCCGCTATAGCGCAGCCGCGGCGTGAAGCACTCCGCGATCAAGGCCGCCTGTGGCCCGTAGAGCATGTCGTGCGGCACGAAGGAGAGCACGATGGCGAGGAAGATCCAGCCCGGCACCACGGTGTTCAGCATGGCGAAATAGATGAAGCCGAAGACCCCCGTGGCGACGGCGCCGATCAGATACATGCGCTTGCGGCCGATCCGATCCGAGATATGCCCCGAAAGCGGGATCGTGACAAACGACACCAGCCCCGCGGTGATCAACGCCGTCAGAACGAAGTCTCGCGGGGTATGCAGCACTTGTCCGGTATAAACGAACACGAACGCCAGGTAGATATAGGCGGGGGCCTGCTCCGCCGTGCGCGCCAGCGCCGAGAGGATGATCTCCCTGGGCTGCCGCTTGATCACCTCCAGGGCGGGCGCAGGCTCGATGCGGTTCTCCGCCAGCAAGCGCTGAAAAGCCGGCGTCTCGAGAATGCCGAGCCGGATATAGAGCCCGACCCCGACCATGACGATGCTGAGCAGGAACGGGATGCGCCAGCCCCAGACGAGAAACTGGTCGCCGGAGATCGCACTGAAGACCAGGACCGCAACATTCGCCAGCAGCAGTCCGGCGGGTCCACCGAATTGCGGCCAGGACGCGATGAAGCCGCGATGTTTATTGGTCCGCGCCCACTCCATCGAGAGCAGCACCGAGCCGCCCCATTCGCCGCCGACACCGATCCCCTGGATGAAGCGGATGATCGTCAGGATCACCGCGCCCCAGATACCGATCGATGCATAGGTGGGGACGAGGCCCACGGCGAAGGTGGCGATGCCGGTAATGAGCAAGGTCGCGATCAGGGCCCCTTTGCGGCCGATGCGGTCGCCGTAGTGACCGAAGATGGCCGCGCCGATCGGCCGGGCGATGAAGCCTACGGTATAGATGGCGAAGGCCTCAAGCACGCCCACAAGTGGATCCGAATGGGGAAAGAACAGCTTACCAAAGACAAGGCCGGTGACGGTGCTGTAGAGGAGAAAATCGTACCACTCGATGGTGGTGCCGACCGTGCTGGCGATGACCGCCCGCCGCAGCTGCGCGCGATGGACGGCCTCGGGCAGCGCGACCGACGGATTGTCGGTAACTGCCATAAGCGACCTCCCTGTTTTCGGCGCTCTTTTTGACCGACGTGCTGCGGTTGCCGGCGCCAAGCGGCATTGTCTGCCTTTTGCCGGTTCGTGGCAACGAGCGCCGCCGCGCCGCCATTTGCTGCTGCGCAACAGGACTCAAATCAGGCCGGATTTCGTAGCGATGACCGCCGCTTCGGAGCGGTTGCGCGCGCCGATCTTTTTGAGGATCTGGCGCACATGCAGCTTGATCGTGACGTCGGCGAGGCCGAGCTCGCGCCCGATCTCCTTGTTCGGCGCCCCCGTCGCGAGCCGCACCAGCACCTGCCTTTCGCGCGGCGTCAAACGATCGATGATATCGGGATGGAGCGTCGACCGCAGCGGCGGGTCGCCGAGCAGCGGCTCAGGATGGAGGATTTCGGCCGGAAGATAGGTGCCGCCATCGACGATCATGGCCAGCGCGGAGGCGAAGAGATCCGGCTGCATGGTCTTCGGCAGAAAGCCGCGCGCGCCGGCCTGCACCGCTTTTTTGACATCCTCGGCACCGGCCGAGCCCGACATCAGTACCACCGCCGCGCTCGGAAAGGCCGCGACCACGCGACCCACGGCCGCCCCGTCCTCGAGGCCTGGCATGCGCAAATCGAGCAGGATCAGATCGACTGCGCCGGAAAGCGTCTCCTGCAGCCCGAGCAGCTCGTCGAGCGCTCCCGCTTCTGTCACCGCGCTGTCGGGCCACATGCGTTCCAACCGCAAGCGCAGGGCTTCGCGATAGAGAGGGTGGTCGTCCGCCACGACTGAGCGCATAGGCCACGCGAGCGCTGGTTGGCCACGCGAGTAGCGGTCAAAAATATGCCACACCCGGACTTGCTTTGGTCACAAAAACCGGCACCGCGCCGGCGCTGGTCCTAGCGCCCCTTGAGGCGGCAGATGGTGGCGGCGATCTGCTCAGGCTCGACCGGCTTCGGGAAAAAGGCGTCGATACCGCGCAGCCGGGTCCGCTCTTCGATCGTGCCGTCGTTCAGTCCGGTGCAGAGAATGACGATAAGATCGGCTCGTAACCCCTTGAGTTTGGAGCCTAACTCAAGGCCATTGAGATTTGGCATGAGGTGGTCGGTGACGACCACGTCCCAGAGCTCCGGCGCTTCGGCGACGATTTCGACGGCCTCCGCCGGATCGTCCAGCGCTGCGACCTCGTAGCCCAAGCGCTCGAGGCCGATTGATAACATATCGGTGATGTCGATCTCGTCATCGACAACGAGCACGCGTTCGCGGCCACGAAGGTCCCCTTGCTTATGCTGCCTCGGCGGCTCGTCGAGCGCCGCCTCGGCGAGCGGCAGATAGACCGAGAAACAGGTACCGCGACCGGGCTTGCTGGCAATGCTGCACGCGCCCTCGTGCGAGTGGACGAGGCCATGGACGACCGCCAGCCCCAACCCGGTGCCGCGACCGCGCTCCTTGGTGGTGAAAAACGGCTCGAAGATGCGCTCGAGGTTTTCGTCGGGAATGCCGGAACCGGTATCCCTGATATCGAGACGGGCATAGCATCGGCCCTCGAGCAGCCGGCCAAGAACCATCGGCCGGTTCCGCTCGGGCGCGGCCGGGTCGGCGCGCGACAGACGGATATCGATCTCGCCGGGCCGTCCGCCCAAGGCGTCATGCGCATTGATGCAGAGATTGACCACGATCTGCGCAAGCTGCGTTTCGTTACCCTGGACCAAAAGCGGCGTCTCGCACGGCGCGAGCGTGAGCCGCGTCGTCGGCGGCAGCGAGCCGGCCAGCAGATCGCGGCTCTCTTGGACCACGGCGCGCAGGTCGATGGCACGTCGCTCCAGAGTCGGCGGGCGCGTGAAGGCGAGGATCTGGCTCACCAGGTCCCGGCCCCGGTAACAGGCGTTCAGGATGCGGCGCGCGAACTGATATTGCGGGGAGTCCTGCGGCAGATCCTGCTCGAGAAAGCGCGCAAAGCCGATGACGGCGCCGAGCAGGTTGTTGAAGTCGTGGGCGATGCCGCCGGCGAGCTGTCCGATCGCCTCCATCTTGCTCGATTGCTGCAGGTGCTGCTGCAGGCGTTGGCGGTCGCGCTCCTCGGCCTTCTGCAGCGTGACATCCTCGATCACGGCGATCGAACCGCCATCGGGCAACCGCACGCGGCGGATTTGCAGATCCTTGTCGGTGCCGTTGATGCGCCAGCTCAGCTCGAGCATGTCGCGATCGCCGCGCAGCGGCTCGGCCGGGCGGGGAGGGGTGACCGAGGGCGGCAGCTGACCCGCAAAGGACATCGCACCGGCATCGCTCGATCCGCAGAGACGCAGCGCCGGGCGATTGGCATAGATGATCTCGCCATTCTCGCGCTCGACGTAGATCGCGTCCCTGACGAGATCGAGCGCGGCAAGGGTTTCACGGTGCCTGGCCATCAGCATCATCAGCGCGATGAGATCGGCGACCGAGCGGGCGAAGGCTTGCTCCTCGGCGGTCCATTGTCGAACCGCGCCGACATGGGCGAAAGACACCGTGCCTTGCATCTGTCCGCCGGCGTGAATGGCGGCGATAATCGTCGAGCGCGTGCCGAGTTTTGCCAGAGTCTCCGCCTCGCTGGAAAAGCGCGTATCTCCGAGCAAATCCTCGATGGCGAGAACGCGCTCACGGTCGAGATCCTCGACCAACCGCTCGAAGGGGTTTAGGAGATAGCGCGAATTGTCGCTGTGCCGTTCGAGACTGCGTTCCCAGAGATCGACGCATCGCGCCTGATCGCGGACGCGATCGTGCTGATAGACGCTGACGCGCTCGACTTCCATGGCTTCGGCCGCGATCTCGGTCACGGCGCGGATGGCCTCGGCGATCGGGCGGTCCATGTCGGCGCTGGCGCGCATGCAGGCGATGAGCGCCCGGCGATGGCGCTGCATCATCGCTTGGCGCCGCTCGAGCTCCTGGCGCGCTTCCCACAGCTCGGTGACAATCGTCACGAGCGCGCCGATCGTCTCGAACTTTCCCGCGGCGTTGCGTATGGGAAAGCTGGTGACGACGACCCAATGGTTTCCGTCCGGGCGGGTCACATACATCGGCGGCGAGCGGCAGGTCTCGCCGGTCTGCCAGACCGCGCGGTCGATCTGGGAGAAGCCCGGCGGTGCGCTGACGATGTCCCAGACGCGCTTGATGTTCTCGCCGAGCAGCTCGCTCGCCGGCAAGCCGCAGGCTCGCTCATAGGCCTTGTTGACGAGAAGGATGCGCCCGTCGTGGTCCTTCAATCCCAAGGCGTCGGGAAGATTGTCGATGATCGATCGGAAACGCGCTTCGCGCTCGGCCATCTCCTGCTCGAGCAGGCGTGCGCGCTCGATGCGCACCATGACGGCGCCGACGACAAGCATCGACATGGCGCTGATCAAGACGCCGGACGACAGGACCGCGGCCGAACGGTCGAGGACGATATCCGTCAGCAGGATGGCGCCGGTGACCACGACGGCGAGAAGCGCGACATGCCGATAGCTCGGCGCGATTCTGGCCGCGGCGAGGCGCGCTTTCAGAGTCCAGCTTGCGAGATAGGTCGCCGCAATGAAGATGATGCCGACCGGGGCCGCGAAGCCGCCGATCCAGAACCGGGCGGCAGCGGCGATGAAAGCCGCGACGCCGCCGGCGACCGGGCCCCCGAACAGCACGGCGAGCATGATGATGGCGTAACGAGGATCGATCTGGATGCCCGGGCGCGCCCACAGCGGATCGGCCATCGCCAGCAAGGCAAGGGCGGCGCAGATCAGGCCTTCGATCGGTTCCCGCACCCAGCGCGGCCAGGCCGACAGCGGTTCGCGGAGCCAGCCATAGCCGAGCACGCCCAGCACCAGGAGCGCGACGTTCTGCAGGAAATAGAGGCTGAACTGCAGCACGTCCTGCGTCATTCTATCGCCTCGACCGCCATGAGCTTACCCCAATCGCCGCGTCCGGACGGCAAGCGCCCGGTATGGGGGCGGAAGATCAAAGGTATGGCCGCATTGGCCTGCCGCTGGTGGGTTCCCATACCGATGCACGCATCTGCTAGCCCTTTGCCCACTTTCCCCGGCGCGCGATCTTTCGCTTCATATTGGCATGCCCACAGACACGCAGCCTGCCATCGTCGTTATCGACGACAACCCGGATCATCTCGAGCTCGTCGAGACGATTCTAACGCGTAGCGGCTACGCGGCCGTGGGGTTTGACAAGGCGACCGCCGCTCTCGGCTATATCGAGCACCAGCCCGTCAGCCTGATCATAACCGATATCTATATGCCGGACATGGACGGCATCGAGTTGCTGCGTTGCCTGCGACAGGCTTTTCCGACGCTTCCCGTCATTGCCATCAGCGGCAGCGACCGCAGCGCCGACGGTTTCGTGCTCAAGGCGATGCAGGCCTTCGGTGCTGAGGCCGTGTTCACGAAACCGCTCGACGCAACCGCCCTGACCCAGACCGTCGCACGTCTGGTCCACACGCGATAGAGGTAGGAGAGGTGATCTTCGATGTCGCCGGATCAATTGCGCAAGAAAGCGGCTTTCTTTCGCCGGCTCGCGCTGACCGCGCGTGACCCGATCATCGTCGCGGCGCTCTTCGATCTTGCCGCCGAGTTCGAGCGCGAAGCGGCGGGGCGGGAGAGCGGAGATGAGCCGGGGCCGGGCGGCGAAGGTCGCCGGCTGGCGCGAGACTTTGAGCAGCTTGTCCCGCCCGTTTGCCGATGCGCTGGCTGAGGCCTCGCGATCAGCGGACCTCGAAGACGAGCTTGCCCCGGAGATGGCGCCCCTCGCTGATGCGGTGCGCCTCGGCCGCGTTGGCGAGCGTGAAGCGGGTGATCGCCGGCGGCCGAATCGCCCCCTGCTCGAGCAGCGCCAGCATGCGTTCGAGATGGGCGCGGTCGCGGGTGACCGCGGGGCGCAGGACCTCGACATCCCGGCGCGGCGGCTTCGATCCCTCCGGCGCCGGCGCGATCCAGACCAGCCGCCCGCCCGGCTTCAGCACGGTGTAGGAGCGGAGTTGCACATCGCCGCCGACGGTGTCGAACACGACGTCGCAGTCGCGAACCGTGGTGGTGAAATCCGCCGCCTCGTAATCGATCACCCGATCCGCGCCGAGCCCCTGGACATAGTCGTGATTGCGCGCGCTGGCCGTGGTGATGACGGTGGCGCCGAGATGCTTTGCCAGCGGGATGGCAAACCCGGCAACGCCGCCGGCGCCGCCCTGGATCAGGATGGTCTCGCCGGCGCGAAGGCGCGCCGTGTCCTCGAGCGCCCAAAGCGCGGTGAGGCTGATGAGCCCCAGGGCTGCCGCCTCGACATGGCCGAGCGAGGCGGGCTTGCGCGCGACGATCGCCGCCTTGATGGCGATCTTCTCGGCATAGGCGCCTTCCTTGCCCTGGTCCGTCACGCCGAACACCCTATCACCGATGGCGAACTCGGCGACGCCGGGCCCCAGCGCGCTGACCACACCTGAGAAATCGCGGCCCAGGATGTGGGGGAAGCGGATATCGCTGTAGCGGCCCGTGCCGCGGCGGACCTTGTAATCCGCCGCATTGACGCTCGCCGCGTGGATGTCGACCACGATCTCGCCGGGTCCCGCGACAGGGTCAGGCGCATCGCCGTAACGCAGCATCTCCGGCCCGCCATGGCCGGTCAGCAGCACCGCCTTCATCGTCTTCTCTCCCTGCTTGCAGAGGCATTGCAGCGCCCGGCGGCGCCTTCCGCAAGCGAATTCACATCGATTCGGCGCGCGGCTAAGCTGCGGGGCAACGCGACGAGCAACGCAACGGGAGGGGCCGGTGATCGAGGAAACGCTGGATATCGCCACGGCGGATGGCGCGATGGAGACCTTCATTTGCCGCCCCGAGCGCGGCGGCCCTTATCCGCCGGTGCTGTTCCTGATGGATGCGCCGGGCATCCGCGAGGAGCTGCGCGACATGACGCGCCGGCTCGCCAGCATCGGCTATTGCGTGCTGCTTCCCAATCTCTACTACCGCCATGGGCGCGACACGATGTACGGGCCGGATGTGCTCGAGCATGGCAGCGCCGAGCATAAACGCATGCGCGCGGTTCGCACCAAGATGACCATTCCGCCGGTAATGGAGGATGTCGCGGCGATGCTCCGCTTCGTCGACGGCCGAGACCATGCGAAGCGCGGCCCGGTCGGATGTCACGGCTATTGCATGAGCGGACCCTACGCGCTCGCCGCCGCGGCGCGCTATCCCGACCGCATCGGCGCCGCCGCATCGTTCTACGGCACCTGGCTCGTCAGCGATGCCGTCGAAAGCCCGCATCTCAATCTCGGCGAAGCCAAGGGCGAGCTCTACATCGCCTGCGCCGAGCACGATGATCTCGCGCCCATGCCGATGGTCGAGGAACTGCGCCGCTTGTTCCAAGCCGCCGGCAACCCGGGCGAGCTCGAGATCTATCCCGGCGTCCATCACGGCTTCGCCTTCCCGCAGCGCCGCATCTACGACAAGCCCAGCGCCGAGCGCCACTGGGAGCGTCTCATCGCGCTCTATCGCCGCCGGCTCTAGGCGACCTCGAGCAGCGAGGTCGCCCGGTGAGGGGGCGGTCGAGGCTAGCTGGAGCCAAGCGGCTCTCGCGGTTGCTGCGCAACCGCTGTCGCCGCCAAGGACGAATGCGCAGAGCGCATTCGCCTTAGAGATGCGCGAGCTTGGGCATGACTTGCTTGGCCAAAAGCTCCATGGAGTGGAGCCAGGCTTTGGGGTTCTCCGCGTAATCGAAGCAGAAGAGCAGGAGGGTGCCGAACCCGCCGAGTTCGTCATGGATCTGCTCGAGCCGCTCGGCGACGGTCCGCGGCGAGCCGACGACCCAGTTGTGCTTGCCGCAATACTCGGGCGTGACGTCGCTGTCGGCGACGTCCGGCCGATGCTTCAGGAATTCCTTGAAGCCGAAAGCGCCGAGCAGCGGCAGGAAATAGTCGCCATACATCCGTCCCATCATGTTGCCGACGGACAGCCGCCACGCTTCCTCGTCGCTATCGGCGACGAAGACCTCGCGGACGATGCGCCACTCGCGGCGGCTGGGTTGGCGGCCGCTGCGGCGCGCGCCGACCTCGACGCTGTCCCAATGGCTCGCGACGTAAGCCGGGTTGAGATTGAGGCTCATCGGAATGAAGCCGCGCTCGCCGGCGAGTTTCAGCGTATCCGAGTTCTTGGAAAGGCCGGCGACGCCGATCGGCGGGTGCGGCGTCTGCAACGGCTTGAGGTGCGGCCGTAGCACGCCCAGCATGTCGCCCGGCCGGTCGACCTTCCAGAACTTGCCTTCGTAATGAAAGGGCTCGGTGGCGCTCCACAGCTTCAGGATGATGTCGAGCGATTCCCGCGTCATGTCGCGGTTGACGCCGGACATGCCATCGACATTGAACATTTGCCAGTCGCTGGGCAGCCCGCTGGCCGCCACGCCGAAATTGAGCCGGCCTTCCGACAAGTGGTCGAGCATCGCGACGCGATTGGCGAGCTCCGCCGGGTGATGATAGGGCAGGAGGAAACCGCCGGGACCGATGCGCATCTTCTTGGTTTGCATCAGCGCTTGCGCGACCAGCAGATCCGGCGCGGGATGGGGCTCCCAGGGTGCGGTGTGATGCTCGCCGATCCAGGCTTCGCTGAAGCCCAGCTCGTCGGCCCAGCGCAGTACCTGCAGGTCCCATTGCTGCCCGTCATAGAGGCTTCTTTCGGGCGGATGGGAAGGCATCGTGAAAAGGCCGAGTTCCATGGACTGGCTCCCGCTTCGGTTCAATTTCGGGATCAGCCTATGCCCAATTGCACGCCGAGTCTCGACCCCTCCCGAGGTCGACGCGCATGCGCACGCACGCTCGGCATTGGCGCGTCAGCGCAGGAGCCGACGACTCAACCGCTGCGACAGAAATGCCGGCGGAGCCGAACGCCGCTCAAGCTGCGCGGATGTCGGCGATGGCCTGGGTGATCTCCTGCGCGAGGAGCTGCGATTGGCCGGCGAGCTGGTTGGCTGCGGTCAGCACCTCGCCGGAAGCGCTGCCGGCGCGCTTCACCGCATCGCGCACGCCCGCGATGTTCTCCGTCACCTCGCGTGCGCCGCGTGCCGCCTGTTGCACGTTGCGGCTGATCTCGCCGGTCGCGGCGCCTTGCTGCGCGACCGCTGCGGCAATCGCGGTAACGATTTCGCTGACCTCGCGGATCGTCGCGGCGATGCCGTTGATCGCCGAGACGGCCTCGGTGGTGGCGTGCTGGATCTGCACGACCTGCCCGCCGATCTCCTCGGTCGCTTTGGCGGTCTGGTTGGCGAGGACCTTCACCTCCGAGGCGACGACGGCAAAGCCCTTGCCCGCTTCACCGGCGCGCGCCGCCTCGATCGTCGCATTGAGCGCCAGCAGATTGGTCTGGCCGGCGATCTCGTTGATGAGGCGCACCACGTCGCCGATTTTTTGCGCCGAGCTCGCCAGGCGCTGAACCAGCTGATCGGTACGTTCGGCATCGGCGACCGCCTTGGTCGCGATCTCCGTGGATTGCGCGACCTGCCGGCCGATCTCGTGGATCGAGGTGGCGAGTTCCTCCGCCGCCGAGGCGACGGTTTCGACATTCGTCGATGTCTGAGCGACCGCGGCGCCGATCGCGTCCGAGCGGGTCTCGCTTTGCCCGGTGGCGGAATTCATCGTCTCCGCCGTGGTCCTGAGCCCGGTGGATGCGCCCCGGAGCGCTTCCGCCAATCCGCCGATCTTCTGCTGGAGCCGCTCAGCAAGCTCGAGCATGAGGCGTTGCCGTTCCGCGCGTGTGCCCGTCTCGGCTTCCAGCCGCTGCTGCTCAAGCTGCAGCTTCTCCATGGCGTTGTGGCGGAAAACCTCGAGCGAGCGCGCCATACGGCCGATCTCGTCGGTGCGGTCTTCCGCGGCGGCGGTAACGTCGAGATCGCCGGCGGCGAGCGCCGACATTGCCCGTTCGATGCCGCCGAGCGGGCGGGCGATGCTCCGGCTCAGCAGCCAAGCGATGAGCGCCGTTGCCAGCGCGATGGCGCCGGAGATCGCGCCCAGCTGCCACAGCGCGGCGTAGAAGGCGGCATCGATGTCGTCGACGAAGAGGCCGGTGGCGATGAAGATGTTCCACGGCTTGAACGGAAGGATGTAATTGACCTTCGGTACCGGCGCCGTCGTCCCCGGCCGCGGATAGAGCAGATGGCCGACGCCACCGCCGCGCTCGGCGATGGCGATCATGTCGCGCACGAAATAAAGCCCGGTCGGATCCTGGAGGTTGATGCGGTTGGTGCCCTCGATCTTGGGCTGCGCCGGCATCACGCGCTGCGTGCCGTCCATCGTGTAGACGAAGAGGTAATTGCCGTTGTCATAGCGCAAGCCGCCGAGCGCATCATGGAACTGCTGCCAAGCCTGATCGTGGGTGAGTTTGCCCTCGGCCTCCAGCTGCTGGAAATGCGTGGCGAGGCCCACGCCGGCCTCGGTCAGCACGTGGATCTCGGTGATGCGATCTTCCATCATGCGTGTCCGCTCCTGCCAGGCGGCCATGCCGACGATCAGGATGAGCGCGAGAAGCGCCACGAAAACGAGCGATTGAAGCTTCAGAGAGAGCGGGAGATTATGGAAGCGACGGATCATTCCTGAGCCTTTTCATCGCGATGGCTGTTCTATTCGGCCCGGCGTCCGCGTGGACGAAAGCGGCAGGGGCGTGGCGCCCTGGGCCGTCGAAGGGAGCCGTATTATCCTCACGGGCGCTTAAGAACTCCCTTACCGCGAGTGGTCGCCGAGGGGCATCGCTACCGAAACGTTTTGCACCACGCTCGTCTAAGTCCTTGAAATCGCGCGTTCGTTACTCCGGCCTCGGCGGCGGGACTTGTTATCATCGGAACGGTTGAAACGGCTGCAATCAAGGAGGGAACCATGAGTGGACTGTCGCGACGGAACGCTGTTGTTTTGGTCGGGCTCGGGCTCATCGCCTGGGGCGCCCGGGCGCAGGCCGCGCCGGAGACTTTCACGGTACCGCTGAGCGGCGCACAACAGGTGCCGGCGGTTCAGACCAGCGGCAGCGGTACAGCCGATCTCACCTATGACCCGAGCACCCGCGTTGTCACTTGGTCGATCACCTATAGCGGCCTGTCGAGCCCGGCGACGATGGCGCATTTTCACAACGGCGCCGAGGGCAAGAACGGGCCGGTGGTGGTCTGGCTGAGCAAGAAGGGAACCCCGCCTGAGAGCCCGTTCAAGGGCGAGGCGACGCTCACCCCAGACCAGGCCAAGCAGTTCGCTGCCGGGGACTGGTACATCAATCTGCACACCAAGGATCATCCCGCCGGCGAGATCCGCGGCCAGGTGATGCCGCCCAAGGGCTGAGGCCGCTTAAAGCAGGTTGGTCAGCGCCGCCGCGGCAGCTGCGCCGCAGGCGAAGAGCAGTAGCGCGCGCGCCGGACCTGCCAGTCGCGGTTGCCCGGTGGTCTCGGGGAGGCGCTTGCGGCCGGTGATCATGGGCAGCACGAGGTTTTGGCGCTTTGCCACGGCATAGACCACGATTGCCGCGAGGTGCAGCGCGACTGCGGCCACCAGCGCCTGCCACAGGATGCTGTGCAGATCGGTGATCAGATTGGCGATGGGCGCCGGCACCAACTCGGTCAGTGGACCCTCATCGGCGACGTCATTGTTGACGTAGATGCCGGTCAGCGTCTCACCGAGCATCAGGGCGAGAAGCAGCATCACCATCCAACCGCCGGCCGGGTTGTGGCCGATCTGGCGGTCGGGCTCGCGGCGCAAGGCGCGGGCGAGGTGGAGGGCGACCCGGCGCGGTCCAGCGACAAAGGTGGAAAATCGCGCCGTCTCGCTGCCGAGAATGCCCCAGAGCACGCGGAAGATCAGCAGCGCCAGCAGGGCGTCGCCGATCCAGGCATGCCAATCCATCCAGTTCAATCGCCAAGTGCCATAGGCGGCCACGACGAGAGCGGCGGCGAGCCAATGGAAGAGCCGCGTCGGCGCATCCCACACCATGACCCTGCGCATGCTTCTGCCCGATGCCTGTGATGTCCGTGTTTACCGGCGGATGGCGAGCGGCCTTCGCTTGTTATCTGATGTGACATGGCGCCAGCAGAGGGTCCAGCATGGAATGGGCTGAGGCGGAGGCGGTGGATAGAATCGCGAGGGAAAGACCCGAGGTCGGCGCCCGTTTTCCGGGCAAGCTGGCAAGGGTCTCGACGGTTCTCGGGATGCCCTTCGCGCCAACTTCTGCACTCAAGCCGCCGCGGCGAAAAAAATCTGGAACACAAAGTGAACAAAATGGCGGCTGATCTTTACCTCACCGGGCCGGGTGCATGTCCTGCGCTTTTCACTTGCTCAAAGGTGGGCCGGGTTCCAATTTTATGGCGGCCTTACAGGGCCTTGGAGGACGCTTATGAAACGTCGCACGCGAGCGGCCGGAAAGAACGCCGGACAAGCCGGCACGAAGCCCATGGCCATGGCCTCCGCGGCGCCCAAGCGCATGGACGCCGCGAAGAAATCCGCCCCGAAGAAGAAGAAAGCGCCGCCCGCCAAGAAGGCGGCGGCCCCGGCGAAAAAGCCGGTCCCGGTCAAAAAACCAGCCGTCCCGGCGGCAAAGCCGGCGCCGGCGGCGCCGCGGCTTGCTACCCCGATTCCGAGCGCCGGGCAGGCGCCCCGTCCCGCCGCGCCGCCGCCGCGTCCCAATGCGCCGCCGCCGCGTCCGGCCACGGCCCAATCGGTGGATGAGCGGCGCAAGGCGGCAACCCGCAAATTCTTCGCCCGGCTGCGCTCGCTCGAGGCGATTGTCGGCGCCGATCTCAGAAAGCGCGGCAGCCTCGTCCTCATGCAGGCGGTCGATCAGTGGTACAACGAGGCGATCAGCGTCTCCGCCACCGATGTGAGCATCACCAACGCCGCCAAAGCGGTCATCGCACATCTCTAAGGCGAAGGCGCGCAGCGCCTTCGTCCTTGGCGGCGTCAGCGGTTGCGCAGCAACCGCGAGAGCCGCTCCTCTCCGACTAGAGCGTCGCGCCTGAAATAAGAATCGCTTTTGGGATTCCCAAGGAACCGGAAATCTGATTCAAGATGCATGCTGGGGATGAGGGGGCCAGCCTGCATGGGGAAAGCCCATCCGGTCGAGCTTCGGGAGCGTGTCCAGGCGGAGATTGAGAGCGGGGAGTCTCGACGGGCCGCTGCGGAGCGGTTCAAAGTCAGCGCGAGTTTTGCCGTAAAGCTGGCAGCGCGGGTTGCTCGGACGGGATCGGTTGAACCAGCTCGGCAGGGACGTCCCCCTGGTGGGGGCAAGCTTGCACCGTATTTGGCGATACTGATCGGCTGGGTTGAGGCCGAGCCTGATATTACGATGCCAGAGTTGGCGGCCAAGTTGTTGGCCGAGCAAGCTGTGAGGGTACATCCGGCCTCCTTGTCGCGTGTGCTCATCCAGGCCGGCTTCTCCGTTAAAAAAAACGCTTCTGGCCGTGGAGACCGAGCGCGACGACGTGCGTGAAGCGCGTCTTGAGTGGAAGGCGCACCGTCAGCCGCGCATGCGCGAGGAAACCCATCGGCTGGTGTTCCTCGATGAAACCGGCACCACGACAAAGATGACGCGCCTGCGCGGCCGCGCTCGTATCGGTGCGCGGTTAAGAGCCAAAGCGCCTTTCGGTCATTGGGGAACACAGACCTTTATCGCCGGCCTACGCTGCGATGGCCTAACGGCCCCTTGGGTTGTCGACAAACCCATGAACCGGGCGATCTTCGAGATCTACGTTGAGACCCAGCTCGCTCCGACGCTGAAGCCGGGTGACGTCGTCATTCTCGACAATCTCGCCAGCCACAAGAGCGACAAGGCCCAGGCCATGCTGAAAGAGCGCGGAGCCTGGTTTCTGTTCCTGCCACCTTACAGCCCCGACCTCAATCCGATCGAAATGGCCTTCGCCAAGCTCAAGTCTCACCTCAGACGTATCGGCGCCCGCACCATCGATGCGCTCTGGCGAGCCGTTGG
>DATJLU010000198.1:0-4594 GCA_035509275.1 Allostellaceae bacterium | reverse complement strand
GTCCCTCCGGGTTGCACACTGTTGGCGCGCTGCCGCGTCGCTGCGGGCTTGACGATGCTCACATCGCCTGCGCCCTGGCTCCTAACATCGCGCCAACAGTGTGCAACGCAGCACGCGACGGTGTGAGAAATCCGGGCTAGGCGAGCGCGTCAGCGCGACGCAAAGCGTCGTCGCTGGCGCCGCCGCGGACGAGCGCTGACGCGCTCGCGTAGCGTTTAAATGAGCTGCAGCGACGAGGCCTCACGCCCGCGCCGGGCTTGGGCCACCATCATCCGCACCGGCTGGCCGGGCTCCAGCATCTCGATGCCGGAACGGCGCAGCGCCGTCACATGCACGAAGATGTCCTTGCTGCCGTCATTGGGGAGGATGAAGCCGAAGCCGCGCGCCGGGTCGTACCATTTGACGACGCCATCGAGCGATTCGGTCGCGCCTCCGCCCCCTTGCTCGTCATACCCGTCGCCCCGTCCGCCGCGAAAGCGGTTCTCGCGCGGCGCTCGCGGCGTCGCGGTCGAAACGTCGATCTCGAGGACTTGCGCGACGGCGCGGCCCTTGGGCCCCTGCATCCATTCGAACACCACCGAAGCCCCGTCGGGTGCTTCGCTATGCCCGGCGCGCTCCAGCGCCGAGAGCGGCAGGAACACATCGCCGCTGCCGTCATTCGGGATGATGAACCCGAAGCCCTTGCTGCGATTAAACCATTTGATTTTGCCCGCGAGCCGGAAAGTCTCGCCAGCTGACTGGAAAGCACTCATCGACGCACCTTGAAGACCCCCGCCCGCTCCCCTTTTTGGCTATGCCCTGCTTAGGGCATGCCTTACCCCGCCGGGGGCGTCACGAGCGGGACTCATGACTCATAAGGTCGAAATCCCCGCTCGGCAAGGCTCTTTGAGACCTATGGTTGAGAAACCGACTCGGCCGCCTCTTCGGGCTTGGTCGCAAAAAGCAGGTAGTTGACGTCGATATCGGGGGTCAGCGACCAGCGATCGGCGAGCGGATTGTAGGTGAGGCCGCTCACCTCCTCGAGCACAAGCCCGCCGGCCCGCAGCCCGGCGGCGAGCTCCGAGGGCCGCAGGAACTTGCCCCAGTGATGCGTGCCGCGCGGCAGCCAGCGCAGCAGGTACTCGGCGCCGACAATGGCGAATAGAAAGGCCTTGGGCGTACGGTTTATGGTGGCGGCGATGAAGCTCCCGCCCGGCCGCACCAGCCGCGCGACGGCGGCGAGGAAGAGCTCCGGCGCTGCCACATGCTCGACCACTTCGAGCGCCAGAACGGCATCGAAGCGTTCGTCGCCGGCCGCCAGATCCTCGGCCGCGACGCGGCGGTAATCGACGGTAACGCCGCTCGCTGCGGCATGGCCGCGGGCTACCTCGAGCATCGCCTCCCCGGCATCGATGCCGGTGACGGTGAAGCCGAGGCGCGCCAGCGGCTCGCTGACCAGCCCGCCGCCGCAGCCGATATCGAGGAGGGTGAGGCCGGCGAACGGGCGCATGGCACGGGGATCGCGGTCGAAATGCGCCGCCAGCCGGTCGCGGATGAAAGCGAGGCGCACGGGATTGAGCTTGTGCAGCGGCCGGAACTCCCCTTCGGGATCCCACCACGCCTTGGCGATGCGCGCAAAGCGCGCGACCTCCTCGCGGTCGACCGTCCCCGCTGCCCTCTCTTCGGCCAAGCCTTCCCGCATCCGAGCTGCCCTCGCCCCGCCGCCTTGCTTCCGCGGCATCGATACGAGTATCTATACGCTCCCTTTTTCCGGCAAGCAGCCGGCGGCATCTTTGTTGCAAGGGGCTCAGCGGGTCCAGCAAGCCATGGCGCGCATCGTGCAGAAGTTCGGCGGCACCTCGGTGGCCGATATCGACCGCATCCGCGCGGTCGCGGACCGGGTGAAGCGCGAGGTCGACGCCGGCAACGAGATCGCGGTGGTGGTCTCGGCCATGGCCGGCGCGACCAACCAGCTCGTCGAATGGACGCGGCAAACCTGCACGCTGCACGACGCGCGCGAATACGACGCGGTGGTCGCGTCGGGCGAGCAGGTGACGGCCGGGCTCCTGGCGCTGGCGCTGCAGGATCGCGGCGTCAACGCCCGCTCCTGGCTCGGCTGGCAGATTCCGATTCGCACCGACGGCATCCACGGCAAGGCGCGCATTCGCGACATTCCGACCGAGGAGCTGTTGCGCCGCATGGGCGAAGGGCAGGTGGCGGTGGTGGCGGGCTTCCAGGGGTTGGGGCCGGACAACCGCATTACCACGCTCGGGCGCGGCGGCTCCGACACCTCGGCGGTGGCGCTGGCGGCAGCGCTGCAGGCCGACCGCTGCGATATCTTCACCGATGTCGACGGCGTCTATACGACGGATCCGCGCATCGTTGCGAAGGCAAGGAAGCTCGATAGAATTACCTACGAGGAGATGCTGGAGCTCGCCTCCCAGGGGGCGAAGGTGCTGCAGACCCGTTCGGTCGAGATGGCGATGAACCATCGCGTGCGGGTTCAGGTGCTGTCGAGCTTCATCGACGCTCCCGGAACTCTGGTGGTGGACGAGGACGAGATCGTGGAACAGCAAGTGGTGAGCGGCATCGCCTACAGCCGCGACGAGGCCAAGGTGACGCTGCTCAAGGTGGCGGACCGCCCGGGCGTTGCCGCCGCCATTTTCGGTCCGCTCGCCGAGCACGCGATCAATGTCGACATGATCGTGCAGAACATCTCTGAGGACGGGCGCTTCACGGATCTCACCTTCACCGTCGGCAAGGCCGACCTCGCGCGCACCGTCAAGGTGCTCGAGGACCGGCGCGGGCAGCTTGGCTTCGCCGCGCTCAAGCCCGACCCCAACGTGGTCAAGATCTCGGTCATCGGCGTCGGCATGAGAAGCCATGCCGGTGTCGCCCAGCAGATGTTCAAAACGCTCGCCGAGAAGAACATCAACATCCAGGTGATCTCGACTTCGGAGATCAAGGTGAGCGTGCTCCTCGCCGAGGAATACACCGAGCTCGCGCTGCGCGCGCTGCACACCGCCTACGGCCTCGACGCCGGATAGGATCAACGCCATGACCACTGAGGCGGAGCGCCGCGTCGCTTCCGGGCCCAGCCCGGACGGCGCCGACGCGCATGCGGCGCGCGCGCGCGCCCGCCGGCAGCTCGACCGCCTGTGGCGCCGCGGCGTCGACTTCCTCGGATCCGACCTTGCCATCATGGGCGGCGCCATGACCTGGGTGTCGGAGCGCCAGCTTGTCGCCGCCATTTCCAATGGCGGCGGTTTCGGTGTGATTGCCTGCGGCGCGATGAGCCCGGCGCAGCTCGATGCCGAGATCGCCGCGACGCTGACGCTCACCGACCGGCCGTTCGGCGTCAACCTCATCACCCTCCATCCGCAGCTCATGGAGCTGATCGATGTCTGCGCCCGGCGCCGCGTCGGCCATGTCGTGCTGGCGGGCGCGCTGCCTTCGTCCGCGGCGGTGGGGCGCATCAAGGAAAGCGGCGCCCGGCTGCTCTGCTTCGCGCCCGCTCTCGTCATCGCCAAGCGGCTCGTGCGCATGGGCGTCGACGCCATCGTCATCGAAGGCATGGAAGCGGGCGGTCATATCGGTCCGGTGGCGACCGGCGTGCTGGCGCAGGAGATCCTGCCCCATCTTCGCGAGGTGCCGGTCTTCGTCGCCGGCGGCATCGGCCGTGGCGAGGCGATCGTCTCCTATCTCGAGATGGGCGCCGCCGGCGTGCAGCTCGGCACGCGCTTCGTCTGCGCCCATGAATCGATCGCCCATGCCCGCTTCAAGCAGGCGTTCCTGCGCGCCGGGGCGCGCGATGCCGTGCCCTCGACGCAGCTCGATCCGCGCTTTCCCGTGATCCCGGTGCGGGCGCTCGCCAATGACGGCACGCGACGCTTCCTGGAGCTGCAGCGCCAGGTGGTCGACCGCTTCACCCGCGGCGAGGTCTCGCAAAAAGACGCGCAGCTCGAGATCGAGCATTTCTGGGCCGGTGCGCTGCGCCGCGCGGTGATCGACGGCGATGTCGAGAACGGCTCGATGATGGCCGGGCAAAGCGTCGGGCTCGTCAGCCGCGAGCAGAGCACGGTCGAGATTCTCGACGAGCTTGTCGACCAGGCGCTCGCCTTGATCGAAGCTCGCCGCCGGGGCGACAAGCCGCCCGCGCCGATGGCGCAATCGCGGGCCGCGGGGAGCCGGGCAGAGGGGCGATGAACGAGGTTCCCGCCAGCCATCCCGCGGCCGCGCCGGTCACCGTTCCGGGCAACCCGCCAGGACCGCGTCCCGGAACCCCCGGAATCAATGCCGCCGCGGCGACGGGCACGCGACGCCTGCTGCGCCGCATGCGCGACATCATGGCCGCGGCAGGCACGGCACAGGAGCGGCTTGACCGTATCGTCGTGCTGGTCGCCGGCGAGATGGTCGCGGAGGTGTGCTCGATCTATGTGATGCGTGCCGGCGAGGTGCTCGAGCTGTTCGCCACCGAGGGATTGCGGCGCGAAGCGGTGCATCGGACGCGGCTCCGGGTCGGCGAAGGGCTGGTCGGCGTCATCGCCGCGACGGCGCGGCCGCTGGCGCTGGCCGACGCCCAGGCGCATCCCGATTTCGCCTACCGGCCGGAGAC
>DATJLU010000197.1:0-7192 GCA_035509275.1 Allostellaceae bacterium | reverse complement strand
GCTGAGCCGGGCCGCCTCCAGGCGCTGGGCGATGATGTTGATCTCCTGCTCCGGCTGTTGCGCCGTGACGGCGGGTGCCGCGGCGGCAGGCGTCGCCGCGGAGGCGGCGGCGAGCGGCACGTCAGCCGCGACGCCGCTCTGTGCGGTCACGGTCGCGGGCACGATCGCCGCGACAAAGCCGGTCTTGTCCCCGCTCACCGAATATTGCCCCGGCGTGAGGCCGGTGAAGCGATAGGCCCCTTTGGCGTCGCTGACCGCCGTGCCGGCGACGTGGCCGTCGGGCGCCAGCAGCGTGATCGAGACTCCGGCGAGCGGGTGGCCGGCAGCATCGCGCGCGATGCCCTCGACCGTTCCCGCCGCCGGCGCCGCAAGTGCGGCGGCGGTGCCGAGCGCAGCGAGGCTGACGGTGGCGGCGAGGCTGGCGAGAAACGCGTGATGAAAAGCATGGGTTACACGAATAGCGGCGCTGCGGCGCTCCATGAGCTTACTCTGTCCAAAGGGATCGACGAACGCGTCATGCCCGGGGACATGACGGTCAGGTTTGGTTGGCGGTCGATCTCAGAGAACGGGAGGAGCGCGGGTACGGAAGAGAAGATAGGGTCTGGCGGCGCGCCGCGGCTGTTCCAGCGGCGGCCGGAGCTCCGCGAAGAATTCGGGCGGCGCGGCAAATGGCGCGATATCCGGGAGCGCGGTACTGCTGGCGAGCTGCAGGCTGAAGCACAGCGCGCAGTCGTCATGGGCGAGGGCGCCGGGCTTGTCGCCGCCTGGCCCGCCCGGGCTGCCGACGAAGGCTGTCTCAGCAGGGGGCCCGGGGAGGAAGCCGAAATCCTCGGCATGGAAATGCCCGGCCGTGACCAGCAGCTGGAAGAACAGCGCGGCGATCGACAGCCAGGCGCCGCCACGGCGCACCCTGCCCCTCGCCCACCGCCCCATGCCGCCTTCTGCGCGCACTCGCCCCTCACCGGCTCGGCCAGGACGTTATATTATAACACTGAATGCCGCAAGCGCCTCGACAACCGCCGCGTTTCCCGTTGGACGACGAGCGCGCCGAGGGCTACACCGAAAGCGCAGGGAGGATGCCATGAGTGCGAACGAAGCGGTGCTGCTGCGCCAGGACGAGGACGGTATCGCGCGGCTCACGCTCAACCGCCCGGCGCAACGCAACGCGCTTTCGGTCGAGTTGATGGCGGCGTTGCAACAGGCGATCGACGCGATCGCACGCGACCCCAAAGTCAAGGTGGTGGTGATCGCCGCCAACGGACCGGGCTTCTGCGGCGGCCATGACCTGCGCGAGATGCGCGCCAATCCCGGGCGGCAGCATTACGAAGCGCTCTTCGCCCAGTGCTCGCATCTCATGGTCAGTCTCACCAAGCTGGCGAAGCCGGTGATTGCCCGGGTGCATGGCATCGCCGCCGCGGCCGGCTGCCAGCTCGTCGCGTCCTGCGACCTGGCGGTGGCGTCGAGCGAGGCGCGCTTTGCCGTCAACGGCATCAATATCGGTCTCTTCTGCTCGACGCCGATGGTGGCACTGACCCGCGCGGTCGGCCGCAAGCCGGCGATGGAGATGCTGCTCACCGGCAATCTCGTCGATGCCGAGCACGCCCGGTCGATCGGCCTCGTGAACCGCGTCGTCGCGCCCGAGCGGCTCGACGAGGAAGTGACCGCCCTCGCCCGCCAGATCGCCGGCAAGCTGAAGCTCGCCGTCGCCATCGGCAAGGAGGCCTTCTATCGCCAGGCCGAGCTCGGCCTCGAGGCCGCCTATGCCTATACCTCCGAAGTGATGACGCGGAACATGCTGGCGCGCGACACCGAGGAAGGCATCGACGCCTTCCTCGAGAAGCGGCCGCCGCGCTGGGAGAACGAGTGAACCGCGATGGAGCACGAGAGCTACAGCGACGCCTATCTCCGCGGCATCCTCAACGGTGTCCGCATCATCGCCATGGTGGGCGCCAGCGAGCATTGGAACCGGCCCTCTTTCTTTGCCATGAAATATCTCCAGGACAAGGGCTACCGCGTCATTCCGGTGAACCCCCAGGCGAAGGGCGACGCGATCCTGGGCGAGAAGGTCTATGCCGATCTCGCCGAGATCCCGGACAAGATCGACATGGTCGACATCTTCCGCCGCGCCGAGGCGGTGCCGGGGATCGTCGACCAGGCGATCGAGAAAGGCGCCAAGGTGGTGTGGATGCAGCTCGGTGTGCGCCATGACGCGGCGGCGGCCAAGGCCGAGGCGGCGGGCTTGAAGGTGGTGATGAACCGCTGTCCCAAGATCGAGTATTCGCGCCTCAACGGCGAGCTCGCCTGGAGCGGCGTCAATACCGGCATCATCTCCAGCAAGCGCCGGAAGCTCTGAGATGGCCGAGAAACCGCCTGCGCCCGGCTTCGAGACGCTGGCCATCCATGCCGGCGCCGCGCCCGACCCGGTCACCGGGGCGCGCAGCACGCCGATCTACCAGACCACCGCCTATGTCTTCGACGATGTCGACCACGCCGCGTCGCTCTTCAACCTGCAGACCTACGGCTACATCTATTCGCGCCTTACCAACCCCACGGTCTCGGTGCTGGAAGAGCGCGTCGCGACGCTCGAAGGCGGCCGCGGCGCCATCGCGGTCGCCTCCGGCCATGCGGCGCAGCTCCTCGCCTTCTTCTCTTTCATGGAGCCGGGCGATCAGTTCATCGCCTCGAACAAGCTCTATGGCGGCTCGATCACCCAGTTCGGCCGCAGCTTCAAAAAGTTCGGCTGGGACTGCGTCTTCGTCGAAGCCGACGATCCCGAGACTTTCCGCCGCGCCATCACGCCGCGCACCAAGGCGATCTTCGTCGAGAGCCTCTCCAACCCGACCGGCGTCATCGTCGATCTCGAGCGCATCGCCGAGATCGCGCATGGAGCGGGCCTCCTCTTCATCGTCGACAACACCATGGCATCGCCCTTCATTTGCCGGCCGATGCGCTGGGGCGCCGACCTCGTCATTCATTCCACCACCAAGTTCCTCTCCGGCCATGGCAACGCCATGGGCGGGGTCGTCGTCGACAGCGGCCGCTTCGACTGGGCCCAGAACGACAAGTTCAAAGCGCTGACCGAGCCCGAGCCCGCCTATCACGGCCTGCGCTTCTACGAGACCTTCGGCGATCTCGCGCTCACCGTGCATGGCCATGCCGTCGGCTTGCGCGATCTCGGCGCCACCATGGCGCCGCTCAACGCCTTCCTCACCATTACCGGGATCGAGACCTTGCCGCTGCGCATGGAACGGCATGTCGCCAACGCCCAGGCCGTGGCCGAGCATCTCGAGCGCCATCCCGCCGTCTCCTGGGTCGCTTATGCCGGCCTGCCTTCGAGCAAGTACCATGCGCTGGCGCAGAAATACCTGCCCAAGGGCGCGGGCTCGGTGTTCACCTTCGGCGTCAAGGGCGGCTACGATGCCGGCGTCGCGCTGGTCGAGGCGGTCGAGCTGTTCTCCCATCTCGCCAATGTCGGCGACACCCGATCGTTGATCATTCATCCGGCCTCGACGACGCATCGCCAGCTCACCACCGAGCAGCAGATCGCCGCCGGCGCCGGTCCCGATGTGGTGCGCCTCTCGATCGGCCTCGAGAGCATCGCCGACATCATCGGCGATCTCGACCAGGGGCTGGTGAAGGCGATGCGCGGCTGAAAGTGCCGTCAAAAGACGGGACGGGCGGTCCACCGCCCGCCGGAGCAAAGGGAGAATGCGACATGCCGGGAGACGCCAGCCGGTTCCTCGAGGCGCGGGATTTCCTGTTGCGCCACCGCGACGACTACGCCACGGCCTATCGCGACTTCCGCTGGCCGCGCCTCGAGCGCTTCAACTGGGCGCTCGACCATTTCGACAAGCTCGCCGCGGGCAACCACCAGCCGGCGCTCTGGCTCGTCGAAGATGGCGGCGCCGAGGTGACGCTCAGCTTCGCCGCGTTGAAGGAGCGCAGCGACCGCGTCGCCAATCATCTGCGCAGCCTCGGCGTCGAGCGCGGCGACCGCATCCTGCTGATGCTCGGCAATGTCGCGCCGCTCTGGGAATGCATGCTGGCGGCGATGAAGCTCGGCGCCGTCATCGTGCCGGCGACCACCCTGCTGACGCGCAACGACCTCGCCGACCGCTTCGCCCGCGGCCGTGTGCGCCACGTCGTCACCAGCGCCGAGCACGCCGCCAAATTCGCCGAGCTGCCCGGCGATTACACGCGCATCGCGGTGGCCGGCACCGCGCCGGGCTGGCAGCGCTATGAGGATGCCTACCGCGCCGATGCCGATTTCGCCGGCGAGGGCGAAACCCGGGCGGACGACCCGCTCCTCCTCTATTTCACCTCCGGCACGACGGCGAAGCCGAAGCTCGTGCTGCACAGCCATCAAAGCTATCCCGTCGGCCATCTCTCGACCATGTATTGGCTCGGCGTCGGGCCCGGCGACATTCATCTCAACATCTCGTCGCCGGGCTGGGCGAAGCACGCCTGGAGCTGCTTCTTCGCGCCGTGGAACGCCGGCGCCACGGTGTTCATGGTCAATCAGCCGCGCTTCAACGCCAAGGCGCTGCTCGACATCATCGAGCGCTCGGGCGTCACCACCTTCTGCGCGCCGCCCACGGTCTGGCGCATGCTGATCCAGGAGGAGCTCGGCCGCTGGAACATGCGGTTGCGGCAGCTCATCGGCGCCGGCGAGCCGCTCAATCCCGAAGTCATCGAGCGCGTCAAAGCGGCCTGGGGCCTCACCATCCGCGACGGCTACGGCCAGACCGAGACAGCGGCGATCGTCGGCAATTCGCCGGGCCAGACCGTCAAGATCGGCTCGATGGGCCGGCCGCTGCCCGGCTATCGCGTCGAGATCACCGACGCCGACGGCCACGCGACCAAGGAAGGCGAGGTGACGCTCAAGCTCGGCGCCGATCGCCCCGCTGGCCTGATGCAGGGCTATCAGGGCGAGGACGGCAAGCTCTCGGGCGCGGACGGTACGATCTACCGCAGCGGCGACGTCGTGTTCGTTGACGACGAAGGCTATCTGACCTTTGTCGGCCGTTCCGACGACGTCTTCAAATCGTCGGACTACCGCATCAGCCCGTTCGAGCTGGAAAGCGTGCTGCTGGAACACGACGCGGTTGCGGAAGCCGCCGTCGTGCCGTCGCCCGATCCGATCCGGCTGGCAATTCCGAAAGCCTATGTGCTGCTAACAGCGGGCACGGAGCGTTCGCCAGAGACGGCGCTCTCGATCTTCCGGCACCTGCACACGCACCTCGCACCGTTCAAGCGCATCAGGCGCATCGAACTGGTCACCGAGCTGCCCAAGACCATCTCGGGCAAGATCCGCCGTGTGCAGCTGAGGCGCCTCGAGCACGACAACAATCGCGAGGATGGCCTGCGCGGCGTCGAATTCCGTGAAGAGGATTTCCCGGAATTGCAGAAGGTCCGTCCGGCCGGATCGGCGGATGATTGACCAGAGAAAGCAGAGAATGAACGAAGTCTGGAAGAAGCCGCCGATCTCGCTTGCGGCATATCAGGACATGATCGGCCGCGAGATCGGCGTGTCCTCATGGCACCTGATCGATCAGAACCGCATCAATGTCTATGCCGATGTTATCGAGGATCACCAGTTCATCCATGTAGATCCCGAGCGCGCGAAGCAGGAAACGCCGTTCGGCACCACCGTGGCCCACGGCTTTCTGACAATGTCGCTACTGAGCATCATGTCCTACGAGGTGATGCCGGTCATCGAAGGCACCACCATGGGTGTCAATTATGGTTTCGACAAGCTGCGCTTCATCTCGCCGGTCCGCGCCGGCCGGCGCGTGCGCGGCCGCTTCACGCTGGCCGAGGCCAAGCTCCGCAAGGATAAGGAACTGCAGTCGCGCACCAATGTCATTGTCGAGATCGAAGGCGAGGACAAGCCCGCGCTGGTCGCCGACTGGATCGGGCTGATTTATTTCGAGTGATCCGCCGCGTCATTGCCGGGCAACTGCGCGAAGCGCGTCTTCGACCACTTGACCCGGCAATCCATCATTGATCAAAGGTTATCAGTTTTTGATGGATGCCCCGGCCTTCGCCACGCCGAAGCCGCTTCGGCCGCGCGGGCGGGTCAAGCCTGGGCATGACGAAGAACATAGATCTAGGAAGTAAAATCATGACAATCAGGTTTGACGGACGCGTCGCCATCGTGACCGGCGCGGGCAATGGTCTGGGGCGTGCGCATGCGCTGGGACTCGCGAGCCGCGGCGCCAAGGTCGTGGTCAATGATTTCGGCGGCGCGCGCGACGGCACCGGTGGATCGCTGACCCCGGCGGAAGCGGTGGTCGAAGAGATCCGCAAGGCGGGCGGCGTGGCGATGGCCGATGGGGCCGACGTCTCGAACTTCGCGCAGGTTCAGGCCATGGTCGAGCGCGCGACCAAAGAGTGGGGCAGCGTCGACCTGTTGTGCGCCAATGCCGGCATCCTGCGCGACAAGTCCTTCGGCAAAATGGAGCCCGTCGATTTCGAGAAGGTTCTCGCCGTGCATCTGGTCGGCACCTTCTATTGCTGCAAGGCGGTGTGGGACGGTATGCGCGAGCGCAATTACGGCCGTATCGTGCTGACGACGTCCTCGTCCGGCCTCTACGGCAATTTCGGCCAGGCCAATTACGGCGCGGCGAAGTCCGGCATGGTCGGCCTGATGAACGTGCTCGCGGAAGAGGGCCGCAAATACAATGTCCGCGTCAACACCATCTCGCCGACCGCGGCGACGCGGATGACCGAAGAGCTGCTGCCGCCGGAGCCGCTCAAGCTGATGCGCCCCGAGGCGATCACGCCGGCGGTTGAATATCTCGTGAGCGAAGACGCGCCGACCCGCACCATCATGGGCGCCGGCGCCGGCTCGTTCGCGGTGATCAGGATCATCGAGAGCGAAGGCATCAACCTGCCGCCATCGGAGTGGACCCCGGATGCGGTCGCGGCCCATTTCGCGGAGATCAGCGACATGTCGAAGGCGAAGGCGCTGGAAAGCGCATTCCAGCAAACCCAGAAATATGTCGGCCAGGCCGCGGCCCGCGCGGGGGTGAAGCTTTAAGCCGTCATTCCGGGGCGCGACGAAGTCGCGAGCCCGGAATCTCGAGATTCCGGGTCTGGTCCTTCGGACCATCCCGGAATGACGGATGCACCGAGTTATAAGGTGACCCCGTGCTTCTCTATATCTCCAGGCGCATCGTCTACGTCATTC
>DATJLU010000196.1:0-13420 GCA_035509275.1 Allostellaceae bacterium | reverse complement strand
GCTGGTCAATTTGATCTTCATCGGAATTCCCCTTCCTGTGCCGCGTTCGCGGCGTGCCGTTTCATCTATCGACGGTTATTGGTCCATCCTTTTGAGCAGATCTTCGAGGCGGTCGAACCGGCTTTGCCAGAAGCCGGCCATCTGGCTGGTCCAGTCGATCAGCGGGGCCAAGGCGCCGAGCTGCGCGCTGTAGTGCGTCTGGCGACCTTCATGGCGGTCGCGCACCAGCCCGGCCTGCTTCAGGACCCCGAGATGCTTCGAGACCGCCGGCTGCGACACCCCGGCCCGAGCCGTCAGCGCCCCGACCGTCTGCTCTCCGTCGCGGCACAGCCGCTCGAAGATCGCCCGTCGCGTCGGGTCGGCGAGCGTTCTGAACAGCACATCGTGCGCGTCTGGCATGTGGAATCAATAACCCGT
The DNA here is from genome assembly GCA_035509275.1 of Allostellaceae bacterium. Classification (GTDB taxonomy): domain Bacteria; phylum Pseudomonadota; class Alphaproteobacteria; order ATCC43930; family CGMCC-115725; genus DAHUYF01. The sequence continues at coordinate 13,003 of DATJLU010000196.1, read as the reverse complement.
TGGCGATGGATAAATCCATAGCCGACGAGATATGCGTGCGTCAAGCGGGAACGTCGAACAGCATGAAAGATCCGCTCAAATGTAACCGCTCTCCTTTCGTCACCCCCGCGAAAGCGGGGGTCCATGGTCGTGGAATTCCGCTTTCGAGCGTGCGAAGGAATCGCGGGCAAAGGTGCTTTCGCCGACATCGTGCGGCTCAGAAATGGACCCCCGCTTTCGCGGGGGCGACGAATTCTAAAGCAAAATCAAATTGTTCCGTCATTCCCGCGAAAGCGGGAATCCATACGATCCCAAAGCACCGAACCAATCGGAACGCGCGCCTAGATCCCGAGATAGGCCCGCCTCACCTCGTCATTGGCGGCGATCTCGGCGGCGGGACCGGACATGACCACGCGGCCGGTCTGCAGGACATAAGCGCGGTCGGCAATCGCGAGCGCTTCCACCAGGCGCTGCTCGACCAGCAGGATCGTGACGCCCAGCGCACGGATGCGGGTCACCGCGGCGAGGATGTCGTCGACGAGGCGGGGCATGATGCCCTGGCTCGGCTCGTCCAGCATGAGCAGCCGCGGCTGCGTCATCAGCGCCCGGCCGATGGCAAGCATCTGCTGCTCGCCCCCCGAGAGCGTGCCGGCGCGTTGCCGCAGCCGCTCCTTGAGCCGGGGGAAAAGCTCGTAGACCAGCGCCAGCGGTTTGAACCGGTCGGCATCGCCGCGCTTGGCGTAAGCGCCGAGCGTGAGGTTGTCCTCGACGGAAAGGCGCGGAAACAGGCGCCGGCCTTCGGGAACGAGATTGACGCCGAGCCGGGCGACGCGGTGCGGCGCGAGGCGCGCGAGGCTCTTTCCGTCGAACTCGATGGCGCCGCCGGTGGCAACCTGGCCGGCGATGGCTTTGAGCAGCGTGCTCTTGCCCGCGCCATTGGCGCCGACGACGGCGACGATCTCGCCGCTGCCGACGCTGAGGCTGACGCCTTGCAGCGCCTTGAGGCCGCGATAGCTGGCGGAGACCGCCTCAAGCCGCAGCATAGCGGTCGCCGAGATAGGCCTTGATCACCGCGGGATCGCGGACGATCTCCTGCGGCCGGCCTTCGGTCAGAACACGGCCGAGATTGAGCACGACCGCGCGCTCGACCAGCGGCAGCAGCACCTCCATGACATGCTCGACCATGATGATGGTGACGCCCTGGGCGCGGATCTCGCGGATGAGCTGCACGCCCGCTTGCGCTTCGGCCGGGGTGAGCCCGGTCAGCACCTCGTCGAGCAGCAGCAGCCGAGGATTGGTGGCGAGCGCCCGCGCGATCTCGAGCCGGCGCTTTTCGGGCGGCGTCAGCAGATAGGCCGCCGTGTCGACCCGCGCGCCGAGGCCGGTGAACGCCAGCACTTCCTCCGCTGCCGCCATGGCCGCGCGCGCCGAGCTCGCCCTTCCGAAAGCGCCTACCATGACGTTCTCCAGCACCGTCATGGAATCGAAGCTGCGCACCACCTGGAAGGTGCGCGCGATGCCGAGCCGCGCGCAAGCGACCGGCCCGAGCCCGGAGATCCGTTGTCCCTCGAACCGGATCTCGCCCGCATCGGACGTCACTTCGCCGGAGATGCTGTTGAAGAGCGAGGTCTTGCCCGCGCCGTTCGGGCCGATGAGGCCGAGGATCTCGCCCTCGTGGACCGCAAAGCTCACATCCACATTGGCCTGGACGCCGTCGAACGCCTTGCTGACGCGGTCGATCTCAAGCAGCGCGGGCATCGCCGCCTCCCGAGCGACGCTTCGCGCCGATGAGGCTCACCAGGCCCTGCGGCCGGGCGAGCGCGACGCCGGTGATGAGGGCGCCATAGAGCATGAGATCGATGCCGCTGCCGGAACCGCCGAGATAGCTGCGCGACAATTCGCTGAGCGGGATCAGCACCGCGCTGCCGATGAGCGGGCCCCACAGCATTCCGACGCCGCCCAGCACCGCGGGCAGCGCGATGAGGATCGAGAGGCTGCCGGCCATGACGCTGTCGGGATCGATATAGCCCACATATTGCGCATAGATCGCGCCGCCCATCGCGGTGAGAAAGCCGCTGATCCCCGCCGCGGCCATCTTGCTGGGAAAGACGCGCACGCCGAGGCTGCGCGCCGCGGTCACGTCATCCTTGATGGCGCGCCAGGAGTAGCTCCAGCGCGAGCCTTCGACCAGGAAAGCGGTGAGCCAGGCGATGGCGGCAAAGCCCAGCGTCACATAATGCCAAGGCAGCTTGCTGACGCGGAACTGCAGATTGATCAGCGATTCCCCGGTGAACGGCACATAGACGCCGCTCGCGCCGCCGACCAGGTCCCAGTTCAAAAAGAGGAGATAGCCGATCTCGCCGACGACCACGGTGGCGATGGCGTAGTAATGGCCTGAGAGGCGAAAGCAGGGCCAGCCGACGAGCAGCGCCGCGAGGGCGCCGACGACGCCGCCCGCCACCATGCCGAAGGTCGGCGGCACGCCTGCGCGCACGAACAGCAATGTCGAGACATAGCCGCCAATGCCGAAATAGAGCGCGTGACCCAACGAGATCTGGCCGCAATAGCCGCCCAGGATGTTCCAGGCCTGGGCGAGGCCCGCGAACAGGATGGTGAGAATGATGAGATTCTGGAAATAGACGTCGTGCGTCGCCAAAGGCAGCAGCGCCAACAGGACCAGAACGATGCCCGCCACCCGCAGCTCGCGGCGCCGGCGGCGGAGGATCGAGTTGTCGCGGACCGGCGCTGCCGGCAACGCCGCGACGAGGCTGCGCATCACCATCATCCGAAGAGGCCTCGCGGGCGGACCATGAGCACCAGCAGATAGATCGCGTACATGCCGACCTGCTTGAGCGAGGGCTCGAGCAGCAGCGCGGTGAGGCTCTCCACCTCGCCGATCAGCAGCCCTGCAACCAGCGCGCCGGCGAGGCTGCCGAAGCCGCCAAGCGCGACGGTGACATAAGCGATGAGCGCGAAATTGGTGCCGACATTCGGCGAGATGTAATAGAAATTCGCCAGCATCACGCCGGCAACGCCGACCGCCGCCGCCCCCATGCCCCAGCCCAAGGCAAAGATGCGATCGCGGTCGATGCCGATGAGCGCCACCGCGTCGCGGTCCTCGCGCGTCGCTTCGAGCGCGCGGCCGAACTCGGTCCGCGATACCATGACGAGGGCGGCGAAGGCCAAGAGACAGACGAGGCTCGCCGCGGCCTGCGGCAGCGGCAGGTGAATCCCGGCGACTGCCAGGCTGCGGTCGCCCAGCCAGCCATCGCCGATGCTGCGGAACTGACTGCCGAAGAAGAACTGGGCGGCCCCGCGCAGAAAGATCGCGAGCCCGAAGGTCACGAAGATCTGCACCATGCCGGTATTGAACGTGACCGAAAGCGCGCGCGCGATGAGCCCGCGATAGATCGCCATGCCGAGGCCGAACAGCAGGAGCGCGACCAGCGGCAGCAGCACCAGCGGATCGAGGCCGGTGCTCTGATGCAGCACGAAGGTCGCGAACATGGCGAGCATGAGCAGCTCGCCATGGGCGAAATTGACGACATCCATAAGGCCGAAGATCAGGCTCAGCCCCGCCGCGACGAGCGCATAGATGAGCCCCATCAACAGCCCGCTCGCCAGCGCCTGCGCGATCAGACCGGAGGTCATCGGAGTATTCCTCCCGGCGCGCAACGAGGACCATCACTGGCGTGACGTTTCCAACAGTCCTTGTTTCGCCTTTCCGGCCGGAGCGCAGCGGAGAGCCGGAATCCAGGGGCCGCATTTCTGGATGCCCGCTTTCGCGGGCAAGGCGATTGCGGGAGACCAGTTGTGAGACTCTGCACGACCGAGAATCCCATTCGCATCACCGCCCGACGTTCCACACGACCGGCGTCGTCGCGACGTCGAAGGGCCAGACGGTGTGGTAGACGCCGCCTTTGACCTGCTGGATCACGGGCGTGCCTTCGATGTTCTGGCCGGTCGCGTCGAATTTGATACCCTTCCACGGCATGATCGTCTCGGCGCCCTTGACGTCGGTGGCGATCAGCGCTTTGCGGATGTCCTCGGGCTTCGCCGAGCCGGCGCGGTTGATGGCGTCCGCCAGCACCTGCAGCGCGGTAATTTCACGCGAGGTGTTGTCGTTGAGATCCTTGTGCTGCTTGGCGCGGTAGAGGGCGTTGACTGCCGTAATCGCCGGCCGCGTGCTGGTCGCATCGCCGGCATAGCTAGACCGGCTGAGCACGCCCTCGGCCAGCGGCCCCGCCCCGGTGAGGAAGTCCTGCTCCTGGAAGCCTGCCGCCTGGGCCAGGATCGCCGGCGGGGTGTAACCGATCTCGTGCATGGCGTGCATGAGGAGGAGCGCGTCGCTGGTGTAGGAGGACGGCATCAGCACATCCGCGTTCGCCGCCTGCAGGCGCTGCGCTTCCGCCGAGAGCGAGGGCGAATTGGCGCGATAGCGGATATCGGCGGCGACCTTGATCCCGGCCGCTTGGGCCAGCTTGCGCTGCACGTTGCTGCTGTCCGTGCCGAAGATGCTGTCCTCGTAGAAGAGCGCCACCGATTTCACGGGATGGCCGGTCTTCGCCGCCATGTCGCGAAAGAAGGCGAACATCGCCTGGCTGAACATCTCGTCATGCGGCGAGGTGCGGAAAAACCATTTGAGGCCGCGCTGATTGAGGCTCGGCGAGGAATTGTCCGCCGACATGTAGGGGACCTCGTAGCGCTCCGTCACTTGGCTGATGGTGGCGGCGGTGGCGCTGGTATAGCTGCCGAGAATGGCGACGACATGCTCCTGGGTGATGAGCCGCTCGGCCTCGGCGCGCGCCTTCTGCGGATCGCCCTGGCTGTCGGCAAAGACCAGCTTGATATGGGCGCCGCCCAGCCGTGCGAGCCCGCCACCCTCGCCCAGCAGCATCGGCAGCTTCTCATGCGCGCCGTTGATGATCTCGGCCTCGGTCTCGTAAGCGGCCTTGGCGTCGAGCCCGACCTGGGCACTGTTGCCGGTCAAGGGATAGACGGCGCCGATCACGATGTCCTCGGCGGCGCGCGCCGGGCCGGCGGCGCCGAGCAACAGGACGGCGCTCAAGGCAAAGGAAATGACACGCATAGAATGGTCCTTGTCGGTTGGAAGTTTCGCCGGTAGAGGGCGGCGGCGGCCGCCCATCCACCGCACCGTGCGGCACGGCGCGCACCAGGCGTGGTCGCGCGCGGCCGATGGGATGGATCGCCCGCCCCTACGCACATCCCGTGCCAAAGGCGCCAAGCCGGCTTGCGGCCATCGATCCCGGATTGCGCCAAGCGTGAACCCGCCCCGCGGCCGCCAAGCGGGCTCCTCGCCGCCTAACAATCGTGCAGAATCAGAGGCAAGTGACCGACACTTGCTCACCCGGTGGAATTGCAGCGCGCCGGGATACGCCCGGCGCGGTCAGGAGCCGCAGCCCTTTCGCCGGACGCCGCGGCGATGCAAGATGCCTCGCCCGAAAGATGAGGATGTCGCCGCGATGCGCAGCAAATCCAAGAAGCCTGACACGCTCCTCACCCATGCCGGTCGCTCGCCCGAAAGCAATTTCGGCGTCGTGAACCCGCCGGTTTACCACGCCTCGACCATTCTCCACCCGACGGTGGCCGCGCTCGAGGCGGCGCAGAAGAACCGCTACAACCAGGTGACCTATGGCCGCTGGGGCACCCCCACCACCTTTGCCTTCGAAGAGGCGGTGGCGGCGGTCGAAGGCGGCCATCGCGCCATCGCCTTCTGCTCCGGCGCCGCCGCCTGCTATGCCGCCCTCCTCGCCTTCCTCAAAGCGGGCGATCACGCGCTGCTACCCGATTCGGTTTACGGCCCGATCCGCATGTTTGCCGATGGCTTCCTGAAGCGGTTCGGCGTCGAGACGAGCTTCTATGATCCGCTCATCGGCGCCGGCGTCGCCGATCTCCTGCGCGACAACACGCGCGTCCTCTATCTCGAGAGCCCGGGCTCGCATACCTTCGAAGTGCAAGATGTGCCGGCGCTCGTCGCTGGCGCCAAGGCTCGCGGCATCACCACGCTGATCGACAATACCTGGGCGGCGCCGCTCTTCTTCAAGCCGATGGCGCTCGGTGTCGATGCCGAGATCATCGCCGCCACCAAATACATTGTCGGCCATTCGGACGCGATGATGGGCGTCGTGGTTTGCACCGAGGCAAGTTTCCCGCGCGTGCGCGAGATGGCGAGCCTTCTCGGTAGCCACGCCGCACCTGATGATTGCTACCTGGCCCTTCGCGGTTTGCGCACGGCCGGCGTACGCATGCGCCAGCATGAGACGCAGGCGCTGGCGCTCGCCCAATGGCTTGCCAAACGGCCCGAGGTCGAGCGCGTGCTCCATCCGGCGCTGCCGAGTTGCCCCGGCCACGACCTGTGGCGGCGCGATTTCACCGGCTCGAGCGGCCTTTTCAGCATCGTCTTGAAGCGCGACATCGCCAAGCCGGCGGTCGATGCCATGCTCGACGGCATGGAGCTGTTCGGCATGGGCGCGAGCTGGGGCGGCTTCGAGAGCCTGATCCTGCCCGGCCATCCCGAGAGAATGCGCACGGTGAGGCGGTGGCAGGATGGGGCGGTGCTGCGCCTCCATGCCGGGCTCGAGGATCAAGGCGATCTCATCGCCGATCTCGAACGCGGCTTCGCCCGGCTCAACGCCGCGCGCTGACCGGGCGCCGGCCTTGTCGCCCGCGCTCACCCCGGTCGAGATCGAAGCGCTGCGCCTCAGCTTGCGCGTCGGCCTCTGGAGCGTGGCGGCGAGCCTGCCGCTCGGGCTCGCCGCCGCTTTCCTGCTGGCGCGCGGCCGCTTCCCCGGCAAGCTCGTCGTCGACGGGCTCATCCATCTGCCGCTGGTGCTGCCGCCTGTGGTGGTCGGCTTTGCGCTCCTCGTGCTGTTCGGCCGCCACGGCGCGATCGGCGCTTTTCTCTACCAGCGCCTCGGCGTCAGCTTCGCCTTCAACTGGAAGGGTGCCGCGCTCGCTTCGGCGGTGATGGGCTTTCCGCTCATGGTGCGCGCCATGCGGCTCTCGCTCGAGCTCGTCGATCGCCGGCTCGAGCAAGCGGCGCGCACGCTCGGCGCCGGCCGCGTCCGCGTCTTTCTCACCGTCACCCTGCCGCTGATGGGACCCGGCATCCTCAGCGGCGTCATTCTCGCCTTTGCGCGCAGCATCAGCGAGTTCGGCGCCACCATCACCTTCGTCTCCAACATCCCCGGCGAGACCAGCACCCTGCCGCTGGCGCTCTACACGCTGACCCAAGTGCCCGGCGGCGATGCCGCGGCCTGGCGGCTGGCGCTGCTGTCAGTGGCGCTCGCCATGGCGGCGCTCATCGTCTCCGAGCTCCTGGCGCGCCGCCTCGGCCGGCGCATCCAGGGCCTCACATGATCGAGATCGAGGTCGAGAAGCAACAGGGCGCCTTCCGCCTCGCCGCGCAGCTCGCCCTTCCCGAAACCGGCATCAGCGCGCTCTTCGGCCGCTCCGGCGCCGGCAAGACCACGCTCGTCAACATGGTGGCGGGGCTGGTGCGGCCCGATCGCGGCCGCATCGCCGTCGGCGGCGAGCTGCTGTTCTCGAGCGAGCGCGGCATCGATCTGCCGCCCGAGCGGCGCCGCCTCGGCTATGTCTTCCAGGAAGGCCGCCTCTTTCCGCATTACTCGGTGCGCGGCAATCTGCTGTACGGCGCGCGCCGCGGCGCGGCGCGGATCGACTTCGACGCGGTGGTGGCGCTGCTCGGCCTGGCAGCGCTGCTCGAGCGCCGCCCCGGCGATCTCTCCGGCGGCGAGAAGCAGCGCGTCGCGATCGGCCGCGCCCTGCTCGCCGCACCGCGCCTTTTGTTGATGGACGAGCCGCTGGCCTCGCTCGACGCGCCGCGCAAGGCGGAGATCCTGCCCTTCATCGAGCGCTTGCGCGACGAGCTGCATGTGCCCGTCATTTATGTCAGCCACGCCATGGAGGAAATCGTGCGGCTTGCCGACACGCTGGTGCTGCTCTCGGACGGCACGGTGGCGGCGGTGGGCTCGGTGGAGGAGCTCACCAGCCGTCTCGATCTCCGGCCGCTGACCGGGCGCTACGAGGCGGGTGCGGTGATCCGTACCACGCTGGCCGGACACGACGTCACCTTCGGCCTGAGCGAGCTCGCCTTTCCCGGCGGCCGCTTGCGCATCTCGCATTTGCCGCTGCCGCTGGGCACGGCCGTCCGCGTCCGCATCCGCGCGCGCGACGTGGCGCTGTCGCGGACGCGGCCGACCGGCATTTCGATCCGCAACATCTTCGCCGCGCGCATCATGGAGATCGCGCCCGATCGTGGCCCGCTTGTGGATATCCGTCTCGATATCGGCCCGCCGCACCAGCAGGTCCCGCTTTGGGCGCGCATCACGCTGCGCTCGCTGCAGGAGCTCGATCTCGCCGTCGGCAGCGAGGTCTTCGCCCTGCTCAAGACCGTCGCGCTCGACCGCACCAGCCTCGGCCGCTACGACTCCGCCGCCTTCGGCGAGGATGAAGCGGGATGAGAGCACTGGCCGCGCTGCGGCATGCCCAACCTGCGTCCTTCGACAAGCTCAGGATGAGGTAAATTCTTGATGGCACAAAGAAAATTTGCCTCATCCTGAGCTTGCGTCCGCAGGACGCATCTCGAAGGACGCCCATTGTTTATCCAATGCTAATCTTCTCCGACGCTACATTTCCAGGACGCCCCCGTCACCCCTCGCAGGCAAAATGCGCGGAGGTCACGTCCTGATCTTGAAACTCGTCAAGCAGCAAAGCCCGCTTGCCGAAGGCACTGCAATGCGCCGCGGCGCGCGCTCTTGCCTCGTCGATCGTCACTTCGCGCGTATACCAATGAAGCGTGGCGCCTTGCTCGCTTGCGTGATCGAGCCAGATCCGGCCGGCGCAGCCGCAGAGTCCCGTCGCCGCCACACCGGCGAGCAGCGCGATCGGCGCGAGATTGCGAAGTCCGGACAGATGCATGGCGACCCTCCGTTCGCAAAGCGTTCGAACCCGGCGCAGGTTCGATAGTCGGCGACAACGAAGTCGCGGACAGACGACGAACGCCAAGTTACATCGACGTAATGAATTACAACGGCGTAATGTTGGGGCGTAATGTTGGCGTCTCGGGCATCTGGCGCAGCGCTGGCGTCGGTGACATCATCGAAGGCGCTTCGTGCCATGAAGCGGTCACCGCCGGGCGCTATTATGGTTGCGCCGTTCCGGGAATGCGGATCGCATTCCGGGAGGTAGGGTCCCGTGTCGACGGATCTGATCGCACTCGTTCTCATGCTGGCCTTGGCCTTCGCGGCCGGCTACGGGCTGCGCGCCTTCATCTCTCACCGCCGCCGGCGCTGGCGTTGAGCCAAGACGAGCACGACGCGACAGGTTATAGTTCCGGCTTTGCCGAGGAGAGCCGGTGTCGCGATCGTCGTTGCTCGCCCTGCTGCTGCTGACCGCCTGCGTCGACGAGCAAGAAGCGTCGCAACCGCTGACGCCGCTTCAGATCCGCTCACAGCTCTTCGAGCACATGGTGGAAGCGACCGATCCGCAGGGTGGACGCTATTTCATCCACTTCCACCGCGGCAATACCGCAGAGATCGTCGGCGACACGAGCGAGTTCGCGCGCTGGTATCCCGATGCCCAACAGGGGCTCTGCCTGCAGCTGCATGACCAGCCGCCGCGCTGCGCGCCGCTCTACCAGACCAATCCCTCGCACTACCAATGGGGCGGCACGATGTTCAGCGATCTCACCGTGCGCGCGCCCGATATCGGCCAAGACGGCAACGGTTTGCATGCCTTTCCCGAGACTTTCTTCCCGGCGCGCTGAGGCTCGCCACGGGCCGCGGCGTCTTACGGCTTCGCTGCGACTTGCTTGCGGCGCTGGTCGATGGCTTTGGCCGTCGCGCTTTCGAGCTGTTCGAGCTGGTCGCTGTATTGCCGTTCGGTGATTGCGCCGCTGTCGTATTGCCGTGCCAGCGCCGCCCGCGCCCTGGCGAAGCCATCATAGAGGTCGAGAGTCGCCGGATCCTCCCGCGCCCAAACCGGCCGCTCATGCGCGCTGAGGCAATCGTCCAAACCGGCTTTGTCCTTGAAATGCTGATCACGGCAGGGCGCTTCCGCCGAATGGAGATCGGAGACGAACTGGCTGTGCGCGCATGCGGCGAGCGACAGCACCATCGCCACTGTCAGTACCGACCATTTCTTCCGCTCGACCATCGCCGCTCCTCGATGGCTCAACACCCGGCGCGACGCATCGTCCCCGGCCGAGGGCTAGGCACTCTCAACGGCAGCGTCGAAGCCCGGCGTCGGACCGCCAGACAGAAATGACGCCAGGAACATCTTGCCGAGGGTGTGCTTGGTCTCTGGCGCGCCTCGCTTCAGGCGCCCATTTCGGATCGCGCGCTCCACGGCGAGCGGTGTCGGCGCCGCCAGATCGGTATCGCCGGTTATCCACGAGGCTGCTGCCGATGCACTGAGCAGGACGCCGGCATAGTAGAGGCGCGTGAGGGCGCGAGCCAATTCCAGCCGTGCGCGCATCGCCTCGTCCGGCACGCTGCCGGCCCAGGCTGCCAGCAGCACGCCTTCCAGCTCGGGCGAACGCACCACACTGTCGAGCACGATCGCGACGTCGACGAACGCATCGTTTCGGTAAGCCGACTCCCAGTCGATCAACCAGAGGCGCTTGCCGTCGAACAGGATGTTGCTCGGAATGACGTCATTGTGGCTGGAGACCAGCTCGGACGACCCGCCGACGAATGCTTCGCGGACGCGCTCGAGGCGTTCGAGATGAGGGTCGAGCACTCCCGCAGCAAACAGGCCCGTTCGGCGCACATGCGCGAACAGGCGCGCGACAATATCCGGATAGGTAACGAATTGCGGAAAAATCGGCGCAGATTGGAGGCGCGCCAGCAAAGTGCCGAGCGCCTGCACCAACGCATGCGCGCCGCCGGGGTAGGTGCTGAGCGGCCGCGCTGCGATGAAGTCGATCACCGCGACGCGAGCGGTCTCATCGACATAGCGCACCTTTGGAGCAATACCTGCCTCCGCCGCTATCCGCATTGAGGCGTATTGGTGCGGATTGCGCAGCGGACTTGGCGTGCCCTCGACGCGCAGGAGATAATCCGCGCCACCTGCCTTGACTCGAAAGGTCGAGGCCGTCGAAGCGCCGCCGGCAATGGGCGTAATGGCGCCGGTTGGAAACGCCCCGAAGGCGTCAACCAGCGCTGCCCACACAACTTCGCGCCGTTCAGGGGAGAATGCAGCAAAAGGATCTTCGCTCATGTTCGGCCGCGGGTATGATCGTCTAGCCAATTGCGCCGGCTAGAGCCGTATCCGCTCAAGTGGAACCGCTCTCATTCGTCGCCCCCGCGAAAGCGCTAGAGTACGTACAAATCGCACAGCGAAGCCATTTCCCCAGTTTCGCCTTGCCCGCGAAAGCGGGCATCCAGGAGCTTCAGCCCCGATGAACGGAGCGCATGGCTCTGGGTCCCCGCTTTTGCGGGGACGGCGGGAAATATAGCGGAATCGCAGATGTTTTTTGAGATGTATACGTACCTAGCGCGAAAGCGGGGGTAGCAAGCGATTCGGCCTGAACGGACCACGCTCTACGATGCCATTCGGCCTAAATGATAGACCGGCATGGCCTTGCTGACGCCCTTGAGTTCCGCCTCGCTCTTCGTCAGCGGGTATGGCGCAATGATTTCCGCCACAGCCGGCGCGCCGTAGACGTCTTCGGTGATACAGATCTCGTCGCCATCGGCAAGGTTTTGCACCCGTGCCGCGATATTCACCGTCTGGCCAAAATAATCGAGCCGCTCGTTGAGCGTGACTGCGATCGAGGCTCCCCGATGCACGCCGATTTTCAGGATGAAATCCCGCTGCGGGCGGTCCCGATTGAGCTGATCCACGGCCTCGCGCATATCAAGCGCCGCCTTCACCGCATCGGCCGAAGTCAGAAACGCCGCCATCACGGCGTCGCCGATCGTCTTGGTGACGGCGCCATTGTGCCGAACCGTAGCATCGAGAAGATACTGGAAGTGGCGCTGCACCTGAATGTAGGCGTTGAGGTCGCCGATCCGCTCGTAGAGCGCTGTCGAGCCCTTGAGATCGGTGAATACGAGGGTAACGTCGAGAACCGCGATCCCCTCCGTCGCGCTGATCACCTCTGAGCGGAAGAAGTCCCGAAAGGTTTGTGTCATCAGCAACCGCTTGCCGGACAGGGATGGCGTGAAGCGAAGCTTCGGGCGCTGAAACGTCGCCATCGGCAGCTGCAGGATACCGAATACCACCGGCAGCTTGCCGGCGTTGCGAACCTCGAACACGACCTTGCCGGGTGCGAGGTTGGCCGTCGCGGCCACGCATTTGCCGCCGTCGAGGACGACCGGCACATGGGGTGGCGTTACCTCCGCTGCGCCTGCGACCGGGAAAAAAAATTGGGCGTCGCTTTCGAAATCCTGGCCCAGAAGCGCACCTTCGACGGCGTCGACCTCGAGACGGGCCACAGACCCTGGCTCGATGCGGGTGAGCACCCGCACCAGCCCTTTGGCAGCCTCGCTCCAGGGCACGCCGTCGGGCAACAGGCCGCCCGGCGTCAATTTATAATGAAAGACGTAATCCCAGGCCGACAGCGCCTCCGGCTGATGGAAGCGGATGCGGCGCACGGCGGGCGAAACCGTAAACGTCACCGCGATGTAATCGTCGAGCGCGGCGTCGTAATCGCTTTGACAGAGGTGGCAGTGGAAATGCGTGTGCAGCTTGCGCAGGCTTTGGAAGCTCTCGACGACGTCGGAGCACATCGGACAAACCAGCAGCCAGTCCATATCGAATAGCCCGGCCACGCAGGCATGCAGGAAAAGATCGATCCCTTCAGCCTCGGCAATCGATTTCTCTGTGGCGAACTGGATCGGATTGATGCGGTAGAGCGCCTCGTCCGTGCCCGAGCGCAGCAGCATCTCCAGCCGCGAGACGACGCGCGGCCCCCAGGATTTCGCCGCTTCGAGCGCAACCAGGCGCTCTTCGAGCTTTTTTTCGTCGATCATCGCCT
>DATJLU010000195.1:0-8565 GCA_035509275.1 Allostellaceae bacterium | reverse complement strand
GGGATCGAAGAGCCGGCGGTCGATATCCACCCAGACCGAATTGTGACGCTCGCGGAAATCCTCCGGCAAGCGCGTATAGGGCATGAGATGGAACCACAACAGCTTCATGACCGTCTCCTCCCTCAAAATTCCACGGAAATCGGCCCTTATAGGCGTTTCGCGGATTCATTTTTGTGCGGGCCGGCTGGGCGACTGGCCGATCTTGCCCGGTTTCCATGAATAAGACCAGCATCGCCGAGCATCAGCGGCGTGTGTCGGCGAGCGAGGCTATCTCGACGTGACGGAGAGGACGGGTCTGTCGCAGCCCGTCATTGCTCGAGGACCGACGCGGCCTCGGCCACGAAACCATCGATCAGGCGCAGCTCGCCGGCGTCGGGGCTCCAGGCGATGGTGCGATGGGTCGAGATCACGCCGCGAACGGCGCCCTGAACGACAAACGGCGTTGAGTAGGTTGACCGCAACCCGGCCCGCAACAGCATCGCGCCCGATGGCTTGCCCTGAAAGATCGGGCTCGTGGCGATGTCTTTGACGATCACGCGTTCGGCGCTGCCGAAGGCGCAACCGCACGACGTCTCTCTGCGCTGGACGACGGCGAAGAAGTCGAGAAAGTCGCGGTCATGACCATGCTGCGCCGCGATGCGGAGATTGCCGGCGTCGTCGTCGAGCTGGATGTTGCCGGTATGCGCGCCGGTGGCAGCAACGGCATTGCGTATCACGCGTTCGAGCTGCGCGTGAGGACGCTTCCTCCAGGCTTCGAGCCGCGACACCAGCAGCTTGCTTTGCGCCACCGCCCAGCCGCTCTCCAGAACGCTTTCCACCGCCGCGACGATCGCCCCTGACACAGACGCGTATGCCTTGCGTTCGCCGTCTCGTTTCACCCGCTCCGGGCCGAGGACGACGCGTCCGCCTTGCCAGACCTCGACGGTGTCGCAGACGTCGGCCGCGGCGTCGGCCAGCAGCGCCGCGAACTCTCGCGCCCTGGCGTCGTCTTCGGCGGTGAACTCATGACGGCACGCAATCTCGCCCGACCGGCGCAGATATAGGCGATAAGACGCGTTAGCCAACGAAGCCTCTCCCATGAAAACGGCGTGAAAGTAAAGCGGCGGCGTGGATAGGGGTCAAGCGCGGCAGGACGGAAACGCCGTGCCCTTCCGATGCCACACAGCGGCGCGCCGCCACAAAGGGATCGTTAAGCATAGCCCGGTAGACTTGGTCCGATCCGGCGTCGGGAGATCGAATGCACGCGCCTATACGCGAGAAGCGGCTCACGATGCGCGCTCTCGGCCATTGGCGAGACGCGCAAGGCGAGCGGCCGTTTCCGTGCCTCACCGACATCGATCCGGCGAGGCTGGGCGACGACTGGGACTATTGCCTTCTCCTCCGCCTCGCGACGCCGCTCGAGCGCTCGCGCTTTTTGCATGTGGGACGCCGGCTCTGCGTACCGACGGGCTCGCCGTTCGAAGGGCGATGCCTCAAGGACTGCCCGCAGCAAACCGTCCTGGCGCAAGCGACCTCCTATGTATCGGCCGTGATCAACAGGCGCGTGCCCGTGAGCCTCGGCGGCACCACGCTGAACGCGGGGGTGCCGGTTCTCTACCGCAGCATCCTGACGCCGCTCTCCGACGACGGCACCACGATCGACGCGATCTTCGGAGCGGCGAACTACCGCATCGCTCCCGCGAGCGACGAGGGCGTGCCGCCGTGACGCGAGATCAACTTGGCCGTGCGGTGACGTTCGAGCTGCGCAAATATGTCGGCGGCCGATGGCTCCTCGACTCCGTGTTCGACGACAAGGCCTACGCGATCGAAGAAGCCAAGTCGCTCAAGGAGCGCTTCAAATCGGTTCCTGCGGTCTGGGTCGTCGCGGTCACCGAGGAACATGGCGAGTTCCGCGAAGCGACGGTTTTTCGACAGTCGATCGTCGACGATGAGCCGGCCCTATCGAAGACGGTTCAGCTCCGTTCCGATACGCAAGCGACAGCGGCGCGGAACCCGGCAAACAGCATGGCGGACACAGGCGCACCAAAGCGGCGTCGCCGAAGCGCATGGTTCTACTATGCGCAGATCGCCCTCGGCATGATCGTCGTGCTCGCGGTCGGCATCCTCGGCTTTGCCGCGCTGGCATTGCTGCGATGAGCGCGCGCGCCGTTCCGTCATGCCCGACATCCTTCCCCACCCTCGCCTGAACAGGCTCTACCGCTACTGGTCGGGCCAGCGGAAGGGCCGCGCCATGCCTTCCCGCGCCGACATCGATCCGCTCGACATTCCGGGCGAGATCTGGCCGCACACGATGCTGCTCGACGTGCTGTGGCAGGATGGGCTACCGCGCTTTCGGTATCGGCGGGTCGGCGAGGTCGTCGCGCGCGCCCTGGGGCAAGAGCCGACCGGCCGCTTCATCGACGAGGTCTTGCCGGAGACCGCCGGCTACCGCGCCTACATCCTCGGCATCTATCGCGAGATGGCGACGCGCCGCTGCGCGCTCTACACAGAGAATATCTTCATGCTCGATGGGCAGACCGTTCCCATGCTGACCCGGCGCGTGAGCCTGCCGCTGTCGCCGGATGGCATCGCCGTCGACATGGCGCTGGTGGGGCATGTCTTCGAGCACGACCGGCTTCCCCGCGACGATGCGCTTTCCCTGGTCTGCGATCTCAAGGAAATCTCCCGTCGCGTGCTCGCAAGCTGACGTAAAGCTTTCACCAGCGGTCAGAACGGCAGCTTGGGGATGTTGAGCACCGCTTCGATGCGCCTGACGAGCTGCCGGTACTCTTGTTTCTGTCCTTCGTTGAGGCGGGATTGCTGGCTCGCCGTATCCGGCCGCGACTGGACGCCAAGATTGTAGACCAGCACGAGATCGTCCGACCTTAGAACGACATAAGCGGCGGTGTAGCCGTCGACGATGTTCTCGGCTCTGCCGCCGGAGAAGCGAGCATTGTCGGCGCCCTTGGGCAGCGGCCGCAGAAAGGTCAGCAGCAGCTTCACGCCGGGGGCCGCGCCCGGCAGATCGCGGATCTGGTAGAGCTGCGTGTTGCAGTACCAGCCGAGCACGGGGATGTGGCGGCATTTCTTCAAGAGATAGACCTTGCCGGGCTGCATCGCCGGCCGCGCCCCTGTCGTCCAGGAGGTATCGCTGCCCTTCAGCTCGTTCACCGCCCGCCTCAGATCCCGGGGATCGGCATATTCGTAGTAGATGTCGTCGGGCTTGGGCGAGCGCTCGAACTGGCCGATGATCTCGATCACGCGCGCGGTCGGATCGGCGCCGGCATTCACCGCCGGCACGAACAGCAGCTGGCGCATGACCGAGAGGCTGGGGCCGTTCCCCTCGAAGCTGCGCGAGGCGCCGTCGCGCGCCGTCTCGGGACTGACGCGCGCGACCGCATCGCGCGTCGCCTTGATCTTGTCGGCCGGCGCGGCATTGGCGAAGGCCGAGGTCACCTGCTCGATCTCTTGCGTGATCCGCGCGATGACGGCGGCAGCGCGCGCCTCCGCAGGCGCTCCGGCATTGAGGCCGAGCGCCGGCGCCACGGCGGTGCCGAAGGCCGGGTCCCTTCCCTGCGCGATTGTCGTCAATACGGGAGACAGCCGGTTCGCGGGCACCGGCGTCTGGGCCCGGACATCGGGTGACAAAACGAGCAACAGAAGCAGCAGCGCGAGCGCGCCGGACCGTCTCATCATCGCTTCCTCCGGTTGGGTCGCGCCAAGGCTCGGGCTGCGCGCTGCATTCGGCGGCGACGGCCGGAGAAGAGCGTGGATCACGCTCGGTCGTCAAGACGCCCGAGGGCAGAATTGCCCGAGATAGCGTGTGAAGTCGTCGGCACCCCACCTCACCCACCCCTCTCCGCCCCTAAGGGGCGGAGAGGGAGGGACCCGCCGCGTTAGCGGGGGGAGGGTGAGGTGGGGTGAGTTACGGAACTGTGATAGCCGGGTCCCCCGGCTTGACCCGAGCCGCCCTCCGGCCGCTTAATTGGATAAAACCGACCCGAGGGAGCGCCCATGCAGTACGACCTCAAGATCGCCGGCGGTAGCATCGTCGATGGCAGCGGCAAGCCGCGTTATGCCGGCGATGTCGGCATCAGCGGCGGCAAGATCGTGGCACTGGGCGCGGCGCCAGGCGAAGCGCGCGAAACGATCGACGCGACGGGCCGCATCGTCTCGCCCGGCTTCGTCGACATCCATACCCATTACGACGCGCAGATCGCCTGGGACCGCATGTTGACGATCTCGCCCTGGCACGGCGTCACCACGGTGGTGATGGGGAATTGCGGCTTCAGCGTCGCGCCGACGCGCGCGGCGCATCGCGATCTCATGATCCGCACGCTCGAGAAGGTCGAAGGCATGAGCGTCGCCGCGCTCGAGGCCGGGCTCGGGCCCGATTGGGGCTTCGAGACCTTCCCCGAATATCTCGATGCCGTCGAGAAGCGCGGCAGCGCCATCAATGTCGGCGCCCTGATCGGCCACACGCCGCTCCGCCTCTTCGTCATGGGCGAGGACGCAACCGAGCGCGCCGCCACCACCGAAGAGGTGCAGCGCATGCGCACCCTGGTGCGCGAAGCGCTCGAGGCCGGCGCGGTCGGCTTCGCCACCTCGAAATCGGCAACCCATGTCGGCTATGGCGGCAAGCCCGTGCCGAGCCGCTTCGCCGATTTCGCCGAGATCCGCGCGCTCGCCGGCGCGCTCGGCGAGGTGAAGCGCGGCGTCATGCAGGCGACCACCGGCAAAGGGCTGATGTTCGACGAGTTCGCCGAGCTGGCGCGCGAGACCGGCGCCGCGGTGAGCTGGACCGCCCTCCTCGCCGGACGCATCCGCATCGGCGTCGATCATCGCGAGCAGATCGCCCGCTCGATGGAACTGATCCGCCGCGGCCTCCGGGTCTATCCTCAGGTGAGCCCGCGGCCGCTCGTCTTCGAGTTCCAGCTGAAGCAGCCATTCATCTTCGAGAGCATGGCGCTGTTCCGCCCGGTCGCCGCCGCGGATGCCGCCGGCAAGAAGCAGCTCTATGCCGATGCCGAATTCCGCCGCGCCTTCCGCGACAAGATGGATCGCGCACCGGACGAGCTGCTGCTCGGCTTCCGCCAGATGGTGGTTTCGGAATATGCGCCGGAGCCGGCACTCGAAGAGCGGCGTCTCATCGAGATCGCCGCAGAGCGCGGCCTCCATTGGGTCGATCTCATGCTCGATCTCGGCCTTGCCAGCGATCTCGAAGCGCGCTTCCGCATGCCGATCGCCAACGACAATGAAGCGGATGTGGCGGAGCTGCTGCTCAACCCCGATTTCGTCATCGGGCTGTCCGATGCCGGCGCGCATGCGAGCCAGCTCTGCGACGCCTGCCAGGCCACCTATCTCCTCGGCCATTGGGTGCGCGAGAAGGGCACGCTGAGCCTGGAGCAGGCGGTCCGCATGATCACCGCGCGCCCGGCCGAGATTTTCGGCATCGCCGATCGCGGCCGGCTGGCCGAAGGCTGGCCCGCCGATGTCGTCGTCTTCGACCCCGCCACCATCGCCGCCGGCCCCTTGAAGCGCGTCTGGGATTTCCCCGGCGGCGCCAACCGCCTCATCGCGGAAGCCGCCGGCATCGACGCCGTCATCGTCAACGGCACGATCCTGCGCCGCAACGGCAAGGACGCGGTGGCGGCGGACGGCAAGCTGCCGGGCCGGTTGCTGCGCGGCGGCAGGGCGAGTTAGCCGCGCGCGCCGCGACCTCGGTCAAGCAAAAAGCGCCGGGAGGGGCCTACGCCTCCGGTGTACACCGGCGACATTTTTTTGCGGCCACGCTCCCGGGGCGTTACACGTGAAACGTGGGTGCACGATGTCAAAGAGCGCGGTCGTGCGGACATGGTACCACTGCACCCCTTGCGCTGAGGGCTTTCGCTGCGAACGTTAGGTTGGAAGCGCCTCGAGCATGCCGCGGGCGGCGCGCAAATCCGCCGTGCCAAAGCCTTCGGTGAGCCGCCGCTCAGCGCCGAGGCCGGCAACGTGATGTCAGTGGTGTTCCCACCAGCGGTCCGAATTGCGCCAACCCTGCTCGGGTTCGCGATCATGTCGGCGATCGTAGTAGTGCCCGGCATAGTGCGACCGGTACCAGTTACGATCATTCTCATTTGCCCAGGGGTGCCAGTGATGGTTGCGATCCCAATAGCCGTCGCTGTAGCCATAGGCGATGCTGCCAGGATTGATTGAGATTTGAACCTGAGCCGCGGCCGGCGCGACTGTCGCCACCGGCGCTCCGAGCAAGGCAAAAGCAACAAGAGCCGCTTCAATTCTATGTCTCACGCTGTTTCTCCTTGCACCACATCATCAAAAGCTAAACGAGGGGAGCTGACGCCGGTTCCGATGACGAACTTCTGGCAACAATGCCGTGCGAGCCGAGAGTGAGCGATAGCAGGGGTTGGTTGCTGTGCAACACCTGGTAAGCACCACCCTTCGAAATGCCTAATTCAGCCCCATCGTCGCATCGAAGCGGCGGCGGACGTCGAGGAAGTCGCCGTATTTGCGGTGCCGCGCCGTATGCTGGGCGCAGGCAAGGAGGAGACGCTCGCGGCCCGGCTCGGGGTTCTTGCCGTAATCCTCGAGGAGACACTGCGCAATCTCTTGGTTGTGCGGATCGTTGCCGATGCTGGCGGCCACCAGTGCGAGGCGCTCGACCAGACGCGAGCACGCGGCGCCGCTCTCGAGATAGGCCTTGGTCCAGGCGACGCTTTCTCTGCCGTCGAGCGCCAGAATGGCCGTCTCGAGCCGCTCGAGGATCTGTTCCCCCGTCATCGCGCGCGCACCCTCTGGCGCCGTCACCGGCGCGTCGCGGAGATCGCCGGTACGGGCCTGGTGGAAAGCGGCTTGATTGACGTAGGCAGCGGCAACGTAGAGCAGCTTCACGCGCTGCGGATGCTCGAAATTGTCATAGAACCAACCGAGCGTGCTGCAATACTCGTAGCAATGTTGCGGCAGGGAGAAATTGAGGTCGTTGTCGGTCGCAATGATAATCTCCGCCGCAGCGATCTGGATGACGTCGAGGATGTGGCGCGGATTCTTGCCCGATTTGAGGAGGGCGCTGACGCGCTCGACATTGGCGGGCTCGGGCTGGTGGAGGAGGATGTCGATGAGCTCGGCGCTCTCGCTCGGGTCGAGTTTTCCGGTATTCGCGAGAAGCTGACGCTCGCGCGCGGTCGTGCCGCTGTAGGGGATCGCCGAGATCCGGTCGCCCTCGATGTAGAGGGTGATCGCGTTGCACGCCATCTCGTAGGTCGAGTACCAGCGCGGTCCGACCGCAATGTCGAGCGCGCCGGCATAGATGACGTCGTGCGCCGCTTCCCAGCCGATCGCGTTGCCGAGCTCCACCGTGGCTCGCGCGCGAAAGGCCTTGTGCCCGGTCGTATAGGACCGGTTGTTGAGGCTGCGGTCCTGCAGGTCGATGAGGCCGGCGAAGGCCAGTTCCGCCAGAACCTCGCGGCGGTTGGCCGCGTCGTCGACGAGGCCGAGAAAGACGCGATAGGCATTGATCACTTGGCCACGATGGACGAGCGTCAGCCAGTGGCCGAGCCGCTCGCGCAAGGTCCCGGTCTCTTTCACCGGTTCCTGATCGGGCCAGTAGACGACCGGGGCGGGCGGCGCTCCGGCCGGCATCTTGAAGCCACGCGCATAGTGGCCGGGCGCCTTGGCGATCTTCTGATTCCAGATGTCGAGGGCCGTCGGCACGTACCAGATCGTCTGCGCCATCGGCAGCCCGGCGTGTTTGCCGCCGAGGAGCCGCGTCAGGTGAAGGGTGGCGCGCGAGCTGAGGAGGCAGTGGTCGTTGTTGACGAAATTGACGAACCCGTCGTCGATCCGCTCGTGATAGGGGACGTGCGTGTAGGGCGCATGGATCCGCGTCACTTCGGCGATCATCTCCTTGAGCGGTCGGCCTCGGCGGAGCAGATCGAGGTAGATCTCGCTGGCGCCGATCTGGTCGCGCGCGAGAATTCGATCCTCAAGCCTGGCGTATAGGGCGGCTGCCCCCTGGGGCGCCGCCTCTCTCGGCATCGACATTCTGGCCCCTCCCTGCGGGGTCGCGACGACGCAACCCTTCGTTAGGCGCTTATCACACATCGCGATTTCGCCGCCGTCAACTTCGACATGCCGGGGCTGCGGTGAGGGAGGGACGCCTGCACCTATGGTGAGTCGTCAGTCTTCAGTTGTCAGTTGTCGGTCGCCAGCCGGACTCAACTGACGACTGATCACTGATAACTGATAACTGACAACTCTTTCTTACGCCACCGCCAGCACGCGGTTGTCCTGTCGGGTGAGCCAGGTCTGCTCGCGCATGGCGCGCTGCAGCTTCTCGAAGGCGCGCATCTCGATCTGGCGGATGCGCTCGCGCGACACGGCGTAGCGGTGCGAGAGCTCATCCAAGGTCGAGGGCTGATCCTTGAGCCGGCGCTCGAAGATGATGTCGCGTTCGCGCGGATTGAGCTTCTTCAGCGCGACATCGAGCATCTCGCGACGCTGCTGCAGCTCCTTGCGGTCGCCGATGATGGTCTCCTGGCTCGGCGCATCGTCGGGCAGCATGTCGAGCCATTCGCTGTCGCTGTCGGC
>DATJLU010000194.1:0-8020 GCA_035509275.1 Allostellaceae bacterium | reverse complement strand
TCGCCGAGCTCAAGAGCGCTATTATGGAATACCTGCAGAACCACAATACCGACCCCAAGCCCTTCATCTGGACCAAGTCTGCGGGCCAAATCCTCGAAAAGGTCGCCCGTGCGAAACAAGCGTTAGAGTCACAACACTAGCGCGCCGTCTGGAGGCATCACATGACCTGGTCGATCGTGGCTCGGGATGGCGAAAGCGGCGCTTTCGGCGTCGCCATCGCCACGGCTCATTGCCTTCAGCTTGTTCCGGAATCCGCTACATTGGCGTCAGCAAGCTTCTTCGCCGGTGGCAGCGTGACCTGGATCCATCCTGTGACCGGCATCGCCGCTGCGACGCGCTGGCGCGATCCCGCCGCGCAAAGCGGCTGCGCCGCTCCCGTCATGAGTGCGCCCGCCTGAGAAGGAAACTCCCGTGACCAAGATCTTTACCGCCTGTCTCGGCACCGAGACCAACACCTTCTCGGCGCTGCCCACCGGCTTGCAGCTGTTCGAGGACACCTGCCTCTTCCGCAAGCGCAGCTATGGCGACAAGGTGCCGTTCTTCGCCGCGCCGCTCGAGGTCTGGCGCCGCCTGGCCGAGGCGCAAGGCTGGCAGGTGGTGGAAAGCCTCTGTGCCTTCGCGCAGCCGGCGGGCCGGACGGTGCGCAAGGTCTATGAGAGCTTCCGCGACGAGATCCTCGCCGATCTCCGGGCGGCGCTCCCGGTCGACGCGGTGCTGCTGTCGCTCCATGGCGCGATGGTGGCCGAGGGCTATGACGATGCCGAGGGCGATCTCCTGGCGCAGATCCGCCGCCTGGTCGGGCCGGCAATGCCGGTGGGCGTCGAGCTCGACCTCCACGCCAATCTCAGCGCGCAGAAGCTCGACAGCGCCACCGCCATCGTGCTGTTCAAGGAATATCCGCATATCGACGTGCCCGAGCGCGCCGCCGATCTCTTTCGCCTGATGGCGGATGCGATCGCCGGGCGCACGCGGCCGGTGATGGCCGCCTTCGACTGCCGCACCGTCGGCGTCTTCCACACCACGCGCGAGCCGATGCGCGGCTTCGTCGATCGCTGCAGCGCGCTCGAGGGGCGGGACGGCGTGCTCTCGGTCTCGATCGTGCACGGCTTTCCCTGGGCCGATGTCGCCGATATGGGCAGCAAGATCCTGGTCGTCGCCGATGGCGACCGGAGCAAGGCCGAGGCACTGGCACGCCGGCTCGGCCTCGATTTCTTCGCCTTGCGGCAGCAGACGCAGCCGGCCTATGTCGAGCTCGACCAGGCGATGGCCCGCGCCGCGCGGCACAATCAGCAGCAGCCCCTGGTGCTGGCCGATGTGTCGGACAATGCCGGCGGCGGTGCCGCGAGTGAATCCACCTTCATCCTGCGGGCGATGCAGGAGCGCGGCATCAAGGACGCCGCCATCGGCATGTTCTGGGACCCGATGGCGGTGCGGCTTGCCTTCGAGGTCGGCGAAGGCGCCGAGCTCGCGCTGCGCCTCGGCGGCAAGCTCGGTCCGGCCTCGGGCGCGCCGCTCGACCTCGCCGCGCGCGTGATCGGCCTCAAGCGCGATGCTTATGTCAGCTTCGGCGGGCGCGAGAAGAGCCTGGCGCCGGTGGGCGACATGGCGGCTTTCGAGGCGGGCGGCATCGCCGTCGTCTGCAACACGCTGCGCAGCCAATGCAAAAGCGTCGAGTGCTTCAGCCATGTCGGCATCGACGCCGCGAAGAAGCGCGTGGTGGTGGTGAAATCGATGCAGCATTTTCATGCCGCTTACGCGCCGATCGCCTCGGAGATCCTCTATGTCGCGGTGCCCGGCGCGGTGACGCCCGATCTCCTGGCGCTCGACTACCAAAAGGCATCGAAGCGGCAATGGCCGTTCGTCGAGGACCCCTTCCGCGAGCCGTGAGCGGTTGAGGCATTGTCAGGCTCGGGAGGCTGAGCGATGACCTGGTCGATCGTGGCGCGGGATGGCGAGAGCGGCGCGTTCGGCGTCGCCGTCGCCAGCAAATTCTTTGCCGTGGGTGCGCTCTGCCCTTGGGCGCGGAGCGGCGTCGGCGCGGTCGCAACCCAATCGCTGGTCAATCCGATGTTCGGGCCCAAAGGGCTGGCGCTGCTGGCGGAGGGGAAGCCCGCGCAGGCCGTGCTCGAGACCTTGCTGGCCGCCGATGCCGGCCGTGCGACGCGGCAGCTGCATCTGCGCGATGCCACCGGCGCCGCCGCGGCGCATACCGGCGCCGACTGCATCCCCTGGTGCGGCCATGTCATCGAGGACGGCTTTTCCGTTGCTGGCAACATGCTGACCGGGCCCGAGGTGATCGCCGACACCGCCGCGGCTTATCGCGCGGCGGCGGGGCGGCCTTTCGCCGAGCGGCTCATCGCCGCAATGGCGGCGGGCGAGGCGGCGGGCGGCGACAAGCGCGGCAAGCAGGCGGCGGCGCTGCTCATCTTCACCACCGAGGACTATCCCTTTCTTTCCCTCCGCGTTGATGATCACGCCGAGCCCCTGATCGAGCTGCGCCGGCTCTATGACGAGAGCCGCCGCCTCTATCAGCCCTTCCTCACCTTCCTGCCGCGCCGCGACAATCCCGCCGGCGTTTTCGATCGCGCCGAGATCGAAGCGGCGCTGCCCCGCATCCTGGAGACGCGCACGAGGTGACGGCCGCGCTGCTTCGGCGCCCGTGACGGAAATGCTATGGTGCGCCGCGAGATGGCCTGAAACGGGCCAGAGCAGGGAAGGCGGGGCCAGCATGAACTTGCGCAATCTTCAACGGATAATGGTGGCGGCGATCGGCGCGGTGATGCTGCTCGCCTCCGGCGCCGCGATGGCGGAAACGACCTTGCGCATCGGCCTTGCCGAAGATCCTGACGCGCTCGATCCGACCTTGGCGCGCACCTTTGTCGGTCGCATCGTCTTCGCGTCGCTGTGCGACAAGCTCTTCGATATCGGCCCCGATCTGCAGATCGTGCCGCAGCTCGCGACCTCCTATAGCTGGTCGGCCGACAAGAAGGCGCTCACCATTCAGTTGCGCCAGGGCGTGCTGTTCCAGGACGGCGAGACGCTGGACGCGACCGCGGTCAAATACAGCATCGAGCGCCATTTGAAGATGCCGGGCTCGAACCGCAAGGGCGAGATCTCGGCGGTGACCAATGTCGAGATTCTCGATGATCACACCGTGCGGCTCGATCTTGCGACCCCCTTTGCGCCGCTGCTGGCGCAGCTCACCGACCGTGCCGGCATGATCCTCGCGCCCAAGGCCGCCGCGACCGAGGGCGACAAATTCGCCGCGCATCCCGTCTGCGCCGGGCCCTTCAAATTCACCGAGCGCGTGCCGCAGGACCGCATCGTGCTCGACCGCTTTCCGCAATATTGGGACAAGGACAAGATTCACGTCGACCGCATCGTCTTCCTGCCGATCCCCGACGCCTCGGTGCGGCTCGCCAATCTGCAATCGGGCGGCCTCGACATGATCGAGCGCGTCTCGCCCTCCGACGTCGCTCAGATCAAAGGCAATCCCAACCTCAAGCTCGCCTCGATCGTCGAGCTCGGCTATCAGGGCATCGACATCAACGTCGCCAAAGGGGCAGGGGCCAACAACCCGCTCGGCCGCGAGGCGAAGCTGCGCGAGGCGCTCGACCTCGCCATCGACCGCGACGCGCTCAATCAGGTGGTGTTCGAAGGGCAATTCGTGCCCGGCAACCAGTTCGTCCCGCCCAACAGCGCCTATTACGACAAGGCGCTGCCGGTGCCGAAGCGCGATCTCGCCAAGGCCAAGGCGCTGGTGCAGGAGGTCGCCAAGGGCGGCGTCACCGTCGACTTCATGGTGCCCAATGATTCGCTCGCGATGCAAATGGCGCAGGTGATCCAGGCCATGGCCAAAGAGGCGGGCATCACCCTCAAGATCCAGGCGACGGAGTTCGCCTCCTCGATCAACATCGCGCAGAAGGGCGATTACCAGACCTATCTCTTCGCCTGGAGCGGCCGCACCGATCCCGACGGCAATCTCTATGACTTCATCGACTGCAAAGGCCCGATCAATTTCAGCGGCTATTGCAACCCCGCGGTCGACCGCGAGATCGACGCGGCGCGCACTAGCGAGGATACGGAGCAGCGCGCCGCGCTCTACGCCAAGATCTCGGAGCAGGTCGCGACCGATCGGCCCATCATCTATCTCTATCACCGCCGCTGGATCTACGCCTACAACAAGAAGCTCACCGGCTTCGCCCCCTATCCCGACGGCCTGATCCGCCCGCAAGGGCTGCGGCTGCAGTAGGTGCGCCGGGGCGATGCGCAAATCGCGCAGCAACACCACGCCTCAACTTTCGCATTGCCTGCGAAAGCGGGCATCCAGGAGCTTCAGCCCCAATGAGCGGAGCGCATGGCTCTGGGTCCCCGCTTTCGCGGGGACGGCGGGAAAAACGTTGAAATTGCCGTCATTCCCGCGAAAGCGGGAATCCATTCGTCACGCGCCTGAAAGCGGGAGACCCTCGCGACGCAGCGCCCGCGAGCGGCGGCGCTAACGATGCTCGCCTATCTCCTCCGCCGCATCGCGATCATTCTGCCGACGCTGCTCTTCGTCTCGATGCTGATCTTCGGGCTGCAGCAGCTTCTGCCCGGCGATCCCGCGTTGGCGCTCGCCGGCGAGGAGCAGGACCCGTCGGTCATCGCCTATCTGCATCAGAAATACCATCTCGATCAGCCGCTGCCGGTGCGCTACGCGCTCTGGCTCAAGGACGTGTTGCACGGCGATCTCGGCCAATCCATCCGCCTCAACCGGCCGGTGCTCGACCTCGTGCTCGAGAAGTTGCCGGTCACCGCCGAGCTCGGCGGCCTTGCCATCCTCATCGCGCTCGTCATCGGCATTCCCGCCGGCGTGCTGTCGGCGGTGAAGAATGGCGGCTGGGTCGACTATGCCGCCAACCTCTTCGCGCTCTGGGGGCTGAGCATCCCCAATTTCTGGCTCGGCTTCCTGCTCATTCTGCTGTTCTCGGTGAAGCTCGGCCTGTTGCCGGCTTCGGGCTATGTCAGTCCGAGCGAGGATCTGGTGCAGAATCTCCGCGCCATGATCATGCCGGCTTTCGTGCTCGGCAACGCCATCGCCGCGGTGATGATGCGCCACACCCGCAGCGCCATGCTGCAGGTGCTGGGTCAGGATTATGTCCGGACCGCGCGTGCCAAGGGCCTCTCCGAGCGCACCGTCATCCTGAAGCATGCCTTGCGCAACGCGCTGGTGCCGGTGGTGACCTTGGGCGCGCTCGAATTCGGCCAGCTGCTCTCCGGCGCGGTGCTGACCGAGCAGGTCTTCACCATCCCCGGCTTCGGCAAGCTCATCGTCGATGCCGTCTTCAACCGCGACTATGCCGTGGTGCAGGGCGTCGTGCTGTGCACGGCGACGGCGTATATCCTTCTCAATCTCTGCGCCGATCTCGCCTATTTCGCGGTCAATCCGCGGCTGCGCACATGAGTGCCGTCGGCCTCGCTGCGGCGGCGGGCCTGCCGCAGGAGCAGCGGCCGTGGCAGCGCGCGCTCGGCCGCTTGCGGCGCCGGCGCGGCGCGTTGCTCGGCGCGGCGATCGTGGTGTTCTTCGTGCTGGTGGCGATCTTCGCGCCGCTGATCGCGCCTTACGACCCGCTGGCGACGAGCTGGTCGGCCGTGCGCAAGCCGCCGAGCTGGCTCCATCCCTTCGGCACCGACGAGATCGGCCGCGACGTGCTGTCGCGCGTCATCTACGGCACGCGCGCCTCGCTGCTCGCCGGCATCGTTTCGGTCGCGATCTCGATCGCCTTCGGCGTGCCGATCGGCCTCGTCGCCGGCTATGTCGGTGGTTGGGTCGACGGGCTGTTGATGCGCATCACCGACGCGCTGCTCGCTTGTCCCTTCCTCATCCTGGCGATCGCGCTCGCGGCTTTCCTCGGTCCCGATTTGCTCAACGCCATGATCGCCATCGGCATCTCCGCCATGCCGATCTTCATCCGCCTGACCCGGGCGCAGACCCTCGCCACCAAGGTCGAGGATTACATCGAGGCGGCCAAAGCCGTCGGCAATCCGCCCTGGCGCATCGTCTGGCGCCACATCCTGCCCAACATCCTGGCGCCGATCATCGTGCAGGCGACGCTCTCGATCGCGGCGGCGATCATCGCCGAGGCGAGCCTCTCGTTCCTCGGCCTCGGCCAGCAGCCGCCGCAGCCGAGCTGGGGCAGCATGCTCAACACGGCGAAGGCGTTTCTCGACCAGGCGCCGTGGATGGCGTGGTGGCCGGGCCTTGCCATCTTCGTCGTCGTGCTCTCTTTCAATCTGCTCGGCGACGGCCTCCGCGACGCCCTCGACCCCCGCCATTCCGGCGGGTGAGGGGGGCGGGCGCTCAGTTCCGCTTGTCCTGTACGGCCATCACGCTCAATTTCCTGCCGTCGCCGCGAAAGCGGGGACCCAGAGCACGCGCCCCGGTCATCGCACCTGAAGCCCTGGATGCCCGCTTTCGCGGGCAATGCGACGGTTGGTAGCGTTACCAAACGGTTCAGAGCAAAAAGAACGCCATCCCCAGCAGGATGATCACGATGAAGATGACGCTCCATCGCATCAGCTTGGCGAAGCTGAGCCACATATCTCTATGGCGTTGCAGCTCCTGGTCGATAGCCATCACCCTGCCCCCATTGAAACCGTCGATGGCGGCATTCCTATAACGCCGGCTCGCCGCTTGGCAAGCGCCACGGCGCCAGCGCCGCGGCCAGCAGCGCCGCCGCCAGCGGCAGCCACCAGAGCTGGTAATTGTGATGCGCTGCCGGCCCGGCCAGGATCGTGGCGAGGATCAGGGTGATCCCCAACCCAGTCCGTATCGCGAGGCTCGGCGCGCGGCGCCAGACGAAGACGGCGACCGCGATATAGAAGGCGCCGGCGAGGGCGCGGGCGAGGGTGCCGAGCAGCGCCGGCATCCCCATCAGCCAGCTGGTGCTGTCGGGCGCGCGCAGCAGGTTGAAGACGACGATGTTGTCGAGGAAGGCCGCCGGCGACCACAGCAGGAAGGGAAGCAGGGGCAGCATGCCGAGGCCGAGCCCCAGCGCATAGGCGGCGCGCGCCCGCGGCGTTTCCGGCAGGCAGCAGGGCAGCAGCAGCGCTGCCGGCAGCAGCTTCGCCGCCAGCGAGAGCCCGAGGCAAAAGCCCGCAAGCAGCGCGCGCCGCTCGTAGAGCAGCAGCGCGGCGATCATCGGCACGACCGCGACAGCATCGGTGTCGCCCTTGGCGAAGAGCTGGAACGGCACCAGCGGCAAGGCGAGATAGAGCAGGGCGGCGATCGCCCCGGCCGCCGGCGTTGCCGCCAGCGCCACGGCGAGGCGAAACACCAGCCAGACCGTGGCGAGATGCAGCAGCAGATTGGCGATCACGATGCCGCGCTCGCCCAGCGCCGCCCCCAGCGGCAGATAGGCGACGAGGGTGACCGGCAGATACTTGTACCCGGCAAAGCGCGCCCCGGTTTGCGCCGCCGCCACGGCATCGACCGGCGCGGCATAGGGATCGCTGCCGGCGCGCAGCAGAGCGCCCGAGGCCAGCGTCGTCGTCGCCGCATCGATCAGCGCGGGGTGACGCAGCTCTTTCAGCGCATATCCCACCTGCAGCACCAGCAGCGCCGCCATCGCAAAGGCGAGGAGCCGTGAGCGAGGGGCCCCCACCTCACCCCAACCCTCTCCGCCCCTGAGGGGCGGAGAGGGGGGGCCCGCGCAGCGGGGGGTGAGGTGGGGCGCCGACGAGCGTGCACGCTGCGTCCGCTCAACCGCCAGCACCACTAACGGCGTCGCCAACAGCAGCGCCAGCATCACCAGCGCTTTTTCACCGCCCATACCCCAGTTGAATTCCTGGATCAGCCCGACCGCGATCCAAAACAGCAGCGCCACCGCCAGCCTGCTGATCACGGATTGGGCCAGGCGTCCATATGGAAGAGTTCGGTGCCGGGGGCGTCGGCGGCGCGCGGCACGATGGCGCCGATGCGCCTGACGCGCTCGCCCGCGCCGGTGAGCGCCGCGGTGACGCGATCCTCCGCCGCGGGATC
>DATJLU010000193.1:0-19781 GCA_035509275.1 Allostellaceae bacterium | reverse complement strand
CCCGCTTCCCGCTAACGGCGGCTCCGCGCCTTCCGGCGCGCTGCCGCGGCGCCGAGGAAGGCGCCCATCCTCTGCCGCGGCTCTTCGGTCAGGAAAGCCTCGGCGAAAGTACCGATGCCGCGCTCGATCGCTTGCGACATCGGCAGGTCCTCCCAGTCGCGAATGAGCCGCTTCTGCAGCCGGATCGCGTTCGGGCCGCAGGCGAGGATGGCATCGAGGAGCTCGCCGACCGCGGCGTCGAGCTGCGCCGCCGGGACGCACCATTCGACAAGGCCCCAGCGCTCCGCCTCGCGCGCTTCGATGGTCTCGGCCGTGAGCAGCAGGCGGCGCGTGCGGCCCCAGCCGATGAGGCTCGGCAGCAGCGCCGCTTCGATGACCGAGGGAATGCCCACCGTCACCTCCGGCATGCCGAAGCGCGCATGCTCGCTGGCGATGCGCAGATCGCACGCCGCCGCGATCTCGAGCCCAGCGCCGAGCGCATAGCCGTGGATGCGGGCAATCACCGGCACCGGCAGCTTGCGCAGCGCGTCGCAGGCGCGGTGCAGCGCGGTGATGAAGGGCGCGGCGCTGTCGCGGTCGAGCGCCGCCATGTCGCGAATATCGGCACCGCCGATGAAAGCGCGCTCGCCGGCGCCGGTCAGCACCAGGGCGCGCAGCTGCTCGTCGCCGGCGAGCCCCTCGACGGTCGTGGCGAGCTCGTCGATGAGCGCGCGGTTGACGATGTTGAGCTTGCCGGGATGGTCGACGACCAGCCGGGCGACGCGCCCCGCCTCACCGCGCTCGAGGAGGCTCAGCTCGAGACGCGGCGCGGACGTCGCTTCAGTCACGTTGAATGAGCTCGATCTTGTAGCCGTCGGGATCTTCGATGAAGGCGATGACGGTCGTGCCGAACTTCACCGGTCCAGGCGGCCGGGTGATCTTGACGCCTTCCTTGCCGAGCTTTTCGCAGGTGGCGTAGACATCGCTGACGCCGACCGCGAGGTGACCGAAGGCGCTGCCGAGCGCGTAGGGCTCCTTCTGGTCCCAATTGTAGGTGAGCTCGATCACCGTGTTGCTGTCCTCGGCACCGTAGCCGACAAAGGCCAGCGTGTAGCGGCCTTCCGGCACCTCGCGCTGCCGCAGCACCTCCATGCCGAGGAGCCGCGAATAGAAATCGACGGATTTGTCGAGGTTGAAGACGCGCAGCATGGTGTGCAGCATGCGCCCCTTGCCGATGACGGGTGCGGCGGGCTTGCTGGCGGTGGCGGTGCTCATCGGGTCTCTCCTCTCCGGTTGTTTTCGGCGGTGGTCTCAGGCCGCGTTCGGCGCCACCTCGCGCCGTTGCGCGGCAATCAGCGACAGCACGAGATCGGCGGCGCGGCGGCTCGGACTCTCTTCGCCCAGGCCGAGCTGCTTCAGCGCCTCGCGGCAGGCGGCAATCTGCGCGCGCCGCTGTGGCTCTTCGGTGAGGAGCGCATCGACCGCGCGGCCAAGCCGCTCGGGCGTGCAATCCCCTTGAATCAGCTCCGGCACCACCGCGCGCCCCAGGATCAGGTTGAGCAGGTGAATGTGCTTGACCTTGACGATGCGCCGCAGCAGCGAGTGGGTCAATGGGTTGAGGCGATAGGTGACCACGGTCGGCACGCCGGCCATCGCCAGCTCGAGCGCCACGGTGCCGGACGCCGCCAGCGCCGCATTGCTGGCGGCAAAGGCGTCATATTTGGCCCGCTCACCCCTGACGACGACAGCGGGCGCTGCCCAGCCCTTGACCGCTTCGGCGACGATCGCCGCCACCGTCTCGGTCGTCGGCACCACCAGCCTCAACCCGGGATGGCGTGACGCGAGATCGGCGACGGCGCCGGCAAAAGGCGCCAGCAGCCTGCCGACCTCGCCGCGCCGGCTTCCCGGCAGGATCGCCACCACCGGCGCTTCCGGCGGAATGCCGTGGCGGCGGCGAAAACCGGCGCCGTCGCCCTGATCGGCACCGCTCTCGACGACGGGATGGCCGACATAAGTGCAGGGCAGGCCGACGCCGGCGAAATACGGCGGCTCGAAGGGCAGCAGCACCATGAGATGGTCGTACCAGCGCGCCATGCGCCGCGCTCGACCGGCACGCCAGGCCCAGACCATGGGCGCGACATAGTGGATGAGCGGCAGCTCGCTCTCGCCCGCCGCTCTCAGCCGCTGGGCGACCCGCCAGGTGAAGCCGGAGCTGTCGATAGTAACGACCGCCTGCGGCCGAAGCCGGCGGATTTCGGCCACCGTCGCCTTGACGTGACGGAGGATCCGGCGCGCCCGCGGCAGCACCTCGGCGACGCCCATCACCGCCAGCTCATGCAGCGGCACCAGGCTTGCGAGCCCTTGCTCGGCCATGCGCTCGCCGCCGATACCGGCGAAGCGGATGGCGCCGCCCGTCCGCTCCTTGAGCGCCGCCATCAGCCGCCCGCCCAGCGCATCGCCCGAAGGCTCGCCGGCGATGAGATAGAGCAGCGGTACCGCGGCGCTCATGGCGGCATGACGCCGATCACGAACAGCCCGGCGCGGTCGGCAGCAGCGGCAATCGCGGCGCGGTCGACCAGGATGCTCGAGCCGGCCTCGACGGCGACGCCGCGCAAGCCGGCCGCGGCCGCCGCCGTCACGGTGTGCGGACCAATGGTGGGGAGATCGACGCGCCGTTCCTGGCCGGGCTTCATGCCCTTGACCAGCACGCCGCCGGGGCCCTCGCGCTTCAGCGCGGCGCAGCGCGCGATGAGCGCATCCGTGCCTTCGATCGCCTCGACGCCGAGCACTAGTCCCTGTTGCACCACGACCGCCTGACCGATATCGAGCGCGCCCAGTGCGCGCACGATGCGGAACCCGTGGGCGATATCTTGCCGCGCCTGCTCGTCGGGAGCGTTGCGGCCGATCGGCCCCTCGGGGGCGAGCGACGTCCCGAGGAGGGTGTCGAGGCCCACCACGCGAAAGCCCTCGACCTGCTCCAGCTCGTGGATCACCGCCTTCATCAAACCGTCGTCACCGAGCGCGCGGTAGCCGATGCGGGCAAAGAACTTGGCCGTACGCCAGTCCGGCCGCAGCTGCAGCACCGAGGGCCGCCTGACGCCGCCTGCCATCACCAGCTCGGCAACGCCGTTCGCGCGCAGGATGCGGAGCCCCTCGCCGGCAGCGCCGAGCCGGATCCAGGCATGCGGCACGCCTTCCACCACCGTGGGATCGGCCGAGCCCTCGAACGCGAGAACGAAAAACGCGCGGTCGGCGGCGCGGCAGGCTTCGATGATGCGGAGCGGCAGCTCGCCGGCGCCGGCGAGAATGCCGAGCTTCGGAGCCGCTCGCGGCTCCTCAGGCGCCATTGAGCTTGGGCTGGACGAAGCCGCGCGCATTGTCGGCACGCATGAAGTCGACGAGATCGCGCACCGGCTCCGCTTCGGGATAGCGCGCCGCGACCGCGGCGACGCGCTCGGCGAGCGTGCCGTTGGCGTCCTCGAACAGCATCTGATAGGCGCCGCGCAGCGCCTGAATGTCCTCGCGCGAGAAGCCGCGGCGCTGCAGCCCGACCATGTTGAGGCCGGCGAGCCGCGCGCGATCGCCCATCACCAGCCCAAAGGGAATGACGTCGCGCTCGACCCCGGTCAGTCCGCCGACATAGGCGTGCTGGCCGATGCGCACGAATTGATGCACGGCCGCAAGCCCGCCGAAGGCGGCGTAGTCGCCGACCACGACATGCCCGGCCAGCGGAACGCTGTTCGCCATGATGATGTGGTTGCCGAGGATGCAGTCATGGCCGACATGTGCATTGGCCATGAACAGGCAATCGTCGCCGATCCGCGTCACCATGCCGCCGCCCGCAGTGCCGGGATTGATCGTCACGTATTCGCGGATGGTGTTGCGCCGGCCGATGACCAGGCTGCTGTCCTCGCCCTGGTATTTGAGGTCTTGCGGCCAGTGCCCGATCGAGGCGAAGGGAAAGATGCGCGTGCCTTCGCCGATGCTGGTGCGGCCGGCGACGACGACATGCGAGAGCAGCTCGACCCCGTGTCCCAGCGCCACCTTGGCGCCGATATGGCAATAGGGCCCGATGGACGCAGTGGCGGCGATCTCGGCCCCCGGCTCGATGATCGCGGTCGGATGGATCTGCGGCACGGGATCAGCGATCGCGGATCATGGCAGCGAAGGTCGCCTCGGCCATGAGCTTGTCGCCGACGGTGGCGCTGCCGTCGAATTTCCACACGCTGCCGCGATTCTGCTTGCGCACGACCTTGACGTGGAGCTGGTCCCCGGGGAAGACGGGATTGCGAAAGCGCGCATTGTCGACGCTCATGAAATAAACCAGCTTGCCTTCGGATTCGCGCCCCAGCGTGTGCACGACGAGCACCGCCGCGGTCTGCGCCATCGCCTCGATCATCAGCACGCCCGGCATCACGGGATGTTGCGGGAAGTGCCCCTGGAAATAGATCTCGTTGATCGACACGTTCTTGATGCCGATAGCGCTCTCGCCGCTTATGACGTCCACCACCCGATCGATCAGCAGGAAGGGATAGCGGTGCGGGATCATCTCCAGGATCCGCTGAATGTCGATCTCGGCGATCTTGTCCGGCCGGGTCGTATCCATTCCTCTAGTCGCCCTTCTTCCTCGCCAGGCGCTGCACGGCCGCGACCTGCCGGAAGAACTCCTTGACCGGCTGGGCCGGCGACCCCATCACCGTCTCGCCTGGCGCCACATCGCGCATGATGCCCGCCTGCGCTCCGATGCGAGCGCCGTTGCCGATGGTAAGATGGCCGATCAGCCCGCCTTGCCCACCGATCATGACGTAGTCGCCGAGCCGCGTGCTGCCGGAAATCCCGACCTGTGAGACCAGCACGCAACCGCGCCCAATCCGCACGTTGTGCCCGATTTGCACGAGATTATCAATCATCGTGCCGGCACCGATCACGGTATCCGGCCCGGCGCCGCGATCGATGGTGGTATTGGCGCCGATCTCGACATCGTCGCCGATGATGACGCGGCCGAGCTGCGGCACCTTGACATAACCCTTGGGGTCAAGGGCGAAGCCGAACCCGTCCTGGCCGATGCGCGCGCCAGGGTAGAGCCGCACGCGCGCGCCGATGATGGCGTGGCTGACGCTGACATTGGCGCCGATTCGCACGTCGTCGCCCAGCACCGAGCTGGCGCCGATGACGCTGTTGGCGCCGATCACACAGCGCTTGCCGATCTCGACGCTGGGGCCGATCACGGCATTGGCCTCGATGCGGGTGCCCTCGCCCAGCCGCGCCGAAGGGTCGACCACGACGCCCGGCGCGATGCCAGGCACGGGCGGCGGCTCGGGGTAGAAGGCCTGGGCGGCGATGGCATAGCCGCGATAGGGCTGCTCGGTGAGCAGCAGCGTGGCGCCCGCCGGCGCCTGAGCGGCGAGCGCCGGCTGAACGAAGACAGCGCCGGCGCCGGTGGCGCGGAAGTCGGGCAGGTATTTGCGGTTGTCGAGCCAGGTCACCTGCTCGGGTCCGGCGGCATCGAGCGGCGCCACGTCGCGCAGTATGAGATCGGCGTTGCCGGCGCCGCCCAGCGTCGCCCCGGTGCGCCGCGCGATTTCCGCGACGCTGAACGGTCCGGCGACGGTGAAGAAGCGCGCATCCGCCATCGCCGTTCCCCCGCTCGCTACTTGGACTTGGCGGGCGGCGCCGTCGCGCCGCCGTCATCGAGCTTCGGCAGATTGACCGCCACCGAGGGCAGCTTCTGGTCGAGCCGCTTGATCGCGTCGGCGGTGACGTCCATGCCTTCGGGCTCGTAAACCACAGCCTGCTTCTCGAGCACGAGATTGGCCCGGCGCTCCTTGACGATGTCGGCGACGACCTCGAGCGCCGCGTTCTTCACCTTGTCCATCGCCTCGTTGAGGCTCTGTTGCAGCGCCGCGCGCTTTGCCTGAACCGATTTTCCGAGCTCGTCGTAACGCTGCTGCAACTCGCGCGCCCGCGTGTTGTAGGCGTCCGGTGCCATCACCGTGCGTTGCCGCTCGAGCTCGGTGCCGCCTTTCTGCAGCTCGTCCTCCTGCTCCGCCACTTCTTTGGAATACGCGGTGTATTGCTTGTTGAGAATGGCATGCACCTCCTGCGCCGCCTTGGCTTGCTGCAGGATTTCCGCCATGTCGACGATGAGGATCACCGGCGGCGGCAGCACCGGCGCTTGCTGCGCGTGGAGCGGCATCGCCGGCGCGAGCGCGGCGGCGAGAAGCAGAAGTGCGCCGACTGTGCGGCGTCGAACGAACGGACTCATCAGAACCTCGTCCCGAAATTCACCCGGAAAAATTGGCTCTTGTCGAAGGGTTCGCGCCGCACCGGCACAGCGAAGTCCAGCCGGATCGGACCGAGCGGCGATTTCCACGAAAAACCGGTCCCGACCGAGACGCGGACGAAGTGCGTATCTTCGAGCTCGGCGCCTGCGGGGGGATTTGGCTCGTTGACGTCGAACAGGCTGCCGAAATCGCTAAAGATACGGCCGCCGATGCCAAGCTCCTCCGGCAGGCCCAGCGGGTAGGAGAGCGACAGCGTGCCGGTGTAATAGATGTTGCCGCCCAACGCGTCGTTGCTCGAGAGGTCGCGCGGGCCGATGCCGCCGACCTTGAAGCCGCGCAGATTGTCGCCGCCGACGAAGAAGCGATCCTCGATGTTCACCGTGCTGTCGAGGCCATGAATAAAGCCGCCTTCAGTGTTGAAGCTCAGCACATAGCCGGGCGCGACCGGATAATAGTAGCCGCCGCTGAGCACTGCCCGGCCGTAGCGCACATCGCCGCCGAGCCCGGCGATGTCGGTCGCGAGCTGGGCGAAATAGCCGGCCGTCGGGTCGAGGCGGTTGTCACGCTTGTCGTAGAGCAGGACCTGGCCGACCGCCGAGGTGTTGCGCGACCCCGCCTCCTGTTTGATGAAGTCCGAAGCGGTCGACGCCACGTTATTGATGGTATCTCGGCGGACCGTGTATTTGAGCGTCTGCCGCAGCGGCTCGGTGATCTGATAGCCGACACGCAGCGTCGTGCCGATGGTGAACTGGTCGAACTCGGCGATCTGCTGATTGTTCTGATTGATGAGAAAGAGGTCGAAGCCGGCCGCGAGATTGCGCTCGAGCCAGTAGGGATCGGTATAGCTGAGATCGACCTGATCGGTGCGCTGGGCGATGGTGGTGCCGATCCGCAGATCCTGACCGGTGCCGAGCAGGTTGCGTTCGCGGATCGAGATGTCGCCGAGGACGCCGTCGGTGGTCGAGAAGCCGACACCGACCGAGAACTCGCCGGTCGACTGCTCCTCGACATTGACGCCGATGACGGTCTTGTCGGGGGCGCTGCCGGGATTGGTGGTGATGTCGACCTTCTTGAAGAAACCCAGATTCTTGATGCGCTGCTCCGAGCGCTGCAGCCGCGAGGTGTTGAAGGCGTCGCCCTCGACCAGGCGGAACTCGCGCCGGATCACCTTGTCGAGCGTGCGCACATTGCCGGTGATGTCGATGCGCTCGACATAGACGCGGGGGCCCTCTTTGACGTCGAAGGTGACGTCGATGGTGTGCGTCTGGGGATCGCGCTTGACGCGCGGGTCAATCTCGATGAAGGCATAACCGCGATTGCCGAGCGCGTCGGTGAGCGCCGAGATCGTCTTGTCGACCTGATCGGCATTGTACCAGTCGCCCTGATGCACCGTGACCAGCGGTTTCAACTGCGCGGCGGGAACATCCTTGATGGCGCTGATGACGTCGATCTTGCCGAACTTGTAGCGCTCGCCTTCCTCGATGGTGAAGGTGATGAGGAAGCCATCGCGCTGCGGCGTCAGCTCGGCGACCGCGGAGACGACGCGGAAATCGGCATAGCCTTCCGACAGATAAAATTTGCGCAGCAGCTCGCGATCGTAGGTAAGCCGGTCGGGATCGTAATTGTCGTCGGAGCTGAAGAAGCGATACCAGCGCGATTCCTTGGTCCTGATCACCTCGCGCAGCCGGTCGGCGGTGAACAGGTGGTTGCCGACGAAATTGATGCTGCGGATGCCGGTGGTCGGCCCTTCGTCGATCTCGAAGACGAGGTCGACGCGGTTCTGGCTGAGCGGAATGAGCTTGGGCTCGACCTGCGCGGCGAAGCGGCTGTTGCGGCGGTAGAGATCGAGGATGCGCTTCACGTCGCTCTGCACCTTCGTGCGGGTGTAGACGGTGCGCGGCTTGAGCTGGAGCTCCTGGTTCAGGGTTTCGTCGCTGAGCTTGTGATTGCCTTCGAAGGAGATGCGGTTGATGACGGGGTTCTCGACCACGCTCACGATGAGCGCGTTGCCGTCACGGCGCAGCCGCACATCCGCGAAGAGGCCGGTGGCGAACAGGCTCTTCAGCGATTTGTCGATCTTGTCGGCGTCGAACGGATCGCCGGGCTGCACCTGCATGTAGGATCGCACCGTCTCCGGCTCGACCCGCTGGGTTCCCTCGATGCGGATCTCGGAAATGATGCCTCCCGAGGGCACCTGCGCCGCCGCCGGGCGGATCGGCACTACAGCTACTCCAGTTGCGCCCGCGACACCGACGCAGACTGCCGCAACAGCAAAGTTCCGCCGCAATACTCCCCCCGCCTAACAAACGCCGCCGACCCGCCCGGCTTCGGTGATGCTCCCGGTTTATGAGCTCCAGGATTTCGAGAGTCGAACCAGATCGTTCCAGGTGGCGAAGACCATCAACATGAGCACCAGGGCCAGCCCGAGACGGAATCCATATTCCTGCGCGCGTTGACTGAGCGGTTTTCCACGTATGGCTTCGGCGGCATAGAACAGCAGATGGCCGCCGTCAAGAACGGGGATCGGGAAGAGATTGATAAGACCGAGATTGATCGACAGCACGGCGGCGAAGCCGAGCAGCGGGATGATGCCCTCCTGCGCCACGGCGCCCGAGAGCTGGAAAATGCCGATCGGCCCGCTGAGCTCGTCGCTCGACCGCAAGCCGATGATCATCTGCCACACCGCCTGCAGCGTGCCGGTGGTGAGATACCAGGACTCGTCGGCGGCGTACCACAGCGCCGCCACGGGGTTGCGGCGGACGAAATCGACGCCCTTGCGGCCAATGCCGAGCCGCGCGATGTGATGCGTGAAGCC
This sequence comes from Allostellaceae bacterium, assembly GCA_035509275.1. Classification (GTDB taxonomy): domain Bacteria; phylum Pseudomonadota; class Alphaproteobacteria; order ATCC43930; family CGMCC-115725; genus DAHUYF01. Next base: position 10,703 of record DATJLU010000193.1, on the reverse strand, counting down.
AAGCCGGTCGGTCTCGGTCACGACCTTGGGTGCGACCCGGAGATCGAAGGTCTGCCCACCGCGCCGCACGACGATCGTGAGCGGCGTGCCGGTATTCACCTCGACGATGCGCTGGATGGTCTCGAAGCTATCGATGGATTGGCCATCGATCGACACGATCATGTCGCCGGGCTTGATGCCGGCGGCCTCGGCGGCGCTCCCCGGCAGCACCTGGCCGACATCGGGCGGCGAGAATTGCTGGCCGCGAACGGCGATGATCAGGGCGAGAACCAGCACCGCCAGCACGAAATTGGCGATCGGCCCGGCGGCGACGACGGCGACGCGCTGCAGCAGGCGCTTGTGATGGAAAGAGACGGCCTTCTCCGCCTCGGTCATGTGCTGCAGATGCTCGCCGGGCAGCGAGGCCGGGTCGGCATCGCCGAACATTTTGACATAGCCGCCCAGCGGCACCGCGCTGAATTTCCAACGCGTCCCGGCGCGGTCGTTCCAGCCGAACAGTTCGGGCCCGAAGCCGATGGAGAAGGTCTCGATGCGCACGCCGTTGTAGCGAGCCACGAGATAGTGGCCGAGCTCGTGCACGAAGACCAGCACCGTCAGGACCAGCAGGAAGGAGATGAGATGGCCGAAGCCGCCGGTCAACAAGAGCATGAGGAGTGAACCATCCTTTCACCGGAACCGACCCGCCCCAACATGGGGCGAGAGTGTACGCCCTTTTTGTCAACAATGTGGATAGGGCGTGCTGTCTCGCCTTACGCCGCTCTCCTCACCAGAGCAAAGGGCTCCGCCCGGTTCCGAGAGTGGCCGCGCCGGCTAACACCGAAGCGGCGAGCAGGCCATCGACCCGGTCGAGCAACCCGCCATGCCCCGGAATCAGCCGGCTCGAATCCTTAACGCCGAAATGGCGCTTCGCTGCCGATTCGGCAAGGTCCCCAAGCTGGGCTGCGACACCCAGCAGCAGGCTGGTCAGCACCAGAGCGAACGGACTTCCCTGCCCGGAAAGGCGGCTGGCGAGCCCGCCGACGAGCCCTGCCCCCAATACGCCGCCAAAGAACCCTGCCCAGGTCTTGTTCGGGCTGATGCCGGGCGCAAGCTTGGGACCGCCGATCGCGCGCCCGCAAGCATATGCTGTAATATCATTCGCCCACACAACGGACAAGAGCCATAACAGCGTTGGGCGCCCCTCCACCGGAAGGCGGCCGAGCGCCAGAAAGGCGATGCTGCCGAGGGTCAGCCAAAGCGCGCCGACCGCGGTCCTCAGCGGCTCGGCGCGGCGGCTCCGGGCGGCCGCGGCGAGCACCACGACCGCCCCGGCGGCGGCGGCAAGGGCGGCGCGCCCCGCCCCTGCCCCGAGGCCTGCCAGAGCCGTAGCGCCGAGCGCGGTAGCGATGGTGAGCACACCGGTCGCGCCGAAACGGCCCCCGGTCGCCAGCCCGGCCCATTCCCAAGCCATCACCGCGGCGCCGAGCAGGACCAGCGCCAGCAGCCACACCCCGCCGAGCCACACCGCGCCGAGCACCAGTGGCCCCAGCACCGCGGCCGAGGCCACGCGCAGCAGCAGCGGGCTCACCTTACCGCGATCCAACGGAGGCGCCGTAGCGGCGTTCGCGGCCGTGATACTCGTGGAGCGCCTTTTCCAGCTCCAGCTCGCCGAAATCGGGCCACAGCGTCGCGGTAAAGACGAGCTCGGCATAGGCGGTCTGCCACAGCAGGAAGTTGCTCATGCGCTGCTCGCCGCTGGTGCGGATGACGAGATCGGGGTCCGGCATGCCGGCGGTGAGGAGGTAGCGCTCGAAGCGCGCCTCATCGATGTCTTCCGGCGCGAGCTCGCCGGCGCGCGCCGCGGCGGCGATGGCGCGGGCGGCGGCGGCGATCTCGGCGCGGGCGCCGTAAGACAGCGCGATGGTGAGCGTGATCCGGCCATTGCCGGCGGTGAGCGCCTCGCCGTTCTCGATGAGGCCGACGATATCCGGCGCCAGCCGCGTGCGGTCGCCGATGACCTGCAGCCTGACGCCGCTGGCGTGCAGCTCGGCGATCTCGGCGCGAATGTAGTGGCGCAGCAGCCCCATGAGGTCATCGACCTCATCGCTCGGCCGCTTCCAGTTCTCCGAGGAGAAGCCGAACAGGGTGAGATAGGCGATGCCGCGCGCGGCGGCCGCCTTGAGGGTGCGCCGGACCGCATCGGCGCCGCGGCGATGGCCGGCGATGCGCGGCAACCCGCGCGCCTTCGCCCAGCGCCCATTGCCGTCCATGATGATGGCGACGTGAGCGGGCGGCGGCGGCGCGGGCGAAACGGGCTCCATCGGCTCAGACCTGCAGGATTTCCTTGTCCTTCTGCGCCAGCAGCGCATCGACTTTCTTGATCGTGTCGTCGGTCAGCGCCTGAATGTCCTTGTCGAGCTTGCGGTGCTGATCCTGCGTGATGGCGTGGTCCTTCTCCTGCTTCTTCAGCAGATCCATCCCGTCGCGCCGCACATTGCGCACCGAGACGCGCGCCTGCTCGGCATATTTGGCGGCGACCTTGGTGAGCTCCCGGCGCCGCTCCTCGTTGAGATCGGGGATCGGCACGCGCAGCGTCTGGCCCTCGGTCTGCGGATTGAGGCCGAGGCCCGCCTCGCGGATCGCCTTCTCGGTCGCCTTGACGTTGCCGCGGTCCCAGACCTGGACGATGATGAGGCGCGGCTCGGGCACGCTCACCGTGCCGACCTGGTTGAGCGGCATGGGGTTGCCATAAGCCTCCACCATCACCGGATCGAGCAGGCTCGCCGAGGCGCGGCCGGTGCGCAGCCCGGCGAACTCCTTGCGCAGCACCTCGAGCGCGCCGTCCATGCGGCGCCTCAGCTCCCTGATGATCTGCTCCTCGCTCATGACTCCACTCTCACTCCGTGATGATCGTGAAGCGCCCCTGCCCGGTCACGACACTGGCGAAGCCGCCATGGTCGTGGATCGAGAACACCAGGATCGGGATGTCATTCTCCCGCGCCAGCGAGATCGCCGCCGCATCCATCACCTGCAGGTCGCGTGACAGCACGTCGAGATAGGTCAGGCGGTCATAGCGCTCGGCCTCGGGATCCTTGTGCGGGTCGGCGGAATAGACGCCGTCCACCTTGGTCGCCTTGAGCAGCGCGTTGCAGTCCATCTCCGAGGCGCGCAGCGCCGCGGCCGTGTCGGTGGTGAAGAAGGGATTGCCGGTGCCGGCGGCGAAGATCACCACCCGGCCTTTCTCCATGTGCCGGATGGCGCGGCGGCGGATATAGGGCTCGCACACCGCCTGCATGCTGATCGCCGACAGCACGCGCGTCACCACCCCTTGCCGCTCCAGCGCGCTTTGCAGCGCCAGCGAATTGATGACGGTGGCGAGCATTCCCATGTAGTCGGCGGTCGCCCGATCCATGCCTTGCGCCGCGCCGGCGAGGCCGCGGAAGATGTTGCCGCCGCCGATGACGATGCAGATCTCGGCGCCGAGCTCATGCACCGATTTCACCTCGGCGGCGATGCGCGAGATGATCTTGGGATCGAGCCCGTGCCCCTGATCGCCCATCAGCGCCTCGCCCGACAGCTTGAGGAGGACGCGGCGGTAGCGCAGAGTTTGGCTGTGCTTACTGATCGGTTCCGCGGTCATGGGCGTTTCCGGCTCTTCTGGCGGGCCATGATACACGAGGGCCCGCCTTCCGTCTCCTTTTGCCAGACAGGCGCCTAGCGCGGCTTCACCGCCGCCGCGACGTCGGCGGCGAAGTCGCCCTGCTCCTTGGCGATGCCTTCGCCGAGCGCGAATCGGGCGAAGCCCGCGACCTTGACCGGCGTGCCGAGCTCCTTGGCCGCGGCGTCGATCACCTTGCTGACCCGGCTCTCACCATCGACGACATAGATCTGCTCGAGCAGCACCACTTCCTCGTAGAATTTGCGCAACCGGCCCTCGACCATCTTCTCGATGATCGCCTCGGGCTTGCCGCTGGCGCGCGACTGCTCGCGCAGCACCTCGCGCTCGCGCTCGAGCGCCGCCGGGTCGACCGAGGCGATGTCGAGATAGTCCGGGCGGGCGGCGGCGACATGCATGGCGAGCGGCTTGCCGAGCGCCGCGAGCTTCTCGCCATCGCCGGTCGATTCGAGCGCCACGAGCACGCCGATCTTGCCGAGCCCTGGCGCCAGCGGGTTGTGGACATAGCCGAGCACGGCGCCGTTCTTCACCTCGAGCCGGCGTACCCGGCGCAGCGCCATGTTCTCGCCGACGGTGGCAATCATATGGGTCAGCTCGTCGCCGACGCTGCGGCCGGTGCCGGGAAAGGCCGCGCTGCGCAAGCGCTCGAGGTCATCGCCGGTGGTGAGAGCCAGTTCGGTCGCGGTGCGCACGAAGTGCTGGAAGGTCTCGTTGCGGGCGACGAAATCGGTCTCGGCGTTGACCTCGAGCACGGCGCCCTGCTTGCCGCGCGTGGCGACGCCGACCAGCCCCTCGGCGGCGACGCGCCCGGCCTTCTTGGCGGCGGCGCTCAGACCTTTCTTGCGCAGCCAGTCGACGGCGCCTTCGAGATCGCCCGCCGTCTCGGCGAGCGCACGCTTGCAGTCCATCATGCCGGCGCCGGTCTTCTCGCGCAGCTCCTTGACCAGCGCAGCGGTGATCTCGGCCATGGTGTCTCTCTCTTTCCCCTGGTTTATCCTAAAAGAACGGCGGCCCAAGCCGCCGCCGTCCCTGGTCCTCTAACGGTGCGGCGCAGCTCAGGCCGTCGCCTGCTCCTCCGTTCCGGCCGCGGCCTCTTCCTCGCGCGGCGGCAGCTCGGCGGGAAGCTCGGCCTGCTCGCCGAGATCGACGCCGGCGCCGGAAAGCTCCGCCTGCAACCCGTCCAGCACCGCCCCGGCAACCAGCTCGCAATAGAGATGAACCGCGCGCATCGCATCGTCGTTGCCCGGGATCGGCAAAGCGATGCCGTCGGGCGAGGAATTGCTGTCGAGCACCGCGACCACCGGGATCTTGAGCTTGTTCGCCTCCTGGACGGCGATCGCTTCCTTATTGGTGTCGATGATGAACAGGATGTCGGGGAGCCCGCCCATCTCCTTGATGCCGCCGAGCGCCCGCTCGAGCTTGTCGCGCTCGCGCGTCAGCTCCAGCAGCTCGCGCTTGGTGAGGCCGGCGCTCGGCTGGTTCACGCGCTCGTCCATCTCCTTCAAACGCTTGATCGATTGCGAGATGGTCTTGAAGTTGGTCAGCATGCCGCCGAGCCAACGATGGTTCACATAGTATTGGCCGCAGCGCTTGGCCGCTTCGGCAATCGCTTCCTGCGCCTGGCGCTTGGTGCCGACGAAGAGGACGCGGCCGCCTTGCGCGGCGACGTCGCGCACCGATTGCAGCGCGCGGTGCAGCAGCGGGACGGTCTGCTCGAGGTCGATGATATGGACGCCGTTGCGGACGCCGAAGATGTAAGGCGCCATCTTCGGGTTCCAGCGCCGTGTGTGGTGGCCGAAATGGACGCCGGCTTCCAACAGCTGGCGCATGGTGAAGTCAGGTATTGCCATCGGATCCTTCTCCGGTTAGGCCGCCGCGGGGGATCATCGGCTCGATGCCGACACCGGACCGGCTGCTTCTGCGACGGCAAAAGCGACCGCGTCCCCGCGTGAGGTTTGCTTAAGAGCGCCCTTAAATAGGGCTCCGGAGAAGATTTGGCAAGCCCGAACAAGCCCGCAGGCGACGGCGCGAGCGGCGCCCAGGCTCAGTGCAGGGGCACCTTGGTGGTCTGCACCATGCGCCCGCGGGGGTCGTTGTCCGACGGCCCAAGATGATGCATATCCAGGCACTTGGCCTGCACGGCTGAGGCGACGTTCAAGCTGAAATCGAGCTCGTTGGTCGAGCCCCCCAGCTTTTCCATGAGGCTGTCGCAGCTATGTTGGCCGACGGCGCCGCCGTTCAGGGCCAGCACCGGCGTCTCCTCATGCGAGAAGGAGCTGGCGATCAGCAGCGAGCCGCCGCCCAGCGCGCCGAGCCCGCCGATCGCGGCCAGCGCCAGGACGGCGAGGCGGCGACCGGCGCGGACCGCGCCGCCCGCCCGGCCGGACGCCGCCGGAGCCGACCGGCCGCCCTCGTCCTTGCTGAGATCAGCGAGCAGCTTCTCCTGGACGCGGGCCGCCACTTCATCGGGCGCGAGCAGGAATTGCAGCCCGGCCTCGCCTTCGCGCTGCCAGACCACCTTGGCGCCGAGTTCGTCGAGCTGTTTCAGCATCAGCGTCAGCTCGTCGCCGGCGGCGACGGGGGCATCGAATTTGAGCCGCGCGCCGCCGACCGAGAAATCGACGATGGTGCCTTCGAAGCGCTGCCCGCGCACTTCGACGGTCGCGGCCCAGAGCAGCTGCTTGCGCTCGAAACGCCGCCGGTCTTTCAGCCGCGCGCCGAACTGGCGCACCCGCTGCAGCAGGTCCTTGGCATCCGTGATCCGATCGTCCGGCATCCCTCTGCCCTCTGCTCCTCGCGCGCCAGCAGCCTAGCCGCCAATTCTTCGAGTTTTCCACCAGAAATTGCAGAAATTCCAGAAATCGCCGCGCATTCTCCTAAAAACGACAAGAGATGCCCAAGAATAAGCCAAAGTTCGACAGACGTTTTCCTTCGATAAAATTGTTGAAAACTTGGGCTAGTGCCTCACGGTTACGCCGCACCTCTGTCGGGCGGGAAGCGCGCGCGCATTGTTCTCCTCGCCGCTGTTTCGCGGCGGAGCGGCCGGCGACGGCCTAGCGCTTCGGCTCGACCCGTTTGGCCTCGACCGGACGCAGCTCCCGGCCGGCATTGCGGGTGATGCCGAGCAGGTTGGCCGGCTTTTGCACGATGACGCGGTGCCAGACGCCGCGCGGCACGATACAGGCGTTGTTCGGCCGCAACGTAATGCTGCGCTCGATATCGCCTTCGATCAGCACGAGGTCGACGGCGCCCGAGAGCAGATAGAACACCGCATCGCCGTTGGGATTCATCTCCCAATTGGGCCAGTCGCGCGCCTGTGCCGCGGTCCAGACCAGCCGGCCGATGCCGAGGTCGGCCTGCGCCGCAAACCGCGTCCAGAAATCCGTGCCCGCCTCGACCGGCCTGGTGGCGCCATTGTCCGCGAGTTGGACGTAGGTAGCGCTGAGGTCGAACACCGTCTTCTTGGGTTCAGCCATATCTCCCCGCCCCCTTTGCTCCGCTAAACGTCATGCACGTCGAGGATGCCCGGCAGCGACTTTACCGCCGCGCGCACCCGCGGGCTGATCTTGAAGCCGCCGGGCAGCAGGATCTCGATCTCGCGCGTCGGCGGCACCGGCACCACGACCGTAACCCGGCCGCGGCCGCCGCTTTCGCGCTGCATCAGCCCGCGCAGCGGCACCAGCGCCTCGCCCTCACCGAGGAAGACCTTGAGCCCGGCCGCGGCATGGGCGACGACCCCGTCGAGCGGCTCGGCGCGCTGCGCGGTGAGGCGGAGCGTCTCCTCCTCGGCGCGGACATCGACATGCACCAGCAGGGGCTGGCCGCCATCGAGCAGCGGCCGGACCTGGCCCAGCACCTCGGAGAACATCATCACCTCGAAGACGCCGCTGGCATCCGACATCTGCACGAAGGCGAAGCGGTTGCCGCGCGCAGAGGTGCGCTCCTTGCGGCCGATGACGACCCCGGCGAGCTTGAAGCGGGTGGCGCCGCCGGCGGTGAGCCGCGCCGGCAGATCGGCAAAGCGCACCACGCCGACGCGCTCGAGGCTCTTGCCGTAAGCATCGAGCGGATGGCTCGAGAGATAGAAGCCGATGGCGTCGAACTCTTGCTGCAGCCGCTCGATCGGCGGCCAGTCCTGCACCACCGGCAGGCCCGCGCCGCGCACCGCCGGCCCATCGCCATCGCCGAAGAGGCTGACCTGCTGGCTCTCGCGCTCGCTGGCGGCGGCGGCGGCATGCCGCAGCAGCATCTCCGAGGCGGCGAAGGTCTGCGCCCGATTGCGGTTGAGCGTCTCGAACGCGCCCGCCTTGGCCAGGCACTCGAACTGGCGGCGGTTGAAGCTCTTGACGTCGAGGCGCCGCGCCAGATCGAAGAGGTCGCGGAAGGGCCCCCGCGCCGTGCGCTCTTCGACGAGGAGCTGCATCGCCTGCGCGCCGACGCCCTTCACCGCGGCGAGCGCGTAGCGGATCGCCGCGCCTTGCGGCGTCTGCTCGACGGCAAACGCCACATCCGAGCGGTTGATGTCGGGCGGCAGCAGCTTGATGCCGAGGCGGTCGCATTCGCCGCGGAAGACGTTGAGCTTGTCGGTATTGCCGAGGTCGAGCGTCATCAGCGCCGCGAGGAACTCGACGGGGTAGTTGGCCTTGAGATAGGCGGTCTGATAGGCGACCAGCGCATAAGCGGCGGCGTGCGACTTGTTGAAGCCGTAGCCGGCGAACTTCGCCACCTGCTCGAAGATGTGCTCGGCGACGCGCTCGGCGACGCCGCGCGCGACGGCGCCGTCGATGAAGGCTTTGCGCTGTGCCTCCATCTCCGCCTTGATCTTCTTGCCCATGGCGCGGCGCAGCAGATCGGCGCCGCCCAGCGAATAGCCGCTGAGCACCTGCGCGATCTGCATCACCTGCTCCTGGTAGATCATGATCCCGTGCGTCTCGGTCAGGATCGGCTCGAGCGAGGGATGGAGGTAGTCGGGCCGCTCCTCAGCGTGCTTCACCGCGATGTAGCGCGGGATGTTCTCCATCGGGCCCGGGCGGTAGAGCGCGACGACGGCGATGATGTCCTCGAAGCGGTCGGGGCGCAGCTTGCGCAGCATGTCGCGCATGCCGGCGCCTTCGAGCTGGAACACGCCGACCGTGTCGCCACGCCCGAGCAGCTCGTAGCTCGGCTTGTCGTCGAAGGGCAGCGCGGCAAGGTCGAGCTCGACGCCGCGCGCGCGCAGGAGATCGAGCGCGCGCGCCAGCACGGTCAGCGTCTTGAGGCCGAGGAAGTCGAATTTCACCAGCCCGGCGAGCTCGACATATTTGAGGTTGAACTGCGTCACCGGCATGTCGGAGCGCGGGTCGCGGTAGAGCGGCACCAGCGCGTCGAGCGGGCGGTCGCCGATGACTACGCCGGCGGCGTGGGTCGAGGCGTGCCGATAGAGGCCTTCGAGCTTCAGCGCGATGGCGATGAGGCGAGCGACGCTCTCATCGGCATCGCGCATCTGCTGCAGCTGCGGCTCGCCATCGATCGCCTGCTGCAGCTTGACCGGGTTGGCGGGGTTGTAGGGCACCAGCTTGCACAGGCGGTCGACCTGGCCATAGGGCATTTCCAGCACGCGGCCGACATCGCGCAGCACCGCGCGCGCCTGCAACTTACCAAAGGTGATGATCTGCGCGACCCGATCGCGGCCGTATTTCCGCTGGACGTAGCGGATCACCTCGTCGCGTCGATCCTGGCAGAAATCGATGTCGAAATCGGGCATCGACACACGCTCGGGGTTGAGGAAACGCTCGAACAGCAGGCTGAAGCGCAACGGGTCGAGATCGGTGATGGTGAGCGCCCAGGCGACCACCGAACCGGCACCCGAACCGCGCCCCGGCCCAACCGGGATGCCCTGGCGCTTCGCCCATTGGATAAAGTCGGCGACGATCAGGAAATACCCGGCAAACCCCATCTGGATGATCGTGCCGAGCTCGAATTCGAGCCGTTCGCGGTAGGGACGCGCGGCCTCATCGTCAAGGCCAAGCTGTGCCATTCGCGCGGCGAGCCCGGCAAGCGCCGCTTGCCGCAGCGCTTCGGGCTCGTCGGCCCCGCCCTCGGCCTGAAACGCCGGCAGAATCGGCGCCTGGGTCCGCGGCATGAACGCACAGCGCTGGGCGATGACAAGCGTGTTGTCGCAGGCCTCCGGCAGATCCGCAAACAGCGTCCGCATCTCCGCGGCCGGCCGGAAATAATGGTCGGGCGTCAGCCGGGCGCGGTCATTGTCGTCGACGACCTTGCCTTGTGCGATGCACAGCAACGCGTCATGCGCTTCGTAATAGTCGGCGCCGGGAAAATAGGCGTCGTTGGTCGCGACCAGCGGCAGATCATGCTGGTAGGCAAGGTCGACAAAGCCGTTTTCAGTGCGTGCTTCGTCAGGCAGACCGTGCCGTGTCAGCTCGATGTAGAGGCGGCCGGGAAACGCATCTTTCAACGCGTCGAGCAGCATGCCCGCCGCAACGTCCTGGCCGTCGGCGATCAGCCGGCCGAGCGGCCCTTTGGCGCCGCCGGTGAGACACAACAACCCCTCGCTATTGGCGGCGAGGTCGGCAAGCGCGACCGCCGGATCGGCACCAGCTTCGCTGTCAAGAAACGAGCGGCTGACCAGGCCCAGGAGATTGCGGTAGCCGGTCTCGCTCTGCACCAGCACGACGACGCGCTCGGGCTCGCGTTGCTGGCGCGTCCCGTCACCGGCCTCATGGGCGACCAGCACGATCTCGCAGCCGATGATCGGCTGGATGCCCTCGCCGGCGCAGGCCGTCGCGAATTCGAGCGCGCCAAACAGATTGCCGCTGTCGGTGATCGCCACTGCCGGCATGCCGTGCTTTTTGCAAAGCCCGACCAGCTCCTTGACCTTGATTGCGCCCGCCGACAGCGAATAGGCGGTGTGGACGCGAAGATGGATAAAATCGGCGAGCGGCATCGGGTTCTCATCGATCTAGGACGTGCAGCAAGAATTGCACGCTTGCCGCCGCGAAATCAGCCCTCCTCAACAGCGCGAGGTGAACCCCCAAATTGCAAGCCGCCC
>DATJLU010000192.1:0-31931 GCA_035509275.1 Allostellaceae bacterium | reverse complement strand
CGGGCGCAGCCGAACCAGACCAGCCCCACCGGCTTGGTCGGCGTGGCGCCGCCGGGGCCGGCAATGCCGGTGATGGCGACGGCGAGGTCGACCGGTGCCGCGCCGAGCGCGCCTGCGGCCATCGCCGCGGCGGTCTCGGCGCTCACCGCGCCATGCGTTTCGAGGAGCTTCTCCGGCACGCCCAAAAGCTCGCTTTTGGCTTCATTCGAATAGGTGACGAGGCCGCGCTCGACCACGTCCGACGAGCCGGCGATGTCGGTGAGCGCCGCCGCCACCATGCCGCCGGTGCAGGATTCCGCCGTAGCCAGATGCAGCCCCTTGCTGCGGCAGAGGGTGAGCACGGCGGTGGCAAGCGGCGCGAGCGTTGGTTCAGGCAAGCGGTCTCCCCATCAGCAGGAGAACCAGCAGCAGCGCCGTCGCGGCGAAGAAGCCCGCGACGATATCGTCGGCCATGACGCCCAAGCCACCGCCGACATGCTGGTCGATCCAGCGCGCCGGCCAGGGCTTGACGATGTCGAAGACGCGGAAGAGTAGAAATCCTGCGACATAGGGGACGACGCCCGGCGGGGTCACGACCAGCGTCAGCCATTGTCCGGCGACCTCGTCGACCACGATCGAGCCGGGGTCCTTGGCGGCACTCACCCTGACGACGCGGCCCGCTGCCCACCAGCCGAGGAGGAAGAGCGCCAGCGCCGCAAGCAGCAGCGCGCGAGGTCCGAACAGCGCGGCGATCGCCCAGGCAAAGGGCAGCGCCGCGAGCGAGCCCCAGGTCCCGGGCGCCCAGGGCAGGCGGCCGACGCCAAACCAGGTCGCGATCACCTGCGCCGGATGGAACGGCGCGGGCGGTTTCGGCTCGAGCGTGCTCATCCCGCTTCGCCTTGCCTCAGAGCGGCAGACGCAGCGTCGCCACCGCCTGAGCGGCGATGCCTTCGCTGCGGCCGGTGAAGCCGAGCCCCTCGGTGGTGGTCGCCTTGACGCTGACGCGGCCGCGCTCGAGCCCCAGGATCTCGGCGATCCGCGCGACCATCGCGTCGCGACAGGGGCCGATCTTGGGGCGCTCGCAGATCAGCGTCACGTCGAGATGCGCGATGCGGCCGCCGGCCGAGGCGACGAGAGCGCCGGCATGGCTCAGGAACAAGTGGGACGGCGCGCCACGCCATTTGGGATCGCTGGGCGGGAAATGCTGGCCGATATCGCCGGCGCCGAGCGCACCCAGGATCGCATCGGTCAGCGCGTGGAGGCCGACATCCGCGTCGGAATGACCGATGAGGCCGCGCTCATGCGCCACCTTCACGCCGCAGAGCCAGACATGATCGCCTGGGCCGAAAGCGTGCACGTCGAAGCCCTGTCCGATGCGAATATCGCCGTGGCGCGCGAGCAGCAAGCGCTCGGCCTGTTCCAGATCCTCCGCCGTCGTCACTTTGAAATTCGCTTCGCTGCCGGCGACGAGGCGCACGGCGAGGCCGGCGCGCTCGGCGACCGCCGCATCGTCCGAGAGCTCGCTGCCTTGCACCGCACGATGGGCGGCGAGAATGGCGGCATACTCGAAGCCCTGCGGCGTCTGCGCGCGCCACAGCGCGCTGCGGTCCAAGGTCTCGGCGACGCGGCCCGAAACGCCGCGCTTCACCGTGTCTTTGACCGGCAGCGCCGGGATCGCGCCCGGCGTGTCGTCGAGCGCCGCAAGCACGCGATCGATCGTCTCGCGATCGAGGAAAGGACGCGCGGCGTCGTGGATGAGGACGCGCGCCGGCGCGGTTGCGGCGAGGCTTTCGAGGCCGAGGCGCACCGAATCCTGCCGCGCCGCGCCGCCGGCGACCGGCGGCAGCAGATCGAGACCGCGGGCCGCCGCCTCATAGGAGGCCGCATCATCCGGGTTGAAGACGACGCGCACCGCGTCGATGCCGGGATGGGTCGCCAAGGTCTCGAGGCTGTAGCGCAGCACCGGTTTTCCGGCCAGCGGCAGGTATTGCTTGGGGAGCGGCGCGCCGAGCCGCGTGCCGCGGCCCGCCGCCACAACCAGCGCTATGCAAGATGCCATGGCGAGAAGCTAGACAAGGGGCGAGGCGAGGGCAATGGCGGTGCTTGCCAAGCCGAGGTGCTGCTGGCTATGTCGAGGGCATGGCGAGCACGGCTTTAAGTCTCGGTGCGCTGCTGGCGCTGGTGCCGGCGGCGGCGGTGGCCTTCCGCCGCAGCGGCGCCCGCGATGCCCTGTTCTTCGCGTTCATTCTTCTCGGCGTGATCGGGCCGGGGCTCTGCATCCTTGCCTCGGCCGGCGGCGAATGGCGCACCGGCTTCGCCATGTCGCTCTGGGTCACGATCGCCGCCACCATGGCGCTGTTTCTGGCGCTGGCCTTGGCAACGCGGCATGCGTGGCGCCTCTCGCCGCTGCTGCTGCCCTATCTCCTCTTGCTCGCGGCGCTGGCGCTGGTGTGGCAGCACGCGCCCGAGCGTCCGGTTGCGGGCGCCGTGCCCGCCGGCTGGCTCGACGCGCATATCCTCTTTGCGGTGGCGACCTATGGTCTCCTCACCATCGGCGCGGTTGCCGGGTTTGCCGTCTTTCTGCAAGAGCGCGCGCTCAAGGCGAAGCGGCCGACGGCGCTGACGCGGCGGCTGCCATCGATGGCGGAAAGCGAGGCGCTGGAGCTGCGCCTTCTCGCTGCGGCCGAGGCCGTGCTGGCGCTGGGGCTGCTGAGCGGCATGGCCGCCGAGCATTTCCTCGCGAGCCCGCTGCTGCCTTTCGATCACAAAACGCTGTTCTCGCTCGCCGCTTTCGTGGTCATCGGCGCTTTGCTGCTGGCGCGCTACCGCCAAGGCATTCGCGGCCGGCGCGTGGCGCGGCTGGCGCTGCTCGCGTGGCTTCTGCTCACCTTGGCATATCCCGGCGTGAAGTTCGTCACCGACGTCTTGCTGAGCTGAGAAAAGGCTGCGTTTTCAAGCATTTCGCCGCGATCTCCGATTCTTGTTGCACTGCGGGAATGCCGCGCTATGATTTGCTCAATTATTAAGCAATTGCGCGGCCTGCCCACGAAATGAGCATCGATATCGGCGCTCTGCGACTCGACGATCCCGTGCTCCTGGCACCCATGTCGGGGGTGACGGACCTGCCGTTTCGCCGTCTGGTGAAACGGCACGGCGCCGGGCTCGTCGTCTCGGAGATGATCGCCAGCGAAGCGATGATCCGCGAGACGCGCCAGTCGCTGACCATGGCTGCGAATTGTCCCGAAGAGCAGCCCATGGCGGTGCAGCTCGCGGGCTGCGAGCCGCGCGTGCTGGCCGAGGCGGCGAAGCTCAACGCCGATCGCGGTGCCGCGCTCATCGACATCAATTTCGGCTGCCCGGTGAAGAAGGTGGTGAACGGTCATGCCGGCTCGGCGCTGATGCGCGACGAGGCACAGGCGGCGCGTCTGCTCGACGCCACGGTGAAAGCGGTGAGCCTGCCGGTGACGTTGAAGATGCGCACCGGCTGGGATGCCGCCAATCGCAACGCACCGCGCCTGGCGCGCATTGCCGAGGAATGCGGCATCCGGATGATCACCGTGCATGGCCGCACGCGCTGCCAATTCTATGAAGGCAGTGCCGATTGGGCCTTCATCCGCCAAGTGAAAGAAGCGGTGCGCATTCCGGTCATCGCCAATGGCGATATCGTCTCGCTCGCCGATGCGCGGGACGCGCTCGCGCAGTCCGGCGCGGACGGCCTGATGATCGGCCGCGGTGCGTATGGCCGGCCCTGGTTCGTCAATCAGGTGATCTGCTATCTCCGCAGCGGCGAGCTCCTGCCGGAGCCGCCGCTGTCGCAGCAGCTCGCCACGGTGCTCGACCATTACGAGGCGATGCTGGCGCATTACGGCACCGCTGCCGGCAGCCGCATCGCGCGCAAGCATATCGGCTGGTATTCGAAGGGCCTGCCCGGCTCGGCCGAGTTCCGCGCCGCGATCAACCGCACCGAAGCACCCGACGCGGTCAAGGCGCAGATCCGCGCCTTCTATGCGCCGCTGGTCGAGCGGGCGGCCGCATGAAGACGAGCGCGGCAGCCCGGCGCGGCGGTTGGAGCGCCACGCTTGATCCTGCGGCGGTGCTGGCGGCGCTGCCCGACCCTGTGCTCGTCCTCGACGAGGCAGGTCTCCTGCTTTACGCCAATGCCGCGGCCGAGCAGTTCTTCGATGCCAGCGCCGCGACCTTGCTCGGCGCCGAGCTTCGCGTCGTGCTGCCGGCGGACAGCCCGATCTTCGCCTTGATCGACAGCGTCCGCGCCAGCGGCCACAGCGTCTCGGAATACGGCGTCGCCGTCGAGACGCCGCGCCTCGGCGCCCATGTCATGACGGTGCAGGCGGCGCCGCTCGCCGAGAACCGCGCCGAGGTGGTGGTGACCCTGCAGGAGCGCTCGATCGCTCACAAGATCGACCGCCAGCTCACCCATCGCAACGCCGCGCGCTCGGTGACGGCGATGGCGGCGATGCTGGCGCATGAGGTGAAGAACCCGCTCTCCGGCATCCGCGGCGCGGCGCAGCTCCTCGAGGAGAATGCCGGCGCCGGCGACCGCGAGTTGACGCGGCTTATTTGCGATGAAAGCGACCGCATCTGTGCCCTCGTCGACCGCATGGAGGTGTTCTCCGACCGGCGGCCGATCGAGCGCGGCTCGGTCAATATCCATGAGGTGCTGGAGCGGGTTCGCCTGGTGGCGCAGACCGGCTTTGCCCGCCATGTGCGCTTCATCGAGGAATACGACCCGTCGCTGCCACCGGTGCATGGCAATCGCGACCTGCTGATCCAGGTTTTTCTCAACCTGGTGAAGAACGCGGCGGAGGCGGTGCCGGCGCAGGGCGGCGAGATCCAGATCACCACCGCCTATCAGCATGGCGTGCGCCTGGCGGTGGCCGGCAGCGAAAGCCGGGTCCACCTGCCGCTGGTGATCTCGATCATCGACAATGGCGAGGGCATCCCCGACGAGCTCTCGCAGCACCTCTTCGATCCCTTCGTCACCACCAAGCATAATGGCAGCGGCCTCGGCCTGGCGCTCGTCGCCAAGGTGATCGGCGATCATGGCGGCGTCATCGAATTCGACAGCCAGCCGCGGCGCACCGTCTTCCGCGTCTATCTGCCGATGGCGCCGCGCGGCGCCGGAGCGCTGTCGTGAACGCCTCGACCATCCTCATCGCCGATGACGATCGCGCGATCCGCACCGTGCTGAGCCAGGCGCTCGGCCGCCTCGGGCATGACGTGCGCACCACCGGCAATGCCGCGACCTTGTGGCGCTGGGTGTCGGATGGCGAGGGTGACCTCGTCATCACCGATGTGGTGATGCCGGACGAGAACGGGCTCGATCTGATCCCGCGCATCAAGAAGCTGCGGCCGGAGCTGCGCATCATCGTGATGAGCGCGCAGAACACGCTGCTCACCGCGGTGAAGGCGACCGAGCGTGGCGCCTTCGAATATCTGCCCAAGCCCTTCGATTTGCGCGAGTTGGTCAATGTCGTCGAGCGCGCGCTGACCACGCCCAACGCGCAGCCGGCGGCGGCCGAACTCGAGCCCGCCGACGACCAGCTGCCGCTCATCGGCCGTTCGCCGGCGATGCAGGAGATATACCGCGTGCTGGCGCGGCTGATGGGCACCGATCTCACGGTGATGATCACCGGCGAAAGCGGTACCGGCAAAGAGCTGGTGGCGCGCGCGCTGCATGATTACGGCAAGCGGCGCAGCGGACCGTTCGTCGCCATCAACATGGCGGCGATCCCGCGCGAACTGATCGAGAGCGAGCTCTTCGGCCACGAAAAGGGCTCCTTCACCGGCGCCACGGCACGCGGCGTCGGCCGCTTCGAGCAGGCGCAGGGCGGCACGCTTTTCCTCGACGAGATCGGCGATATGCCGCTCGAGGCGCAGACGCGGCTGTTGCGCGTCCTGCAGCAAGGCGAATACACCGCCGTCGGCGGGCGCACGCCGATCCGCGCCGATGTTCGCATCGTCGCGGCGACGCATCGCGATCTGCGCCACCTCATCCGCCAGGGGCTCTTCCGCGAGGACCTGTTCTATCGCCTCAACGTCGTGCCGATCCGGCTGCCGCCGCTGCGCGAGCGCTCCGAGGACATTGGCGCGCTGGTGCGACATTTCTTCGCGCTCGCCCATGGCGAAGGGCTGCCGATGAAGTCGCTCGACCAGCCGGCGATGGAGCGGCTCAAAGGCCATCGCTGGCCCGGCAATGTGCGCGAGCTCGAGAATCTCGTCCGCCGCCTCGCCGCGCTCTATTCGCAGGAGGTGATCGGGCTCGACGCCGTCGAAGCCGAGCTTGCCGAGGCGGTGCCGGCGCCGGCGGCCGCCGAGCCGCAGGCGAATGAAGGCCTGGGCGGCGCCGCCGAGCGCCATCTCCGCGATTATTTCGCCGCGCATAAGGGCGGGCTGCCGCCCTCCGGCCTTTACGACCGCGTGCTGCGCGAGGTGGAGAAGCCGCTCATCCTGCTGACCCTCGGTGCAACGCGCGGCAACCAGCTCAAGGCGGCGCAGCTCCTCGGCCTAAACCGCAACACCCTGCGCAAGAAAATCCGCGAGCTCGACATCGACATCGCGCGGAGCTTGAAATAGCGCGCGTAGGGCCAGCTCGCGATCCTCTCACGACCTATCTTCTCACAACTCTCTGCGCCCCTCCCCCTTTGAGGGGGAGGGCAGTGAGGGGGGTGAACGCACGGCGCTTCAGATCGCAGGAGCCGTGCCCGGGGCTACCCCCACCCGTCAGCGCTTGCGCGCTGCCGACCTCCCCCTCAAGGGGGGAGGGGCGATGTGTGCCTGAGGGATCACCCTTCAAACCTCCGACAACGCAAGACCCCCGCTCAGCGCCACTTTGTGACTTGCGGGGGTCATCTGCGGGGCGTTTCGGCCACCGCGCTCGGAATGCCGAGCGTGTTCTTGGGCTTTGTGATCAGTCGCCGACGCCAAGGGATCGGCAACTCGTTACAGCCGGGCGGAGTCATGCGCCTTAAGCATCCTCCACGGGGTTGACAACAACAGAAGTCTGAACCTCGGTCGGAATCGAGTCAATGTCGAGATGCGCGATTCGGCGGCCGCGCCGCGCGCGCGGCGCTTATTGGACAACGGTGAAGGGCGCGGCGTAAAATAAC
The DNA here is from genome assembly GCA_035509275.1 of Allostellaceae bacterium. Classification (GTDB taxonomy): domain Bacteria; phylum Pseudomonadota; class Alphaproteobacteria; order ATCC43930; family CGMCC-115725; genus DAHUYF01. Next base: position 24,825 of record DATJLU010000192.1, on the reverse strand, counting down.
CCCCTTGCGCGTGGGGAGGGTGAGTAGCGCAGCGATGAGCCTATCGCGGGAGCTCGTTCTTTGGGCCGGCCGGGTGCGGCTTGCCCGCAAGGCGGGTATCGCGCTCGCGGCTGCGGCGATGGCCTCGCTTCTCGCGAGCTACATGGCGCTGAACGGTTTGCCGCCCTTTGGCGAGCGCCGTCCCGACATGGATCAGCTTTTCCTGCTGCTCGATCTCGTGCTGGTGCTGCCGGTCTGCGCCATTGTCGCTTGGCGCGTGGTGCAGGTCTGGACCGAGCGACGGCGCGGGCTTGCCGGCTCGAAGATCCATGTCCGCCTCGTCGTGCTGTTCAGCCTGGTGGCGGTGATCCCGACGATCATCGTCGCCGTCTTCTCCTACCTCTTGTTCAACTTCGGCGTTCAGGCCTGGTTCAGCCAGCCGGTGCGCACCGCGGTCGCGGGCTCGCTCGCGGTCGCCGAGGCCTATCTGCACGAGCATCAGCAGAATATCCGCGCCGATGTCGTCAGCATGGCCAATGATTTGAGCCGCGACGCCGCCTTCCTCAGCGTCAACCCGACGCGGCTCAATCAGGTGGTGGCGGCGCAGGCGGCACTGCGCTCGCTGAACGAGGCGGTCGTCTTCGATGCCGACGGCCATGTGCTGGCGCGCGCCGGCTTCACCTTGGCGCTGTCGCTCGAGCCGAAGCCGGTGCCGCCGCTGGCGATGGAGCAGGCCGATGCCGGCGATGTCGCGGTGGTGACCAGCGACAATGACGACCGCGTCCGCGCGCTGGTGCGCATGCCGGCCTTCGGCCATGTCTATCTCTATGTCGGCCGCTTCGTCGATCCGACGGTGCTGGCGCATATGGAGCAGACGCAACGCGCCTTCAACCGCTATGAGCGGATGGAGGGCGAGCGTTCCTCCTTCCAGGTCATCTTCTCGCAGCTTTTCCTTCTCGTCGGCGTGCTGCTGCTCACCGGCGCGGTACTGGCGGGGCTGCGTTTTGCGACCAAGCTGGTGCGGCCGATCAGCTCGCTCGTCGTCGCCGCCGAGCAGGTGCGCGCCGGCAATCTCGCCGCGCGCGTCGCGGAAGGCGACGCGGATGGCGAGTTCGGCACCCTGTCGCGCGCCTTCAACCGCATGACTCATCAACTCGAAGCGCAGCAAAGCGAGCTCATCGAAGCCAATCGCCAGCTCGATCAGCGCCGCCGCTTCACCGAGACCGTGCTGGCCGGCGTTTCCGCCGGCGTCATTGGCCTCGACCAGCATGGCCGCGTCAACCTGCCGAACCGCTCGGCCTCGCTGCTGCTCGGCATCGATCTCGACCAGACGATCGGCTACGAGCTCGCCGAGGTCGTGCCGGAGATGGCGACGCTCTTCCAGGAGGCGACGCGCCGGCCGGAGCGGCTCGCGCAGTCGCAGGTCCAGGTCAGCCGCCGCGGCCGCGCGCTGACCTTGCTCGTGCGCATCGCCGCCGAGCGCGCCGAGGGCGATGTCCGGGGCTACATCGTGACCTTCGACGACATCACCGAGCTGCTCTCGGCGCAGCGCAAGGCGGCCTGGGCGGATGTGGCGCGGCGCATTGCGCATGAGATCAAGAATCCGCTGACCCCGATCCAGCTTTCGGCCGAGCGGCTGAAGCGCAAATATGCCAAGGACATCCGCAACGACCCCGAGACCTTTGCCACCTGCACCGACACGATCATCCGCCATGTCGGCGATATCGGCCGCATGGTCGACGAGTTCTCCTCCTTCGCGCGCATGCCGGCACCGATCATCCGCGACGAGGATCTGGTGGAGATCGTGCGCCAGGCGGTGTTCCTGCAGCGCAACTCGACGCCCGAGATCCGCTTCGTGCTCGATCTCCCGGCCGCGGCGCGGCTCGCTTGCGACGCGCGGCAGGTGAGTCAGGCCCTCGTCAACCTGCTCAAGAATGCCGCCGAATCCATCCACGCGCGGGACGGCGCGGCGCCGCCCGGCGAGATCACGGTGCGCCTCGCCGAGGCAGCGGGCCAGACCGCGCTAGTGGTCGAGGATAACGGCCGCGGCCTGCCGCAAGAAGGGCGCGAGCGCCTCACCGAGCCCTATGTAACCACGCGCGCCAAGGGCACGGGGCTCGGCCTCGCCATCGTCAAGAAGATCATGGAGGACCACGGCGGCGAGCTCGTGCTCGAGGATCGCGAGGGCGGCGGGGCGCGCGTCATGTTGGTGTTCAACCGCGGCGACGCACGTGCCGCAAAGCCGGCGGCCGAAGCCGTGCCGGCGCCTGCAGCGAGGACCGCCAGCCATGGCGCATGACATCCTCGTCGTCGACGACGAAGCCGATATCCGCATGCTGATGTGCGGCATCCTCAAGGACGAGGGCTACGAGACGCGCGAGGCCGGCACCAGCAAGGAGGCGCTCGCCGCCATCCGCTCGCGCCGGCCGACCCTGGTGGTGCTCGATATCTGGCTGCAGGGCAGCGAGATCGACGGGCTCGAGATCCTGAAGATCATCCGCCGCGAGCTGCCGAACCTCCCGGTGGTGATGATCAGCGGCCATGGCACGATCGAGACGGCGGTGGCGGCGATCAAGATCGGCGCCTACGACTTCATCGAGAAGCCGTTCAAATCCGACCGGCTGCTGCTCGTCGTCGAGCGTGCCATCGAGGCGGCGCGATTGCGGCGCGAGAACGAGGAGCTGCGGCTGCGCGCCGGCGGCGACGAGGATCTCGTCGGCATCTCGCACGCCATCAACCAGCTGCGCCAGCAGGTCGAGCGCGCCGCGCCCACCGGCAGCCGCATCCTCATCAGCGGGCCGCCCGGCTCGGGCAAAGAGGTGGTGGCGCGGCAGATCCATCTGCGCTCGCGCCGCGCCCGCGGCCCGCTGGTCGTGCTCAATTGCGCCACGATGCGGCCCGAGCGCCTCGAGGTCGAGCTCTTCGGCACCGAGGCGGGCGTCGAGGCGCCGGAAAGCCCGCGCAAGGTCGGCACCTTCGAGCAGGCGCATGGCGGCACGCTCTTCCTCGACGAGGTCGCCGACATGCCGCTGGAGACCCAGGGCAAGATCGTGCGCGCGCTGCAGGAGCAGACCTTCGAGCGCGTCGGCGGCGGGCGCGTCGAGGTCGATGTGCGGGTCATCGCCTCGACCAACCGCGATCTCGCGCTCGAGATTGCCGCCGGACGGTTCCGCGAGGATCTCTATTATCGGCTCGCCGTCGTGCCGCTGCGCGTGCCGCCGCTGCATGAGCGGCGCGAGGACATTCCGGCGCTGGCGCGGCATTTCATGATGCGCTCGGCCGAGGTGGCGCGGCTCAGCGCGCGCGAGTTCGGCGAGGATGCGATGGCGGCACTCCAGGCCTATGAATGGCCCGGCAATGCGCGCCAGCTGCGCAACGTCGTCGACTGGCTGCTGATCATGGCGCCGGGCGAGGCAAAGGAGCTGATCCGCGCCGACATGCTGCCGGCGGAGATCGGCGCCATCGCGCCGACCGTGGTGAAATGGGACAAGGGCGGCGAGATCATGTCTTTGCCGCTGCGCGATGCGCGTGAAGTCTTCGAGCGCGATTATCTCCTGGCGCAGGTGACGCGCTTTGGCGGCAACATCTCGCGCACCGCCGCTTTTGTCGGCATGGAGCGCTCGGCGCTCCATCGCAAACTCAAATCGCTGGGCGTTCTCAACGGGGAGCGGCCGGCGAAGCTGGGGGCGTGAGCCATGCCGGCGATCATCCGGGCGACGAAGGACTACGAACGGTGGATGTGCAAGCGGATCGACGTCGTCGAGCCGGATCTGCGGACCAAGCACAGGGAAATGGCGAAAGCGCCCTTCTTCTTCCTGCGCGCCACCTTCTACCGCTGGGTACCGCTCTGGCAGGAGGTCTGCCCCGATCTCGCCGCGACGCCCTCGCTGCTGGCGGTGGGCGATCTCCACGTCGAGAATTTCGGCACCTGGCGTGACCACGAAGGCCGCCTCTGCTGGGGCGTCAATGATTTCGACGAGGCCTTCGTCATGCCCTACGCCATCGATCTGGTGCGGCTGGCGACGAGCCTGCTGCTGGCCATCGAGGCGGATCGGCTGCGGATCGCCGCCGAGACGGCCTGCACCCAGCTCCTCGAAGGCTATCACGCGGCCGTGCGGGCGGGCGAGGGCAATGGCTTCGTGCTCGAGGAGTCGCACCCGACGCTGCGCGCCATGGCGATGGGCGAGGAGCGCGATCCCGAGCATTTCTGGCAGAAGCTCGGGGCGTTGAAGACGAGCGCGGTGCCGCGCGGCGTACGCAAGCTGCTGCTGCGGACCATGCCCGAGATCGAAGGGACGCCGCGCATCGCCCATCGCGTCGCCGGCCTCGGCAGCCTCGGCCGGCCACGCTATGTCGCCACCGCCATGTCGGGCGGCGGCCTCATCGCGCGCGAGGCGAAGGCGGTGCTGCCCTCGGCCTATGCCTTTGCGATCGGGCGCAAGCCGAAGGAGACGTTCTGCGGTGCGCTTGCCACGCGGGCGATCCGCTCGCCCGACCCCTATTACCGCGAGCAGAAGGGCTGGATGCTCCGCCGCCTCGGGCCGCATTGCTCGGCCATCCTGCTCTCCGACTACCCCAAGAAGCGCGACGAGTTGCATCTCGTCCAGGCGATGGGCCGCGAGACCGCCAATGTCCATTTCGGCACGCCCGAGGCGCTTCCCGCCATCCGGCGCGATCTGAAGCGTCGCAAGGGAAGCTGGCTCTTCGACGCCGCCTCCCGCATGGCCGAGGCGACGCTCCGGGACTGGAAGGCGTGGCGGGCGCGATAGACGGAGCGGCGGGAATAGCGAAAAGATCAGGCCCGATCCGGTCTGGAGGCGCGTGCGGCTGCCCCCTATAGTGCGCCGCGAACACGTATCTTGGGTGCCCATGTCGCGCATTGCCTATGTCAACGGCCGTTATCTCCCCCTGGATCGGGCGAGCGTCCATATCGAGGATCGCGGGTTTCAGTTTGCCGATGCCGTGTACGAGGTGATCGCCGCGCGGGGCGGCGGGCTCATCGACGAGGACATGCATCTGAAGCGGCTGCACCGCTCGCTCGGTGAGCTGCGCATCGCGGCGCCGATGAGCGATGCCGCGCTGAAGCTCGTGATGCGCGAGGTGCTGCGGCTGAACGGCATCGGCGACGGCACGCTCTATCTGCAGGTCTCGCGCGGCAGTGCGCCGCGCGACTTCCCGTTCCCGAAATCCGCCAAGCCGAGCCTGGTGATGGTGGCGCGGCGCGGCCGCGGCCCGACTGCGGCCCTGATCGAGAATGGCGTCGGCGTCATCACCCTGCCCGACATCCGCTGGGCCCGGCCGGACATCAAGTCGGTCGCGCTGCTGCCCAACGCGCTCGGCAAGCAGCGGGCGAAGGAGGCGGGCGCTTACGAGGCCTGGCAGATCGACCGCGACGGCAATGTCACCGAAGGCACGTCGAGCAACGCCTGGATCGTGACCGCCGATGGCGAGGTGGTGACGCGCCGGGCCGATAACAGCATCCTGAACGGCGTCACCCGGCTCGGCCTCATCGGTCTCCTGGCGCGGGAAGGGCTGAAACTCGTCGAGCGGCCCTTCAGCGTCGCCGAGGCCAAGGCGGCGCGTGAGGCGTTCCTCACCAGCACCACCAATTTCGTCCTGCCGGTGGTGTCGATCGACGGATCGCCGGTGGGGAACGGCTATCCCGGCTCGATTGTGCGCCGGTTGCGCCAGATCTACGAGGAATACGTCGTGGCGCAGGAGCCCGCGCCATGACCGCCGGCCCGCCGCGTCCGCGCGCGCTGCTCTTCGACTGGGACAACACCCTGGTCGATAGCTGGGAGACGATCCACGAGGCGCTCGTCGTCACCTTCACGGCGATGGGGCGGGCGCCCTGGACGCTGCAGGAGACCAAGCTCCGCGTCGCCAAGAGCCTGCGCGACAGCTTCCCCGTCCTCTTCGGCGACCGTTGGGAGGAGGCGCGGCAGCGCTATCTCGACGCCTTCACCGCCATCCATCTCGAGCGGCTGAAAGCGATCGAGGGCAGCGCCGAGATGCTGTCGGCGCTTGCCGCCTCGGACTTCTATCTTGCCGTGGTCAGCAACAAGACCGGCGCGGTGCTGCGCCGCGAGGCGGAGCATCTCGGCTGGACGGCGCATTTCAAGCGGCTGGTCGGCGCCGGCGATGCGGCGCTCGACAAGCCGCATGCCGCGCCCGTCCAGCTCGCGCTCGCGGGCAGCGGCATCGACGGCACCCAAACCTGGTACGTCGGCGATACCGCGCTTGACATGGAATGCGCGCGGAACGCCGGCTGCCGCGGCGTGCTGCTCGGCGCGCGGGCGCTCGAGGACGAGACTTTCGCCCGCTTCCCGCCCGACCTGCATGTCGCCGATTGCCGGGCATTAGAACAGCTTGTCCGGGGGTTGTGATTTCCTCTGAGACGCCAATTTGTTATGAATCAAGGCGAGCGTATGAGGCTTTATCCTTTTCAACGGGGGTATCGCTCACCAGGCTCCGACCGACCAAGAACTGATAAGGGGAATCCCCATGTCGTCGGAAAAATCACAAAATGTTCAGGACGTCTTTCTCAATCACGTCCGGAAGAACAAGACACCTGTCACGGTCTTTCTTGTGAATGGCGTAAAGCTTCAGGGGATCATTACGTGGTTCGACAATTTTTGTGTCTTGCTCCGTCGTGATGCACACTCGCAGCTTGTGTATAAGCATGCGATCTCGACTGTGATGCCGGCACAGCCGATCCAGCTTTTCGAGCCGGGCAAGGAAGGCGACGAAGCCTAGCCGGATGGTCGCAGCGCGGGGCGGACAAGGCGTCTCGACCGGGCGCTGCCTGGTGCTTCATCCCGTCCTGCGGCTCGCCCCGGGCGTGCCGGACGAAACCGTGCGTTCGCCCGAGGCGCGGCTCGATGAGGCGGTCGGGCTCGCCCGCGCCATCAATCTCGATGTGGTCGAAGCGGCGGTGGCGAAAGTGAGCCGCTGGCGCCCGGCGACCCTGATCGGCAGCGGCGCGGTCGATGCCTATGCCCAGGTGATCGAGGACAAGTCGATCGCCGTCGCCGTGATCGACGCGACGGTGACGCCGGTGCAGCAGCGCAATCTTGAGCGGCGCTGGAAATGCAAGGTGATCGACCGCACCGGCCTCATCCTCGAGATCTTCGGCGCCCGGGCGCGCACGCGGGAAGGCCAGCTCCAGGTCGAGCTGGCGGCGCTCAGCTATCAGCGCTCGCGGCTGGTGCGTTCCTGGACGCATCTGGAGCGCCAGCGCGGCGGCTTCGGCTTCCTCGGCGGGCCTGGCGAGAGCCAGCTCGAGATCGACCGGCGCCTCATCGGCGAGCGCATCGCCAAGCTGAAGCGCGAGCTCGAGGAGGTGAAGCGCACCCGCACCCTGCACCGCGGCGCAAGGAAGCGCGTGCCCTACCCGGTGGTGGCGCTGGTGGGCTACACCAATGCCGGCAAATCGACGCTGTTCAACCGCCTGACGCGCGCCGCCGTGGTCGCCGAGGACAAGCTCTTCGCGACGCTCGATCCCACCATGCGCCGGCTGCCCTTGCCCTCGGGGCGACAGGCCATCCTGTCGGATACGGTGGGCTTTGTCTCCGAGCTGCCGACGCCGCTCGTCGCCGCCTTCCGCGCCACACTCGAAGAGGTGACGGAAGCCGATCTCATCGTCCATGTGCGCGACGTCCACCATCCCGACAGCGAGGCGCAGCGCAGCGACGTCCACGCCGTGCTCGACGATCTCGGTCTCGGCGAGACGGTCGAGAACGGCATGATCGAAGCCTTGAACAAGATCGACCTGCTCGATGCCGAACGGCGCGCCGTGCTGCAGAATCAAGCGCGGCGCAACCGCGATGTGGTGCCGATCTCGGCCGCCACCGGTGAGGGCTGCCCCGCGCTGGTCGCGCTGTTCGACCAGCGCTTCGACGGTAATCGCAGCCTCGTCCATCTCGACGTGCCGGTGAGCGACGGCGCGGCGCTCGCCTGGCTCTACCGCCATGGCGAGGTGGTGAGCCGGAGCGACGACGAGCGCGAGGCGCATCTCGCCGTGCGCATCAGCGAGGCCGATCTCGGCCGGTTCAAGAATCGGCGCGCGGCGGGCTAAACCAACGCAGGAGGCGGAGAGCCATGGCCGATCTGGTGCAGTACGAGACGGCGAGCGCCGAAGTCCGCGCCGTTTACGACGACATCAAGCGGAGCCGCGGCGTCGCCGATGTGAATAATTTCTGGAAAGCGCTCGCCGTCCATCCGCCAACCCTGAAGCGGACCTGGGAGAGCGTGAAGGAGGTGATGGGGCCGGGCGTCCTCGATCCCGTGACCAAGGAGATGATCTATCTCGCGGTCAGCGTGACGAATGGCTGCGGCTATTGCATCGCCTCGCACGGTGCCGCGGCGCGCAAGGCCGGCATGAGCGAGGCGATGTGGGGCGAGGTGGTGGCGATCATCGGCATGGCGAACGAGACCAACAAGCTGGCTTTCGCGCTGCAAGTGCCGATCGATCCCGCCTTCCAGGCATCGGCGCCGAAATCCTAGCGCGCGTCGGCATGTGCCGACCCAGGGTTGATTTCGCAGCGCCGGCAAGGGATGAATCGCCGTCGGCTCGAGCGACGCGCGCAAGGAGGGATAGATGCCGGTCAAATCGAAATACGTCTTCATCGCCAGCATGGATGTGGCGCCCGAAAAGGAAGCGCTCTTCAACGAGGTCTATGACCGCGAGCATGTGCCGAACCTGTTGAAGGTGCCGGGCGTCCGCTCGGTCACGCGCCTGCGCACCGAGCCGGCGAGCTTCAGCGTCGGCGGCGCGATGAAGCCGCTGACCGGCGAAGGCGCTCCCACCTATGTCGCGCTTTACGAGATCGACAGCCCGGACGTCCTTACCAGCAAAGCCTGGGCCGAGGCGGTGGAACTTGGCCGCTGGCCCAGCGAGGTGCGGCCCTATACCAGCAACCGCCATCACATCGTGCGCAAGGTCGTCTAGAGCCAGGCCCTCGCCACGACGAGGGAACCCGGGCGGGTCAGCGGCTTCCTACTTTTGGACGGTCGCGCCCTTCGCCGGGTTTTGCGTGTAGAGGCCGAGCTCCTGGCCCTCGGCGAGGACCTTGCCCTTCATCGCCGCGAGCGCCGCAGGCGCGTCGAAATCGGGCGGCAGATCGAGCGTCTTCACGCTGAGCGCGTAAACCCTGAAGTGGTAGTGATGGACGTTCTCGTCGTTCCACGGCGGGCACGGCCCGTCATAGCCGAAATATTGGCCTTTCATCGCATCGTTGCTGGCCGTGACCTTGGTGTAGTCGTTGAGGCCGCGCACGCCGAACGGGCTCGGCGTCGCCGGCTTGCCGTGCAGCACGCGCGCATTCGATTCGGCGCCTTCCGGCAGCGACGTGACGTTGGGCGGAATGTCGACCAGGACCCAATGGAAGAACTTTTGGCGCGGCACCGCCGATGTCAGCATCATGCCTTCCTTGTTCATTTTCTCGCGCTCTGCCGCCGGCGAGTCCGTGTCGTAGAGGATGATGGCGTAGGATCTGGTCCCGGCGGGTCCTTTCGACCACGAGATCCGCGGGCTGATATTGGCGCCGCCCGTGGTATGTCCCGTCGCCGCCGCGACGCAGAACGCATACTTGGTTGGAATCATTTGCCCGCTCTTGAAGCCGTCGACGCTCACCTCGGGCGGGCGGGCGGCGGCCGGCGGCGATGCCAGCGCTACGCTAAGGCCTGCGGCGAGCGTTGCGCAGGCGACGATCCTCATCCTTCCCATCGTTTGCTCCCCCCGGTTTGGTCGGCTGATGATACGAAATGCGAACTTGCCAATTGCCGTTTCGGCGCGCGACCCTAGCCGCCGGAATGCCGTTCGGCAACGCGGCGCTCGCCGCGCGGAGCCTGGCCGGTCAGCGTTGCAAGGGCGCGCATATCACCCAAAAAGCTCACTAGCCACGGCGGGAACAAGCGCGCGCCGGTTGCGTTGAATTGTCAGGAGAGACGCGGTGTCCGCCAGCACCCAGTGAGGCGAGGTCACCACACCATGAGCATGGTCGAGAAAAATGTCCCGTCGCGGGCGTTGGTCGTGCCGCTGCGCCTGCACGGGCCGCGGATTTCGGCGAGCGTTGCCGCGCCGCTGCATGCGCCTGTTTCACGCCCGAAAACCGCTGCTCAGCCGCGGCATTCCTGGATCAATCGCCTGCTGCGCCGCCAGGAGCCAACGCTCTATCAGCGCTGCCTTGCGGTGCATCTGCATTTTGCCGGGCCGAACAGCGCGCTGACGCGCTGATCGCTTTTTAGGCAGGTGGTCGGGGTCCGCAGGAGCGGACCCCGACGCGCCGTCTACTCGGCCGCGATCCGCGAGGGCGCGCTGCGCCGACGCTGCGGCGCTTTGTGATAGGCGCCGTCCTTCATGATCATCAGGATGTTGTCGCGGTCCTGGAACAGCGTGACGTCCTTGACCGGGTCGCCGTCGATCATGATGAGATCGGCGAGATAGCCTTCCTTCACCAGGCCGAGCTCGTCGCCCATACCCATGATCTGGCCGCCATATTTGGTGGCTGCCATGAGCGTTTCGGCGGGCGTGTAGCCGAACAGTTTGACGAAATGCTCGAAGTCGCGCGCATTGGCGCCGATGGGATTCCAGGCAAAGCCGTAATCGCCGCCCGGCAGCACGCGAATGCCGCGCTTGCGCATCTTCTTGTAGACCTCGCAGCTGCGCTCGAGCGACGCGAACATCCCCATATGCTCGGCGACCTCCTTGGTGATGCCCCAGGCCGCGGCCTCATAGGCCGTGGTGTAGACGATGCCGATCGCCGGCGCGACGAAGACCGCGTCCTTCTTGGCCTCGAGCATGTCGAGCGCCTCCTCGTCGGCGAAATCGCAGTGGTAGATGACGCGGAAATCGTTGCGCACCGCCATCTTGATCGCCGCCGTGGCGCGCGCATGGCAGGCGAGCCACACGCCCCAATCCCTGGCCTGTTCGGCGGCGGCGCGAACCTCCTCGTCGGTGTAGGCGAGGGCTTCGGAGAAATTCGGTCGGACGAAATTGTCGCCCGAAATATTGATTTTGATGGTGTCGACGCCTTCGCGGATCATCGTCCGCACCGCGCGCCGCACCTCGACGGGGCCGTCGGCGATGATCTCGATGCCGGTGTGATGCATGTGCATCTGGCGCTCGTCGCCGAGCCCGCCGGTGGCGGTGATCTCGGGTGATGCGGCTTTCAGCCGTGGTCCCGGCAATCGGCCGGCGTTGATCTCGTTGCGCAACACGATATCGAGCCGAGGTTTCGAAGATGCCGCCGAATAGGCGCTGGTGAAGCCCGAATCCAGCATCAGTTTGGCGTTGTAGGCGGTGATCAGCATATGCTCTTCGGTGGGCACGGTGCCGATATCGCGCAGTGCGGCGCAATTCGTGTACGAGATATGCGCGTGCCCCTCGGTGAGGCCCGGCATCAGCGTCGCGCCGCCGCCATCGACGACTTCTTCGGCCTGGTTCCGGTCAAGTTGATCCTTGCCCTTGGCCACGGCTTTGATGCGGTTGCCTTGCACCAGGACCTCGCCTGGATAGGGCGTCTCGCCGCTGCCGTCGAAGATGGCGATATTGGTGAACAGGGTGCGCGCCATTGGGCTCCTCCCACTCTGGATTGAACACAGAGGATCGAGGCGTCGCGCGCCCGGCGGGCTGCGGGGCCATCGGGCGAGGACGGCCTTCGTTCAGGTTTGATGGTGAATGGTACTATCGCCGCTGCATGGTGTGAAGCGCAGCCTTGCGTTCTAGAGGATGCCGCGCGCCACCAGATCGGCGCCGAGCAGCAACAGGCCGATGAAGAAGAGCCGGCGGAAGGTCTGGGCATTGACCGCGGCGCGCAGCTTCTGGCCCAGGAACATTCCCGCGAGCGCCGGCGCGGTGCAGAGCAGCGAAGCGCCGCTGCCGGCGAGATGCAGCGCGCCGTGGCTGACGAGGCCGGCGGCCAAAGCCAGCGTCGAAGCGGTGAAGGAGAGGCCGAGCGCCTGGACAAGGTCGTCCTTCGCCAAGCCCAGACCCTGCAGGTAAGGCACGGCCGGAATGACGAAGACGCCGGTGGCGCCGGTGACGATGCCGGTCGTGGCGCCGATCAGCGGCGAGAGCCAAGCCTCGCTCGCCTTGGGGATCGCGACATCGAGCCGCGCGAAGCCGAGCGCGGCATAGGCGATGAGCGCGAGCCCCAGCGCCGCCGTTGCCCAAGCCGGATCGGCGCCGGTCAAGAAGCCGGCGGCGAGCCAGGTGGCGAGGCCGATCGCCAGCAGCATCGGTGCCATCCGCCGCATCAGCATCAGTCGGCTCGGGCCCGCGGCGAATTGCCAGAGATTGGTGATGAGCGAGGGAATGAGGAGAAGCGCCGCCGCCTGCGCCGGCGCCATCAGCAGCCCGAGCAGCCCCATCGCCACCGTCGGCAAGCCCATGCCGGTCACGCCCTTCACCGTGCCGGCGAGCACGAAGGTGAGGGTGACGAGGAGGATGAGCGTCTCGAGCGGAGGCATGGCGCGAGCGTGATATACTCGCGGTCGCGCCACAATTTGGAACTGCCGTAGCTCGGCTTCGGAGACGGCGAAGGCAGCGGAGAGCCTCATGCGTCTCGACTTCACCGATCTCCGGCTCTTTCTCAGTGTCGCCGAGGCGGCGAGCATCACGCGCGGCGCCGCCCGGGCGAACATGACCCTGGCCTCGGCCAGTGAGCGCATTCGCCACATGGAGGAAGGGCTGGGCACGGCCCTGCTCGAGCGCGGCCGGCGCGGCGTCAGCCTGACGCCGGCCGGCCGCGCGTTGCTGCATCACGCGCAGCTCATGCTGCAGCAGATCGAGCAGATGCGCGGCGAGCTCGCCAAATATGCCGGCGGCCTCAAGGGTCATGTCCGGCTGCTGGCGAACACCTCGGCGCTCAGCGAATTCCTGCCGGAAGCGCTGAAGGGTTTTCTCGTCGACCATCCCGGCATCGACCTCGATGTCGAGGAAAGGCCGAGCTACGACATCGTCCGTGCCGTGGCGGAAGGCTTCGCCGATGTCGGCATCGTCGCCGATATCGCCGATCTCGGCGGCCTGGAAGCATTTCCCTTCGCCACCGATCGCCTGGTGCTGGTCATGCCGAAACGGCATCCGCTCGCGTCCCGGCGCGGCCTTTCCTTCCGCGACCTGCTCGATCATGATTTCGTCGGCATGGCGGGAAGCAGCGCGCTGCAGCAGCATCTGGGGCAGCATGCGTTGCAGTCCGGCCGGCCGCTGAAGCTGCGCGTGCGGCTCAACAGCTTCGATGCCATCTGCCGCATGGTCGAGAACGGCGTCGGGCTGGCGGTCATTCCGGAAACCGCGGCCCGGCGCAGCCGCCGATCGATGGCGATCCGGGTTTCGCGTCTGCTCGATCCCTGGACGCTGCGGCAGCTCAGCATCTGCGTCCGGCGCCTCGAGCAATTGCCCGCCCAGGCGCGGCAGCTCGTGCAGCATTTGCGCCGCCTGGCGCCACAGGATCAGATTGCGGCCTCGTAGGCTCAGGACGTCGCGAAAGGACCGAACTCGGCGCGCTTGAAAGCGGGGCGTTCCTGCAAGCTCGTCCACCATTCGGCGACACGCGGATGTTTCGTCGCGGTAACCTCGTCCGGCGCGATTTCCTCGTCGATGCGCTTGACGAAGGGTGCGGCGGCGATGTCGGCAAGCGAATAGGCCTCGCCCACCAGCCAGCCGGAGCGCTGCATCGCGTCTTCCATCTTGTCGAGCAGGACGACCAGCTTGGCGCGCGCGGCAGCGCGCTCTTCCTCGGTGTAGGGGTTGCGCGCCGCGCGGAGCCAGGCTTCCTGGCGTTCCTTGCTCGGGATGCTCTTGAGTTTCGCGGCGAGCTCGTCATCCGACCATTGCGCCGCGACCTTGGCGAGATGATGCCGCCAGTTGAACACGATCAGATTGCCGATGAGACCGTCGATGTGCCGGATCCAATTGCGCATCTCGGCGCGCTCATAAGGCGTCTGCGGGCGCAGCGGCGGATCGGGGTAGGTCTCGTCGAGATATTCGCAGATCGTACCGCTCTCGTGCAGCGGGCGGCCGTCATGGATCAGTGTCGGGATCACGCCGAGCGGATTGATCTTCAGGTATTCCGGCGAATGGTGCTCCATCTTCGCCATGTCGACGATATGGCCGTCATAGGCGAGGCCCTTCTCTTCGAGGCACAGCCTGACCCGGCGCGACGCGCTCGAGCGCCAGCCATGGTACAGCGTGATCATGTGTTCGCTCCCTCAGGGATCGCCGGGGCGTTACATGCGGAGCTTACCATCTGCCTCGGGCGGCTGGTACCGCAGGGTCAGACCGCGACTTCGTAGCCGAGATCGATCTCGGAGGCGGGCTTGCCGCCGCGGTAGCCGACATTTTCCTTCGGCACCTCGATGAGCACGATCTTCACGTCTTCCGGCGCGACGCCGAAAGTCGCGAGGCAGTGCACGAGCGTCTGGTAGAGCCGGCGCTTCGCCGCGATGGAGCGGCCGGCGAAGAGGGTGATCTCCATCCGCGTGAACCGCTCGCCACTGCCTTGCGGCACCAGGAAGTCGCCGGGGCCGTGCTCGATCAGGCGGAGGAGCGTCTCCTCGGGCGGCGTGTGCAGGGCTGCGACCAAGCCCGCATTGATCGCTTCGATGAAGTCGGCCTTGCGCTCGCCGAGCCAAGCGCCCCGCAGCTCGACCAAGAGATCCGGCATGTCGATGCTCCCTTGCCTGAAAAACCAGTCTCTCCGGCGACGGCGCGGGCGCAATACGGAAGTTCCTGAGCGGCGCTCAGGCGCTTCCTGAGGCAGGAGCGGCCGGGGAGGGAGGTACGCCCCCGGTGTACACCCCCGACACAAACTTTGGCGCATGCCGGGGGCGTAGCGCTCAGGGTCGCCCGGCCATCATCGCGTTGATCTCGCCATGCGGCACGGCGTCCTTGAGGAAGCCGAAGGTGCCGTGCTCCTTGATCTCGCGGGCCGCGCGCAGGAGAGCGCCGAAGGCGGCGCGCGACAGGCTGCCGCCGAGGCTGATGCGCTTTACCCCGGCCGCCGCCAGCTCCTCGACCGAGCGGCCGCTGGTCAGGACGTTGACCGGCTTCGACACCGCCGCGCAGACCTGCTTCACCGCATCGAGGCTCGGCAAACCCGGCGCGTAAAGCACATCCGCGCCGGCCTTCTCGAAGGCCTGCAGGCGCCGGATGGTGTCGTCGAGATCGGGCCGGCCGTGGAGAAAATTCTCGGCGCGCGCGGTCAAGGTGAAGGGAAAGCGAAGCGCGCGTGCCGCCGCCACGGCCGCTGCCACGCGCTCGGTGGCATGGCCGAGATCGTAGATCGCCCGCTGGTCATCGCCGCTGAAATCCTCGACCGAGCCGCCGACCAGCCCGGTCTCGGCGGCAAGCCGGATGGTCTCGGCCACGGTCTTGGGATCATGGCCGAAGCAATTCTCGAGATCGGCGGAGACCGGCAGCTCCGTCGCCGCGGCCAGCGCGTGCGTATGCGCCAAGGCGTCGTCGCGGCTGATGGCGCCGTCGCGGCGACCGATCGAGAACGCGAAGCCGGCGCTGGTCGTCGCCAGCGCTTCGAAGCCAAGCGCGGCGAGGATGCGCGCGCTGCCGATATCCCAGGGATTGGGAATGACGAACGCGCCCTTGCGGCGGTGCAGCTCCGCAAAGCGGCGCGCCTTCTCTGCCTGGTCGATGGCCATGTCGTTCCTCCTTGCTGTCGTCGCGAAGCCGACACGATGAGCGGCCCGCATGATGATACTCGTTCCCGCTATGGTAAGCAGAGGCCCGACTTCGGCCTCACGGCGGGACGCGGCCGAGAAAAGCGATGCTCTCGCGATGGAGCGCGTGGCGCATCGCTTCCAGATGCAGCAGGTGCGTGCCGCGGCCGATCTTGATGTCGCGCTTCTCCGGCGACTGGGTAAAGGCGTCGAACAGCCATCGCGCATCTTCATCGGGAATAAGCCCATCCCATTCGCCGCGGATCAGCGCCACGGGAGCACGGACGCGCGCCGGGTCATAGGCCAGCTCGCCATGCCAGGCGCGCAGGATGTCGGCGAAGGGGCCGGTCGGGACCTTGACGCCGGCGGGGGTACGGATGCGCGCGTCGGGGTCGCTGTCGAGATAGCGCTCGCCCCATTCCTCGAAGTCGGCGCGCGACAGCACCGGCGCCTCGCTCTTGGGCACGTCCTCGACGAAGCGCGCCCATTGATCGGCGAGCGTGACGATGCGCCAGGCCGGCACCGCGGGCGGCTGCTCATAGCGCCGCGGCGCGCGCCGGGCGATCGGGCCGAACAGCACCAGCCGATCGACCAAAGCCGGGTGCCCGCCGGCAAAGCGGCAGCTCGCGATCGTTCCCCAGGAATGCGCGATGATCGAGAGCCGCGGCGCCTCGTGATGCGCCAGGATGAAGGGCACGACCGTGGCGATCTGGCGCGCCGCATCCTCGGTCCCGCAGAGCGGCGGATGCGCGTCGGGCGGCTCGCTCATCTCGGGATAGCGGTCCGAGCGGCCGAAGCCGTAGAAGTCGAGGCCCCAGACATGGAAGCCCGCCTCGGCCAGCACATCGCGCCAGGAGCGGCCGGCGAAGCGATGGGCGATCGACGAGGCCGACGAAAAGGTGGCGCCATGCACATAGAGCACGATGCCGGCGTCGCGGGCCGCAACCGCCGCGCGCGGCGGGAGATAGCGCAGAAAGAGCGACATGCCTGCGCGCGGACCCGGAATGCGGAAATGCTCTTCGCGCGGATCGAGCTTCGCGGCGCTCGACAGCCTTGCGCCATCGCGATCGATCATGAGACAGCTCTCCTCTCGTTTCGAGAGCGCCGCCGGCCAAATCCCTCGGCGCCGCTCCAGCACAAGATGGCGACGCCGCTCACGGCTGTCCGCAACGGATAGTTCGGCCGCGAGCGAAGCGTTGCGGGGTGGCGGCGCCGTTCCAACCCTGAGCGGCATTCTCACCAACTTCGGCACGCCCGCCGGCTGCCTGCTGATGCCGTGGATCGTCGAGCGGATCGGTGCGCGTCGCGCAACCGCGGCGCTGTTCTTCGCCGGCTCGCTGATCGCGACTCTGGTCGCCTATATCGGCGCCGCGCTGATCGCCGACAGCATCACCCTCTTCCTGTGGCTCGTGCCGTTGCTCGGCTTCTTCACCAACGGCGTGTTCGCGCTCTACACGATTTGGCTGCCCGAGCTGTTCCCCACGGCGCAGCGTGCGTTCGGCTCGGGCTTTGCGTTCAGCCTCGGGCGCATCCTGGGCGCGCTCGGCCCGACGATCGTCGGCGCGCTCGCGGCCCTGACCGGCTCCTATCCGCTGGCGATCGCCGCCACCTCGGTCATCTATGTCGTCGGTCTGCCGCTCATCGCCTTCGCGCCGGAAACGGCGAACCGGCCGTTGCCGAGGTAGCACTCGGAGTTTCCTGAGACAGCCTGCGACGCCGTCGCCACCCTACCTCACCCTCCCGCTGCTTACGCAGCGGGTCCCTCCTTCTCCGCCCCATTGGGGCGGAGAGGGGTTGGGGTGAGGTGGGGTGGACCACAGCGCCGAGAGCCGGACGCTACAGCGCCTGGCGCAGGGTGAGGTTGAGGCGTTGGCGGCCGAGGATCGGATGATCGCCGTCCTTCAGCGCGAGGACGCCGTGGTGGAAGAGCCGCGACGGGCCGCCCCAGACGACAATGTCGCCATGGTGCAGCGGCACCCGCAGGGTCTTGTCGTTGCGCTGGTTGCCGCCGAACAGGAACACGGCGGGGAGACCGAGCGAGACCGAGACGATGGGTTGGCCGAAATCGCGCTCGTTCCGGTCCTGGTGCAGCGACAACCGCGTGCCCGGCGCGTAGCGGTTGAGGAGGCACGCGTCCGGCGCGAAGCCGCGATACCCGGCATCGGCGGCGGCATCGCGCGCGAGGCTCCAGAACAGAGCGGGAAGCGGCGGCCAGGGCAGCCCGCTCGCGGGATCGAGCGGCGTGTAGCGATAGCCGTGCCGGTCAGTGATCCAGCCCGCCGCTCCGCAATTCGTCATCGCCACCGACATCTCGAACCCACCCGGCGTCACCATACGGCGGAACGGTGATGCGGCGGCGATGTCGTCGATCGCGGCGAGCAGCTGCCGCTCGACCGGCAAGGCGCGGGCGCGCAGCAGCACGGCGCCAGGGCCGAGCGCCACGTGGCGCGGCGCGCCCACCGCTTCGTCGCCGAACAGGTCCTGCATCAGCTCCATCCCTTGCTGCCCGCCATTCTTGCGCAGCACGCGGTGGCAGGGAATGGCGGCGGCGATCGAGCGCCGCGCCTCACGCGGCGGCGCGGCGCTCCCAGAGCAGGCGGTCGAGCTTCCCGGCCAGCGCCGGGCTCACGCCGGTCATCGGCAGGCGCAGCTCGGGCGAGGCGATGAGGCCGCTGCGCCACAGCCAATGCTTGATCGGCGCCGGGCTCGGCTCGGCAAACAGCAGGCGCGCGAGATCGACGAGACGCTGCCAGCGCTGCAGCGCGCCGCTGAGATCGCCGGCGAGCACGCAATCGCGCAGAGCGACAAAAGCTGCGGGGTCGGCTTGAGCGGCGGCGAGAATGCCGCCATCGGCGCCTTGCGTCAGCGCGGTGTGGAAGAGCGCATCCTCGCCGGTGAGCACGGCGAAGCCGGGCGGCCGGGAGCGCAGCAGGTCGAAGCTCTGCGCGGCATCGGCGCAGCAATCCTTGACGCCGCGGATCGCCGGCAGCTCGGCGAGGCGCAACAGCGTCTCATTGGCGAGGTTGACGCCGGTGCGATAGGGAATGTTGTAGAGCAGGATCGGCTTTGCCGCATCGCGCGCGAGAAGGGCGAAATGCTGCCGCATGCCCTCTTGCGAAGGGCGCGTATAGGCGGGGCAGGCGACGAGATGACCGGCGATCGGCCAGCGCGCGGTCGCGTCGAGCCGCGCCTTCAACCGGCGCGTATCGCTGCCGGAGACGCCGAGCCACAGCGGCAGGCGCCCCGCGGCGGAAGCGGCGACGGCGACGAGGCGCTCGGTCTCGTCCTCGCCGAGAGTGAGACCTTCGCCCGTGGTCGCAGCGAGGACGAAGCCGGCGATCGGGCTCGCGGCAAAATGCGCCACCAGCCGTGACAGCGAGGTCTCGTCGAGCGCGCCGTCGCGGAACGGCGTCACCAGCGCGAGGAAGACGCCGGAAAGCGAAGGCTCGGTCGATGATGCTCTGTCCATCTCTGTGCTCCTGAGTTGCGGCCGCGGCGGCAACGGGCGGAGCCGGACAAAACAAGGCCCCGACCGAACCGGCGGGGCCTGGGGTGATGTTTGACGCGACGCGCGCTCAGCGCAGGCGAAAACCCCCGCTCCCGCAGGAGACGGGCTTTCGCGACGTGATGGCGAGAGCGAGGTACATCGGAGCTATGCTCGGGGAAGAGGGGCGCGCTGTCAATTGCCGTCGCAAGCGCGCTCGCCCGCGTGTTGCTCAATCGCGCAAGCAGCCGAGGAGAAGCGCGCGCGTCAGTCGAGATGCGCACGCATCGTCATCGCCAATGCGGTAATTCGTCTCGGCGCAGTTTCTTCGCGAACTCGGCGGACGATCCGCCGTTTCACTCTCACCGAACCCTTCGAGCATTGGGAGATGGGTCATGGCACGCAGAAGGATGGAACAGGAAGTGGAGCGGGAAGGCGCAGAGGGCGAAGCGGCGGCGCGCAAAGGGATGGAGCTTTTGCTCGGCAATCACACGATCCTGCTCCATCACATGAACGAGATGACGAAGCACTGGCTCGAGCGGCGCCGCGACGACATCGATGCCGCGCGGCAATCGCTCGACGAGATGAGCGATTGCGCGAATTGGGGCGAGGTGCTGCGCATCCAGCAGGAATGGATCCTCGGCTCGATGCGTCGCCTGACGGCGGACCTGACCGAGCTCGCCTCGGGCGCGCTCAACCTGTCGCAGCGCGCGGCATCGCGCTTCAGCGAGACGAGCGAAGCCACGGCGCGGGAATGGCAGCGCGCCGGCAGCGAAGCGGTGAGCACGCTGAGCGCCGCCGGCGCCAAGCCGCGCGCCGAAGGCATGGGGGAGGCGGAGTAGGGGACTTCCTCCTTTCGCGCGAGCGGGTGGTGCGAAAGCGAACGGCTCGACGATCGCGAATGCATCCCCACCCCACCTCACCCCAACCCCTCTCCGCCCCTGAGGGGCGGAGAGGGGGGACCAGTGCAGCGGGTGGGTGAGGTGGGGTGTTGCGTCAGGCGTGAGCTTGCCTGCCTTTGCGGCCGCGTGCGTCGCGCGGCAGGGGTTGCTACTCGGAGAATCCGGGCTAGCATGGCGCGGCGATCGGACGGGAGGAGATGATGAAGCTGGCGTTCGTGGGCCTGGGCGTCATGGGCTACCCGATGGCGGGGCATCTCGCCAAGGCCGGCCATCAGGTCACCGTCTATAACCGCACCGCCGCCAAGGCCGCGCAGTGGGTGAAGGAGCATGGCGGCCAGCATCGTCCAACGCCGGCGGAAGCCGCGTCGGGCGCCGAGATCGTCTTCACCTGCGTCGGCAATGACGATGATGTGCGCCAAGTGCTCGCCGGGAAGGATGGCGCGTTTGCCGGCATGGCGCGCGGCGCGATCCTTGCGGACCACACCACCGCTTCGGCGGAGGTGGCGCGCGAGATGGGAGCGTTGGCGCAGGAGAAGGGCCTCGGCTTCCTCGATGCGCCGGTCTCGGGCGGCCAGGCGGGCGCGGTCAACGGCAAGCTCACCATCATGGTCGGCGGCGAGGCGGCGGCTTTTGCCAAGGCGCAGCCGGTGATGGCGCATTACGGCCGCGCCGTGACCCTGATGGGTCCGGTCGGCAACGGCCAGCTCACGAAAATGGTGAACCAGATCTGCATCGCCGGCCTGGTGCAGGCGCTCTCCGAAGGGCTCGGCTTCGCGATGCGTGCCGGGCTCGATCCGAAGCTCGTCGTCGAGGTCATCTCGAAGGGCGCGGCGCAATCCTGGCAGATGGAGAACCGCGCCGAGACGATGGTCGCCGGCAAGTTCGATTTCGGTTTCGCGGTCAACTGGATGCGCAAGGACCTTGCGATCTGCCTGGCCGAAGCGCGGCGCAACAAATCGGCGCTGCCGATCACTGCGCTGATCGATCAATTCTACGAGCGCGTGCAGGAGCGCGGCGGCGGACGCTGGGACACGTCGAGCCTCATCCACCTGCTGCAGAATCCCTGAGCTGCCGAGCATGAGGCTGCGTCCGCCGGGCTTCTACCGGCGCATCAAGCTGCTGCTCCGGCGCGAGGCGTGGCGCGTGCGCATCGTCTTCTGGTGCGGCGGGCTGTCGGTCGGCATCACCGCGGTGGCGCTCGCGATCGCCGCCGATTACGTGCAAGCCTGGTTCCGCACGCTCATCGCGCCCTCGCCCTATCTCGCGCTCATCATCACGCCCGCCGGCCTCGCGCTCTCGGTGGCGCTGACGCTGCGTTATTTCCCGGGCTCGCAAGGCAGCGGCATTCCGCAGGCGATCGCCGCGCGTCAGTTCCAGGACGAAGCGGCGCGCAACAAGCTGCTCTCGCTGCGTCTTGCCCTGGGCAAGATCGTGCTGACCTTGCTCGGCCTCTTCGCCGGCGCGTCCACCGGCCGCGAAGGACCGACGGTGCAAGTCGGCGCTTCGGTGATGCACGCGGTGGGCCGCATCTGGCCGGGGAAATATCAGGGCCTCATCCTGGCCGGCGGCGCCGCCGGCGTCGCGGCGGCGTTCAACACGCCGCTCGCCGGCATCGTCTTCGCCATCGAAGAGATGAGCCGCAGCTTCGAGCAGCGCACCAGCGGGCTGGTCATCACCGCCGTCATCATCGCCGGTCTCGCCTCGCTGGCGCTGCTCGGCAATTACAGCTATTTCGGCCATACCGCCGCGACGCTGTCGCGACTCCAGGACTGGGCGGCGGTGCCGCTGTGCGGTGTTGTCGGCGGGCTGCTCGGCGGCGTCTTCAGCAAGATCGTGGTGGCGGTGGCGAGGGGTGTTCCTGGCCGAATCGGCCTGCTGATCCGCCGCCACCCCGTGAGCTTCGCGGCGCTGTGCGGCCTTGCCGTCGCCGGCATCGGCATTCTGAGCGGCGGCACCACCTATGGCACCGGCTATGAGCAGGCGCAAGCGCTCGTCGAAGGCACGGCACCGGTGCCGGCGAGCTTCGGCATTCTCAAATTCCTGGCGACGACGCTCTCGACCGTGAGCGGCATTCCCGGCGGCATCTTCTCGCCCTCCTTGGCGGTGGGTGCGGGAATCGGCGCCAATCTTGCGACCCTGCTGCCGGGGACGCCGGCGGGCGCGGTGATTCTGCTCGGCATGGTGGGGTATTTCTCGGGCGTGGTGCAGGCGCCGATCACCGCCTTCGTCATCGTGCTGGAGATGACCAACGGCCAGTCGATGACGGTGCCGGTCATGCTGACGGCGGTCATCGCCTATGGCACCGCGCGCTTCATCGGCACGCGGCCGATCTATCACGCGCTGTCGGAGAATTTTCTACCGAAAGGCTGATGGGACGGCGGGGATGCTTCGCTCGGCGCGTGCCTATGATCGAGCATGCGTGCGCTTTTCCTGGGGCAATCGATGGCGAACGATCCCGACCGGAATTCTCTTCGCCAGACGAAGTGGCTGTCCTGGCTCACGCTGCTCGCCGGCGCGGCGATGTGCATCTTTGCGGTGCTGATGTCGTAGGCGACGGTCTTCCGCATCCTCATCAAGAGCCGTCGCGTTTCGAGGCTGATGAAGGGAGATGAGGGGGATAATCGCGGATAGGGGGATGAGCTGATCGCGCTTCGCGCGCGTAGCCCATCGTCGATTTTATCCCCTCACAATAGATGCTTCGCGATCGTGCTTCGCCGCAAGGATGCGGCGTGGAGGGGGCGCTGGAGTGCGGCCCGTCTAGGTCGCTTGCTTCCTTTACTGTCATTCCCGCGAAAGTGGGAATCCACGGCCATGGACCCCCGCTTTCGCGGGGGTGACGAAGGAGAGCGGTTGCAGTCGAGCGGACATGGACTCTAACGCTCCTCCGATCCGTTGTCGTCGGGCTCGGCGCGCAGCACTTCGCGTGCGGCAAGCGCGATCCAGCGCCAAGCATCCATCAGGCGTCTGTCGCCTTGCTGCCGCGCCTTCAGCGCCTGGTGCATCGCATGCGCGTAAGCGCGCTCTCCGTAGCGGGAAATCAGCAGCTTGGCGATGTCCCTAAGGTCGCTTTTTTGCTCGGTTTTTGTGCTCATTTTCGCGGTTTTGATGATGACAAAGGTTTAACTTGGCTCGCCCCCGTCGATGGGCGCAAATGGGCCTCAGCGGCTCAGCCGCAACGCCCGCTCAACCCCCTTGGCGGGCGAAGACCCCTGGGTCAGCCCCGCCTGCACTCCTTTCCTCCAAAGCTGCGGGCGGGGCTCCTCACCGCAGCGCGATGTCGGAGCAACGTCGACGGCCCTCGGGCGCCGGGCGGCGACCTCTGCTAAACGGACGGAGCAGGGCTGCGTTCCGGCGCAGCGCGATTGCGGCAAACGCCGCTGCGACGATAGAGTTACGCGCTTCGCCCTGGGGATGGATCTCAACATGACAAGCCCGCTCTTCACGCCGATCGCGTTGCGCCAGCTCACGCTCAAGAA
This sequence comes from Allostellaceae bacterium, assembly GCA_035509275.1. Taxonomy (GTDB): domain Bacteria; phylum Pseudomonadota; class Alphaproteobacteria; order ATCC43930; family CGMCC-115725; genus DAHUYF01. The sequence goes on along the minus strand of DATJLU010000192.1, from coordinate 1,309 downwards.
TCGCATCGTCGTGGCGCCCATGTGTCAATACAGCGCCGAGGATGGCAGTGCCAATGATTGGCATCTGCTGCATCTCGGCTCGCTCGCCGGCGGCGGCGCCGGGCTGTTGATGATCGAGGCGACGGCGGTCGAGGCGCGCGGGCGCATCACGCTCGGCTGCCTCGGCCTCTACAGCGATGCCAATGAAGCGGCGCTGCGGCGTGTCGTCGCCGCCTGCCGCCGCTTCGGCAACACGCCGCTCGGCATCCAGCTCGCCCATGCCGGGCGCAAGGGCTCGGCGACGCGGCCCTGGGAGGGCATCCGCGCCCTCGGCGCGGCGGAAGGCGCGTGGCAGACCTGCGCGCCTTCCGCCATCCCGCTCGATGACGGCTGGCCGGCACCGCACGCGCTCGGCGCGGCGGAAATCGACGCGCTCGTCGACGCCTTCGTTGCGGCGACGCGGCGCGCCGCGCGGCTCGGCCTCGACCTCGTCGAGCTGCATTGCGCGCATGGCTATCTCTTGCATGAATTCCTGTCGCCGATCGCCAATCGCCGCGACGATGCCTATGGCGGCAGCCTCGAGAACCGCCTGCGCCTGCCGCTGCGCGTCGCCAAGGCGGTGCGCGAGGCCTGGCCCGCCGAGCGGCCGCTCGGCGCGCGCATCACCGGCACCGATTGGCTCGAGGGCGGTTTCACCGTCGAGGATGCGGTCCAGCTGGCGCGCGCGCTCAAAGCCGTGGGCTGCGACTATGTCTGCGTCTCGAGCGGCGGCATCGTCGGCAAGGCGCCGATCCCGGTCGGTCCCGGCTATCAGCTCGCGCTGGCCGAGCGCGTGCGGCGCGACAGCGGCATGGCGACGCGCGCCGTCGGCCTCATCGCCGAGCCGCATCAGGCAGCGGCGGTGATCACTTCCGGCCAAGCCGATATGGTGGCCATGGCACGGGCCTTCCTGGACGATCCCCGCTGGGTCTGGCACGCGGCCGAAACGCTGGGCGCCAGCGCGGCGATGCCGCCGCAATATGCGCGCGTCCGCGCCGATCTCTGGCCCGGAGCAGCGTTGGCCCGGCCGCGCCGCGAAGCGGCGGAATAGGCTACATCCCGCCGCCGCCGCTGCCCCCGGCGCCGCCACCGCCGCCGCCCTGCTGCGTCGGATCCGGCCGCCACCACGCGACGGGCGTATCGGAGGGGTCTCTCTGGCAGGCGGCCAGCATCGCCCCGGCCAGCAGCACGATCATCGCGGTGGCGAGCAAGGCGCGCATCAGCACCCCCAGGTTTAGAGGCATTCACACTGCCTGATGGTGCCAAGATGCGTGCGATCAAGCCAAGCAAA
>DATJLU010000191.1:0-26118 GCA_035509275.1 Allostellaceae bacterium | reverse complement strand
CGACGCCGGTGTCGGAGACCACGATCTCCAGCTCCTCGCCATAGCCTTGGGCCGAGACCGTCACCGAGCCGCCCTGGGGGGTGAACTTCAGGGCGTTGGAGATCAGGTTCAGCACGATCTGCTTGACCGCGCGCGGGTCGGCCTCGGCGTCCAGGGGGCCTGGCGGCAGAAGCCCGCGCAGCGAGATGCCGCCCCGGTCGGCCCCAAGGCGGGTGAGCCTGAGGGCGCTGGAGACCGCGTCGCGGGCGTCGATCGGCTCGCGGTGCAACTCGTAGCGCTCGGCCTCGATCTTGGAGATGTCGAGCACGTCGTTGATCAGGTCGAGCAGGTGCGAACCGGCGTCGTGGATCATGTCGGCGTATTCGGCGTACTTGGGCGGCAGCTCGCCGAACAGCTTGGCCTTCATCACGTCCGAGAAGCCCATGATGGCGTTGAGCGGCGTGCGCAGCTCATGGCTCATATTGGCAAGAAACTCGGATTTGGCACGGCTGGCGGTCTCCGCCTGCTCTTTCGCCTGCCGCAGGCTGCGCTGCGCCAGCACTTCGCGCGTGATGTCGCTGGCGGTACCGCGATAGCCGAGGAAGGCGCCGGCATCGTCATAGACCGGCATGCCGCTGACCGACCAGAACTGCTCGGCGCCATCGCCGCCCCGGATCGAGTAGGAGAGGTCGCGGAAGGGCTGGCGCGCGGCCAGTACCGCGAGATGCCGCTGCCAGACCTCTTCGGCGGGATCGCCGCCGGCGACGTCGAGCAGCGTCTTGCCGATGAACGTCGAGACATCCACCGCCTCGCCCTGGGCGACGCGGCCGGAAACATAGCTCAGCCGATGATCGGTGTCGGTCTCCCAGAACCAATCGGAGGCCACCTCGGCGAAATCGCGGAAACGCTGCTCGCTGCGTGCGAGCCGTTGCTCGGCGACGATGCCGCTGCGCAGGCTGCGCCAGCCAAGCCGGATGCCGAGGACGGTCAGGAGCGCGCTGCTCAGCATCAGGCCCCATATCGCCCAATCGCGCGCCTCTCGCGCCGCCTCGCCCATATGAACGGCGAAATCCTGCTCGAGCGCGGTCAGCCGGTCGTCGAGCGCATTGAGGCGCGTGCGGAACGCATCGTGCTGCTCTGCGCCGATCGGCCCGGCGCGCGCCGCCGCCCCGATCTCCGCGGCGAGATCAGCGAGTTGCGCCACCAGAAGATCGCTCTGCCGCCAATCCTCGACGGCGCGGCCCAAAGGCGGCCACCACGAGAACCAGCGCAACAGCGTCGACATCGCCGGGATGTCGCGCGGATCGTTGCCGCCAATGAGAAATCCTTGATAGGCGCGGGCAAAATCGGGGCTAGGCGTACGCAGCGCCTCGCGGGCGGTGCAGTCGCCGATCGGTACGGCGATGTCGCGGCGGAAATCGTCGAGGTAATGCGCCTCGCCGAACATCAGAAAGCGGCGGAGGTCGAGCGCCGCCTGCTTCTGCGCCTTGGCGTAGAGATCCTCGCCGGCGACATACGCGCGAGTCGCATCGATACCCTCGATGGCGACGATCGAGAGGCCGAGAACGATCGCCTGAACCCCGGCGAAGATCAGGATGATTCGGGTGAAGCGATTCGCGACCGGGCGCACCGACGAGGCCCTGCGGGCCTCCGGGCCGCGCCGGAGCCAAGAACCGAAGAAAAGCCCACGCAAGGAACGCATAAAATGCCGCGGTTTCCAGCCGGGAGACGGCCCTGGCCGCTCCGCGCAAAGAGGCCATTTTCCCCGCGCCAGGCTAACGACCGCTTAACATTGGTTAAGCTTTGAATCCTTCGGCATCACCGGGAAGGCGGGTCGCCGGTGGGGCGCTCGACGGTGCCCAGCGCCGCGGCGAGCCGCGTGCCGGCGCTGCCCGGCGCCAGCGGCCGCGGTTGGCTCTCATGCGGCGCCCACGCGGTAAGGGTGACGATCTCAAAGCGCGCCGGGATGCGCCCATCCGGCCGGGCAAAGCGCTCGCGGTAGTACGCCGCCGCGCGGGCCATCGTGGCGCGGCGGCTGAAGCCGCGGCGGCGCTCGGCGACGGCGTTGCTCTCGCCCATGGCGCGCAGATCGCGCATCAGCGACAGCGCATCGGCATAGGTGACCTCGATGGTATCGCTGTCGGCTACCGGCAGCGCAAACCCGGCGCGCTGCAGCAGCTGGCCGAGATCAGGGAGATCGGCGAAAGGCGCCACGCGCGGGCTGACGCCCCCCTCCTCCTCGAGCTCCGCCTCCATCAGCGCGAGGCGCAGCTCGCCGAGGGTCGCGCCGGCGAAGAGCGAGGCGAGGAGCAGCCCGTCCGGCTTCAACGCCTGCCGCAATTGCAGGAGCGCGCCCGGCAGGTCGTTCGTCCAGTGCAGCTCGAGATTGCTCAGCACGAGATCGAAGCTTGCCGGGGCGAAGGGAAGCGCCTCGGCCTCGCAGACGAGCGCAGGCGCCGTCACGCGGCGGGCGAAGCCAAAGGCGGCGTCGGCGTGGATGAGCTGCTCGATGCCGCCGCGCCCCGCAAGGTACCGCGCCAACACGCCATGGCGGCAGCCGAGATCGAGCGCCCGGGGAAAGCGCCGCGTCACGTCGTCGAGCCGATCGGCGAGCCGCTCCGCCGCTTCGCAGGCAAGAAACTCCGCCGCCTCAGGCCGATGCGCCGCGCGCTCGCGATGCGCGCGCACGGCGGCCCGGTCGAAGACGCAAAGCGGGTTCTCTGGCGCGGCCATGCAAGGGTATAGCGCATTGCCGCGCGGTGCGCCGCAAGTACGGGCCGGGCGGACGTTGACAGTATCGCCGCCACCGGCTCACATCGCGCGATGCAGGGTCTTGCCCGACCGCCGGCGCTGCGCCGCGCCGCCACGGCACTTCTTGATCTCCTTCTGCCGCCGCGTTGCCTGATCTGTGGCGCGACGGTGAGCGAGGCGGGTGCGCTGTGCGCACCGTGCTGGAGCGGCATCACTTTTCTCGGCGAGCCCTGCTGCGCCTGTTGCGGCCTGCCCTTCGAGTTCGCGCTGACGATGCCGGCGCTCTGCGGCGCCTGCGCCCGCGCCCACCCGGCCTTCGACCGCGCCCGCGCAGCCATGCGCTATGACGAGGCGAGTCGCGACCTCATTCTCGCCTTCAAGCATGGCGACCGGCTGCATCTGGCACCGGCGTTCGGCGCCTGGCTGCGGCGTGCCGGCGGAGAGCTGGTCGCGGCGGCCGACATCGCCGTGCCGGTGCCGCTCCATTGGACGCGGCTGTTCACGCGACGCTACAACCAGGCGGCAGTGCTTGCTTACGCGCTGCAAGCGGCCGGCGGACCGCCGGTCGGCGCCGATTGGCTGGTCCGCCGCCGGCGCACCCCGTCCCAAGGCAAGCGCAACGCCGCCGCGCGCGAGCGCAATGTGCGCGCCGCGTTTGCGCTGAAGCCGGGGCGGGATGTCCGCGGCAAGCGCGTCCTCCTCATCGACGATGTCTTCACCACCGGCGCCACGGTCGGCGAGTGTGCTCGGGTCCTCCGCCGCGGCGGCGCCGCCGCCGTCGACGTGCTTACCGTGGCGCGAACCGTGCGGCAGGAAGGTTGACCCGCACACCCAGCATCGCCTCAATCGCCGGTCAGGGCATGGCCGAGCAGGCCGCCGCCGACCACGCCCGCGGCCGTGGCGGCGGTTTTGCCGCTGCCATGGCCGAACTGATTACCGGCGAGCCCGCCGGCGCCGGCGCCGACCAGCGTGCCACAGCCCGAAAGCATCAGAACGAGCGCCACCATCGCCGCAAATCGCATGGTCTTGTCTCCGTCTAACCTCACTGGCTCAACGGACCACGCTGCGGCGCTGTTCCGCCTTCGCCCGCACCGCACGCAGGCGCCCCGCTGCGCGCGCCACGCGGAAATGTCTTGATTTGCCGCCGTTTTCCACTAGATGGAGCGGAGCGGATGGCGGCAGGAGCGATCATGGCCCGGGTTGAGATCTATGCGACGATGTTCTGCCCCTATTGCGCACGGGCCAAGAGCCTGCTCGAGAAGAAGGGCGTTGCTTACGTCAACATCGACGTGATCGAGCACGGCGACAAGCGCGACGAGATGGTAAAGCGCTCAGGCGGGCGGCAGACCGTGCCGCAAATCTTCATCGATGGCGAGCACATCGGCGGCTCGGACGATCTCTACGCGTTGGAGCACGCCGGCAAGCTCGACGCCAAGCTCGGGATCGGCCCCGCATGAGCGGCCGCTTCACCGCCGCTTGCGTCCAACTTTCCTCGACCCGCGAGGTCGAGCCCAACATCGCCGCGGCGAGCGCGCTGATCCGCGCGGCGCGCGCGGCCGGGGCCGAACTGATCATGACGCCCGAAGTGAGCGACATGATCGAGCCCAAACGGCAGCAGCGTCTCGCCAAGGCGAAGGGCGAGGCCGCCCATCCGATGCTCGCGGCGTTCCGCGAGCTGGCGCGCGAAACTCAGGCTTGGCTGCTGCTCGGCTCGGCCGTGGTGCGGCGCGAGGACGGCGATGAGCGGCTCGCCAATCGCTCCTTCCTGCTGGCACCCGACGGCACGATCGCAGCCCGCTACGACAAGATTCACATGTTCGACGTCGAGCTCGCGGGCGGCGAGAGCTACCGCGAATCGAATGCCTTCCGTCCTGGCGAAGGCGCGGTGCTGGCACCGCTCCCGTGGGGCGTTCTCGGCCTTACCGTCTGCTACGATCTGCGCTTTCCGCAGCTTTATCGCGCCTTGGCGCAGGCCGGTGCCGATTTCCTCACCATCCCTTCCGCCTTCACCGTGCCGACCGGGCGGGCGCATTGGCATGTGCTGATGCGGGCGCGGGCGATCGAGACCGGCTGCTTCGTCTTCGCTCCGGCGCAATGGGGCGAGCACGCCGAGGGGCGCAAGACCTATGGCCATTCGCTCATCGTCGCACCCTGGGGCGAGATCCTCGCCGAGGCGGAGGACGGTACCGGCTTTATCCTCGCCGAGATCGACACGGCGAAAGTGGCCGAGGCGCGGCGCGCCGTGCCATCGCTGACCCATGACCGGCCGTTCGCCGCGCCGGCGAAGAAGCCGGCGCTTGCGGCGGAATAGGGCACTAACCCGGCGGCAGCCGGCCGGGCTCGGCCTTCACCGCGGCGAGCCGCTGAACCATCGCCGGGCGCGGCGCTGCGATTTCGCCTTGCTCGAAGGCGATGATGGAGAGCCGGTCGAGGAACGCCGCCAGGAGCTCGCCCGGCCGCAACAGGAAATCGGGATTGCGGGGCCGGCCGAACCGCTCCTGGCCGAGCATGAAGGTCTCGTAGAGGAGGGCCCCGCCAGGCGCCAGCGCCGCCGCCAGATCGGGCAGCAGCGGCCGCCACAGGTAATTCGTGACGACGATGCCGTGATAGCCGCCGCCAAGCCGCCACGGACCTCCGTCCTCAAGGTCTATCATCTTGATCTCGCAAAGAGAATCCCCAGCGAACGCGGCCTCGAGCGCGGCGATATCGCGATCCGCGGCAACCACGGCGTAACCCGCTTCGCGCAACAATCGGGCATGGCGTCCGCTGCCGGCCGCGAGGTCGAGCACGCGCCCCTGCGGCGGGATCAGCGGCACAAAGCGGCGGATCCAAGCGGATGGAACCGGGGCGGGAGGAGGCGGTGTTGGTTGCATTGGCACTCGACCATGCCGATTGCTAAGCGGTCCGGGGACGTGTATCAAATGAGCAGAGGGTCCGGTATGCGATGATACTCTTCACGTTGAAATGTGCCGCCGGGCACGAGTTCGAAGCATGGTTCCGCGACGGCGCCACCTATGAGCGCCAGGCGGCACGCGGGCTCGTCACCTGCCCGGAATGCGGCAACACCGGCATCGAGAAGGCGCCGATGGCGCCGCGGCTCGGACGCGCCGCCGCCGACGCGCCGGCGCCTTCGCCCGAGCAGCTCCGCCGGATGTTGCAACAGGTGCGCCGCCAGGTCGAACAGAATTGCGAATATGTCGGCGACCGCTTCGCCGCGGAGGCGCGTCGCATCCACCAGGGCGAGGCCAAAGCGCGCGGCATCTATGGCGAAGCGACCGAGGCGGAGTCTCGCTCCCTCGCCGACGACGGCATCGAGGTCGCCCATATTCCCTGGGTCCCACCGAGCGACGCGTAGAAGAAGCTTTCAGCTCTCAGCCAAGTTGTCAGTTGTCAGTTGTCAGTTCTCGGTGGTCGGTGTGGTCAGATCGCTGACTGAAAACTGATAACTGAAAACTGACCACTCAGCTGACAGCTGTCAGCTGATCGCTGACAGCTTCTTCCTGAACATCATCACCTTGGCGAAATAGGCGAGGTTCGTCTCCTCGAGGGTCAAGCCGGCAGCGGCGAAGAGCGCAACGAGATCCTCGCGGGCATATTGCGCGTAATAGGGCTCGTGGAAGGCGAGCGGAAAGTATTCGACGAGCGCGTCGTATTCCGGCCGGTCGCCGAGCTGGATCGAATCGAGCAGGATCGCCGCGCCGCCGGGCCGCAGCAGCCGCGCCATCTCGCCGATCACCTGCTGGCGCTCGCGCGCGGGCAGCTCGTGAAAAAGAAAGATCGAGGTGACAACGTCGAAGCTTCGATCGGGACAGGGCACGCGCTCGGCCGGCGCGGCGATGAACTCGGTGCGCGACCAGGGATCGAGCGCGCGGCGCGCCTCGTCAAGGTAGAACGGGCTCAGATCGAGCGCGGTAACGGCAAGCCTCGGATAGTTGTTCTTGACCGCGCGCAGGAAGCGCCCGGTGCCGCAGGCGAGGTCGATGAGCCGCGCCTGCCGCACGCCGCGCTCTTCGAGCACGCGCTTCAGCGGCACCAGCGCCTGACGCCGCATCGCTTCCGCGGCCCCGCCGAACAGCACCTCGACCTGGTGGTCATAGAGCTCGGCCGAGCGGCGGCTCAGATACCCATCCGTCTGATAATGGAAGTTCTGCAGGAAGTAGCGGGGATAAAGCCCGCGCGGCGCGGCGCGGAACACCTCGTCATTGGCGGCGGCGCGGCGGCGCGCATCGACGCGGGGCAGATCGGCGAAATAGCGTCCCGCTTTGCGCAGCGCGGCGAGCGGGCGGATGACGACCTCCTCGGGGACCTGGTAATGGCCGGCCTCGATGTTGCGCCAATCAAGCGCGAGGAGATCGCGGAGATCGGCGAGGATGCGCGCGCGCTCCGGCATGCGCTCCGCCAGGTCCGGCGCCGCGGCCACACTCTCCGTCAGTCGTGCGCTCAACCATTTCTGGCCGGAGTACCACGACACCCGGAGCCGCTGCGAGGTGCGATAGGCAATGCGTTCGAGCGCGCTGGCCATGGCTCTCCCACCGGTCTTTCACGATATCCTAGCGCAGCGACCCGGCCGTCGCCGCGTCCGGCAAATTGACGCAAACGCGACCCTTTCGCTAGGAGCGTCTCTACGGCGCAACCGTACCGGCCGAGCCCTGAAATGGCGGTGATCATGGCGAAGTTCGACACCCTCGACGACATCGACCCGAACGGCAAACGCGTGCTGCTGCGCGCCGATCTCAACGTGCCGATGAAAGATGGCAGGGTCGGCGACGCGACGCGGATCGAGCGGCTCGCACCCACCATCCGCGAGCTCGCCGAGCGCGGCGCCAAGGTCGTCGTGATGTCGCATTTCGGCCGGCCGAAGGGGAAGCCCGATCCGGCCTATTCGCTACGGCCCTTGGCCGCGCCGCTCGGCCAGGCGATCGGGCGCAAGGTCGCCTTCGCCGAAGATTGCATCGGTCCCGCTGCCGAGCGCGTCGTCGCCGCGCTGCAGCCGGGCGCGGTGGCGTTGCTCGAGAATCTCCGCTTCCACGCCGAAGAGGAAGCAAACGACGTGAATTTTGCGCGGCGCCTCGCCGCGCTCGGCGACCTCTACGTCAACGATGCCTTCTCCGCCGCGCATCGCGCGCATGCCTCGACCGAAGCGCTGGCGCATCTGCTGCCGGCAGCAGCGGGACGGCTGATGCAGGCCGAGCTCGAAGCGCTTGCCAAGGCGCTGGAGGCGCCGCAGCGGCCGGTGGCGGCGCTGATCGGCGGTGCCAAGGTGTCGACCAAGCTCGACCTGCTGCGCTTTCTTGTCGGCAAGGTCGATGCGCTCATTATCGGCGGCGCGATGGCCAACACGCTCCTCTTCGCCCAAGGCATCGCCATCGGCAAATCGCTCTGCGAGCGCGACATGGCAGAGACCGCGCGCGACATCATCGAGCGCGCCCGCGGCGCGGGCTGCGCGTTGATGCTGCCGGTGGACGCGGTGGTGGCGCGCACGCTCGCCCCCGGCGCGGCGAGCGAGACCGTCGCGATCGGCCGCGTGCCGGACGACCAGATGATCCTCGATATCGGTCCGCAGACCGTGGCAGCGATCGGGGCGCGGCTCGAGCAAAGCCGCACCCTGGTGTGGAACGGCCCGGTCGGCGCCTTCGAGACGCCGCCCTTCGACGCCGGGACGATCGCGATCGCCCGGCGCGTCGCCGCGCTCACCCGCGCCGGTACGCTGCTCAGCGTCGCCGGCGGCGGCGACACCGTCGCGGCGCTGGCGCAAGCGGCGGTGACGGAGGCGCTGAGCTATGTCTCGACCGCCGGCGGCGCCTTCCTCGAATGGCTCGAAGGCCGCACGCTCCCGGGCGTCGCCGCGCTTTCCCGGGATTAACCATGATTCCCGGACGAGCTTGCCCGGTGCGCGCGCGCCGCAGTATAGTTCGGCCCAGGCTCGCAGGAGCGCGCGATCATGGAGATTCTTCCGCCGGGTGGCATTGCCCAGCCGGCGCCGACCTCGGCGCCGACGGCCGTTCCCGTCGCCGGGCCGGCCACTCCTGCGGCGCCGATCGAGCCGGAGCGGCGCGTCACGGCCAATCGCGACGGCGGCCGCGGCGACCTTCAAGCGCAACAGCAGACGAAAACCCAGCAGACGCAAGCGCGCGGCCGCGGCCGGTTGCTCGACCTTTTCGTCTGAACGGGCGCGCCGGCGGCGGCGTAGGGTCCGAGACAGGCTGCTAACCCATGGCCGATTTGCCTTTCACCCGCGGCCCCAGCGTCCTCACCATTCCCGAAGGCGACAACCGGGAGCGCATGGTCTGCCCGGATTGCGGCTTCATCAACTACGAAAATCCGAAGATCGTCGTCGGCGCGGTGTGCCTATGGCAAGACCGCATCCTGCTCTGCCGCCGCGCCATCAATCCGCGCCGCGGCTTCTGGACCTTGCCGGCGGGGTTCCTCGAGCTGCAGGAATCGACGCCGGCGGGCGCCATGCGCGAGGCCTGGGAAGAGGCGCAGGCGAAGATCGTCATCGACGGGCTGCTCGCCATCTACGACATCCCGCGCATCAGCCAAGTGCAGATCATCTATCGCGCCCATCTCGAGGCGCCGGAATTCGCGGCCGGGGCCGAAAGCCTCGAGGTGAAGCTCTTCGCCTGGGAAGAAATCCCGTGGGAAGAGCTCGCCTTTCCGTCGGTGCGCTGGGCGCTCGACCATTACCGCGACTGCATCGCCACCGGCGACTTCACCGCGCGCAGCACGCCGGGTTAGCGGTTCTCTCCGCACCGCGCTCGCGTCGTCCGGAATAAAAGGGGGATAAGGGGATGATGGGAGATGAGGGGATAAGAAAAATGGCGCCTTCGGCGCCCTAAATTTCATCCCCCTCATCCCCTTATCCCCTTTTCCCTCAGAGGCAACTCAAGCGCGCTGGCGATATTCGCGGCGCACAATCTCGAGCAGTTCGGCGGCCGAGGTCGTCGCCGTTGCGCTCTCGAAGGTGACGCGGCCGTGCTGCATCAGGATTACACGGTCGCAGATTTCGAGCGTCTGCGCGTAATTGTGGGCAATCATCGCAATTGCGATGTCGCCGCGTGCCTTGAGCCGCTCGATGAGCCGGATGATCTGCTGCGCTTCGCGTGCTCCCATCGCCGCCAGTGGCTCGTCGAGCAGCAGGATGCGCGCCTTGGAGCAGACCGCGCGCGCCACCGCGATCGCCTGGCGCTGTCCGCCCGACAGCGCTCCAACCTCGATCTCGATCGACGGCACGTTGACGCCGATCTCGGCCAGCGCCTCGGCCGCACGCCGGCGCATCGCCGCGTGGTCGAGCAGGCGCAGCAGGCCCGGGCGCAGCAACTCGCGGTTCAGAAACAGATTGTGGTAAACGCTGAGACCGTTGACGAGCGCCAGGTCCTGATAGACGCATTCGATGCCGAAGGCGCGCGCCTCGTCGACCGAACCGAGGCGCACCGGCTTGCCGTCGACGAAGAGCTGCCCCGAATCCGGCTGGTGATAGCCGGTCAGGATCTTGATGAGGGTCGACTTGCCGGCGCCGTTGTCGCCGAGGATGCCCAGGGTCTCGCCGCGCTTCAGCGCGATCGAGACACCGGCGAGCGCGGTCACGCTGCCGAAGCGCTTGGTCAGCGCCTCGGCGCGAATGGCTTCCGCGGTATCGCTCATTCCCCGCCCCGCTGCCGCCGCCGCGCGATGCGGATGTTGGCGATCATCGCGATGAGGATCGCCGCGCCGATGATGATGTCGAAGGTGAAGGCATTGATCCCTTGCAAGGTGAAGCCATCCTGCAACACGCCGAGGAGTATGGCGCCCACCAACCCGCCGATGATCGTGCCGGATCCGCCGCCGAGCGCGGTGCCGCCGATGACGCCCGAGGCCACCCCCAGAAACATGATGGTGCTGCCGCCGGCCAGCGGGTCGGTCGAGCCGATGCGGAACGCCTCCAGCAGCCCGGCGAAGCCGCCCAGCGTGCTGGTGAGGACGAAATTGCCGATCTTGATGCGGTTGATGGCGATGCCGGCTTCGGCCGCGGCGGTGAGATTGCCGCCGATCGCAACGGTGTGCAGCCCATAGCGCGTATGGCGCAGCACGACATGCATGATCGCCACTGCGATCAGCGCCCAGATGATCTCGGCATAGCCCCAGCCGCCGAGGATGTTGGTGATCAGCGGGCCGCCCGGCGTGTTGGCGGGAAAGCCGCGCGAGATGGTCAAGGTCACGCCGGTGACCAGGAACAGCATGCCGAGCGTGGTGATGAAAGACGGTACCTCGAGCCAGATGGTGATGAGGCCGATCGCCAGGCCGATCAATGCGCAGACCAGCAGCGCCACCAGGATCGCCGCCACCACCGGCACCCCGGCTTCATGCGCATCGCCCATGATGAAGGGCGCCAGCGCGAAGACCTGGCCCACCGACAGGTCGATCTCGCGGCAGATCAGCAGCATGATCTCGCCGCAGGCGATGATTACCGGCGCGGCGACGAATTGCGACAGCGTCTGCAGATTGGCATCGGTCAGGAAGTTGGGGTTCGCCAGCTGGAAATAAAGGACCAGCACCACGGACACGACGAAAACCCCGGCCTCCGGCCGGAGCAGGAAGCCATGCGCGCGGCGCGCGACGCCGCGAGCCGACAGGGCGGCAGGTTCGGTCACCATCGGTCCGGCTCAGCCGCCGATCGGTCCGTTATGCGGCACGATCTGCGCCGCCGCGCCGCTGCCTTCGTAGCGCGTCTTGGTTGTGAGATAGGGCTCGACGCTGTCCTTGGTGACGAATTTGAGGCCGGTGTTGATATTGGCCGGCCCCACCAGCCCGCCCGATACCTTGTAGGCGAACATCTCCATCACCGTGTAGAAGCCTTGCAGGTAGGGCTGCTGGTCGATGGCGAAATCGAGAAACCCGTCATGGATCGCCTCGAGCGACCGCGGCAGCAGATCGAAGCCGCCGCCATGCACGCCTTTTTTCGGCAGGTCGTACTGGCGCAGCACGAGCCCGACATTCATCGTATCGCCGCCGCCGGTGCCGAACATGCCGCGGACATCCTGGTGGCCAAGATAGTAGGCGCGGATCTTCGACAGGCCGACATTGACCGTCGGGTCCGTGGCGATCATCGTCGCGTTGATCTTCGCGCCCGATCGCTTGATCGCATCCATCGCACCATCGACCCGCGGCTGCAGGTTGAGCTGCCCCGGCGTCGCAATGAAGATCGCCACCTCGCCGGAGCCGACGAGCTTGACGATCTGCTCGCCCATCAATTGCCCGGAGAGGAAGAGATCCTGGCCGATATACGCAAGGCGCTTGTTGCCGCTGCCGCGCGGCGCATCGGCGTTGTAGGCGAAGACCGGGATGCCGGCCTCGAGCGCGCGCTCCACCGGCCGCTCGAAGCCTTTGGGATCGACGATGCAGACGGCGACCGCGTCGGCCTTGGCGGCGATCGCCGCGTTCATCGCATTCACCATCTGCGCCACATCGGAGGTTTCCGACCCGGTCCACTGATAGTCGCAGCCCAGAAGCGCGCAAGCATCCTCGATGCCGTATTGGCAGGCGACGAAAAACGGGCTGGTGGTGACGTGGTTGACGAAGACGAACTTCCAGCGCGGATGCGACGGGAAGGGACCGTTCTCCGCAGCGCGGGCGCCGCTCCGCGATGCCGCCAGCAGGGCTGCGACCGAGCCGGCGCCGACGCCCTGCATCAGCGCGCGGCGCGCCAACGATGCTCGAACCATCGCAGAGCGATCCTTCGTCTTCCGGTGCATGGTAATCCCTCCCCGTGGCGGTTTCTTGAAGCCGTCCAACCGCACCGCGGCGGAGTATAGCCGCCGCCCCGGCGCCGGTCACGGGGCGGCTTTCCCTTGCCTTCCGCCCAGCGCTTCCCCAAAGTCGGCGCGCTCGCGTCGCCGCAGGGTGAGAGGATGGCCATTCAGTTCCTGACCGGGGCCGATTCCCGGATGTTCGCACAGCTCTTCATCCTGCTGCAGTCCTTCGAGGAGCTCGGCGCGAGCGCCGCCATCGCGGTATGCGATTTTGGCCTCAGCGCGCCGCAGCGGCGCTTTCTCGAGGAGCGCCGCCAGCTCGCCGCGCTGCCTCAACCGCGCGGCAAGCCGCTCCACCCCTGGTACTACAAATCCGCCCTCATCGACTTCCTGCCGCGCGACGCCGAGGTCGCGGCCTGGGTCGATGCCGATATGGTCATGCTCGCCGATCCGCGCCCCCCTGTGGCCGCGCTTGTCGCCGAGATGGCGAAAGACGGCCAGACCTTCGCCACCTGCGTCGACGATCCGCGCCGGGAGATCGCGCAGTTCCTGGAGGAGATCGAACGCGGTGGACGCAATGTGCGGCCGTTTCGCGAGCTGCTGGCGCAATGGCGCATCGCGCCGCGGCAGTATCCCTACCTCAATTCGGGCTTTTTCCTCGTGAACTCGCGGCGCTGGCTCAAGGATTGGAAGAAGACGACCTTCGAGGTCGATGAGCATTTCCTCTGGGAGCAGAACGCGTTCAACATCACGGCTTGGCGCAATCCCGCCGCCGTGCGCCTCATCGATCCGCGGCAATGGAACGTGCATGGCGAGTCGCTGGCGCGGCTCACGCGGAACGGCGACCGGCTGCTCTGCGAGGATCAAGCGGTCATGGTGATCCACGCCACCTCGTTCGGGGAGCGCCATCACAGCGTCGAGATGACGAGCTGGTCGGTCGCCGGCCGGCCGCAGACGTCGCGCCTGCGCCTCTTCCGCGACCCGGCGCTGCGCGCGCTGCAGACCAGCCTCTTCGATCGCTACGTGCTCGCCAACGAGGCAAGCCTCGTCAAGGGACTCGGTGGTTAGCAAGGTTTGACGGTGTCGAGATGGCTTACGCGGTGCTCCGCCGCTTGTTCGCGAACAGCCTGAACCAGTGGGACTCGATTTCTCCTGGCATTGGTCCGCGATCGGGATAGAGGAGGAGGTCGCGCGGCACGTCGAACTCCTGCTTGAACTCGAAGATTTCCGATGCGAGTCGGCCGATATCCTGGCCGTCATTCGCGAACCCCAAGTTGGTCGGCACGCAGCGATTGATGCAGTTGTAGACAAACAGCGGCGCCGACGCCGCGCAGGTCGCGGCGATCCGGCGAAGCTCGGTCGCCGGGTCGAGAACGTGTTGCAGCACAACGATGCTGTAGGCGCCGGAAAACGCGGCGGTTCCGTTCGCCGCGAGGCGCGCAAATTCACCAGACGACATCACGGAAAACCGGTCCGATGCGACGTACTCGACGGCAAGCCGGCGCATCGAGGCGCTGATATCGACGCCGACGATCTTGCACCCGGTCCGCTGGATCAGCTCTTTTGCCAGTCGCCCGATGCCGCAGCCGAAATCCAGCAGCGTGCTCTGTTCCACCGGCAGCAGGGCTGCGACGATCAGATCAGCCGTAGCGCGGGTCGCGCGCTGCCAGAAATCATCCAGAATGTCCGGCGGAACCGTAAGAATGATCCGTTTTGCATCGGCCAGGCTGCTTTGTTCGAAAATGGCCGGGGTATAAAATATCCGCTTCATTCGGTGCCGGCTCCGTCAGCGGCCGTACCGCAGGTGTCGAAGTATTCAACCGCGGCTCGCCGCATTCTTGTGCCCGGCTCCTAAAGTGGCACATCTTGCGCGAGGCTACAATTTTGAGTTGGTGGTCAGGGCCAGACGCTCTAGCGTGGGACCCGACCCGATCAGTCAAGGGAGAGACGTCATGGCCGGGAAAAACCTGCAAGTGCTGCTTGCCAGCCGCCCGACGGGCTGGGTGAAGGAAAGCGACTTCCGCATCGTCGAGAGCGAGATCCCAAAGCCCGGCGAGGGCCAGGTGCTGGTCAAGACGCTCTATCTTTCGCTCGATCCCTATATGCGCGGCCGGATGAACGACCAGCGCTCCTACGCCGCCAAGGTGGAGATCGGCCAGGTGATGGAGGGCGAAGTCGTCGGCGAGGTGGTGGAGAGCGGCAATGCGAAGTTCCGCCCGGGCGACACGGTGGCCGCCCGCGTCGGCTGGCAACGCTACGCGCTCTCCGACGGCAGCAACATGCGCAAGGTCGACCCGACGCTGGCTCCGGTCTCGGCCTATCTCGGCGTCGTCGGCATGCCCGGGGTCACCGCCTGGATCGGGCTCAATGACATCGGCCAGCCCAAGGCCGGCGAGACGGTGGTGGTCTCGGCCGCCTCCGGCGCCGTCGGCAGCGTCGTCGGCCAGCTCGCCAAGGCGCGGGATTGCCGCGTCGTCGGCGTCGCCGGCGGCGCGGAGAAATGCAGCTTCGTGGTAGAGGAGCTGGGCTTTGACGCCTGCATCGATCACCGGACCGGCGACTGGCAGAAAGCCCTCGCCGCCGCCACGCCTAAAGGGATCGACGTCTATTTCGAGAATGTCGGCGGGCCGCTGCTCGATGCCGTGCTGCTGCGCTGCAATCCCTTCGCCCGCATCCCGCTTTGCGGCATGGTCTCGCAATACAACGCGGTGGAGCGCTACGGCGTGCAGAACCTGATGATGGCGGTCGGCATGCGCATCAGGCTGCAGGGCTTCATCGTCTCCGACAACATGGCGCGCTGGCCGGAGGCGTTGAAGGAGCTCGCCCAGGGCGTGCGCGACGGCAAGATCAAATACCGCGAGAGCGTAACGGAAGGGCTCGAGAACGCGCCGCGCGCCTTCATCGGCCTGCTCAAGGGCGAGAACTTCGGCAAGCAGCTGGTCAAGGTCGCCTGATTGGGCAAATAAGATTGGGTATCAAACAATTTAGCATGCGGATAGTTGCCCGGCGCCGAGGGCGACCGGTATAGTGCCGGCGAAAACGGCCGCGGGTCGAACCCGCCGGGCATCAAAGGGAGGTCGGGGCGATGACGAGCAAGTTCGGGGTTCTGGCGCTGGGGGCGTCGCTTGCGGTAGCGCTGGCGGCGCAGCCGAGCGCGGCGGAGACGGTCAAGGTCGGGGTGATCCTGACCTATTCCGGCCCGGCGGCCTCGCTCGGCGATCAGATCGACAAGGGCATGAGCCTCTACGTCAAGGAGCACGAGAAGGACCTGCCGAAAGACGTTACGCTCGAGCTCATCCGGCGCGACGATACCGGCCTCAACCCGGCGACTGCCAAGCGACTGGCGCAGGAGCTGATCACCCGCGACCATGTCAATTTCATCGCCGGGCTGATTTGGTCGCCGAATGCGTTGGCGATCGCGCCGCTCAGCGCCGAGGCCAAGGTGCCGACCATCTCCAGCAACGCGGCGGCGGTGAATCTGACGCGGCTCTCGCCCTATGTCGCGCGCGTCTCCTTCACGCTGTGGCAGGAATGCCTGCCGTTGGGTCAATGGGCGGCGACGAAGGGCGGCCTCAAAAAGGTCTACATCGCCGTCAGCGACTTCGCCCCCGGCCACGAAGCCGCGGACGCATTCAGCAAGGGCTTCAAGGATGCCGGCGGGCAGATCGTCGACAGCGTCGCCTTCCCGGTCAAGGATCCGGACTTCGTTCCCTTCCTGCAGCGCGTCAAGGACGCGAAGCCGGACGCCGTCTTCATCTTCGTGCCGTCGGGCAAGCAGGCGACGGCGCTGTTCAAGGCCTATGACGATCTCGGCATGCGCACGGCCGGCATCAAGATCATCGGTCCGCAGGACATCGTGCCGGACGAGGAGCTGCCCAACATGGGTCAGGAGCCGCTCGGCGTGATCACCGCCGGCACCTATTCCAATGCCGCGACGCGCCCCGCCAACAAGGCCTATGTCGCCGCGTGGAAACGCGAATACGGCGACAAAACGCCGCCCGGCTTCATGTCGGTCGGCGGCTGGGACACCATGGCGGCGATCTTCGGGGCGCTCAAGGCGACGCAAGGCAATCCCGATCCCGACAAGATCATGGCGGCGCTCAAGGGCTGGAAGAACCCGGACAGCCCGCGCGGCGAGATCATGATCGATCCCGAGACGCGCGACATCGTGCAGCACATCTATATCCGCCGCGTCGAGAAACTGGGCGACCGCCTCGCCAATATCGAGTTCGAAACGCTGCCGATGACGAAGGATCCGTGGAAAGAACTCAATCCGGCGAAATAGGCTTCGGTAACTACCCCCCTCCCCGCCCTCCCCCTCAAGGGGGGAGGGGGACGTGGAAGCAGGGTTAGGGTCGGGGGATACATGCGATGAACGCCGCGCTGTCGGCCGCGATCAGCATCGGTTTTCACGGCCTCGCCTATGCGATGGTGCTCTATCTCATCTCGGTCGGGCTCTCCGTCACCATGGGGCTGATGGGCTTCGCCAATCTGGCGCATGGCGTCTTCGCCGCGGCGGGCGGCTTTGTCATGACCCGGCTGATGAACGCCTATCACGTGCCCTTCCCGCTCGCCGTCGCCGCCGCCTTCGTCACGGTCGCCGCCGGCAGCGTGGTGCTCGAGCGGCTGCTCTATCGCCGGCTCTATGGTGCGGATGAGCTGTCGCAAGTGCTGATGTCGATCGGGCTCATCTTCATGTCGGTCGCCGCGGCGCAGTATATCTGGGGGCCGCAGCCGCAGCCGATGGCGCCACCCGCTTATCTCAACGGCCAGATCGATCTCGGCGCGCGCAGCTTCCCCGCCTATCGCAGCTTCCTCATCATCGCCGGCGCCGTGGTGGTGACCCTGCTGTGGCTCGGCCTCGAGCGCACGCGCTTCGGCGCCCGCATCCGCGCCGCCGTCGACAATCGCCGCATGGCGCAGTCGGTCGGCATCAACACCAGCCGGCTCTTCACCTGGACCTTTGCGCTGGGCAGCGGACTCGCCGCGCTTGGCGGCGCGCTCGGCGCCAACATCCTGGCGATCGATCCCGGCTATGCGCAGGAGCATCTCATCTATTTCCTCATCGTCGTCGCCGTTGGCGGGCTGGGCAGCATCAGAGGCCCGTTTTTCGCCGCGCTGCTGCTCGGCATCGCCGATACCGGATTCAAGTACCTGCTGCCCGAGTTCGGCGCCTTCTTCATCTATGCCCTGACGCTGGCGCTGCTGCTGTGGCGTCCGCAGGGCCTGTTCGGCCGCGCCTGATGCGCGCAACCGCCGGGCGAGAAGCGGCGCCGATCGCCGTCGAGGCGCTGGCGCGCGGCCACAGGCTCAAGGCTTGGGAATTTGCGCCCTGGCTCGTCGCGGCGCTCGCCTATTTTGTGTTTCCGAGCTATCTCGCGCTCGGCTCGCAAATCCTGATCGCGATCCTGTTCACCCTCTCGATCGACCTGATCCTGGGCTATGCCGGGATCGTCACGCTGGGGCAGTCGGCGTTTTTCGGCGCCGGGGCCTATACCGCGGGGCTGCTCGCGGCGCATGGCTGGGGCGAGCCGCTGACCGGGCTTGCCGCCGCCGCGCTCGTCGCCGCGGTGCTGGGGCTTCTCAGCGGCGCCGTCATCCTGCGCACCAAGGGCCTGAGCCTGCTTATGCTCACCCTGGTGATCGCGGCCATGCTGCAGGAGGCGGCGAACAAGGCGGGCAGCATCACCGGCGGCGCCGACGGGTTGCAGGGCATGGCGGTCTGGCCGGTGCTTGGCCTCTTTCCCTTCGACCTCTACGACCGCACCGCCTATCTCTATAGCCTCGCCGTCCTGTTCCTCGCCTGGCTGGCGGCGCGGCGCCTCGTCCATTCGCCGTTCGGCCGATCGCTCACCGGCATCCGCGAAAACGAGGCGCGCATGCATGCGATCGGCTCGCCGGTGTTTCGCCGGCGGCTCATCATCTACACCATTGCCGCCGCCCTCGCCGGCATCGCCGGCGGGCTGCTCGCCGAGACGACACAATATGTCGCGCTCGACGTGCTGGGTTTCGAGCGCTCGGGCTCGGCGCTCATCATGCTGATCATCGGCGGCGTCGGCCGACTCTATGGTCCCTTCATCGGCGTGCCGCTCTACATGATTGCGCAGGACCGCTTTGCCCAGGCCAATCCGGTCTATTGGGATTTCTGGATCGGCCTGCTCATCATCATCGTCGTCATCTTCGCGCGACGCGGGCTGTTGGGTCTGGCCGAGCAGCTGCTGCAGAAGGCCCGGCGCAAGCCATGAGCGCGGCACTCGAAACTGAGGGCTTGTGCAAGAGCTTCGGCGCGCTCGCCGTGGCGAACGCCATCGATTTCCGCCTCGAGCGCGGCGCGCGTCACGCGCTGATCGGCCCCAACGGCGCCGGCAAGACCACCTTCGTCAACCTCGTTACCGGCGTGCTCGCGCCCAGCGCCGGCCGCATCCTGTTCGAAGGCATCGACGTCACGGCGCTGCCGCAGGCGCAGCGCGTGAAACGCGGGCTTGCCCGCACCTTTCAGCTCAACACGCTGTTCCGCGGCCTCAGCGTGCTCGAGAATGTCTGTCTTGCCGTTGCCGAACGGCTCGGGGTTGCCGGCGACATGCATCGACCGACCGGCTCGCGCCGCGCGGTCCTCGACGCCGCCTATGCCGCGCTCGAACGGCTCGGCATTGCCGACGAGGCGCCGCGCCTGGTGCGCGAGCTGCCCTATGGCCGCCAGCGCCTGGTCGAGCTGGCGGTGGCGCTCGGGCTCGAGCCCAAGGTGCTGCTGCTCGACGAGCCGGCGGCGGGCGTGCCTTCGGCCGAGAGCGGCATCATCATCGAGGTCATCGAGAGCCTGCCGGCGGAGATCGCGCTGCTCATCATCGAGCATGACATGGATCTCGTCTTCCGCCTGGCGCGCCGCATCACCGTGCTAGTGCAGGGCGCGGTGCTGGTCGAAGGCACGCCCCAGGAGATCGCCGCCGACCCGCGCGTGCGCGAGGTCTATCTCGGCGACGCCGCGCGGCGATGAGCGCGGCGGGCATCGCGCTCGACGGCATCCGCGCCGGCTATGGCGAGACCATGGTGCTGGAAGGCGTGTCGCTCATCCTGCCGCCCAAAGGCACGCTCGCCGTGCTCGGCCGCAACGGCGTCGGCAAGAGCACGCTGCTCGCCACCATCATGGGTCATACCACCTTGCATGGCGGCACGATCACGCTGGACGGGCGCGAGATCATGCGGCTCGCGCCGCATCGCCGCGCCCGGCTCGGCCTCGGCTGGGTCCCGCAGGAGCGCGAGATCTTCCGCTCGCTGACGGTCGAAGAGAATCTCGCCGTCGCCGAGCGCCCCGGGCGCTGGACCATGGCGCGCGTCTACGATCTCTTTCCCTCGCTCGCCGAGCGCCGCCGCCATTACGGCAACGAGCTCTCCGGCGGCGAGCAGCAGATGTTGTCGATCGGCCGGGCGCTCATGGGCAATCCCACCGTGCTACTGCTCGACGAGCCGCTCGAAGGGCTGGCGCCGGTGATCGTCGACGCCGTGCTCAAGAGCATCGAGCGGCTGAAGCGCGAGGACGAGCTGGCCATTCTCCTGGTCGAGCAGCATGCGCGCCTCGCGCTGGCGGAAACCGAGCGCGTTCTCATCCTCGACCGCGGCAAGATCGTGCATCAGGGCGAGAGCCGCGACCTCCTCGACGCGCCCGAGCGGCTCGCGGCGCTGATGGGCGTCGAACGGCGAAGGGCGCCGGCCGGCCCCGCCCGCTGATCGGGCGGTTGGGAGATGCGGACTCGTAGGCCAAAGCGAACGCGCTATGCGCGCTTGGCCGAGAGGTGCGGCTCTCGCGGTTGCTGCGCAACCGCTGACGCCGCCGCGGACGAACGCGCTGTGCGCGTTCGCCTTGGGGAGCAGCCTACGCCCCCGGTGTACACCGGGAGCATTCCGCCACACGTGAAACATCCTTCACGATGTCAAAGAGCAGGGGTCGCGGCGATGGTACCACGGCACCCCTCCGCAGAAGCGAGAAGCTGGAAGGCGCGCGGGAGCGGCTCGCGGCGCTGATGGGTATCGGTAGATGAGCTGTCAGCTGTGAGCCATCAGCCACGATAACAAAAACCCCTCCCTCTCCCGCCGCGGCTAGTCCGAACAGTGCGGCTCCCGCGATTGCTGCGCAATCGCTGCCGCCGCCGCGGACGAACGCGCCTAGCGCGTTCGCCTTGAGCTGAGAGTTGAAAACTGACCACTGACAACTCTTCACAGCAGCACATTGTCGATGAGCCGTGTCTTGCCGAGCCAGGCGGCGGCGAGCACGCGTCCGGGGCGGTCGGCGCGTTCAAGCGGCGTCAGCGTGTCGGCATCGCAGACTTCGAGATAGTCGACTTTGGTGAAGCCGGCCTCCGTCAGCGCTGCCGCTCCCGCTGCCGCGCTCGCTGCGACCGCCTCGCCGCGGATGATGCGCGCGGCGGTCTGCGACAGCACGCGGTGCAGCGCCGGCGCGATGCCGCGCTCCGCCGGCGAGAGATAGGCGTTGCGCGAGGACAGCGCGAGCCCGTCCGCCTCGCGCACGGTCGCCACCCCCTCGATGCGGACGGGCATGTCGAGATCGCGCGCGACGCGGCGAACGACCTGCAGCTGCTGGTAATCCTTCTCTCCGAAGCAGGCGAGATCGCAGCGCGACTGCTGCAGCAGCTTGACCACCACCGTGGCCACGCCGGCGAAGTGACCGGGACGGAAACGGCCGCACAGCCCGTCAGCAATCGCGCCGGCCGAAACGCTGGTCGTGAAGTTCGCGGGATAGATCTCTTCGAGGCGCGGCGCATAAAGCAGATCGCAGCGCGACGCCGCGAGCTTTGCCGCATCGGCCGCCTCGTCGCGGGGATAGCGCGCAAAATCTTCGTTCGGGCCGAACTGCATCGGATTGACGAAGATGCTGGCGATGACCCGGTCGGCCAGCGCCGCGGCGCGCCTCGCCAGCGCGAGGTGGCCGGCATGGAGGGCGCCCATGGTAGGCACCAGCGCGACGCTTTGCCCGGCCTGGCGCCAGCCGGCGACAACGCGGCGCAGCGCCGCGACGCTGCGTACCACGGCGATCCCGCCAATGCTGTCTTCGGCGCCCGGTTCCATGTTGCGCTGCACATCTATGATCGCGGCGCAGCCTCCGCAAGGCCAAAGTCGCGGCGCAGCCGCGCCGCGATCTCGCCGACGACGCTCGCCCAATCACCGCGGCGCGGCTGCCGGAAGAGGTGCAAGCTGCGATACCAGGGACAGTCGCTGCGGTCGAGATGCCAGCGCCAATCCGGCAAGGCGCTCAACATCACCCAGCCGGGGCGACCGAGCGCGCCGGCGAGATGCGCGACAGAGGTGTCGACCGTGATCACGAGGTCGAGCAGCGACAGAATGGCGGCGGTGTCGACGAAGTCGCGGATCTCGGCGCTGAGATCGACCAGTCTTTCTCCGGCACCTTGTGCGGTGATCTCGGCAGCGCGGGCACCGACTTGCAGGCTGTAGACATCGATGCCCGGAATGTCGAGCAGCGGCAGCAGCGCCGCCAGGGAAGCAGAGCGGTTGCGGTCCAGGTCCTGCTCGGGATTGCCGGCCCAGGCAAGTCCGATGCGCGGCTTCGCGCTTTGCGGGCCGAAACGCCCACGCCAGCGCTCGAGCGCGGCATCGGGCGCGCGGAGATAGCCATCGGCCGCGGGGATCTCGGCAAAATCATGGGTAAACAGCCGCGGCAAGCTCGCCAGCGGCATGAGGAAGTCGGTCACGGGCCGTTCGTCGCCGACCGCGAAGGTGCGCGCGGCACCCGGCAACTGCGCCAGCAGCGATGCGAGCGGCGGCTGCACTGCGAGGATCACCTCGCCGCCACGGGCGGCGACAAGCGGGACGTAGCGGCAGAACTGGAGTGTGTCGCCGAGCCCTTGCTCGGCATGCAGCAAGATCGTCTTGCCGGCAAGCGGCGTTCCGTCCCAATGATGGGCGGCAAAGAAGCCGCTTTTGGCGCGCGACGTCTTCAGCCGCGACTCGAAGCCTTCCCAACCCTCGGCGAAACGGCCCTCAAGCAGCCGCAACCGACCGAGATTGTGCTGGGCGTCGGCATTTTCGGGCGCCAGCGTAACGGCACGCTCATACGCGGCGAGCGCTTCGGGAAGCACGCAATCGATCTCCCACAGCATACCACGCAGATTGATCGCATCGGAGGAATCGGGAGCAAGGCGCAACGCTCTTTCCGCTTCCTCGCACGCTTCGCCCTCGCGCCGCTGCGCCCATAACAGGCGGCCAAGATTGACGCGCGCCTCGATATAGCTTGGGTCCGCGGCAACGGCGTCGCGGAGCAACCGCTCAGCCTCATCGGTGCGCTTTTCCTCCTGCAGCATCAATCCCAGCAGGGCCAGCGCCGAGGCATGCCGGGGATCGAGCGCGATGGCGCGCCGCAACGTCGCTTCGGCCGCATCGAAGTGTTGGCGCTGTCGCTGCACGGCGCCGAGATAGTAGAGTGCGTCCGCCCAGTCCGGCCGCGCCGCAAGCGCCGCCGTGACGGCGGCCTCGGCGGGATCGAGCCGGTCCGTGTCGAGCAGCAGTGCGCCGAGATTGAGATGCGCCGCGGCGAGTGCCGGCTGGACGCGGATCGCTGCGCGGAAGGATTGCTCCGCCTCCGCCAAGCGGCCGCCGCGGCGCTGCAACAGGCCGATCTCGTTATGCGCGTCGCCCAGCGCGGTATCGCGCTGCAGCGCAGCGAAAAACAGCGCTTCGGCTTCCGCGAGCCGATCCTGCCGGCACCGCACCATGCCGAGGCCGCAATGGGCCGCTGCTGCAACCTCCGGCCGGTCGAGCGCACGCTCGAAATTGGCCGCGGCCTCGTCGAGCCGGCCTTGCTCCAGTTGCAGCCGCGCCAGATTGCAGCGGAGCGTTCCGGCTCCCGGGCTCTGCGCGAGCCCGCGCCGCAACAGCGTCTCCGCTTGCGCACGCTCGCCGCGCGCCTCGAGCAGCAAAGCCAAATTGTTGAGCGCGTCGAGGTGGTCACGCCGCAGCCGCAGCGCGGCGCGGTAACACGGCTCGGCTTCCGCCAGCCGCGCGGTCTGGTGGAGAAAGAGACCGAGCCGGAAATGTGCATCGGCGAGCCGCGGCGCCGCCTTGATCGCCTGGCGCAGCCGCTGCTCGATGGCGGCGAGACGGCCTGCTGGAGGAAGCTGGTTCATGTCTGCATTTTGCGGCGGGGCGCTGCTCGGGGCCTTTGCGTCCGTGACGCGCTAGCGCGCGCTATTGCGGCTGCATACCCCCCTCCCCACCCTCCCCCTCAAGGGGGGAGGGGGCTCTTGCAGCATGAGTTTGCAATCCCCTCCCCCCTTGAGGGGGAGGGTTAGGTGGGCGGTCGATGGTGTGGTCGCCATTGCCGCGCATTTCTAGCGGGACGCCGACTGGCGATCAAACCGAAGCGCTCAGGCCGTTTCCACGGCGAATGCCCGTGACGATTCGCCGGCCGTGTAGAGGCGCCACATCTCGGCAAAGGCCGCCTCGATGGCGCGCGTCTGGCGTGCGGTGTCGAACAGCGTTGATCGCGTCGGTGCATCGGCGAGACGCCGGCGCAGCCCGGCCAGTTCGTCCGGGCTCCGCGCGAGCCGAAGCGCCGTCGCCTCGTACTGGGCAACAGAACTGGTCACAAGCTCGGGCAGACCGACCGCGCACAGAATGCTCCCGGCGACGCGGCTGGCGAAACTGCGACCCGTGCAAGTGAGGAGAGGAACGCCCGACCACAGCGCATCACTCGCCGTGGTGTGGGCGTTACAGGGCAGCGTGTCGAGGAAAAGATCCGCGTGCCGATAGCGTGAAAGGTGCTGCGGCATCGGTTGCTTCGGTGCGAAAACGAGCCGCTCTGGATCGACGCCATGCTTCATCGCCTCGCGACGCAGGTTGACTACCGACGCGCCCTTGCCTTCGAGCAACCACAGCACGCTTGCCGGCACGGCCGCGAGGAGACGCATCCACACCGCGAAAATCGCCGGGACGATCTTGTAGGGATTATTGAAGCAGCAGAAGACGAAGCCCTGAGCGGGAAGTCCGCATTCGACGCGGGACGGCAGGCCCGATGCGCGGCGGGTCGTATCGGTGACCTGATAGCAATTCGGCAAATGCACCAGTTTCTCGGTGTAGAACGGTTGCTCCGAGGCCGGTGCGATGAACCGATCCACGATGATATAGTCGATGAAACTGGCGCCCATGGTGCCGGGGTAGCCGAGATAGTTGACCTGTATTGGCGCAGGTCTCAACGCGAGAATGGCAGTGCGCGCGTTCGTGGTGTAGCCGGCCAGGTCGACAAGGATCGCGATGTCCTCGGCCTGAATGCGCTCTGCCGCTGCGGTGTCCGAAAGCGGATCGAGATCGATGAACCTGTCGAACGCGGCCTTGAGACGCCGACGCATGGCGTCGTCGCGGTCCGGTCCGATCGAAAAGCCCACTGTCTCGAAACGCTCTCGATCATGGCGCTCGAAGAATTCGGCGGCAAGATGGGCCAACGCGTGATTGCGGAACTCCGGCGATAGATAGCCGATGCGCAGTCGCGTTCCGTGATTCGACGGCCGGTGCACGAAGCCCCGCGACGGCGGCACTCGCAGCGCGCTTGCCTGGCGCTGCGCTGCCTCGAGGTGCAGCGACGGATCATCCGAAATAAACAGGAGATTGAAGACGTTGACGGGCTGGCGCTGCCGGACGCCGGCGACGACGCGCGAGCGCAGCTCGGCAAAACCGGTCCAATCGCATAGGCTCTGCTGCAACAGCATCAGATGCGACAGCGCCAGCGCATCGTCGGGCTTCAGCGCGACCGCGCGCTTCAGCGCGGCGATCGCCTCGGCCCAGCGATCTTGTTCCTGAAGTGCAATCCCTAGATTGCAATACGCCTCCGCCAGATCGGGCGCGGCCTCTATCGCACGCTGCAGGAGCCCGATCGCCTCCTCGGTTCGTCGCCGGCTGAAGAGCATGGCCGCGAAATTCACCAATGCGAGGGCGTTTTGCGGATCGAGAGCGAGCGTCTTCCGATAGGCCGCTTCCGCAAGATCCAAATCGCCGGTCGCCTCGAGGTTCAGCGCCAAGCGGTAGTGAGCATCGGCCATATCCGGCTGCAGCTCGATCGCACGCGCAAAGGCGGCGATGGAACCAGAGAGATCACCCGCTTTGCGCAACGCCTCGCCGAGGTTATAGGCGATATTGGCATTGTCGGGGGCGCGCTCGGCCGCGGCCCTAAATAAAGCTGCAGCACCGGCGAAGTCACCACGCATGCCGGCGATGACGGCCAACCCATTCTGCGCCTGTGCATTCGCGGGATCGCGCGCCAGCACGACGCGATAGATTGCTTCCGCTTCCTCCAAACGGCCGGCCTTGTGGAGCTCGAGCCCGCGCGCCAGTGCCGGATCGGTCATCGTCGGCGACGCGCTGCCGGCTTCATCGAGCGCGCGTCATCGACGGTCGGATCCGCTTCCAGCTTCATGCCGAGCTTGACCCGGCCATTTCGTTGCCCCCCAACCCAGCGACCCGGCCGACCGCTTTGCGGTCGGACCCGGAGGGTTCGCTCGCAGAGCGAGCGAATGGGTCGCTCCCCCTGGGCGGAGAGGGGGGTTTAAGGTCGGGGCGTTGATCGCAATCGCCATGCGGCACGTTTCTAACGCGAAGCCGGTTGGTCAGCAAACGGCTCCGGAGTAGCCGGGC
The DNA here is from genome assembly GCA_035509275.1 of Allostellaceae bacterium. GTDB lineage: Bacteria > Pseudomonadota > Alphaproteobacteria > ATCC43930 > CGMCC-115725 > DAHUYF01. The sequence continues at coordinate 7 of DATJLU010000191.1, read as the reverse complement.
CAGCAGC